>JBILXZ010000106.1:0-4383 GCA_044378015.1 Tagaea sp.
GCCATTGCCGCCTTCCGGTTCCGCTTCGCTCCACCTACAGCCGGCAATGGCGAAGGAGGCCACAATGCACTAACATTTTACTCGGACCACTCGATGGGGCCCGATCAGGTCGTATCGCTTTCTCGCTGGATGCTTGTTGATAGTGGTCTGGAACGCTCCACATTTCGTCAGATTCTCAAGTGTAGAACTTGGGTGAAGAAAACCTTTGGAATAGAAATTGATATTGAAAAACCTCTGTTTGATATGGGCCCAGATCTTCCTGTCATTGATAATGAGGTTGAATGCGTAGACGTCGCGTCTAGAGAAGTTTGTATCCCCGATTTTGTGCTGTCCTGCCGTGGAGAAAAAACCAAGAGATCTACGATAGTTATTGAGACTATGGGATACAAAGATGAAGAGTATCGCGCAAGAAAGGCGCGGATGCGACCGCTGTTCGAGGCAATCAACCGAGAGCCACATGGAGGTCCGACGCTTGTGATTGAGCATGATCCGTCTCGGTACAGAGATCTTGCTGAGTCAAACGACGCATTATGGAACAAAATCAAGAGGGCAATTGTTTGAGCGTTGGATCGAGAACTTGCTTGCGCAGTCTGTCTTTGTCGTGCCCGACGGCACTGCGCGCCAATTACAATATCCCCGTGCTGATGATCGCTGAAAAATTCGCAGGCGCGATCGCCAAGGCGTGAAGCCTCTCAGACGCGGCGCGCCCCTTCTTTGAGCGTAGCGAGTTTCGCCCACGCAATTTCCGGATCTACCGCACCGAAGCCCGCAAACGTGCCGAAGCCACAATCGGAGCCGGCCACAACCCGCTCGCGACCGACGACATCGACGAAATGCCTGAGGCGCTGAGCGACGAGGTCCGGATGCTCGACGAAATTCGTCGTGGTATCGACGACCCCCGGCACCAACACCATGTCGTCGGGGATTTCCGCCGATCGGTCGCGAAACACGGTCCATTCGTGCCCGTGCCGCGGATTGGCGGTTTCGAACAGGATATATCGTGCGGGTGCCCGCATCAGTAGCGCAAAGACCTTGGCCATGTCGATGTCGCAGCAATGCGGGCCTTCGTAGTTGCCCCAGCAGATATGAAGCCGAATGCGGTCGCGCGGCAGGCCCTGCAGCGCGTGTTCGAGCGCTTCGACATGCGTAGAAGCGACCTTCAGGAAAGCCTCGTCGTCGAGATGCGCAAACAGCATATGGCGCGATAGCGCAAGATCAGGGCAGTCGAGCTGCAGATCGAGGCCCGCCTCGAGAATCGTTCGATATTCGGCGCGCATCGCCTCGGCCAACGCCGCGAGATAGGCTTCGCGCGTCTTGTAGTAGACGTTTTGCAGAAAGAGCGAGATCACGCCGGGAGAGGCCGCGTTCATGAAGCCGCGCGTAACACCGTGCGTCGCCATCGCGGCCTTGAGGGCGGCGATGTCCTTACCGAGTTCGCCCTGGCCTTTCGACGCGACCGGGCCGATGCATTGCGGGCGGCTGTATTGCGGCGTGCCGCCTTGCTTGGCCAAACGTTCGAGAAAGGTTGGAAACATTTTGAGATCGGCCGGCGCGTTGCGCGGGCTGTCGCCGCCAAAGCCCGTGTAGCGGTCCTTCACGTAGGTCGCGTAGGAGATTTTCGACGTCTCGCCGTCCGACACGATGTCGATGCCGGCGGCCTTTTGGCGCTCGACGAGTTTCGCGACGGCGGCCGCCATGCACGCATCGAACGCGGCTTGGTCGTACGCCTCTCCGCGTTCGCGCGCGAACAGAAAATCGACGACGTCCTGCGTGCGCGGCAGAGAGCCTACATGCGTTGCCAAAAGCGCCACAGCGATCTCCTTCTAAAGCAGCCGGCCGGTCGCTCCGGCCGGATCGTCAGTGTTCATCACCCGATAGAGCGACGCTTCGCCCGACATGGCGGGCACAAGCGAATGCGCGAGCCTCGGCGGGATCGCCGCGGTGTCGCCGGGATTGAGCGTCGTTGCCCCGTTCCCCCACGAAAGCCGCCAATGCCCGCGCACTGGCATCAGGATCTCGTGCCGGTCGAGCGTGTAAGGCGCGTGGCCAAGCGAGCCGCGCGCGAGCAGCTCGACCTCGAAGCCGGGCCGGTCGCGCAAGCGGCCCTGCTCGCCGATCACCTTGCAGGGCTGGCGGTCGGCGAGCGCGACAAGATCCCAATAGCGCGCGACATAATGCGGTACAACGTCGGCGGCCGTGGGTTCGGGAATCGTTTTGAGTTTGTCCGCCGACAGTAGCTTCATCGGCGGCACGTCGGCCGGCAACTGCTCGCCCTTTTCTGTGTCGTACAGTCGACCGTTGCTGCCCAGCACGAGCCCGTGCGCGCGCGCGTCTTCGATCACGTGCGGCGCCCACACCACGCCGCCGCCGGCATCGTTCCCGCCCAGTATCGCCATCACCATCGCATAGTCAGTGCCGATGTTCTCGAAGCCGCGGAAAATACCGGTCGGGATGTTAAAGATGTCGCCTTGCTCGAGCACCACTTCGCCCGCCGTGCCAAAGCGCCCCCAGAAAAAGCGCCAACGTCCGGTGAGCACAAAAAACACTTCGGCCGTGCGGTGGTAGTGCAGCGAGTTGCGGCATTTGGGTGGTTGGCCGGCCGCCCCGATATTGAAGCCCGGCGTCTCGGCGATATGTACGTGCTGGTCGGGACTTTCGGAGACGCCGCCGCCGATGATCGTGAAGTTCTCTTTCTGGTCAGAACCCGGCGTGTGCGCGTCGATGAACGCCGTCTTGCAAGGCTTGAGATCGCCGTAGCGCACGATGCGCGCTTCCATTTCCTGCGGCGTCATGCGGCACCTGTGTGAAGCTGGATCTGTTTCCAGATCGCGACCTCGTCGTAGAGCGCGTATTCGCGGCGCAAGCCGACGCCGTCGGGTCCATAGGGACCGAACTCGGCATGCGCCATGCCCATCACATGTACGCGCGCACCCGTGGGTTCGCCGAACGCACCCCAGCCGTCATGCGTGCCGTCGAGCGACCAGCGAATTGCCGCACGCGGCGGCAACATGCCGCCCTCCATGCCGATGCGATGGTGGATCGCAAATTTCGCTGACGGGAACGCGGCGCGCAGACCGAGCCAGAATTCGGAGACTTCTTCGCGGCCGATCGCCTGGCGCGCACCCGCATATTCGCCGACGACCGCGCGGTCGTAGCTCGCATGGATATGCGCGAAATCGGCCGCCATGATGCGCGTCAATGTCTGCGCGTAGCGCTCGCCCCATTCATTGTCGTTGCCGGTCCCGCGATAGAGCCCTGGAATGTCGCTCTCGGGCACAAAGGGTCTTGCGGCTTTTGCAGGCCCGCCTTCGCGCGCGATCAGCGTGCGCGCATAATCCTGCGGCGAGAACCCGAGCTGGCGCACGATGCCGCCATAGTCGCGCACGAGCCATTCGTCGTAGATGACGTCGGCTTTGGCCGCACACTCCGCGATCACGCGGATCGCGTAGCGCTTGCCCGTCGCCGGGCCGAACGCGCCGTCGTGGCGATGCGTGGCGGTTGTAAGGATGCGGTGCGAGGAGAGATAGCCCGCGTCGTCGCCGCCCGAGAAAATAACGTCTTCGCCGTAAAGTGCGCGGTCCGGAAATTCGTGCAACGTCGCCATCGTCGCGGCGACGACGGCCTTGTTGCCGCGCGCGACACCCATCGGCGTGCGCACCGGAATGTCGGCTGCATAGGTGCGGTCGAGCGTGGCGATGCCGCGCTCTTCCCAGATCTCTTTGGTCACGCCCAGAATGTAGTCGGGCAGATCCTTCCAGCGCGGTGCAAAGTCTTTCATGGTGCGTATCCTTCGGGAATGCGGGCGGAGCGGCGCACGATGAGCGGCCCATCGATGCGGATGCGGCGCGGCGTGAGATCGCCTTCGATTTGGCCCAGGATCGCATCGACCGTCGCCGCCACCATCGGCTCGACCGACTGGCGGATCGTGGTGAGCGCGTAGGACGGCCACGCCGCCATCGGCACGTCGTCGAAGCCGACGATCGAAACGTCTTCGGGGATTCGCAAACCGAGCTCGTGGCGCACCACATCGACGACCGCAAACGCCATGTGGTCGTTGCCCACGAAGATCGCATCGGGATGCGCGGGCCCCTTGAAGAGATCGCGCGCGACGGCGGCCGCACGGTCGCGCGAATACTCGCCGTCTACCATCGCGAGCGGTTTGAGGCCGCGCGCGGCAAGGCCTGCGCAAAAACCCGCCGCACGGTCGCGGCCCGTCGAGGAGCCTTGCCAGCCCATGATGTGTGCGATGCGTTTGTGGCCGCCGTCGGCGAGAAATTCGGCAGCACGCCTACCGCCCGCGACATTGTCGCTTGTGACTTCGCTCAAGCGCAGATCGTCCTGGCCGCGATTGAACATCACGACCGGAATGCCGGCGGCACTGCA
>JBILXZ010000019.1:0-60880 GCA_044378015.1 Tagaea sp.
GCCCCGGAAACCGCGACGCCGCCATTGCCGCCTTCCGGTTCCGCTTCGCTCCACCTACAGCCGACAATGGCGAAGGAGGCCACAATGCACTAACATTTTACTCGGACCACTCGATGGGGGCCGATCACGAGACGCTGCGCTACCCACGGGGCTTCGCGCCTCGCCCCGTTGCCACAACCACCCAGACAGGGTCAAATACGGAACAGACTCTACCTTCAACCGGGTGAGTTCACGGGCTCAGGCCATCGGGTCACCACCATCAAACTCGCCACCAGTTGCTCGCGCAATCAATCCGTTTTGGAGCACCATGGCTTTGTTCAAATCAGTTTCTCCGAAGGAAACTTCATTCGTAGACATTGAGATACTCTCTGCGAGACAAATGAGGTTACTGAAACTTGAAAAATTTAACTGCCACTTAGGCTTTATAATCAACCTCTTGTACCATTATTGCAACCAATATGGACTGAGCAGCAAATCGTTCAGATTTCTCCATATGATATCCTACACCACTCTTTGTCGGTCACGGGCGGCTGCTCGACTACGGCAAAAAGGGCTTCAAGAATCCGGACTTCGTCGCGACGGGCGCTTGGGATCAATCGAGGCCGGCGTAGAGCGCCACTTCGTCGGCGAGGCGCGAAAGTTCGAGCGCGGCGGTCGTGCCCGGTTCGGCTTCGGTCACGCCGAGGCCGTGGCCCAAGCTTGCGGCGTAGCCGGTGCGGTTGCCGAGCACGATGTTGGCGACCCGCACGTCGATCTCGGCGAGTTTCTGCACCATTTCGGCCGCCAGCAGCGAGCGCGGCGGCATGCGGTTGATGACCAGCATCGCGCGGCGCTTTTCCATGCGCGCCAATTCGAGCGTGGGCAGCGTCGCCCACAAATCCATGGGCGACGGCTGCACGGGTACGAGCACCAGATGCGAATAGCGGATCGCGGTGCGCGAGTCGGCCTGCGCATGCGGCGCCGAATCGACGACGACCACGTCGTGCTCGCGCGCGAGCCGGTCGAGCTCGTGCGGCAGGCGCCAGCCCGACAGGCGCGCAAAGCCGAAGCCGAGCCCGTTGTTGGGGCGTGCTTGGAAGCGCAGCTCGGTCCAGTGCGTGAACGAGCCTTGCGGGTCGATGTCCACGGCCGCGACGTTGCGCCCGCTTTGCGACCAATAGGCGGCCAGATGCGCCGCAAGCGTGGTCTTGCCCGCCCCGCCCTTCTGCTGCGCCACCGTTACGACCTTGCCGCCCATCCGCGCTTCGCTCCTGCGCACTTCAATAGCACCGGCCCAAGGCCGCATGCTATAGCGCAAGCCCATCATGACGGTCTCGAAGCCCTCCTCCCGCACGCTCGCGCGCGCCGCTGCCCTGCTGGGCCGAGGCCGTCTCGTGGCGTTTCCGACGGAGACGGTCTACGGGCTGGGTGCGGCCGCCGACGATGCGCGCGCGGTCCTGGCTCTTTATGCCGCCAAAGGCCGCCCGCGCTTCAATCCGCTGATCGCGCACGTGGTCGACATCGGCGCCGCCCGCCGCCTCGTGCGCTTCGATGCGCGCGCCGAAATCCTCGCCGAAGCTTTCTGGCCCGGGCCGCTGACGCTCGTTCTGCCGCGCGCGGCCGGCGGGGCGGTGTGCGCGCTTGCCCGCGCCAATCTCGACACGCTCGGCGTGCGCGTGCCCGACCATGAAGTGGCGTTGGCGCTGCTGCGCCGCTTCGGCTGCGCGATCGTCGCACCGAGTGCCAACCGCTCGGGCCGCCTGTCGCCGACCACGGCGCAGGCCGTGCGTCTAGGGCTGGGCGCGCGCGTCGATCTCGTGCTCGAGGGAGGCCCATGCCGCGTCGGGCTCGAATCGACGATCGTCGATCTCAGCGGGCAACGCGCCGCGCTGCTGCGCGAAGGCGGCATTGCGCGGGCGGCGATCGAAGCCTTGATCGGAAGGCTGGCGCAGGGCGGGTCGGCGATCAAGGCGCCGGGTATGCTCGCAAGCCATTACGCGCCGCGCGCGCGCCTGCGGCTCGACGCGACGGACGCGCGGCCGGGCGAGGCGTATCTGGGTTTCGGGGCCTTGCCGAAACTGGCCGCCGACATTCCGGCCTTGAGCCTGTCGCCCGCGCGCGATCTGGCGCAAGCCGCGCGCAATCTGTTCGGCTATCTGCAGACCCTCGACCGCGCGCATGTGAAAACCATCGCGGTCGCCGCCATTCCGGCGACGGGCCTGGGAGCCGCCATCCGCGACCGTCTCGCGCGCGCAGCGGCACCGCGCTAGGGATCCCGGCGCATGTAGAGCGCATCGGCTCCGTAGCTCGCGGCCGAACCCGGCACTTCGAGAAATCCGAAGCGGCGCCACAGCGGCGCCGAACCGTCGACCGCAACCAACGTAAGCGGCAAAGCACCCGCCACGCCGCGCAGATGCGCGACAGCCTGCCCCGCCAACCCCTGCCCGCGCGCCGATCGCGCGAGGGCGAGATCGTGCAGGTGCAGACATTCGCGGGCGCGCGGCACGTAAAGCGCGTCGTCGAGCTTCGGCGGTCGGCCAAGCTCGCTCCACAACGCCACGCAATAGCCGACGCGGCTGCCGTCGGAAGCGCACGCAACAAGGCACGCTTCGGGTGTCGCGGCGAACTTGGCGGCAAAGGACGAAACGCTCTCGGGCAAATGCGGATAGATCGCAAGCCCAAGCTCGGCCGCAAACGCCGCATCTTCCGCCGTCATCGCGCGCCAAAATGCCACAAATGAGTCCTTCTGTTTGCCTGCCCGGCATTCTACAAGGCCGCGTATGTCGGCGCACCCCCCGCAACCCGTCTCCAAAGACCTTTGGCGCATCGGCGCCTCTGGCGTCGCCTCCGTCGTCGGCTTCGCCGCGATGATTCCGTATGCGGCAATCCGGCTCGAAGCGCTCGGCTATTCGGCGACCGCGATCGGCGTGTTTTCGGCCCTGCCCTGGCTCGCCGTTCTCCTGACGGCGCCGTTCGTCGAAACATGCGTCAAGCGCTTCGGCGGCGACCGGCTGTTCGTGGGCGGCGCGTTCGTGGCCTTTCCGATGCCGCTCGTTTTCGCCTTCAGCGACGACTATGTGCTGTGGTGCGTGGCCAATCTCGCGATGGGTTTTGCGGGCGCGTTCCGCTGGATCGTGTCGGAAGCCTGGGTCGCGGACATCGCACCCTCCGACCGGCGCGGGCGCGTCGTCGGGCTCTACGAAACCTTCATGGGGGCGTCGTTTGCGACCGGACCGCTTGTCTTGCTGCTGTTCGACCCCGCGAGCGACCTGCCTGCCTTCGCCGGGTTCGGCCTGTGGTTTGCGGCCTGGCTGTTTTCGATCGGCCTCAAGCCGACGCCGCGCGCGCATGACGGGCGGCGCAACGAGCCGGGCTTCGGCCCCGTGCTCGCGGTCGCGGCGGCGGCCCTCGTCGCCGCGACGGTCGGGGGCGCGTTCGAAGTGGGTCTCTCGGGCATCGGCAGCTATTGGGGCGTGACACTCGGCCTCAGCGCCAATGCGGCGGCGATGTTTTCGGCGGCATTGGGCCTCGGCTCGTTTGCCGCCCAGTATCCGGCCGGCTGGCTCTCCGACCATGTGAAGCTTGCGCATGTCGTGCGCGGCGGCCTCGTCATTCTGATCGCGGTGTCGTTTGCGGCCCCCGTGCTTGCGACCGACGCCGCCGGCGCCTTGACGGTCGCGGTCGTCTGGGGCGGGATCGGCGGCATGCTCTACACGCTGGCGATGATCCAAATCGGCCACGGTTTTTCGGGGGCGGCTCTGATGCGCGCCACGTCCGCGATCGTGTTCGGCTACACGGTCGGCGGCACGCTGGGGCCGGTGCTGATCGGCGCGGCCCTCGAGATCGCCCCTCGCGACGGCCTGCCGCTGACCTTGGCGGCTCTCGCAAGCATCACGCTCGTCGGGCACATCGTCGCTGGCCGAAAAAAGAAATAAGGGGCCGAAAATCAAAGGGCCGTCGCACCCCCCGGAGCGACGGCCCAGATCGCGCACCGTCGACTGGAAAGCCAACTAGCGCACGAAACCGATTGCATTCGGCGAAACCGCAACCCGTACTGGCTCGCCGACGAAAAAGAGTATAATTTTTCGTACCGCGTTACGCCAGTGTGAAATGCAATCGGTCGAGAGAAATTTTATGAACCCCCCGCCCGACGATGCGCGCCCCACCGCAACCCCGCCCTCGAACGCCAGCCTCGCGCGCTTGCGCGCTATTGTCGGCGCTGCAGGCTGGATCGAAGCGCGCGCCGACATGGCGCGCTTCGAGAAGGAAGAGCGCGGCCTGTTCGTGGGCCGGGCAGCGGCCGTTCTGCGCCCGGCCGATGTGGGCCAAGTTTCGGAAATTCTTGCCGAATGCAACGCGTCCGGAATCGCCGTCGTGCCCCAAGGCGGCAATACGGGACTGGTCGGGGGCGGCATTCCGCATGCAACCGGCACCGAGATCGTGCTGTCGCTGGAGCGCCTCGCCAAGATCCGCAGCCTCGACGCCGCCAACGACACGATTACCGTCGAGGCGGGGTGCGTTTTGGCCGACATCCAGAAGGCCGCCGCCGCCGCCGACCGGCTGTTTCCGCTGTCGCTGGCGGCCGAGGGCACATGCCAGATCGGCGGCAATCTTTCGACGAACGCCGGCGGGATCGCCGTGCTGCGCTACGGCATGGCGCGCGACCTCGTGCTCGGGCTCGAGGTCGTGCTTGCCGACGGGCGCGTCTGGTCGTCGCTGAAGGGCCTGCGCAAGGACAATACGGGCTACGACCTCAAGCAGCTCTTTTTGGGCGCCGAGGGAACCCTCGGCATCGTCACGGCGGCCGTTCTCAAACTCTTTCCGGCGGCTCGCGAAACGCAGACCTGCTTCGTCGCCGTGCCCTCGCCCGAAGCCGCCATCGAACTGCTGCAACGCGCCAAGAGCCAGAGCGGCGGCTCTTGCGTCGCCTTCGAACTTACGCAACGCCGCCTCCTCGATTTCGTGCTGGCCCATATTCCAGGCACGTCCGATCCCCTCGCCCAGAAGCACGCCTGGTACGTGCTGGTCGAATTCGCGTCGGGCGACATCGGCGGCGCGCTCAAAGACATGGTCGAGCGCCTGCTCGAGCGCGCGCTCGAAGACGGGCTTGTGCTCGACGCGGCCGTCGCAAGCTCGGATACGCAGCGCAAAGCGCTGTGGAAACTGCGCGAAAGCATGACCGAAGCGCAGAAGCACGAGGGCGGCTCGATCAAACACGACGTGTCGGTACCGGTTTCGGCCGTGCCGACTTTTCTGGCGCGCGCGACCGCCCTGTGCGAGGCGATGGCGCCGGGCGCACGCGTGTGCGCCTTCGGCCATGCCGGCGACGGCAACATCCATTTCAACGTGAGCCAGCCGCAGGCAGGCGAGCGCGACGCGTTCATGGCCATGCGACACGCGATGAACGAGGCCGTGCACGACCTGGTGGCCGAACTGCAAGGCTCGATCTCGGCCGAACACGGCGTGGGCAGGCTCAAGCGCGACGATCTGGTGCGCTACAAAGATCCGGTCGCACTCGAGATGATGCGCACGCTCAAACGCAGCTTCGACCCGAACAACATCCTGAACCCCGGCAAAGTCGTGCCCGGAATCGGCTGAAATCGCGCGGGGATGCGGCGAAGATCGGCATCGCAATCGCCGGACCCGCGTGTTCTTTTCGCTCGGTTCGCCGTCGAGATGTCGGCCGCGTTGATGCGTTCCAAGCTCTCGCAAGACGAAGCGCCTTTGCGAGGCCAGACCGCCTGCGCCAGAAAACCAAAACCTCCAAGCCAACGTTCGAAAATTAGGCTTTTCGGCCTAAGCTTCAAGAAGTCAAGTGATTAGAGATAATGCTTGAACTAATTTAAATCTTTTGTTAACGTATCATCACTGGGAAGTCGTGCGCTTGGCGAAGCAGGTAGTCGCAATGCTGGGGCAACCCGCAGGCGGCCGCAAACACGAGGTTCCCAGTCTCGACAGAAGTCGAGGATGTGTTCGACCAGAAGGGACCAGTGCGATGGAGAATTCCGTCAACACCGATATTGCGTCTGTTTTCGTTTTTTCGCCGCTGCGGACGACTCAGGCGAATATCGCGACGGCTGCGATGCGGATACAGACCGACGAACTCGTCGTCGATCCCGAGGGCTCGATCCCCGTCGGCCAGCGCGCGATCCGCACTCGCAGACTCAAGGCCTTGAGTTCCCAGGCGGCGAGATCCGTCGCCAAAGCCAATTTCAACGGCAACGATCTTGGGTTCCGCGGCAAGCAGTGTCCGCGCCAACGTCGGTACCCGACAGCGGACGGTCCGTCTTCGAGCCGCACGCCCGGCAGGCGCCGCCCGCAACTCGGCGTGCTGACGCGCGCGACCGCCAGCCGAGAGCCGGGCGCCCTGTCAAGCCTGCATTTTCGCGAAAACACCCGTAATCTTAACGTGTTGCGGATTTCTTGTGGCATGACATTCGAAGCCTGTTTCCATGTCTGCCGTGCGGCATCCCGCGCAGGGAAAACGCACGGAGCCGACAAGTCTCCGGAGGATAATGCAGAATCTGCTTGATTATTATTGTATCCTGCTCCAGAGTAAGATGTCTGCTTTTCTGTGGACTTGGCGAAGTCGGCAATCGATCCAATGCTTAGCCTTGGATTGTGCGCAAAGCGGAAAATCGGAATCGGCAGAAGCCGAAACGACACGACCAGAAAGGGACCAGACCAATGGCGAATTCAATAAACTCGAAGGACGGCGCATACGCGACCTTGTCTTCGCTGCGAGCACCGAGTACGGCGCCCGCTGAAAGTTCCGATCCAAGCGGCAACATTCAGCCAAAGACGGCGCGGACCGACGTCGGCGCGAAGGTTTCGGCGGACGCGCCCGACATTCCGTCGGGCGCCCTGCAAGCCGGAGCGAACGCGCTCGCCGTCGATGCCGACATCGGCGCGACGCAGGCTTTGCAGCAAGCCCAGCTGATAAGCGCGCAACTCGGCACACAGCCGCTTGCGATCGCGAACCGGCAACCCAGCGTGCTTTTGGGCCTTTTCCGCTAGGAACCGCGCGCCGATCTAGCGTGCGCGTCCTCGGGATCTGCGGGCTCCGCAGTCTGCGAGGTTCCGCAACGAGGGCGCATGCCTATGGAGCATCCCATGAGGAGCTGTTTTTTGTGTAAGCTCGCCGCAAAAACTGCTGTTCTTCTCGAGTTGTAGCGGAAGAATAGAAATACTTTAAGCTGCTGGCTTTGCGCGGACTTGGCGAAGTCGGCGCGCCCGGCAGGGGCGATTGCCCTGCCCGGCGCGTAACGCGCAAAACCGGCCTCGGCAGAAGCCGATCACAACACCGACCAGAAAGGGACCAGAACAATGGCCAACTCGATCAATACCAATCCCGGCTCGCTTACGGCGCTGGCGTCGCTTCGCCTCACCCAAAGGGCGCTCGCCACCGCCTCCAAGCAGATGCAGACCGGCTACCGGGTCGCCGACGCGGCGGACGACGCGTCGTCCTTCTCGGTGGCGCAAGGCATTCGCGGCAACTTGCAGTCTTCCTGGCCGTGCAGGCCTCGCTCGCCAACGGCGTCGGTCTCGGCTCGGTAACCCAGGCCGCGCTGACGAACATCTCGAACCTGATCGGCAACCTTCAGGCCAAGATGACGCAGCTTGCCGACGGATCGATCAGCACCAACCAGCGGACCATCTACACCGCCGACTTCACCGCGATGACCTCGCAAATCTCCAACTTCATCAGCCAGGCCAGCTACAACGGCACGAACCTGCTCTCGGCTGCATCGACCAACAAGACCTTCCTTGCCGACACAGGCGGCGCGGCGCTGACCATGACTTCGCAATCGTCGGCCAACGCGGCGTTCACCACCTTCAACACGTCCAGCGTCTCGTCCGCATCGGCAGCGACCGCGAGCCTCAACAACCTCTTGACCTTCCAGCAGGCGATTGCAACCTCGCTCGGTGGCAGTGCCGCCGACTCGCGCACGCTCTCTCTGCAGTCGAATTTCGTGAACTCGGTCATCGATGCAACCACGACTGGCCTCGGCGCAATGGTCGATGCCGACATCGGCAGGGCGTCGGCCCTCGTGCAGGCGCTGCAGGTTCGCCAGCAGCTCGGCATCCAGTCGCTCGCGATCGCCAACCAACAGCCCTCCGTGTTGCTCGGTCTGTTCCGGTAACGACGCATGCACGGCTTTGGTCGGGCTGGAAATTCTACGTCTGTTCTGCTATGCTTTTTGTCGTTTGCGAAACGATAAAAAGGATCGAACACGCATGGTTTTGGCGACTGCGGAATGGAGGTTACCAAGCTGGAATAATCGGATCTTTTTCTTTCCGAATCAGAAACTTGAGTATTGGTTGCAAACGTCGCCGATAGTCGCTTTCCGTCGCCTGATGTCGCCTATTCCGGGCGCTGCCGCATGAGCTATCGCGCGCCCGTTGCCGAGATGCTTTTCGCCATGGAAGCCTGTGCCGGATTTGCGGCACTCGGCGACACGCCGGGCGGCGTTCCGGACGGCGAAACGCTGACCCAGATTCTCGATGCGGCCGCCGACTTTGCGGGCCGCGAAATCGCCCCGCTCAATTGGCCGGCCGACCGGGCGGGTTCGGCCCTCGAAAACGGCGTGGTTCGCACGGCGCCCGGTTTCGCAGCCGCCTATCGCCGCTACGTCGACAACGGCTGGAACGCATTGCCCTTCGACGGCGCGCATGGCGGCCAGGATCTGCCGTGGAGCGTCGCGGTTGCCGTCCAGGAAATGTGGCAGTCGGCGTCGCTGTCCTTCGGCTTGTGTCCGCTGCTCACGCAAGGGGCCGTCGAACTGCTCGCGCACCATGGCAGCCAGGGCCAAAAGGACGCGTATCTGGCAAAGCTCGTATCCGGCGAATGGACCGGGACGATGAACCTGACCGAGCCGCAGGCAGGCTCGGACGTAGGCGCCCTCAAAACCCGCGCGCGGCGCGATGCGGCGCAGGACGGCGCGCTGGGCGAAGCCTACCGCATCGTCGGCACCAAAATCTTCATCACCTACGGCGAGCACGACATGTCCGAGAACATCGTGCACATGGTGCTCGCGCGGGCACCCGATGCGCCGCCCGGCCCCAAGGGCGTGTCGCTGTTTCTGGTGCCGAAGATCCTGCCGAACGGCGGACGCAACGATCTGCGCTGCGTGTCGCTCGAGCACAAACTCGGCATCAACGCCTCGCCCACCTGCGCGATGGCTTTCGGCGACGACGGCGGCGCTTTGGGCTGGCGCATCGGCCAAGAGGGACGCGGCCTCGAATGTATGTTCACGATGATGAACAATGCGCGCCTTGCGGTGGGCCTGCAGGGCGTCGCCATCGCCGAGCGCGCCTACCAGGCGGCCAGCGCCTATGCCCACGCGCGCGTGCAGGGGCGCGCGGCCGACGGCGCATCGCACGAAGCGGTCGCGATCGTGCGCCATGCCGACGTGCGGCGCATGCTGCTCGTCATGAAATCGAAGATCGAAGCGGCGCGCGCGCTGGCCTACAGCGCGCATCTGTCGCTCGACCTCGCGGCGCATGCGCGGGATCCGGAATCCAGACGCTACCACCAATTGCGGGTCGATCTTCTCACTCCGGTCGTGAAGGCGTGGGCCACCGACATCGGCGTGGCCGTCGCGTCGACCGGCGTGCAGATCCACGGCGGCATGGGCTTCGTCGAGGAAACGGGGGCCGCCCAGCATTACCGCGACTCGCGCATTCTGCCGATCTACGAGGGGACCAACGGCATCCAGGCCAACGATCTTGCGTTCCGGAAAGTCGCGCGCGACGGCGGGGCGGCCGCACGCGCCTTCGCCGACGAAATCGCCGCGATCGAAGCCGAACTGGCCGCAGGCGGCGACGCCGATCTCGCCGCGATCGCAGCGTTGCTGGGTCCTGCGCGCGAAGCGCTCGTCCGGGCGACCGCGTTCGTCGTCGCTGCGGCCGCGAACGACGTGTCGGCTGCAGGCGCCGTCGCGGTCCCGTATCTCGAGCTCTTCGGGATCGTGGCCGGCGGCGCGCTCCTGGCCAAAGGGGCCGCGGAGGCCTGTCGGCGCGCGCGCAGCGGCTCCGGCAAGGCGGCGTTTTTCGCCGCCCGCATTGCCGTCGCGCGCTTTTTCGCCGATGCCGAACTCGCGCGCGCGCCGGGCTTCGTCCACACAATCGAGGCGGGGCGCGATTCGGCTGCGCGCATGGCGGCGGCGCTTGCGTGAATTTTTTCGAACGGAGGGCAAAAACTTCTTGCGCCTGCGGCCGATTGGCCCCAAATACACGGCGTGAAGTGTCGCGGGGCAGTCGATGGAGAGTCGGCCGCCCCTTTTTCCGTCTTGGGCTATAGGAAAGGTGTGGGCAAGGAATGGCGAACAAATCGGCGATGCGCAATCTGAAAGTGGTCGACGGCGAAAGCCGGATGCCGGTCAGCAAGGCTCTCAAGAGTGCGGCGCACGAACGTTCGTTCCAGGTCCAGAACAGCGATGCCACCGTCGCGAAAGACCATTTCATCGAGCGCAACGGCATCAAGTACGCGGGCACGCATCTGCTCGTCGAACTGTGGGGCGCCAAGAATCTCGGCGACAGCGCGCTCACCGAAGCGGCCCTGCGCGAAGGCGCCGTCGCGGCGGGTGCTACGATCCTGCACTGCCATCTCCACCATTTCGGCCCCAATGCCGGACTTTCGGGCGTGCTTGTGCTCGCCGAAAGCCACATCTCGATCCATACCTGGCCCGAGCGCGAATACGCGGCGATCGACATCTTCATGTGCGGCGTGTGCGATCCCTACCGGGCGATTCCGGCGATCAAGCGCGCGTTCGCGCCCGCTTCCGTGCAGATCGTCGAGAGCCGCCGCGGCGTGATGGCCTGACGATGGCGCTGGGCTGGTTCGAGGAGAAGCTATATCGCGAGGTGCGGCAGAGCTTCGCGGTCTCGAAAATCCTGCATCGCGCGCAGAGCGAACACCAGGACGTGGTCGTGTTCGAAAACCCGGTCTACGGCCGCGTTCTCGCCCTCGACGGCGTCGTCCAGGTCACGCAGAAAGACGAATACGTCTACCACGAGATGATGAGCCACGTGCCGATTCTGGCGCACGGCAAGGCGCGGGACGTGCTCGTCGTCGGCGGCGGCGACGGCGGAATCCTGCGCGAAGTGCTGCGCCACCGCACCGTCGAGACCGCAACCCTCGTCGAAATCGACCGCTCGGTCGTCGACATGTGCCGCAAATGGATGCCCTCGGTCAGCGCGGGCGCTTTCGACGACAAACGCGCCGAAATCGTGATCGCCGACGGCGCCGCCTTCGTCGCCGAGACTGGCAAGCGCTTCGACGTGATCGTCGTCGACAGCACCGACCCCGTGGGCCCCGGCGAAGTGCTTTTCTCCGAGCGCTTCTACAAAGCCTGCAAGCGCTGCCTCAAGAAGGGCGGCATTCTCGTGAACCAGAACGGCGTGCCGTTCCTGCAGCCCGCCGAAATCCCGATGACCGTGCGCCGGCGGCGCAAGGCATTCAAGGTCGCAGGATTCTACATGGCGGCGGTGCCTTCGTACTACGGCGGGCTCATGGCGCTCGGCTGGGCCACCGACGACGCCAAAGCCGCCGACGTGGCGCTGCCGGTGCTGAAGAAACGCTTCGCCGCCGCCCGCATCAAGACGCATTACTACACGCCGGAATTGCATCGGGCGAGCTTCGCCCTGCCCGCCTTCGTGGCCGACCTCGTCCCTTAGCGCCTCGTGTTGGCTCCGGCGAGATCGGCGCCCTCGCTTTTGGCGAGCGTGAGATCGACGTCCGCGAGATTCGCCTCGCGCAAATTGGCGTCCGAAAAATCGGCGTCGAGCACGTTGGCGCGATCGAGATTCGCGCCCGAAAGATTGGCCTTGCGGAAATTCGCGTCCGCAAGGTTCGCAGGCCAGAAACGCCCCGACGGCTGGCCGTTGGGCAGCGGCATGTTCACGGGCGCCAGCGAAGCGCGCACGAAAACCCCGCCCATGGCGTTGGAGCGGCTCAGATTGGCGCCGTCGAATTTGGCTTCCGTGCAGTCCGCATCGGCAAAATCCGCGCCCGCCATCTCGCACATCACGAACTGCGTTTTCACGAGCTTGGCGCCGCGCAGAACGGCGCCTATCATCGTCGCGCCCGAAAGATTGGCGCCCGAGAAATCGAGGCCGGCCAAGTCGGCCCTCGTGAAATCCGCGCGCCGGCCGAGCTTGCCTTCGGACTTGATCCACAGCTGATGGTCGCGCAGCTGGATGCGCACGGCATCGCTGAGCGCTTCGAGCTGCACGGCCAGCGCGGCCCCTTCGGTATTGGCGCGCGAGAGATCCACGCCGACCAGAACGGCGCCGACCATGTTGGCGCCGCGGAAATCGGCGCCGTCGATCAAGGCGCCGCTCAGATCCACGCCCTTCAGATTGGCCCCGGCCAGGCTCGCTCCCATGATGTTCGCGCCCTTGAGATTGGCCGTTTCGAGATTGGCCCGCGCGAGCGTGGCCATTTCGAAATTGCAGCCCGTCAGGCGCGCGCCGAAACAGTCGGCGTCGGTCAGATTCGCTTTCGAGAGATCGGCCCCTTGCGCGTTCGCGCGCGCCAGGATCGCCTGCTCGAGATCGGAGCCCTGCAGATCGGCCGACACGAGCGCTATCCCGTCGCCGCGGCGCGACTGCATGAGCGTGCCACCGCGCAGATCCGCGCCGCGCAAGTTGGCCCCGCGCATGCGACAGCCGCGCAAGTAGGCGCCGCGCAAATCGGTCTTCGAAAGATTGGCCAGACTCAGATCCGCCCGGTCGAGATTGGCAGCGAACAAATCGGCTTCCGACAGATCGGCGCCGGACAGAACCGAGCGCGAAAGATTGGCGCCCGGCATCTTCGCCTGGCGCAGATTGGCGCGCGCCAGCAAAACGCCGTGCATGTCTGCCAAGGTCAGATTGGCGCGCACGCCGCCCGGCTTGCGGTTCAGAAACTTCTCGTGATCCGAGAGTATTTTGACGATTGCCTGAGGAGTCAGCGTAGCGGTCATCGCCCTGCTTTGCGGCTTGAAAAACCAACGACCATAGGGCGAACCCTACGTCAGTCGGGCACCTTGGGCAAGTCGCGCCGACCGCGTTTGGCAGCCCCCGAACCGAGTCCCCGCCCTTTTGCGATCGCCGAGCGGCCGAATTTGCCGCGTACAGCATCCATCGCCTTTTCGACGGCCGCGGATTTGGGATTGTCGACCGCCGGTGCCGCCGCCGCGAACAGATCGCTTTGGGCAACAG
This sequence comes from Tagaea sp., assembly GCA_044378015.1. GTDB lineage: Bacteria > Pseudomonadota > Alphaproteobacteria > CACIAM-22H2 > CACIAM-22H2 > Tagaea. The sequence continues at coordinate 13,186 of JBILXZ010000019.1, forward strand.
GCCCGTCGGGCGCGCCGAGTTCGGCAGCTCCGATGCCGACGAGCCGATACTGCTGCCGGGGATTGCGCTGGATTTCGGCCGCGAGAAGCTTTCGGCCGGCCTCGAACAGCGTCTCGGCCAGCTGCGTGCTGCCGGGCAAGGTGGTGCGGCGCGTGAGCAACTTGAAGCTGCGCGTCTTGAGCTTGAGCTGCACCGTGCGCCCGGCCAGATGATGGCGCTTGAGCCGTTCGGCGACTTCCTCGGCAAGCGACCACAATTCGGCCTCGAGATCGGCAAGGACGGACAGGTCGCGCGAAAAAGTCGTTTCGGCCGAAACGCCTTTCGATTCGTGCTCGGGCTCGACGGTCCGCGCGTCTTCGCCGACGGAGATGCGCGCGAGCCACGCCCCCGTCTCGCCGTAGCGCGCCGCAAGGCCGCGCATTCCCGCGCGCTGCAAAGCGGCGACGTCGCCGTAGCCGTCGCTTGCCAGACGCTCGGCCAGACGCGGCCCCACGCCTGGCAACACGCGCAGCGGCCGCGAAGCCAGGAAGGCACGCGCCTCCGCTCGTCCGACCACGCCAAAACCGTTCGGCTTGTCGACTTCGGAGGCGAGCTTGGCCAAGAGCTTGTTGAACGAGAGTCCGATCGACACCGTGATCCCGATCGTGTCCGCAATGCGCTTGGCGATGCGCGCGAGAACGAAGGCGGGTGCGGCGCGATGCAGGGTCTGGGTGCCGCCGAGATCGAGATAGGCCTCGTCCAGCGAGACCGCCTCGACGAGCGGCGTGGCTTCGGCAAAAATCGCCTGAACCTGGCGCGAGACGCCCGCGTATTTCGCCATGTCCGGACGGATCACCACGGCCTGCGGACAAAGCTGCAGCGCCTTGAACATCGGCATGGCCGATCGCACCCCGTATCGGCGCGCGATGTAGCAGCAGGTGGACACCACGCCGCGCGCGCCCCCGCCCACGATGGTCGGCTTGTCGACGAGAGCCGGATTGTCGCGCTTTTCGACCGACGCGTAGAACGCGTCGCAGTCGATATGCGCAAGGCTCAAGGCCGACAATTCGGGGTGGCGAAGAATTCGCCCGCTGCCGCAATGGCCGCACGCGCGCGCGCCGTCCGCATCGATCCGCGCGAAACAGTCGCGGCAAAGCCCCTCGGCCACGGCCGCGCGACGCTAGCCTTTGAACGGCTTCGTGGCTCGCCCGATCGCCGCCAGCTTGCGCTCAAGCCGCGCCATCAGCTCGTCCAGCTCCTTGTGCTCGGCCGCGTCCATCGCGTAGCCCGGAGCCCGCACATGCGCCGACTTGATGACGCCGCGCCGGCGCAGCACCTCCTTGCGCACGGCAAGCCCCAGGCCCGGCTGCTGCTCGTGGCGCACGATCGGCAGATAGACGTCGTAGAGATCTTCGGCCGCGTCGAACTTGCCTTCGAGGCAGAGCTTCACGGCTTCGACGAGCATCTCGGGATAGGCAAAGCCGGTGTTCGCGCCGTCCGCGCCGCGGCGCATTTCCTGTGGCAGATGCAGGGCCGAATTGCCGACCATGATCGAAATGCGGCGCTTGCGGCTGCCGTCGCCGTCGGCGGCGCGCACTTTGGAGAGCTTGCGCAGGCCCGGCACGTCTTCGTGCTTCAACACCTTGATGCTTTCGTGCTTGGCGAGAAGCCGGTTGATGACGCCAACCGACATATGAACGTTGGTGAGCTGCGGATAATCCTGCAGCACGATGGGCGTGGGGCCGATCTCGCGCACGACGGCGTCGTAATAGCCCTCGATCTGCTCCTCGTTCTTGAGGCCGGCGATAGGGGCGACCATCGCGCCCGCTGCGCCCATGTCCATGACCTTCTTGACGAAGGCGCCGAGATTGCGGTTGCCCGCCGAAGAAGCGCCGACGATCACGGGCACGCGGCCTGCGACGCGCGCGAGCACGCGCGCGACGAAATCGGCCGATTCCTGGGCGCTCAGCTTGGGCGCCTCGCCCATCACGCCGAGGATCGTCATGCCCGACACGCCGCATTCGAGATAGAAGTCGGTCATGCGCTCCGCACTCTCCAAATCGAGCGCGCCGTCGTCGGCGAAGGGCGTAGCGGCGATGATGTAGACGCCCTTGGCGGTCTCGTCGAGTAGCTGCGGCATTTGCTTGTCCTCCAGGCCCAAACCTTGCAATGCTTCTACCGCGAAGTGCGGCGCTTGCGAAAGAGGCGCGAGGGGGGGGAACGATGGCGACTTACGACCGGGTGATACGGGGTGGCACCGTCGCGACGGCGGCGGACAGATACGTCGCCGATATCGGCATCAAAGACGGCAAGATCGCCGCGATCGGACACGACCTTGCCAAGGGCGACGAAGAGACCGACGCAAACGGCCGCGTCGTAACGCCCGGCGGCGTCGACAGCCACGTGCACATGGCGCAGATTTCGGCGATGGGCGTGTGGACGGCCGACGATTTCGAAAGCGGCACGCGCTCGGCGATGTGCGGCGGAACGACCACGACGATCTCTTTCGCCGCCCAGCATCGCGGCCAGTCGCTGCGCAAGGTCGTCGACGAATACCACGCGTCGGCCGTCGGAAAGACATACATCGACTACGCGTTCCACATGATCGTCTCCGATCCGACAGAACAGGTTCTGCGCCAGGAACTGCCGGCCCTCGTCGCCGACGGGCTCACGAGCTTCAAGATCTACACGACCTACGACGCGCTGAAGCTCAGCGACCGCCAGATCCTCGACGTACTCGCATTCGCACGCCGCAACGGCGCAATGACGATGGTGCACTGCGAGAACCATGACGCGATGATGTGGGTTGCCGAAAAGCTCATCGCCTCCGGCCGCACGCGGCCGAAATACCATTGCTTCAGCCACAACATGCCGGTCGAGCGGGAAGCGACGCACCGCGTGATAGCGCTCGCCGAAATCGTCGACACGCCGGTGCTGATCGTTCACGTGTCGGGCCGCGAGGCGATGGACGAGATCCGCCGCGCGCGCGCGCGCGGCCTCAAAGTATTCGCCGAAACCTGCCCGCAATATCTGTTTTTGACGCAGGACGATCTCGACAAATCGGGCTTCGACGGCGCCATGTGCATGTGTTCGCCGCCGCCGCGCGACAAGATAAACCAGGAATATGTCTGGCAGGGTATGCGCGACGGGCTGTTCGACGTCTATTCGTCGGACCACGCGCCGTACCGCTTCAACGATCCCAAGGGCAAAATGCTGAACGGGACGAATGCCAATTTCAAGAAAGTGCCCAACGGCGTGCCCGGCCTTGAAGTGCGCATGCCGCTGCTGTTTGCCGAAGGCGTTCTCAAGGGGCGCCTGTCCCTCGAACGTTTCGTTGCCGTGTCGGCGACGAACCCCGCCAAACTCTACGGCCTCTATCCGCACAAGGGAGCAATCGCCGTTGGCTTCGACGCCGATCTTGTGGTCTGGGACGCGACGCGCGACGTCACCGTGTCGCAGAAGATGCTGCACGACGCGATGGACTACACGCCCTACGAGGGGCTCAAAACGACCGGCTGGTGCGACGAGGTGTTCTCGCGCGGCGAGCTGGTCGCCAAAGGGGGCAATCCACTCGCCAAACCGGGGCGCGGGCGCTATCTGGCGCACGGGCCAACCGACGCAACCAAGCCTTTGGGCCGCTCGATTTTCCCCGAAGACATTTCGGACGCTTTCTGACAAGGACCGAAGATGAGCCAAACCAAACTCGCGCCCCGGATACTGACTGTCGGGGCTGCCCAGATGGGGCCGATCGCGCGCAGCGAAACGCGCGCCTCGTGCGTCGAGCGCATGCTCGCAATGCTGCGAGAGGCGGCCCGCAAAGGCTGCGGGCTCGTGGTGTTTCCGGAACTGGCACTGACGACGTTTTTTCCGCGTTGGTACATGACCGACTGGCGCGAGATCGACGCGTTTTTCGAAACCGAAATGCCGAACGCGACGACGGCACCCCTTTTCGCAGAGGCCAAGCGCCTCAAGATCGGCTTTTACCTCGGCTACGCCGAAAAAACGCCGGACGGGCATCGCTACAACAGCGCGATCCTCGTCGACACACAAGGCGCGATCGTCGGCAAGTACCGGAAGATCCATCTGCCGGGCCATGCGGAAAACGAGCCGCAGCGCCCGTTCCAACATCTCGAAAAACGCTATTTCGAACCGGGCGACATCGGTTTTCCGGTGTGGCGGACGATGGGCGGCATTCTCGGCATGGCAATCTGCAACGATCGCCGCTGGCCCGAAACCTACCGCGTGATGGGGCTGAAGGGCGTCGAGATGCTTGTGCTAGGCTACAACACGCCGGCCATCAACGGCTCGGCGCTCGTTCACTCGGCGCCCGAGCCCGAACATCTGCGCCAATTCCACAACCATCTCGTGATGCAGGCGGGTGCGTACCAGAACTCGACCTGGGTCGTGGCGACGGCCAAGGCCGGTTTCGAGGAAGGATGCTCGTTGATCGGCGGCAGCTGCATCGTCGCGCCCACGGGCGAGATCGTGGCGCTGGTGAGATCTGTCGCCGACGAACTCATCGTCGCCGACTGCGATCTGAGCCTTTGCACCTACGGCAAGGAAACCGTGTTCGCGTTCGCCAAACACCGGCGCATCGAGCATTACGGGCTGATCGCGAACCAGACCGGCATGGTCGCGCCCGAATGAAAGACTACGATTTCGCCGCGACCGCTCCAGCCGTGCGCTACAAGCTCCTTGTCGGCAGCGTGGTGCCGAGGCCCATTGCCCTCGTGACGACGGTCGATGCGGCGGGCTTCGCGAATGCCGCCCCCTACTCCTTCTTCAACGTGCTGAGCCACGATCCGGCGGTCGTGGCGCTGGGCATCGAGCGGCGCCCCGACGGGCGGCCCAAGGACACGGTGCGCAACATCGACCTCAACGGCGAGTTCGTGGTCAATCTCGTCGACGAGGCCATGGGGCCCGGCATGAATGTCTGCGCCGCCGACTTCGAGCCCGGCATCGACGAACTCGTTCTGGCGGGCTTCGATGCCGCGCCTTCGCTCAAGATACGCCCGCCGCGCATCGCGCAGGCGCCGGTCGCCCTCGAATGCCGTCTGCTGCAGGACGTGCGGCTCGGGGCCGACAACAAGCGCGCAATACTGCTCGGCGAGGTTCTGGCCTTGCGCATCCGCGAAGATCTCGTCGATCCGACCAACGACCGGATCGACACGGCGCGCATGGCGCTGATCGGGCGCCTCGCGGCCAGCGACTACGTGCGCCTTACAGACCGCTTTTCGATGCCGCGCGTGTCGGCGGCGGACCTCGCCGGGAAGAAATAGCGGCTACCAGCCGAGCTGCACGCGCGCGAGGGCCATACCGACGGCCGCTTGCGTGGGCTCGACGACGGGAATGCCGAGGGACTCCTGCAAACGGTCGCGGTAGCGCGCCATGCCCGCGCAGCCCATCACGATCACGTCGGCGCCGTCGCGCTCCTTGAGTTCCCGGCCGACCTCGACCATGCGCGCGAGCGTGCGCGCATCGTCGGACAGCTCGGCAACGGTAAGGCCGATGGCGCGATCGCCCGCAAAGCGCGCTTCGAGGCCGCGCGCACCCACATAGCGCTGATGGCGCGGAATCGAACGCGGCAGAATCGCCACGATGCCGAAACGCTCGCCGAGCGTAAGCGCCGTCAGAAGGCCGCATTCGGCAATGCCGAGCACGGGCTTCTTGGTGGCCTCGCGCGCGGCATAGAGCCCCGGATCGCTGAAACACGCGACCACGAAAGCGTCGCAGTCGTTGTCGCGCTTGGCCACGAGCCGCGACAGCGGCAGCACCACGCTTTCGACGTGGGCCTGGGTCTCGATGCCCGGCGGACCTTCGGCCAGCGTCTCGCACTCGACCGCCGGACCGCCGACGATGCGGAACGGTTCGACCGCCGCGTCGATGCCGACCGTGACATGGCGGTTCGAGTTGGGATTGACGACCAGGATGCGCTTGGACATCGCGGGAGCTCCGATTCAGCGGGCGACGTGATGGCGGTGTTCGAAGTGCCGCAAGAGTCGCACGGCAGGCCACAAGAGCGCCAGATAGATCAAGGCGGCCGCGACGATGGGCGTAGGATTGTAGACGAGCGACTGGGCGAGACGTGCGGCATGCAGCAGCTCGCCCAACGCCACGACCGACGCGATCGTGGTTAGCTTCACGACCTCGAGCGTGTTGCCGATGAGGTCGGGCAGCACATTGCGCGTGGCCTGCGGCAGCACGACGTAGAGCATCGTCTGGAAGCGCGACAGGCCGCTCGCGCGCGCCGCCTCCCATTGGCCGTGCGGCACGCTTTCGATGCCGGCCCTGAAGATCTCGCCGTAGTAGCTCGAAGCGTTCAGCAGGAAAGCGATCGCCACGGCGGCAAAGGGCGGCAAATCGACGCCGACGAACGGCAGGCCGAAATAGACGAAAATCAGCAGTACCAAGGGCGGAAAAGCGCGGAAAAAATCGACATAGACGACAAGCAGCCAGTTCACCCAGCGCTTCTTGAGGCTCCATACCCAGGCGACGGCAAGGCCGCCCGCAAGACCGATCGGCACGGTGAGCGCGCACAAAAGCAGCGTCATGCCGAGCCCTTCGAGCATGAAGGGCAACACGCGCAGCAGGATTTCGACGTTGAAGAACGTGTCGAGGATTTCCGCCATCGCCGCTAGCGCTTCCACGCAAAACGCGTTTCGAGCCAGCGCCCGAACACCACCACGGGCACGAAGATCGCAAGATAGGCGACGGCACCCAGCGTCAGCGGCGTGGGGTTGCCGGCAAGGCTTGCGGCCGAACTCGCCTGGCTCACGATCTCCGAAAGAGCCACGACCGAGCCCAAGGCGGTGCCCTTCGTGACCGCAATCACGCGATTGACGAGCGGAGGCACCGTCAAGCGCACCGCCTGCGGCAGCACCACGTAGCCAAGCGTGGCGCCGAAGCCGAGGCCGGTCGAGCGCGCGGCCTCCCACTGGCCGCGCGGCACGGCGAGAATGCCCGCCCACCAGATCTCCTCGGCGAACGCCGCCAGAACCAGCGAAAGCGACAGCCATGTCGCGGTGAATGCGCTCATCGGCAGATCGAGATAGGGGAACGCGAAGAACAGAATGATGATGACGACGAGCGGCGGCAAAGCGCGGAAAATGTCGACGAAGGCGACGATCGCGGCGTCGACGGGGCCGATGCGGTACGCGCGCAGGGCCGCGAGCGCCAGGCCCAAGGCCAGCCCTGTCGCCACGACCGCGAGCGACACAAGGATCGTGACCCACACACCGTCGAGGATTTTCGGTGCCCATTCGGCCGCGATTTCGGCGTTGAAAAACGCGAAGACGAGGCGCTGGAGCCCGCCCTCCATCGCCTAGAAATGGCCCTGCGACAGGCGGGACACGAACGCCCGCGTGCGCGCCTCGCGCGGATCGCCGAAGATCGCCGCCGGCGGCCCCTGCTCGACGATGCGCCCGCCTTCCATGAAAACCACGCGGTCGGCGGCCGCGCGCGCAAAGGCAAGCTCGTGGCTGACCACGACCATCGTCATGCCGGCCGCCTTCAGTTCTCGCATGACGGCAAGAACCGAGCCGACGAGCTCGGGATCGAGAGCCGACGTCGGCTCGTCGAACAACACGATCTTGGGGCCGAGCGCCAACGCGCGCGCGATGCCCACGCGCTGCTGCTGGCCCCCTGACAGCGCGTTGGGGTACGAGGCCTCCTTGTCGGCGAGCCCCACTTGCGCCTAGGCCGCACGCCCGCGCAGCTCGGCCGCCTCGCGCGCGAGACCCTGCACCTTGCGCAGGGCAAGCGTCACGTTACCCAGGGCGGTCATGTGCGGATAGAGATTGAACGACTGGAAAACCATGCCGATCTTCTGGCGCACGGCGTTGAGATCGGTGCCGGGGCGCATGATGTCGGCACCGTCGACGATCACGGCGCCCGAATCCGGCTCTTCGAGCCGGTTGCAGCAGCGCAGCAGCGTGCTTTTGCCGGAGCCGGAAGGCCCGATCACGAAAACGAGCTCGCGCGGCCGCACGGCGAGGTCGATCCCGTCGAGAACCTTGAGGGGCCCGAAACTCTTGTGCAGTGCCGCCAGCTCCAGGATCGGAGCCGGCGGCGCCGCTTGGTCGGCCGTCACGCGTCTAGCGGCAGACGAGGGCGATCGGCGTGGGATCGTAGCCCGGCATGTTGGCCACGCCGTGCCCGGCGGCGATGTTCACCGTCACCGAGTCCGGCGCTGGATCGTAGCCGAACCATTTTTTGTGGAGGCGCGAGAAGGTGCCGTCCTGTTTCATGCATTTGACGACCATCGAGATGCGGTCGCGCCCGGCCTTGTCGTCGGGGCGAAACGGAATGGCCCAGACAAGGCCCGTCGAAATCTTCGTGCCCAAACGCAGTTGGCTCGCGTTCTGCTTGACCGCCCACGCTGCGACCGTGTTGCCGGTCAGGTTCGCGTCGGCGCGGCCCGCGAGCACGGCCTGCACCGCCTCGGGGTTCGAACCGTAGACGTCGTAGGTGAAGCCGTAGCGCTGGCTGTTGGCCTGCGCCCAGCTCTCGTAGGCCGAACCGCGATTGACAGACACCTTGAGGCCGCGCAAGCCATCGAGCTCCTTGATCTCGGGCTTGTTGCGCCGAGCCACGAACTGGAAATCGGTGTTGAGATAACCCTCCGTGAACAAAAGGTTCCGCGCGCGCTCCTCGGTCACGGTGGTGGGTGCGGCAAGAAAATCGAAACGCTTTGACAGGAGTCCGGGCACGAGTCCGGAAAACTCCTGCGCGACGATTTCGATCGGCTGGCCCAGGCGACGGCCGATTTCGTTCGCCATGTCGACATTGAAGCCTTCGATGCCGCCGCCCAATTTCGGCATCGCGTGCGGGGCGAACGTGCCGTCCACGCCCGTCACCAGTTTTTGTGCCGTTGCCGGCGCCGCAACGGACATGCCGAGCGCGCAAGCGACGGCGAAAAGACGCATGGTTTTCATCGGATACCCCCCCATTTGACCAGCAAAGGCTAGTCGCTTGTCGGGGTATTAGCAATCGGCGTGCCTATTTGGTGCCGAACAGCCTGTCGCCCGCGTCACCCAACCCCGGCACAATATAGCCGTGGTCGTTCAAATGGCTGTCCTGTGCAGCAGTGAAAATCGGCACATCGGGATGGTTGGCGTGCATTTCCTTGACGCCCTCGGGGGCGGCCAAAATGCAGACGTATTTGATCGACGAAGCCCCCGACTGCTTGACGCGGCTGACGGCCGCGACGGCCGAATGGCCGGTCGCGAGCATCGGATCGAGGATCAGCACGTCGCGCGACGCGACGTCTTCGGGCAGCTTGCAGTAATATTCGACGGCCGCGAGCGTTTCGGGATCGCGATAGAGGCCGATATGGCCCACGCTCGCCGACGGCAGGATTTCGAGCATGCCGTCGAGAATGCCGTTGCCCGCGCGCAGGACCGACACGAGGCAGATCGCTTTTCCAGCAAGCGTGGGCGCGCGCATCTTCTGCACCGGCGTTTCGATCTCGACCATCGTCAACGGCCGGTCGCGCGTGACCTCGTAGGCGAGCAGCATCGCGATCTCGCGCACGAGGCGGCGGAAATCGCGCGTCTCGGTGTCCTTGCGGCGCATGTGCGTGAGCTTGTGCTGGATCAGCGGATGGCCGACGACGTGCAGACTGCCCGACATGACGAATGCTCCCGGTTTGGTCAGAAAATCGTGCCGTCGCTGGCGACGGCAAGCGGCGGCGGTCCGCCCGCGCGCAGTTCGGCGGCAATGCGCCGCCCGGCAGCCCATGTGCCGCCCTGCAGAACCTTAGCCAGCGGAAAATCGGCGGCGGCAACGCCAAGCTGGGCGCGCACGCGATCGGCGATGCGGTCGAGCAGAACCACCGTGAGCGCCCGCCATTCGACGACAAGTTCGCTCGTGGCATCGTGCGTGCGCGCGGCAGCCGCCGGATCCTTGAGCGCAAGCACACCCGTATCGAGAAACAAGCCGCCGTTGCGATACTCGGGCAGGCCCGTAAGAGCGTCGAGATCGACGATGCGCAAACCGAGCCCCTCGAGCGGTTCGAGCAGCGAATAAGCCAGCCATTGGCTGAGTTTGTGGAACGGCACGAGCCCGTCGCTTGCCGCCGGATGGGCGCCGACATCGCCCACATTCACGCCGTCGACGACGCGCCGCGCGGGCCAGGCATCGGCGAACCCGTCGAGCAGCACGGCCAAAATGCGCGCGGCCGGCAAGGTGCCGTCTTTGGCGTCGAACAGCAGCCGATCGACCAGATTGCCGACGCGCGGGGCTGGTCCGAAAAGATCGGGGCGTGCGGCAATGGCCGCGCCGAGATCGCGCAGCAACCCTGCCCGCCCTTCGAGCCCGACGAGCGGATTTTCCGCCGAAACCTGGAACCCTCGCGCAAGCGCCGACGCATCGAAACGCCGCAAAGCGGCCGCATCGGCGCGCAGCGGCGCGTTCGGGTCGGCCGAAAACACGCCGGCCGCAAAGAGATCGACGCTCGCGACCGCAAGCCCTTCGGAACGCGCGTAAACGCCGTCCGGCGTGCTGTAGCGCCATTCGGGGCCGGCGCCAGCGTCGAGCAGGACGCTGGCCACGGCCAGATCGACGCCGACGCGCGCGCGCTCGAGCTTGTCGTCCGGCAATCGCGCGGAGAGACGCCCCCAGCGATCGACCCCGCCCGCATCGAAATGCCGCCAGCGCGAATGGTAAGGAATCGCGAGCGTCGGGTAGTCCGCGCGGATGGCCGCGACCGTGCGGTCGGCGGCAAGCCCGAGCCTGCCGAGATCGACCGAAAAATGCGCCGTGCCGCCTGCGGACGCGGCCGCGAACACCTCGCCAGCGCGCAAGCGGATCGTCGCCGGATCGCGCAGCACGCGCACGGCTTTGGAGGGTCCCGCGAAATGCGGTGCCGCCGACACGCCGTCAGCCATCGAGACCGCGCCCCTTGGTGTCGGCGAGCTTCCGCGCGTCGGGGGCTTCGCCGCCCGTGAAATATCCGGCCGCCTTCTTGGCCTCCATCTCGACGCTCGCATCGGCCGGAATCAAATCGGGCGGAATCTCGACCTGTTCGACGATCGCGATGCCGCTGCGGATCAGCGCTTCGGATTTCATGTTGCTCATCGACGCGAACCTGTCGATGCGCGAGATGCCGAGCCAATGCAGCACGTCGGGCATCAGCTCCTGGAAGCGCATGTCCTGGACGCCCGCCACGCATTCGGTGCGCTTGAAATAGGTCGATGCCTGGTCGCCGCCTTCCTGGCGCTTGCGCGCGTTGTAGACAAGGAACTTCGTGACCTCGCCCAGCGCCCGGCCTTCCTTGCGGTTGTAGACGATGAAACCGACGCCGCCCTGCTGCGCGGTTTCGATCGCGACCTCGATGCCGTGGGCAAGATAGGGCCGGCAGGTGCAGATGTCGGAGCCGAACACGTCGGAGCCGTTGCATTCGTCGTGCACGCGTCCGCCGATCCTGGTCGTCGGATCGCCGAGCTTCGAAACGTCGCCGAACAGATAGACGGTCATGCCGCCGATCGGCGGCAGAAACACCTTCATGTCGGAACGCGTCACGAGCTCGGGAAACATGCCGCCCGTGTATTCGAACAGGCCGCGACGCAGATCGGTCTCGGATATCCTGAAGCGCTTGGCGATGCCGGGCAGATACCAGACAGGCTCCAACGCGACTTTCGTCGTGCGCACGTCGCCGTTGGCATCGACGATGCGGCCGTCCGGGTTCAGGCGGCCGACCGCGATCGCGTCCTTTAGCTCGGGCATGTTGATGTGCGCGCGCGTGACCGCGATCGTCGGACGGATGTCGTAGCCCTGCGCGATCAGGCCGGCGAACACGTCGCCGACCATGTGGCCGTAAGGATCGATACTGACGATCTTTTCCGGATCCGCCCATTGGGCGAACGGGCCGATCGGCTCCGCCGGCGCCGTGTTCGTGAGGTCGGGCTTGTGCAAGGGCGAAAGCGCGCCCGCCGCAACGGCCAAGGCGCGGTAGAGCATGTAGCTGCCCGAATGCGTGCCGATCACGTTGCGTTGCTGCGGGTTCGTGACGGTGCCAATCACGGGACCGCGCGCTTGCGCCCCGCCCGCACCCCAATCGATGCGCACAGGCTGGGGGCCGCTGCGCGTCGGGTGCGAGGTGAGAACGATATGGGACCGCTTCGGCGCCTCGACGGGCGGAACCGCATCGGTTGAATCGGACGAAGGCATGGTCAGGCGTCTCCGACTAAAGAGCGAATATGCCGCAATCGGCCGCCCAGCGGAAGAGCTGCACACAAACCCCGCGGGGACAGTGCAAAATTCAGGGCGGCGGCAGAATATTGTTGGCGCGCAAGGCCGACGGCACGTTGGGCGTGGAGTCCGTCATGGCGAGGATATCGCGCCGCAGCATGTAGCGTAGCTTGGGATCGACCCAGGCTTGCATGCGGTGGCTCCAGGACGGGCTGGTCGAGGAGACCGTCGCCTCGACCACGAAGACATCGTGCGCAATCCCGCGCACGGTCATCGTTTCCGCGCGCAGCACACGCAGATAGACCGCAACATAGCCCAACGTGCGGTCGCCGTGCCGGCGCGCGTATTCGAAATTCAACGTTTCGCCAAGGCGAAACCCGAAACCTTCGAGATTGCCTTTGGTGACCACGGAGTTCGACGGACGATCGACGAAGCCGAGCCATGCATCGCCGTTCGAGGTTTTCGTCAGGCTGCCCTCGTATCAATCGATCACGGTCGTAATGCCCGACTGAAAGGAAACGCGACTCCCCGGCTTCGGCGCCTGCGCGTGGAGCGCCGTCGGCAGAAGCAGAAAGACCGCAAGAGGCAGAAAAGGATGAGGGATCAATACGCCACCTCTCGCACGATTTCGGAGATGCTAAACGAACGATCCCTGCAAGGCGAGGGTTCCGGTGCGCCCTTCGACCGTTCCCTGCACAAACCGAGCCTGCGGCGGCCACTCTTCGGCAAACTTTGCGGCCTCGTCGGCGAGATTGACGAAGACGACGCCGCGTTTTTCCGCAGCGGCCAGAAAGGCAGCGAACCAGTCGAGATAGTGCATGCCCTCAAGCTCGGCATGGCCTGTAAACGCGTTGAGCGCGCCGGGCACCAGACTGTCGAGATAGAAATCGACAAGACGATCGAGCGGGTATTCGGGCCGACCGATCAGCTCGTCGAGCGTGGGCAGCGTGGTCGGGATCTGCGGCGTGGCAAAAACGCGGCCGCCGACGACCGGCACAAAGGCGGAGATGCCGCGCGCGTCCGACGCGTAGTCGAGCCCCGCCGCGTCGTAGACAGCAAGACTCTTTTCGTCGGCCTGCCAGCCCGCGGCACCGGCGGTGCGTGCGGGTTTGCCGAAGACGGCATGGAAGGCGTCCTGCGCCTTGGCGAATTCGGCGCGCACCTCGACGAGGTCCATGCGCGCAAGGCCGTCTTGCCAACGCACATGGTCCCAGCAATGGATGCCGGCCTCGTGGCCGGCCGCGACCGCGCGCATGGCGGCGGCATTGCGCTTGGCAATGTCGGGACCCGGCAACAGCACGCCGTTCATCAGCGTGCGCAGGCCGTAGACCTTGACCACCGACGTGCGGCTCACCTTGCCGAAGAAGCCGGGCCGAAAGACGCGGCGAATGGCGCGCCCCGTATTGTCGGGCCCCAGCGAATAGAGAAACGTGCCGCGGATGCGATGGCGGTCGAGAATGCGGGCGATCGGTGCGATTCCCTCGCGCGTGCCGCGGTCGGTGTCGACGTCGATCTTGATCGCGAGCCGCGCCGGTTCCGCGCTCCGGTTTTCCGCCATCGCCAGCGTCACACCGGCGTGCCGGTCAGATCGCCGGTGTCCTTGCGCCCGGCCAGCAGATAGTAGTCGAGCGTGAGCTTGAGTGCCGTGCGCAGATCGGTGGTCGGCGTCCAGCCCAGATGCTTGGCGGCGTTTTCGATCGACGGCACGCGCACCTGGATGTCCTCGTAGCCCTTGCCGTAGTAGCCGTCGGGATCGACGTCGACGAGCTTGATGCGCGACTTCACGTCGGCGTAGCCGTCGTAATGCTGGATCACGTCGAGCAGCGTTTCGGCGAGGGCGCGCATCGAATAGTCGTTGCGCGGATCGCCGATGTTGAAGATGCGCCCGTCCGCGCAGCCGTCCTTGTTGGCGATGATCCGCACCATCGCGTCCATCGCGTCGTCGATGTAGAGGAAACAGCGGCGCTGGGCGCCGCCCGCGACGAGACTGATGTTCTCGCCGCGCACGATGTTGCCCACGAACTGCGTCAGCACGCGCGACGAGCCCTCCTTGGCGGCCCAGATGTTGTCGAGCTTTGGGCCGATCCAGTTGAACGGGCGGAAGAGCGTGTAGCGGAGTTCCCCCTTGGCGCCGTAGGCGTAGATCACGCGGTCCAGGAGCTGCTTGGAGCACGAGTAGATCCAGCGCTGTTTGTGGATGGGGCCGAGGACGAAATTCGAGGTCTCCTCGTTGAACGGCGTGTCGGTCGACATGCCGTAGACTTCCGAGGTCGACGGAAACAGCACGCGCTTGTCGTACTTCACGCAGTCGCGCACGATCGCGAGATTGGCCTCGAAATCGAGCTCGAAGACCTTGAGAGGATGCTGCACGTAGGTGGCGGGCGTGGCGATCGCGACAAGCGGCAGGACGACGTCGCATTTCTTGACGTTGTACTCGACCCATTCGCGGTTGATCGTAATGTCGCCTTCGACGAAGTTGAAGCGCGGATTGCCGAGCAGGTCCTCGATCTTGTCCTGGCGGATATCCATGCCGTAGACCGACCAGTCGGTCGTCTTCAGAATGCGTTCGGAAAGGTTCGAACCGACGAAACCGTTGACGCCAAGAATGAGAATTTTAAGGCTCACGCAACGTTGCTCCCCGCGAAAAACGATGGCGCGTTCTAGCCGATCCGGGCGCCCGCCGCCAGCCCCAGTGCGGCCCCGGCGACCGGCGCGCCGTCGCCCCGGCTCGCTTCGAGTATTTCAACCGCCCCTTCGCCGCAACCCACGACGAGAGGTGCGGCCGTCAAGACCGTGCCGGGCACGCCCGTTCCCGCCGCTTTGCGCGCGCGCCACACATATAGCCGGAAGCCCGCCCCGTCGCAGAATGCGCCCGGAAAAGGCGCTGCCACGGCGCGCACGAGATTGACGACGCGGGTCGCAGGCCAAGTCCAGTCGATTCGGCCGTCTTCGGGCGTGCGGCCTCCGAAATAGCTCGCAGCCGCCTCGTCCTGCGGCACTTGCGGCGCCGTGCCGGACAGCAAAGCGTCGATCTGGCGCGCGAGCACCGCGCGTGCGGCGCCCACGACCTTGCCCATCGCCTCGAAGGCGGTTTCCTCGGGCGCGACCGGAACCGCTTGGGCATCGACGATGTCGCCTGCGTCCGCGCGCTTCACCATTCGGTGCAGCGTGGCGCCGACTTGGGTTTCGCCGTGCAGGATCGCCCAGTTCACCGGCGCGCGGCCGCGATATTTGGGCAGCAGCGAGCCGTGCATGTTGAAGGCTCCCAACCGCGCATGCGCGAGAATACGCGCCGGAATCATGCGCCGGTAGTAGCAAGACAGGATCAGATCGGGTCCCAGGGCGGCGATACGCGCCTCGATGGCCGAATCGTCCTTAAGCTCGGCCGTCGCGACCTCGATGTTGGCCGCGCGCGCGCGTTCGCCGACCGAGCGGAACCATTTGGCTTCGCTCGGACTGTCCTCGTGGGTAACGACGAGCCGCACGTCGCGGCCCTGGCCCACGAGCAGATCGAGGCATTCGTAGCCGACGTCGGAATAGCCGAAAAGGACGATGCCGGGCATGTCGCGCGCCGTTCAGTCGAGCGATTCGTGGACGGCGCGAACGCGGAAGCGCGGACGCTTGCGCACTTCCTGGTAGATGCGCCCGACATATTCGCCGACCAAGCCCAATCCCGTGATCAGCACGCCGACCAGAAAATAGAGAATCCCGAACAGCGTGAAAAGCCCGTCCACTTCGGGGCCGATCACGATGCGGCGCACGGCGAGATACGCGACCAGCAGCAGCGAGAAGAAGCTCACCAGCATGCCGACGATGGTGAATATCTGCAGCGGCACGACCGAAAAGCCGGTCATCAGGTCGAAATTGAGACGCACGAGACGATAAAGATTGTATTTGCTCTCGCCCGCGGCGCGCGGCGCGTGCGCCACGACGATCTCGGTCGGATTGGCCGCGAAGTACTGCGCCAAAGCCGGGATGAAGGTCGTCTGCTCGCCGGTCGCGACGATCTGCTGCACCACGTCGGCGCGATAGGCGCGCAGCATGCAGCCCTGGTCGGTCATTTTGATGCCGGTGATGCGCTCGCGCACGATGTTCATCGCGCGCGACGCCCATACGCGCCAGCCCACGTCCTGACGGTCCTTGCGGATCGAGCCGACCACGTCGTGGCCCCGGTCCATAGCGGCGACGAGATTGGCGATCTCTTCGGGCGGATTCTGCAGATCGGCGTCGATCGTGACCACGATGCGCCCGCGCGCGCGCTCGAAGGCCGCCATGATCGCCATGTGCTGGCCCGCATTGCGCTCGAACTCGATCACGCGCACTTCTTTTGGACGGGCGGCGTGGAAGGATTTGAGTATCTCGACGGAACGGTCGCGGCTGCCGTCGTCGGTGAACAGTATTTCCCACGGCCGCCCGAGCGCGTCGAGTGCCGCCGTCAGGCGGCTATGGAGAAGCGGGAGGTTGTCTTCCTCGTTGTAGACCGGAACGACGACGGTGATCTCGGGCAATGCGGACGCCATAGGTTCAAGCACGCGACAGTAGCCAAACGCCGAAACAGATCACCACGATGCCTGCGATGCGCGTCGCCGTCAATTCTTCGCCGAACAGCCACCACGCGGCGACCGCATTCACCACGTAGCCGATCGACAGCATGGGATAGGCAAGCCCGACCTCGACCCGGCTCAGCACAAGGAGCCACAGGGCGACGCTGAACACGTAGCAGAAGAGGCCGAGGGCAACGAACGGGTTGAGTCCGACCTGCAGGCCGATCGGCATCAGATTGGCCCAGGCGAATTCGAAACGGCCGATCTGGTTCATGCCTTGCTTGAGCGCAAGCTGCGCGCCCGCGTTGAGCAGCACGCCGGCGAGAATCAGGGGCATATAGTGCGGCATCGACGCTCCCGGTCAGGGTATGCGGTTGACGGCGAGAATATGGCGCCGCGTGCGCGCGAGTTCGGCGTAGCGCTCGCCCGCACCCGCCCGCACCGCCGCTTCGAACGCCAGCGGAACCACCATATAGACCGAACGCTCGCCGTTCCAGCGGCGCCACAATTCGGCTTCGTCGTCGAACATCCATTCTCGCGTCGAAGGCTCGGCCGCACGGCCGAAATCGAGTTCGCCCGACCAACCCATCGCCGCGATGCGGCGCCCAAGATAGACCGGCAGGTCCTGCGGATAGGTGCGATAGGCGATGATTTCGTCTTCAGGCTTGGCCAAATCGCGCAAGACCTCCGCGATCGGCTTGATCGAGCGCGGCTGATGGTCGGCCATCGTCGTGTCGACGCCGAGAAAAAGCGTCGCTGCCGCCGCGACAGACAGACCCAAAGCGACGGCATGCTTGCCGCGCAGCAGCGCGAATGCCATCGCTGCGGCCGTTGCCCCTGCGCCCGCGCACAGCCAGCCCATATAAGGCCGTGCCGAGGCAAGATCCTGCGCAAGATCGCCGTCCGCGAGTTGCGGGCCCGCGACGCCGACAGCAAGTGCGGCGATCGCCAAGAGAGCCGCAAAGCCCGTCAGAACCCAAAGTCCGGCACGCAAGCCGAAACCGGGCGCAGGCTTGCCCAAAGCCGGACCGACATAGCGCGCCAGCAGGATGGCGAGCGGCACCATGATCGGCGTCACGTACGGGATCAGCTTCGAATCCGAGATCGAGAAGAACAGCAGAATCGCCCAGAACCAGAGCGCGAGATAAAGCTCGATCGCGCGATGCGGGCCCGCAATTGCTGCGTCGCGCAGATTGCGTGCGAGTGCCTGGCCGAGGAAGCCGAGCCAAGGAAAGCTGCCAACCACCAGAATCGGCAGGAAAAACCACCAGGGCTGGTAGCGGCCATGCACGGTCGTGGTGAATCGCTCGAGGTGCTCGCGGACGAAGTAGAAATGCCAGAACTCAGGCGACTGCACGCCAACCGCGACGTGCCACGGCACGGTGAGCGCCAGAAACAGCGCCAGACCCGAGAGCAGGCGCACCTGCAGCAGCAGACGCCAGTTCCACGTCAAAACGATCCAAAGGCCGATCACCAGGGCCGGCAGCACGATGCCGATGAGGCCCTTGGTCATCGTCGCGGCGGCGGCGGCGGCGTACATCGTGTAGAGCCACGCGACGCGCGCCCGGCTCTCCGGTGCCGCCTGCACGGCGAGTATGAAAGCCAGCAGGCTCAGGCTCAGAAACACGCCGACCGGCACGTCGAGCAGAATTATTCGCCCCAGCGCGAACCACAGCAGCGTCGTGGCGAGAACGAGCGCGGCAAGCAACCCGGTCGGCCGGTCGAACAAAGCCCGCCCGCCGACATAGGCGAGCAGGCAGCCGCCGAGCGCGAACAGAGCCGTTGCCAGGCGCAGCGCGAATTCCGACAGGCCGAGCGCATGGATCGAAACCGCTTGGATCCAATAGAAAAGCGGCGGCTTGAAGAAATACTTGACGCCGTTTATGCGCGGCGTGATCCAGTCGCCCGTCGCCACTATCTCGCGGCCCAACTCGGCGTAGCGCGCTTCGCTCGGCACGCCGAGCGGCCTTGCGCCCAAAAACGCGAGAAAAAACGCGCCAAGGACCACCGCCAGAACGACGAGATCGGCGAACCACAGGCGGCGCGCTTGCGCAGGCTCGGTCGGATGGGCGAACATGGCGTTGGGCTTAGCCGCCCGATCCCTTCGCAGCAACCTTTTTCTTGGCAGCCTCTCCCCCATGGTTTCAGTTCCGCGCGAAACGCTCCACTCCGCCGCCGAAATCGCCGACCGCGTCGAGGCGCTGGCCGGCGAGATCGCAGTCGCGATCCCGGCCGAATTCACGATCATTTCGATTCTCAACGGCGCCTTCGTGTTCACGGCCGACCTCATGCGCGCGCTCGCCAAGCGCAACGTGCATCCGCGCGTCGAGTTCGTGAATCTCAAAAGCTACGGCGACGCCACCACGAGCTCGGGCCACGTGCGCGTGCTCGGCACCCTGCCGGAAAATCTGCGCGGCCAGCCCGTGCTGCTGATCGACGACATTCTCGATTCAGGCCGCACCTTGAGTTTCGCCAAATCGCTGCTCGAAGGACTCGGCGGCAATCCGGTGAAAATCGCCGTGTTCGCCGACAAGCCCACGCGCCGCGTGGTTGCGCTCGAAGCCGATTTCGTCGCCTTCACGATCCCGGACCGCTTCGTGGTCGGCTACGGCCTCGACCATGCCCAGCAATGGCGCGGTCTGCCCGATCTTGCGGCCGTCGATTGAGCGAGTCGGTCGCGACCGTCCGCCCGCTTCGCGCTGCCGACCGCGCGCAATGGGGCGTGCTGTGGGACGGCTACAACGCGTTCTACGAGCGCGTCGGGCCGAACGCGATCGCGCCCGAAACGACCGAAACCACGTTCGCGCGCTTCCTCGATCCGACCGAGCCAATGCACGCGCTCGTCGCCGACAACGGCGACAAGCTGGTGGGTCTCGCGCACATCATTTTCCACCGCAATACGACCCTGCAGGGCATGATCTGCTATCTGCAAGACCTCTTCACAGCCCCCAGCGCGCGTGGCTGCGGCGTCGGGCAGGCATTGATCGAAGCCGTCTGCGCCCACGCCAAGGCGGCGGACAGCGCGCGCGTCTATTGGCAGACGCAGGCAAACAACGCGACGGCGCGGCGGCTATACGACCGCTTGGCCACCCATCGCGGCTTCATCGTCTACCGCAAAGACATCTAGGGCGCCGCCACGGTGCGGTTCCGGCCGCCGCCTTTGGCCTCGTAGAGAGCCGCATCGGCGGCGGCAATCAGAGCCTCCACGGTCGCGACCGCAGGCGTCGTATGCGCGACCCCGATCGAAACAGTGACGCGAATCGCCGCGCCGCCGAATTCGCTGGCGCTCTGCGCGACGGCGAGACGGATGCGCTCGGCGATCATGAAGGCAAGATCGCCCGTGGTCTCGGGCAGCAGAATCGCGAACTCCTCGCCGCCCAGCCGCGCGACGAGGTCGGAGGCGCGCGTTTCGCGTCTTAGGGTCGCGGCAAACGTCTTGAGCACCGCGTCGCCGCCGGGGTGGCCGTAGCGGTCGTTGACCGCTTTGAACAGGTCGATGTCCAGCGCGAGCAGCGCGACCGACCGTGCGGCGCGGCGCGCGCGCGCAAGCTCGGCCGCGCCGCGTTCGAAGAACGCGCGTCGATTGAGCGCGCCCGTCAGCGCGTCTGTTGCAACGAGCCGCTTGAGCGTCTCGTTCACATGCGCAAGCTCTGCTGTGCGCGCGGCGACCGTCTGTTCGAGAAGCTCGGCGCTGCGTGCGATTTGGTTCACATACATGAGATTGTCGAATGCGGTCGCGGCGTAAACTTCGAGCAGATCGAGCGCACGCAGCTGCGCCGCGCGCGCTTCGACCGTTCCTTCCACCACGACCGCAAGCAGCCTGCCGGCCGGTGTGGCGAAGCTCAGCGCGAAAAAATCGTCCGCGAACAGCCGGCCGGGTGCGGTTAGTGCCGCGCCCACCCGCGCACGCAGCGAATCGATTGCCAACCCGTCGACCGGGCGCGAATTCAAGTCGGCATAGGCGTGCGCGCCGGCGACGACGGCGCTCTCGGGCTGGTCGCCGCGATTTTCGACCGGCGAGCGGACGCAGAAGACGCCCCCTCCCTCGACGCCGAACAGGCGCGCGACGAACCGGAGCATCCGGCGCCCGAAGCGGCTCGGCTTGTCGGCCGTCTGCAGAGCGGCCATGCCGGCGACGACGGTCTCGAGGGCAGCCCGGCCTTCGGCGACCTCGGCGATCTGGCGGTAGGTGCGCAAGGCCGTGCACAAGGTCACGAACATGCGCTCGGCCGTCAGCTCGGTTTTGCTCTTGTAGTCGTCGATGTCGTAGCGGACGACCACGCTGCGTTCCGGCGCTTGGCCGGGCTGGCCCGTGCGCAGCACGATGCGCGTGAGGCTGTTGCCTTGCTTCTCGCGCACTTCTTCGACAAGCTTCAAGCCCGCATCGTCGCTTTCCATTACCACGTCGAGCAGCATCGCGGCCGGCCACGGCATGTTGCGCAGCATTTCGCGCGCCTCGGCCGCCGAATAGGCGTCGAGGATCGCCAGACGCCGCCCTTCGAATTCGAAATCGGCCAACACGATGCGCGTTACGTCGTGCACGGTCGGATCGTCGTCGACGACGAGCAGCCGCCACGGCTCGACGAAATCCGACGCGATCTGCTCGCTGTCGTCGATGATCTCGATCGAATCGTCGTCTTCCGAAGCCGTCATTCGCCCGTTCCTCGGCTGCCCGGCAGCGGCGCGACGAGCGGAAACGCGAGCGTAAACCGCGTGCCGCGACCGACTTCGCTCTGCACGGCAATCGTGCCCCCGAGCGAGCCCGTCACGATGCTGTGCACGATGTGGAGCCCGAGCCCGCTGCCGCCTTCGCCGCGCTTGGTCGTGAAAAACGGCTCGAAAATGTGGCCCAGCAGATCGGGCGCAATGCCCTTGCCGTCGTCGCGCACGTCGAGCGTCGCCTGGCCATCGTCCGCGCGGCACCGTATCGTCACCGTGCCGGGATCGCCCGGCTGGAAGGCATGCGCGAGCGCGTTTAGCACGAGATTGATCACGACCTGCGACAGGCCGCCCGGCCAGCCGTCGATCTCGATGTCCGGCGGACAATCGATCTCGACCGTCTGGCCGGCCTTGCGGATCGCGGGCGTGATCGAAACCAGTATCTCCTGCAGATAGAGGGCGAGCGCGAATCGGCGCCGCTCGGCGCTCGCCTGATCCACCGCAACCTGCTTGAAGCCGCGCACCAGCTCGGCGGTGCGTTCGAGATTGGCGAGAATCAAACGGCTTGCGTCGAGTGCCAGCGCGCTGTAGCCGACCAGCGTCGATTTCAGAATCTTGCCGCCCTCCAGCGTCGCGAGAAACGCTTCTGTGCGGTCGGCCAGGGCCGTTGCCGCCGTCAGCGCGTTGCCGACCGGCGTGTTGATTTCGTGTGCAACGCCCGCCACGAGCTGGCCGATGGCGGTGAGTTCGCGCGCCGCCTCGACTTGCAGGCCGCCAGAATGCTCGGAAAACACGCCGCGATAGCCGCCTTTTCCGCCCGGAGCGGCGATAGGCGCCGCGATCATGCGCACGGCGCGCGATTTTCCGCGCGCCTCGCCGAGCGGCAGGATCGCGTCGATGCGATCGCCCCGTTGGGCGAACGCGGAAGCAACGTCGGCCGACGCCGCACCGGCCGCGCGCAGAAATGCTGCGACGTCGACGCCCGCTTCGGGCGCCTCGCAATTCTCGAAACAAGGCGGCAGAGGACCGGCAAAAGCAACCAGACGCGCTTGCGCATCGCTTTCCCAAACGAAGGCGCCGAGCAGAGCCGCAAACTGTTCAAACTGCCGATCCATTTATTCCGTTGGCTGGCGCGGCACAACGCGCGACGCGCAAACCATCGCAAGCGCTTCGAACTTGCGCAAGTGGCGCAAGCGGATTCTCAACAGGAATCCGAACGAAGGCGGTACGCGGCAACGGCGTCTGCAAACCGACCGAAAAGCGACGCAAGTACCGCAGCCGCCGCCGGGTCGTGGCTGTAGCGCCGCGCTTCGACGGCGGTTTCGAGTTCGTCGGCGTAATTCGCGAGGGCGGCGGCACCCAGGCTGGCCGCAACGCTTTTGAGCGAGTGCACCTCGCGATGCAAACCGCCGCCTTTGCCGAGCGGACTGCCCGCTGCCGACAATTCGGCGAAGCGCGCTATTCGTGCCTGGGCTTCGCGCGCAAAGGCTTCCAGCAGCCGCGCCATCACTTCTGGGCCGACTTCCGCAAACAACTGCGCAAAAGCCGCCCGGTCGACGGTGTTTTCGTCTTCGCGTTCAAGCATCTGCCAAGGCCGTATCTATTGCGCGGCTTTGGCTGCGGGCTTGGCGGCACAATCGGCCAGATACGACATCGCCGCCGCAACGCCGCCCTTGCGGTGCGGCACGCCAGCGAGCTCGAGCCCCATTTCGACGCCAGCGAGCGTGCCCATCAGCGTGAGGTCGTTGAAGCTGCCGAGATGGCCGATGCGGAAGACTTTACCCGCAACCTTCGCAAGCCCCGCGCCCAGCGACATGTCGAACGCCTCGAGTGTAAGCTTACGGAAACGATCGGCATCGTGCCCCTCGGGCATCAACAGGGCCGTGAGCGCACTCGAATATTCTTTCGGCTCGAGACACAGGATTTCGAGCCCCCAACTACGAGCCGCGCGGCGTGTCGCTTCCGCGTGGCGGTCGTGGCGCGCGAAGACGTTGTCGAGCCCTTCTTCATTCAACATGTCCACCGCTTCGGCGAGGCCGTAGAGCAGGTTCGTGGCAGGCGTATAGGGGAAGTAGCCGGTCGCATTGGCGGCGAGCATTTCGTCCCAGTTCCAAAAGGCGCGCGGCATTTTCGCCGTTTTGGAAGCGGCCAACGCTTTGGGGGACACGGCGTTGAACGACAAGCCCGGCGGCAGCATAAGCCCTTTCTGCGAGCCCGCAACCGTCACGTCCACGCCCCATTCGTCGTGGCGATAGTCGATCGAACCCAGCGACGAAATCGTATCGACCAAAAGCAACGCCGGATGTTTCGCGCGGTCCATCGCCTTGCGCACCTCGCCGACGCGCGAAGTGCAGCCGGTCGAGGTCTCGTTGTGCACGACCATGACCGCTTTGCAGGCATGGCCCTTGTCGGCGGCAAGTTTCTCTTCGACGGCGGCAGGATCGACGCCGTGCCGCCAATCGCCGCCAACGAACTCGACGACGAGCCCCATGCGTTCGGCGATCTTGCGCCACAGCGTGGCGAAATGGCCAGTCTCGAACATCAGCACCTTGTCGCCGGGCGACAGCGTATTGACGATGGCCGCTTCCCACGCACCCGTGCCGGACGCCGGAAATATGATGACCGGATGCTGCGTCTTGAAAACACCTTTGAGGCCGGAAAGAACCTGACGACCGAGCGCGCCGAATTCCGGTCCTCGATGGTCGATCGTCGGATTGTCAATCGCGCGCAAGATGCGGTCGGGCACGTTGGTCGGCCCAGGAATCTGAAGAAAATGACGGCCGCTCAGCGCATTGCTCAGCTTCAACATTGGGGCGTTCCTCCTGATCGTTTAACTTGGTATACAAATAGTTTATTACATCGTCAAGCTTAATGACAAATATAGGAGTGTCGGTATACAATAGATGCATGCCTGACGATTCCCGCCCGTTCGAGCGCGCGACCTTGCCGCAAAATGCCGCCGGTCAGTTGCGGCAAATGATTTTCGACGGCGCGCTTGCGCCAGCCGCGCGGCTCAACGAACGCATTCTATGCGAACGGCTCGGCATTTCCCGCACCCCGCTGCGCGAAGCTTTGCGCATGCTGGCGGCCGAAGGGCTCGTACGCGTCGAGCCCAATCGCGGCGCCGTCGTCGCCCCCATTGAACGCGCCGATATCGAGGCGACGTTCGAGGTGTTGGGAGCGCTCGAAGGTTTTGCGGGCGAGCTTGCCTGCGCGCGCATCGCCGATGCGGAGCTTGCCGAAATCAAAGCCCTGCATTTCGAGATGCGTGCGCACCACGCGCGCGGCGACCGTGCGGCCTATTTCGCCGCCAACCAGGCGATCCATGCGCGCATCGCGGCCGCGGGCGGCAATGCCGTGCTGGCCGAAACCTTCGAGAGGCTCAATGCGCGCGTGAAACGCGTGCGCTACGCCGCCAATCTCGGCCGCGCGCGTTGGGACAAGGCGATCGCCGAACACGACGAGATGATCGCGGCTTTGAGCGCGCGCGACGGCCGCGCATTGCGCGCAATCCTCGAGGCGCATCTCGCAGGCAAACGCGAGAGCGTGCTCGCCGCCTTCGCCGCCGAACAATCGGCAGAAGCCTACGACTGAACAGGAGAATTGCAGCCATGCCGCGCGACGATGCAACGCCCTCGCAATCCGCCTTCGAAACGAGGCTGCGCAAAGAAATCAAAGGCGACGTGCTGTTCGGCGCGTTCGACCGCGGCCGCTACGCGACAGATGCCTCGATCTACCAGATCGAACCGGTCGGGATCGTTGTGCCGCGAGACGGCGAGGATGCGCGCATCGCGATCGAAATCGCCGCCGACGCCAAAGTGCCCGTGCTGCCGCGCGGCGGCGGCACGTCGCAATGCGGCCAGACGGTCGGCGCGGCCCTCGTCGTCGACAATGCCAAACATCTCAAAAAGCTTCTGCATCTCGACCTCGCCGCACGCACGGCGATCGTCGAGCCCGGCATGGTGCTCGACCATCTGAACGCGGCCTTGAAGCCGCATGGGCTGTGGTTCCCGGTCGACGTGTCGACGGCCGCACAAGCGACCATCGGCGGCATGGCCGGCAACAATTCGTGCGGCTCGCGCTCGCTGTTCTACGGCAACATGGTCCACAACGTGCTGGGCGTCGACGCGCTGCTGGCCGACGGCACGCAGGCGCATTTCGGACCCGTTGCGGCCGATCTTTCCGACCTTGCCGGGCCGCAGCGTTTCCAGGACATCGTGCGCCGCGTGCGCGCCCTCGCGGCCCGCGACGCCGACGAGATCGAAGCGCGCTATCCCAAATTGCTGCGTCGCGTGGGCGGCTACAATCTCGATACGGTCAAGCCGGACGCGGCGCACAATCTCGCCCATCTGCTCGTCGGCTCGGAAGGTACCCTCGCCTATTCGCGCGCGGTGCATCTGAAACTCGCCCCCTTGCCGCGCCACAAAACGCTCGGCGTCGTGCATTTCCCGACCTTCTACCAGGCGATGGAAATGACGCAGCACATCGTGGCGCTGGGGCCCGTCGCGGTCGAACTCGTGGACCGCACGATGATCGATCTTTCGCGCAGCATTCCGGCCTATGCCGGCATCGTGAAACGGTTCTTGAAGGGCGAGCCCGATGCCGTGCTGCTCGTCGAGTTCGCGGGCGACACACTGGATGTCCAGCAGCGCAAGCTGCGCGATCTCGTCGCGCTGATGGGCGATTTAGGCCTGCCCAATTCGGTTGTCGAAATAGTCGAAGCGGACTTCCAGAAAGACGTGTGGGAGGTCCGCAAAGCGGGCCTAAACATCATGATGTCGATGAAAGGCGACGGCAAGCCCGTGTCGTTCATCGAGGACTGCGCGGTGCCGCTCGAACATCTTGCCGAATACACGGCGCGCCTCACGCGCGTGTTCGAAGCGCACGGCACCAAAGGCACTTGGTACGCGCACGCGTCGGTGGGCTGCTTGCATGTGCGCCCGATCCTCAACATGAAGGCGGACGGGGCCAAGAAGATGCGCGCCATCGCCGAAGAGGCCGCCGCCCTCGTGCGCGAATACAAGGGGGCCTATTCGGGCGAACACGGCGACGGGCTCGTGCGTTCGGAATGGATCGCGCCCTTTTTCGGGCCGCGTCTCACCGGGGCCTTCGAGGAGATCAAGGACATGTTCGATCCGGCCGGGATCATGAATCCCGGCAAGATCGTGCGCCCGTCCAAACAGGACGACCGCTCGCTGTTCCGCTTCAAGCCGGGCTACGCGCCCCAGAATCTCGACGCGGCCCTCGACTGGTCGAACGGCGGCGGGTTCGCGGCCGCGGTCGAGATGTGCAACAACAACGGCCATTGCCGAAAATTCGACGTCGGCACGATGTGCCCGTCCTACCGCGTGACGGGCGACGAGCAGCATCTCACGCGCGGCCGGGCCAACAGCCTGCGCCTGGCGATTTCGGGCCAACTCGGGCCCGACGCGCTGACGAGCGACGCGATGTACGAAACCATGCGCCTGTGCGTGGGCTGCAAGGGCTGCAAGCGCGAGTGCCCGACCGGCGTGGACATGGCCAAGATGAAGGTCGAGTTCCTGCACCATTACCGCAAGCGCCACGGCTTGCGCCTGTTCGACCGGCTGGTCGGCTATCTACCGCGCTATGCGCCTTGGGCCGCCAAGATCGCGGGCCTGCTCAATGCGCGCAACCGCCTGCCCGCTGCGGCAAAACTTGGCGAGTGGCTGACGGGCTTCGCCGCCGAACGCCGCCTGCCAGAATGGTCCCAAACGCCGTTCCGCGCCGAGGAAGCCAAGCACCCGAAGCAGGGCCGCGAAGTGGCGCTGTTCGTGGATACCTTCAACACCTGGTTCGAGCCCGAGAACGCCCGCGCGGCGATACGCGTGCTCGAAGCGGCTGGCTATCGCGTCGTCGTGCCGACGGCCGGCGAGGGTGCCCGCCCGCTCTGCTGCGGTCGCACGTTCCTGTCCGCAGGTCTCGTCGAGGAGGGCCGCACCGAAGCCAAGCGCCTCGTGGCCGCCATGCTGCCCTATGCTCTGCGCGGCGTGCCGATCGTGGGCCTCGAGCCGTCGTGCCTTTTTGCGCTGAAAGACGAGCTCGCTTCGCTTCTGCCGGGGGCCGACGCCGCCGCTATCGGCGACCGCGCGCAACTGTTCGAACAGTTTTTGGCGAGCGAGCACGCGGCCGGACGGCTCACGCTCAAATTCAAAGCGCTGCCGCAGACGCGGGCCTTGCTGCACGGCCATTGCCACCAGAAAGCCTTCGATGCGGTGAAGCCGACCTTGACCGTGCTTGGGCTCGTTCCCGGTTTGGAGGCGAAACTGGTCGAAAGCAGCTGCTGCGGCATGGCCGGCGCGTTCGGCTACGAACCCACCAATCTCGACGCCTCGCGCAAGATGGCGGAAGCGACCCTGCTGCCGGCCGTGCGCGCGGCCGACACGGATACGCTGATCGTCGCCGACGGTACGAGTTGCCGGCACCAAATCGCCGACGGGGCCGGTCGCGCGGCCGAGCATGTGGCGCGGATCCTTGCGAAAGCCTTGGCGTAAAGCGCAAATCGCGAGCCGCAAGCTTGCCAAGCAGCCGCGCGACATTTGTGCGATTGCCCACTATATTGGCTCGCGGTTTCGAGCCAAAAGGTAACCCGGTGCGCAGATTCGCAGTCGCTTTCGCAAGCCTTCTTTTTGCTACGTCGTGCGGCGCAGCCTGGGCAGCGTCGTGGGAGCCGGCCGGCGAAACGGCGGGCGACAACGAGGTTTTCGTCGACATCGAGAGCATGCGCACGGCCGGCAGTCTGCGCACGGCCTGGGTGCGCGTGGTCTATCGCCAGCCCATCCAGGCCGGCACTGTGCGCGTCTCGAGCATGCAGGCCCTCGCGCATTTCGACTGCGGCTCGGGCGAGAATGCGGGCTTGCGCGTGCTTCTCTACGAGGATGCGGAAGGCGAAAAACTCGCCCTTGCGCGCGAGGAGCGCGAGGTGCGCTTCGGCCAGGAGCCCGAAGGCTCGGTCGGGCGCGTGGCGCACATGCGCGTCTGCCGCGACTGAGCCGGAACGTCAGTTCATCAACGCCGCCACCAGCGGATTCGGGGAGAACGAAAAGTGCAGAATACGGCCAGAACCGAGTTTCCCGCCCTCACCCCGCTGCAATGGATCAAACTGGCCGTCTCGCCGCGCTACATAACCTTCACCGTCGCGCTGCTCGCGACGCTCGGTTTCGGGGCGGCGATGCTTGGCAATAGTTGGTTCGCGGGCCCGTTCGTGGTCTCGGCGGCGCTTGCGGGGCTCGGCATCCGCGACATTCTGCAAAAGCAGCACAGCATCTTGCGCAACTATCCGATCGCGGCGCATATCCGCTTTCTGTTCGAGGAGATGCGGCCCGAAATCCGCCAGTATTTTCTCGAGAGCGACACCGACGGCGTGCCGTTCAACCGCAGCAAACGCTCGATCGTGTACCAGCGCGCCAAGGCCGATCTCGACAAGCGCCCGTTCGGCACGCAGCTCGACGTCTACGAAGCCGGCTTCGAATGGATCAACCATTCGCTGGCGCCGGCGACGCGCGGCGCGGAGCCGCTGCGAATCGCGATCGGCGGACCGGACTGCAAACAGCCCTATTCGGCCTCGGTGTTCAACATCTCGGCGATGAGCTTCGGCGCGCTTTCGGCCAACGCGATCCGCGCCCTCAACAAAGGGGCCGCCCTCGGCGGTTTCGCGCACGACACCGGCGAAGGCGGCTACAGCCAGTACCATCGCGAAAACGGCGGCGACATTATCTGGGAAATCGGCAGCGGCTATTTCGGCTGCCGCAATCCCGACGGCAGCTTCTCGGCGGAGCGTTTCGCCGCCCAAGCGGTCGATCCGCAGATCAAGATGATCGAGATCAAACTGAGCCAGGGCGCGAAGCCCGGCCATGGCGGCGTGCTGCCGGGCCCCAAGGTCTCCGCCGAAATCGCGGCCGCGCGCGGCGTGCCGCAAGGCGTGGATTGCGTCTCGCCCGCGTCCCACCCCGCTTTTTCGACGCCGATGGGGCTCGTGCAATTCATCGCCCAGCTGCGCGCGCTTTGCGGCGGCAAACCGGTCGGCTTCAAGCTCTGCATCGGCCATCCGACGGAGTTTCTCGGCATCTGCAAGGCAATGGTCGAAAGCGGCGTCTATCCCGACTTCATCGTGATCGACGGTTCGGAGGGCGGGACCGGTGCAGCCCCGCTCGAGTTCCTCGACCATGTCGGCACGCCCCTGCGCGACGGGCTCGTGTTCGCGCACAACGCGCTCGTCGGCCTCGGCATTCGCGACCGCGTCAAGATCGGCGCCAGCGGCAAGATCACTTCGGCCTTCGACATGGCGCGCGTGATGGCGCTTGGCGCCGACTGGTGCAACTCGGCGCGCGGCTTCATGTTTGCGGTCGGCTGCATCCAGTCGCAAAGCTGCCATACCGACCGCTGCCCGGTCGGCGTCGCGACGCAGGACAAAGTGCGTCAGCTGGCCCTTGTGGTGCCCGACAAGGCCGCGCGGGTAGCCCAATTCCACAGATCGACCGTCACCGCCCTTGCCGAACTCATCGCGGCGGCCGGTTTGACGCATCCGAGCCAGCTTCGTCCGCACCACGTATCGCGCCGCTTGGGCCCCAACGAGGTCGCCACGTTCGCGCAAGTCTACCGCTTCCTGAAGCCCGGCGAGATTCTGAGCGACACCGACCATCCGGGCTTCGCCGAAGCCTGGCAGCTTGCGCGCAGCGACCGCTTCTAGCAAAAGCACAAACCGCTCTTCAGAATACCGACCAGCCGGTACGACGCGCGAGCCGTTCGAGCGCCAAAGCCCCGACGAGCGAGTTCCCCTGGTCGTTGAGCCCCGGTGCCCATGCGGCGATCGCCGCTTTGCCCGGTGCGATCGCCAGAATGCCGCCGCCCACGCCGCTTTTGCCGGGCAAGCCGACGCGAAACGCGAAATCTCCCGACGCGTCGTAGTGCCCGCACGTCATCATGATCGCGTTGATGCGGCGCGCACCCTCCGCATCGACCACGATTTCGCCGTCGCGCGGATCGATCCCGTCGTTGGCGAGATAAAGGGCCGCCTGCGCCAGCTGGCGGCAATCCATGCGCAGCGCGCACTGGCTGAAATACGTCGCCAGCACGTCCGCGACCGGATGCGCGATGTTGCCGAAGGCGCGGATGAAATTGGCAAGGCTCGCATTGCGGAAACCCGTCTCGGCTTCCGAGGCGGCCACCTCCGCATCGACGCAAACGGCATCGTCATGCGCGCGCGCGCGCATGAAGGCCAGAATGTCGGCGGTTGCGTCGGCGGGTGTGCGCCCGGCGAGCAGGCAGTCCGTCACGACCAAAGCACCGGCATTTATCAGCGGATTGCGCGGAATGCCCTGTTCGCGCTCGAGCTGAACGATCGAATTGAACGGCGAGCCGGATGGTTCGCGCCCCACGCGCTGCCACAGCGGATCGCCGATGCGGTCGAGTGCAAGAGTGAGCGCAAAGACTTTCGAGATGCTCTGGATCGAAAACGGCATGTCGGCATCCCCGCCTGCCGCATGGCGCCCGTCCACGCTGGCGACCGCGAGGCCGAAATGCCGCGGATCGACGCGCGCCAGGGCGGGTATATAGTCCGCAACGCGGCCGCGCCCGAGATGCCCGCCGACATCCGCGCATACCGAGTCGACCAAATCCTGCAGTTCCATGCCGAAAATGCCTGCCTTGCGAGGGCGCCTGTCCAGAACGACAGACTTGCAGCTTCGTGCGCCAAAGTCGATGCTGCGTTGTCGAAAGCGCCGTGGCCAGAGGGAACGGGAATGACGTACTGCCTTGGAATCATCCTGCCGAGCGGACTTGTCATGGCGTCGGACTCGCGCTCGAATGCGGGCGTGGACCAAGTCGCGTTGGTCAAGAAACTCGCCGTGTTCGAAGTGCCGGGACAGCGCGTGATCGCGATTCTTTCGGCGGGCAATCTCGCGACGACGCAGGCTGTCGTCACCGGCCTGCGCGAGACGGCGGGTTCCGGCCAATGGGGCTTCGACATGTACGCCGCGCGCACGATGTTCGACGTTGCGCAGACCGTGGGCAACAAGCTGCGCGCGGTGCTGGCGCACGACGCGTCTTTCGTGCAGCAATTCGGCGATCCCAACGGCAATTTTCTCGTGGGCGGGCAGATTGCGGGCGAGCCGCCGCGCCTGTTCAACGTCTACTCGGCGGGCAATTTCGTCGAAGCGTCCGACCGCTCGCGTTTCCTGCAGATCGGCGAAACCAAATACGGCAAGCCGATCCTCGACCGCGCGCTGACAGCGGCAAGCTCGCTCGAAGAGGTGGCGAAACTGTCGCTGCTGTCGTTCGACGCGACGATGCGCAGCAATCTCTCGGTCGACGCGCCCATCGACCTGCTGCGCTACCGCACCGACAGTTTTTCGGCGCAGAATCTCACGACTTTCGAAAAGACCGATCCCTACTGGATCGAACTGCGGCGCGGCTACAGCGACGGCCTCTCGGCCCTGGTCGCGAGCCTGCCGCCCCCGCCCGCATTGGGCTGATTCACTTTGCTTCTGCTCTGTCGCTCGGAGACACGATGAACATGCTCGATACGACGACCCAGATGGCACTGGCGAAATTCGGCGTCGGCCAACCGGTGTCGCGCACCGAAGATCCCAAATTGCTGCGCGGGGAAGGCAGCTACACCGACGATGTGAATTTCGACGGCCAAGCTTACGCCGTAATGGTGCGCAGCCGCTACGCGCACGGGATCCTGCGCGATGTCGGCACGGCGTCGGCAAAGGCCATGTCGGGCGTGCTCGGCGTGTACACGGGCGCCGATCTCGACGCAGCCGGCTTTGGGCCATTGCGCTGCGTGATGCCGCTCAAAAACCGCGACGGATCGACGATGCTGCAGCCGCAGCGCCTGTCGCTGGCGCGCGGCAAGGTGCGCTTCGTGGGCGATCCGGTGGCGTTCGTGGTCGCACGCAGCGTGGCGGAAGCCAAAGACGCCGCCGAGGCGGTCGAACTCGACATCGAGCCGCTGCCCGCCGTCACCCAAGCGAGCCTTGCCGCAGCACCCGATGCGCCGATTCTCTACGACGACGTGCCGGGCAACGTATCGCTCGACTACCATTACGGCGACAGCGAAAAGGTCGCAGCGACGTTTGCCGCCGCCGCGCACACGGTCAAGCTGGCGATGGCGAATTCGCGCATTGTCGTAAATGCGATGGAGCCGCGCGCGGCGGTCGCCCGGTACGATGCGGCAAGCGGCCGATTCACGCTCGATGTCGGCAGCCAGGGCGTGTTCGGACTGCGCAACCAGCTTGCCGACGACATTCTGAAGGTGCCGCGCGAGAAGCTGCGCGTGCTCACGGGCAATGTCGGCGGCTCGTTCGGCATGAAAGCGCAGCCTTATCCCGAATACACCTGCGTTCTGCATGCGGCGCGCGCGCTCGGCCTGGCGGTCAAGTGGACGGACGAGCGCAGCGAAAGCTTCGTGTCCGACAGCCACGGCCGCGACCACGAAATCACGGGCGAACTCGCACTGGACGCAGAAGGCAATTTTCTCGCCGTGCGCTTCGAAGGTTTTGGCAATCTCGGCGCCTATCTCACGAGCGTGGGCGCGCTTATGTCGACGCTCAACCTCGTCAAGAATTCGATCGGCGTCTATCGCACGCCGTTGATCGAAGTCGTCTCGCGCGCGGTCTTCACAAACACCTCGCCCGTCGGCCCCTATCGCGGCGCGGGGCGGCCCGAGGGCAACTACTACATGGAACGGCTGATCGACGCGGCCGCCGCGAAAATGGGCATCGATCGGCTCGAGCTGCGCCGCCGCAACCATATCAACCCCGCCGAGATGCCGTGGGCTGCCCCGTCGGGCATGAGCTACGACAGCGGCGAATTCACCGCCCTTCTCGACAAAGCGACGGCGCTTGCAGACTGGAACGGCTTTGCCGCCCGCAAGGCGGACAGCGAAAAGCGCGGCCTTTTGCGCGGGTTGGGCTTGGGCTCGTTTCTCGAGGTGACCGCGCCGCCGACGAAAGAGATGGGCGGCATCCGCTTCGAGGCCGACGGCACGGTCACGATCGTGACGGGCACGCTCGATTACGGCCAGGGCCACGCCGCCCCGTTTGCGCAAGTACTCACCACGCATCTGGGCGTGCCTTTCGACAGGATCCGGCTCCTGCAGGGCGACAGCGACGAACTCGTCGCGGGCGGCGGGACGGGCGGCTCCAAATCGATCATGGCAAGCGGTGCAGCGATCGTCGAAGCGAGCGCCAAGGTCGTCGAGATCGGCCGCAAGATCGCTGCCTTCGCCCTCGAAGCAGCCGAAGCGGATATCGAATTCGCGCAAGGGCGGTTCGCGATCGCGGGCACCGATCGCGGTATCGGCATAATGGAGCTTGCGGCCAAGCTGCGCGCAGACCTGAAGCTGCCCGAGGGCATGCCGCGTTCGCTCGACGTACGGCATGTCCACGAAGCTGCACCCTCCGCCTTCCCGAACGGCTGCCACATCGCCGAGGTCGAGATCGATCCCGAAACCGGCGTCGTCGATGTCGTTCGCTACACGGCGGTCAACGATTTCGGCACGGTCGTCAATCCGATGCTCGTCGCGGGCCAGCTGCATGGCGGCGTGGCGCAAGGCATCGGCCAGGCCTTGATGGAAAACGTGCGCTACGACGAGCACGGGAGCCTTCTGACCGGCTCCTACATGGACTATGCGATGCCGCGCGCCGCCGACCTGCCGTTTTTCCGGTCCGCAACGCACGACGTGCCTGCACGCACCAACATTTTGGGCGCCAAAGGCTGCGGCGAAGCGGGGTGTGCGGGCGCCTTGCCGAGCGTGATGAACGCGATCGTCGATGCGCTGAAGGTCTACGGCATTCGCCATATCGACATGCCCGCCACGCCGCAGCGCGTGTGGGCAGCCATCCGGCAAGCGCATTCCTGATGCGGAGAAACGGCAAATGAGCAAGATCTACAAAGTCCTCGGCATCGCAGGCAGCCTGCGCGCCAAATCCTTCAACCGCGCCCTTATCGCCTATGCGGCCAAGACGGCGCCCGCATCGCTCGCGATCGTGCCCTACGATCTTGCCGGCCTGCCGATGTATGACGAAGACATCGAAGCCAAAGGCTATCCCGAGGCGGTCGCCAAGCTGCAGGCCGCCGTGGGAGCGGCCGACGCGCTGCTGATCGCGACGCCGGAATACAATTACGGCACGTCGGGTGTGCTGAAGAACGCCCTCGACTGGATGTCGCGCCCTTCCGGCAAAGCGACATGCGCGGGCAAACCGACGGCATTGATCGGGGCGGCGGCCGGGGGCAGCGGAACCGCACGCGCCCAGGTCACCTTGCGCCCGACATTGGCCGCCATGGGCATGCTGCAGCTCGTCGGCGCCGACTGCGCGGTTCCCGCCGCCTACACCGCATTCGACGCGAACGGCAATCTGGTCGCCGAAACCGCGCAAAAGGCGCTCGCCAAGACGCTCGATGCGTTTGCGGCCTGGATCGATCGGCTGGCACTCAAAGTTTAGGTCTATTCTACGAAGTCGCCAAACGCAGGCATCGACGGATCGCCGCGACATGCGGAGAGTCGAGGAACGAACTGGAGAGCTATTCGTAGCGGGCTGCGACAGCGCGGTTGATTTACAGATGGCCGATCATTCGCTCGATGCGGTTTCGTTTCGGGTAGATGCGCCGGTTCCAGCGAATCGGCGTGATCCTGTTGGAGCGTGGCGGAATGACGAGGCGAATGCCGCGCTCGATGAGATCGTCGCGGATTGCGGCGCTGTCGTATCCCTTGTCGGCCGCTTCGCCGCCCGTTAGGTGGAACGCGAGCGGGATGCCGGCGGCATCACTGAGAAAATGAACTTTACAGTTGAACCTGCCCCGCGAGCGGCCAAATGCCTGTTCGCGAGTCCCCCTTTTGCGCCGACTGCCGATACATGGCCCCGGACAGTCTTGCTGTCGGTGCTGTGGCGCGGGTTGTCTGCCGTCGCCTGGGCCAGGGTCGTCGCGACTGCCTCCCAGATGCCTGCGTCCCGCCAACGCCTGAAGCGCCGGTATACTGTCAACCACCATCCGTTTTTTTTCGGGCACGTCGCGCCAAGGTGCGCCCGTCCGCGTTCGCCAGAGAATGCCGTTGATGATCGGCCGATTATCGGATGCCGGACGGCTTTTGCGAACACGCTCGGGCGGCAGGAGACCCTTCAATATGCGCCATTCCGCTTCGCTCAGGTCGCCTCGGCTCAAGAACGCCTCCTCTTCAAAGAGGATTTTTGAATCAAGGTTCGATTCAGGCGTAACGAACTTTGTAGACAGGGCCTATGACTTCTGTGCCGCGTCGAAGCGGACTGCAAGCGCTTGCACGCGCCCTTCGTCGAGGCCGACCAGCGGCGGGCGCATGCGCCGCCATTCGGGATCGCCCTCGCGCATCGCGATCAGCGCTTTGACCGCCTGCATGAACGGATCGGCGACGATAGCGGCAACGCATGCCGCAATGCGCGCATCGTCCTTGCCCTCCCAGGCGGGCATGCGAAGCAGGTCGGGCCGCAGATTGGCAAGACCGCAGATCGAGCCCGAGCCGCCCGCACGGACAGCGCGCGCGATCAAACGTTCGTCGCCGACCAAAATCTGCAGATCCTTGTGCGCGTCGAGAAAACCCTTGGCGGAATCCCAACTGCCCGTGCTGTCTTTGATGCCGATCACCACCGGGCCGAACGCGGCGCGCAACCGCGCCAGCAAGGCGGGCGTGAAGGCAACGCGCGTCATGCTCGGGATATGGTAGATCAGCACGTCGCGCGCTTCGGCTCCCAGGCCTTCGATCACGGCCGCGAACCATTCGAAAACGCCTTCTTCCGAAGGCTCGGCGAAATAGAACGGCGGCGCGAGCAGCACCGCGCGGCATTGGGCTGCATAAGCAGCGCGGGCCTGCGCGATCGCGTCGCCGGTCGTTGCGGCGGTCACGCCCGCAACGACGCGTCCGCGCATGTCGAAACCCGCTCCGGCGAACGCGCCCAACAGCGCGTAGCGCTCATTGAGATCGAGCGAAGCCCCCTCGCCTGTCGTGCCGAACAGCGTGATGCCGTCGCCGCCATTGGAGAGAACCCAGCGCCCTTGCGCAAGCGTACGCGGCAGATCCACGGACCCGTCGGCCGCGAACGCCGTCGACAGCGCGCAGCTTAGACCGATCCGCGTACTCTGCGCTTCTAGAACCATTTTCGTCTCCTCAAGCGCCGACGATGGTTGCCCGACGCCCGGAAAGTCCTGCGCCGTCGAGCGCGAATTCGGCCGCTTCGGGAAGCTGCCGCCTGCCACCAGTCCGCTTCAGCTCGATCCGGACCGCGTCGCGCGTCCATTCCAGACGGGCTGCCAATGCCAGAAAGTCGCCGCTGCGCAGGCTCCAGCTCTCGCCGTCGTCCTCGAAATGCGGGCTCGCTGCGAGGCTCGTGCCGCTCCCGGCGCCGGCGACAAAAAAGAGATGGCGCGCGGGCGCGTCGTGCGGCCGCACCGCCGGAATGTCGGGACCGGCAAGGGCAAGCACGGCACCCACGCGCGCGAAAACCGGCAGCCGCCCCAAAGGGGCGTCGACCGTGACGGTTTCGCCCGCCGGATAGACGCGACCGGTGTGGAAATCAGCCCAGCCTTCCGGACCCTTCGGCAAATACAGGGCGCGTCGACGCAACCCCGGTTCGACAACGGGAGCGACCAGTAGATCCGGCCCGATCAGAAAAGCATCGTGCTCGCCGCGGCAATGCGGATCGTCGTCGTAGTGATAGAGGAGCGGAACCATCGCGGGCACGCCTTGCGTGGCCCCCAAATACCCGCGCGTGTAGAGAATCGGCAGAAATCGATAGCGCAGGCGCAAGGCTTCGCGCACCGCATCGAGCGCGCTTGGATGCGTCCACGGCTCGGTTGCGGCACCCACTTCGGGCTTCCACGAATTCATCACCGCGCGCGGATGCAGCGCCATCATCTCGACCCAGCGGCAAAGCAATTCGGGATCGGGCTGGGGGCCAGCAAATCCGCCGATGTCGTGGCCGATCTTGCCGAGGCCCGACAGCGCCATCGAGAGGCCGTTTCGCAGATTCCATTTGAGCGTATGCCACGACGTGAAATTGTCGCCGCTCCAGGTTTCCGCGTAGCGCTGGATGCCGGGGGGGCCTGCGCGCGTAATCGTGTAGGGGCGCTTTTCCGGATTGCGGCGCGCGCTTGCCTCGAACGTCGCGCGCGACATGAGCAGCGCATGCAAAGGCCGCGACGCGGAGACCGCGAGCTCCCGGCCGAAGCCGCGCCCGGAGGCACCCTCGCGCCAGGCTTCGTATTCGTTGTTGTCGTTCCAGCCGCAGTCGAAACCGGCATCGAGAACTTGGCGCGTGAACCCGTCCTGCCACCACGCGACTGTCTTGGCATTGGTGAAGTCGAGAAAGCTCCCGTGCCCGTCCCAGAATTGCTCGACGACGGGCGCGCCGTCCTTCGTGGCAAGGAACCCGCCTTCGGCCGCGAGCCCCGCATAGGCCGGATGGTCGTCGATCAGCACGGGCTTCAGATTGGCGACGGTTTTGAGTTCGGCCGCACGCAGCTTCGCGAACAAGGCGGCCGGATCCGGGAACTTGTCGCGATTCCAGGTGAAGACGTAGCGGCGCTTGCCGCGGCTCGAATAGCCGGAGCCGAAATGGATGGAGCTGATCGGAATGCCCTCGGCCCGACAGCGCTCGGCAAAGGCGCCGATCTTGGCTTGCGCACGCGGATCGTCGGCATGGTGCATCGAGGTGAATGCGAACCCGTAGGCCCAGCGGGGTGCTAGATGCGGCAGGCCCGTGAGGCGCGCAAAACCCTCGGCGATCTGGCCCAAGCTCTGACCGAAGGAAACATAGAAATCGAGCGCCGGTTCTTCGGCTTCGACGTAGCGATAGAAACCGTGGTAGTTCGAGCGCTCGCAGCCCAGATCGACCGTAAGCGGTGCGAGCGTATCGTAGAATATGCCGGCCCAGCGGCCGTGCGCCGCTTCGACCGCAAAAAACGGCATGTGCTTGTAGAGAGGATCGCCTTGTTCGGCATCGTAGCCGAGCGCGTCGAGCTGCAGGATGCGAAAACGTCGCCCTGCGCGATCGAGCGGACCGGTCTTGTCGCCGAGACCGAAATAGCGCTCGGTGCCGACGCGGTTCTGGAAGTGGCGCAAGCGCCTGCCTTCGTCGCAGCGCAGATAGGCGCCGCTCTCGCGATCCTCGAGCACCGTTTCCCATCCGCCGTCGGCCCCGCGGCGATCGAATGCAAGGCGCAACGGCGCTGCCATCGCGCGCACGCGCAGGTTTCCGGCCGTCAGCGCGTAGCCGCTGTCCGTCTTGTCGAGCGTTGCAGCCGGGTTCGCGAAGCCCGCATCGCCATGCCGAGAGCGGCCCTCCCACGGCACGTCGCCGTCGGGGGCGACCATCCAGCTGCGGTCGACAGGGAACCCCGTGCTCGGCAACACGCTCACGCGCACGCGCGCGGCCGAAAGCATCGCCACGCGCAGCGTATAGCCGTCCTCGAGCCCGAAAACTGCCTGGTGGCCGGAAGCTTCGGCCGCGACGATTTTCTGGAATGCGATCACGTCGTTCTCCGCGCCAACGCCGTGCCCTCTCCGTCGAACAGATGCAGCGACCCCGAGCCCGCGAAATCGACGCCCACGGACTGGCCGCGTTCGATGCGAGTCTGCCCCGCGAGCCGCACGACCAGCGTCGCTCCCCCGGCGAGGCTGCCGTAGACGTAGCTCTCGCCGCCCAGCTGTTCGGTCAAATCGACTTTCATGTCGGCCTGGCCAGCACCGGGCGCCACCAGCCGCAAATGTTCGGGCCGCACGCCAAGCGTGACGGGCGCGCCCGCCGCCGGATGTTTGCCGCCAGCCGCCGTCAGA
The DNA here is from genome assembly GCA_044378015.1 of Tagaea sp. Lineage (GTDB taxonomy): Bacteria > Pseudomonadota > Alphaproteobacteria > CACIAM-22H2 > CACIAM-22H2 > Tagaea. The sequence continues at coordinate 52,384 of JBILXZ010000019.1, forward strand.
CCCGTCGCATGAACTTGCCCGCCCACCGCGAGCGCCACCGTCGCGTCGCCCGCATTGGCTGCCGCAAGCGTGCCTTTGAGGAAATTCATGCGCGGGCTGCCGATGAACCCTGCCACGAATTCGTTGGCGGGCGCGTTGTAGAGTTCGAGCGGGGCGGCGAACTGCTCGCAGCGCCCGTCCCGCAGCACGGCAATGCGATCCGCCAGCGTCATCGCTTCGACCTGGTCGTGCGTGACGTAGATCATCGTGTTGCCGATGCGCTCGTGCAAAGCGCCGAGCTCGGCGCGCATGCGCACGCGAAGTTCCGCGTCGAGATTGGATAGCGGCTCGTCGAACAGGAATATCTTGGGCTCGCGCACGACCGCCCGGCCGATCGCCACGCGCTGGCGCTGGCCGCCGGACAATGCGCCCGGGCGGCGTTCGAGATAGGGCTCGAGGCGAAGCATGCGCGCGGCCTCGGCCACGCGCCGCTCGATCTCGGCTTGCGGCATGCGCACGTTTTCGAGACCGAAGGACAGGTTCTTGCGCACGCTCATGTGCGGATAGAGCGCGTAGGACTGGAACACCATCGCAAGCCCGCGTTCGGAGGCGCCGAGTTCGTTGACGCGCTTGCCGTCGATGCGCACTTCGCCCGCACTTACCGTTTCGAGGCCGGCGATCATGCGCAGCAAAGTCGATTTGCCGCAGCCCGACGGACCGACGAACACGCAAAACTCGCCGTGCGCGATCGCAAGGTCGATGCCGTGGATGACGTCGGTCGCGCCGAAGGACTTGCGGACGGACGAAAGTTCCAGCGTGGCCATTTCTATTTCATCCCGGTGTTGGCGATGCCGGTTGTGATGTATTTCTGCAGGAATGCGAAGACGAAGGTCACGGGCAGCAGCGTGAGCACCGTCATCGCCAGCAGATAGTGGGTCGCGTCCAGCATCTCGCCCTTGAAAGACGAAAGGCCGAGCTGCAGCGTGAACGTCTCGGAGCGCGACAGCACCACGAGCGGCCACAGAAAATCGTTCCAGCGCCAGATGATCGACAGGATCGCGAGTACCGCGATCGCGGGCAAGGCGAGCGGCAGCACGATCTTGTAGTAGATTTTCCATTCCGAGGCCGAGTCCATGCGCGCGGCTTCGATGAGCTCGTCCGGGATGGTGAGCATGTACTGGCGCAGCAGAAAAACGCCGGTGGGCGTCGCGGCGCCGGGAATGATCACGCCCCACAGCGAATCGAGCATGCCGAAATTCTTCACGACGATGAACAAGGGCACCAAAATGACTGTCGCCGGCATCAGCAGCGTGGCCACGATCAGCAGCATGAACACGTCTCGCCCGGCGAACCTGTACTTGGCCAGCGCGAACGCCGCCATCGAACTGATCGCGAGCGTCATCAGGGTCGCGACGATCGTGACGAATACGGAGTTTCCAAAATAGAGGCCGAAACGGAATGTTCCCGCCGCTCCGCCGCCGAGCGTGGGCTCGACGTAGTTTTCGATGCGCGCGCGCACGGTCTCGTGCGGCCGCGTGTCGCGGCGCGGCACCTGGAACGTTTCGTCGGGCTTGGCGGGATCGGCAAGCACGACGTTGGCGCCCGACAGCCGGAGCTGCGCGAGGATTCGCGTCGTGCCGTCTGGAGCCGTCCACTCGACGAGATTGACGGGCCTCGTGCTGCCCGGCAGCACCCCCGTGACCTGTTCGTAGGGAAGAAAACGCGGATCGCTTTCGATCAGGGCGCGTTGCGACTTGAACGACGACACGAACAGCCACACGATCGGCGCCAGGATCAGCAGAACGCCCAGCACGAGATAGGCGTAGGCCAGCAAGTCGGTCCAATCGACGCGGCCGGGATTGCGCGTGCGCGCGAGAAAGGCGAGTGCGCGTCCCATCTCAGGCTCCCGCCTTTCGCCGCGTGAGGGCCAGCTGCGCCAATGTCAGCACCAGAATGACGCCGGCCAGAAGCACCGATGCCGCCGCCGCGACGCCGTAGAGCTTGGCGTCGCTGACGAAAGCGGATTCGTAGATTTCCTGGATCACCATGCGCGTGGCCGTACCCGGCCCGCCGCCGGTCAGCACGTAGACCTCGTCGAATATCTGGAATGCGCGGATCAGCGACAGCACGAGAACCACAAGCAACGTCGGCATCAAGAGCGGCACGGTGATGCGCGCGAAGGCGCGCCATTTCGGCGTGCCGTCCATTTCGGCGGCTTCGTAGAGATCGCGCGGGATCGCCTGGAGTCCTGCAAGCAGGATCAGCATGAAAAAGCCGAGATGCGACCAAGTGTAGACGAACACGACCCAGAAAAACGGCCACGAGGAGTTGGCGTCCGCCAGCCAGTTGACCGGCCGCCACGCTTGCGTGGCGACGGTCGCGCGAACATCCCACGCGAAGACGAGCCAAACAGCCGCCAGCGCGCATGCCGCGAGCGCGCCCACGGCCCATGCCCCCTTCGCGCGCTGCGCCCAAACGCGGCGCGCGAGCGCCGCCAAGACGGCGAGCGCCGCGATTTTCGCGACCGTTTCGAGCGGCGCCCAGCTCGCGAGCGCATTGCGCATCTCGGCGAACTCGGCGAGCCCGGCATTCAGAATGCCGCGCCGCTTCAAGACCCAATCCCACACGACGGCGACCACGACCGGCGACAGCATGACGGGATAGAAAAACAAAGCGCGCCAGAAGCCGCGCGCGCGGATTTCGCGATTGAGCACGATCGCGGTCGCAAGGGCCACGGCCGTCATGATCGGCACCTGGATCACGGCGAACAGCAGCGTGTTCCACATGCCGGTCCAAAAGCCGAAACCCGAAACGGGGCAGCTCTTGGGCACGAAGATCGACTCGCAGGCAAGCAGGGCTTCGTAGTTGCGCAAACCCACGAAAGGCCTGTCGGCGAGGATCGTCGACGCGCCGCCGGTGAAAGAAATGTAGATATTGAGCAACGCAGGCAGAAAGCTGAACAGCCCGAAAATCGCCATCGTCGGCAGCAGAAACACGTAAGGAAGCCCGCGCAAGCCCAGCTTCGTCTGCAGCCAGCGCATCGGCGGTTCGAACGCCGCCAGCAGCGGCGTCACCACCCAACGCATCGCGGGCCCGCCGTCGGTCGTGTCGACGACCGCAGACGGGCCCGGTTGGCTTTGCGCACCCATCGGGAGGGATCAGTTCCCGATCGCTTGGGCAACCTCTTCGTTGATCTTGCGGTACGCCTCGTCGAGCGTGAGGGTGCCGGTGATCGCCTGCGAGATCTGGTTGACGGTCGCATTGAAGACCGCGACGTTGCGCTCGTAGCCCTGCAGCTGGTGGGCTTGGGCGGGCACCTTGGCGTAGTTGGCCGTGAAGGCCTTCAAAGCCGCGATCGCGGCAGGCGAAACGTCCTTGCCGTAGTCGAGGCCGCGTGCGGCAAGGCCCTTGTGTGCGGGGATCTGGAGCGTGCGCTCGTAGTATTCCTTGAGCACGGGTTCCGACGCCATGAACTCCATCACGCGCGCAACGGCCTGCGGGTTGCGCGTGGCCTTGAAACCCACCATCGCCGCGCCGCCGGGCATCGCGCCGCAGCCGGCCGGACCGCACGGCTGCGGGATCGCAACCCAGTCGAACCGGTCGCCGATCGTTTCCGAATAGCGCTGGATCATCCAGGAGCCTGCGACATGCATGACCGTGTCGCGGTTGATGAACTGGTCCGCGCCGTTGCGCCAGCGCGCGCCGGAGGCACCTGGCCAGATCTCCTTCATCAGACCTTCGCGATGCCAGCGCACCATGCGCTCGGAGAACGCCTTGAAGCCGTCGTCGATGAGGGCCGGACGGCCGTTCGCGTCGAAATACTTGGCCCCGTACGACATGGCAGGACCCGCAAAGCGATGGCCCGAACGGTCCATCTCGATGCCGGAGTAGACGTTGAGCTTCTGCTGGACTTGCTTGACGGCCGCCGCCCAATCGTCCCACGTGGCGCCGGCCGCCGGCACGGGCACGCCCGCCTCGGCGAACATCGTTTTGTTGACGAAAGGCCCCGTGACCGTGAGCTGCGTCAGGAACCCGTAGATGCCCTTGTCGTTGTTGCCGACGCGCATCCAGTTCAGCGTCTGGGCGAAATTCTCTTCCCAATAGGCCGCGTTCACGAGCGGGCGCAGGTCGAGATAATATTTGTTGAGGCCCGCGAGATTGGTCACGCGCGCCATGTCGGGGCCTTGGCCCGCCTGCAGGCGCGTCTCGAGTTGTTCGCGCACGACGTTGAAGCCGACCTTGTCGACCACGACCTTGATGCCGGGATTGGCGCGCTCGAACTTGTCGAGAAGATCGCGCGACACTTCGCACTCGTTCGCGTCGGCATAGCACATGTAGCGCAATTCGACGGGCGCCTGGGCAAAGCCCGAAACGGCCGCAAGTGTGGAAGCGGCAAAAGCGGCCGCACCTGCCAGTTTACGCATGGTTTTCCTCCCCTATTGAATCCGGCCCGGCCCTTGGCGCCGGTTTTTCTTGGCAACAGGCTGGCATCCGGAGAAGATCGCTGTCAATCGCAAAGGAAAGATGTTTGGCCGAACGCGCCGCCCTTCCCGATCCGCTTTGCGGCCCCAATGGCTTGCGCGCTGCCGACGCCGAAACATGGCGCCGGGAGTTGCGCCCGCACTGGCTCGCGGCCTGCACAAACGAAATCTACGGCCCCATGCCGCCGAAAACGCGGATAGGCCTCGAAGTCGGCGCGCGCCGCGGGGCGCGTATTGCTCTCGCCGTAAAGCTCGACCCCGCCCTGCCGCCAGCGAATGTCGCGCTCTATCTGCCCGACGGCCCGGCCCACGCGGTTTTCTTCGGGCCCAATTTCGCTGGCAACGCATCGGTCGATCCGGACCCGGCGATCCCGCTTGACGCAGGTTGGATGCGCGCCGAGCCAGATTGGGGCATCGTCGGCAACCGCGCGACGCAAGCCACGCGCGGCGTGCACGCGCAGCGTTGGCCCCTTGCCGAAATCCTCGCGCGCGGCTACGCGGCCGCGACGTGGTACGATGGCGACATCTGCCCCGACGATCCGGATCTTTGCGCCGAACGCGGCGAAAAACTCGCTGTGCGGGCCGGCGCCGTCGCTTTTTGGGCGTGGGGTTTTTCGCGCGTTCTGGATGCGCTCGCGCAAAGCGGACTTGTGGCGGCCGACAAAGCGATCGCGGTCGGCCACTCGCGCCACGGCAAAGCGGCTTTGTGGGCGGCTGCGACCGACGCGCGCATCGCGGGCGTCGTGGCCAACAATTCCGGCGCGGGCGGAGCGCGGCCCTTCCGCTGGGCGGAAGGCGAGGCGATCGCCGACCTGTTCGCGCGTTTCCCGCATTGGTTCGCCCCCGCCTTGCGCGATTTCGCCGGGCGGGAAACGGCATTGGCCGCCGACCAGCACCTGGTGCTGGCACTGGTCGCGCCGCGCCTGCTTTACGTGGCGCGCGCCAGCGACGATGCGTGGGCAGGTCCGGCAGGCGAAGCGGCGGGCCTCGAAGCGGCAGGACCGGTCTACGATCTCTGCGGCGCGAGCGGCGCGACGGGGACACATCTGCGCATCGGCGGCCACGGAATCACGCCGGAAGACTGGCGCCGTTTTCTCGCTTTCGCGGATCGCAACCGCGCCTCCGGCAAGCTATGAGAATAGAACGAACAATTGGTAGCGGCGGAGGGATTTGAACCCCCGACCAAGGGATTATGATTTCTATTGCGAGTACCATATTCAATATACTCGATACAGTATTGAGAGGATCTTGCGAGGAGAAAATATCCCGTCTATGGAACTCGCAAAATTTTTATACCATAAATAAAATCCTCCACGCAAATTTATTTTTCAGTTTCGGCTTAAAATTCGCCCGAAAATTCTGAAAATCATTCGTCCTCACTCGGCAAAAACTCGACGTCAGCGCCCGTCACCGAAGCCGAAATCTCTTCGATTTTTTTCGAAATCTCAGCCATTTCTTGAAGATCGCGCGCTGGATCTCGCCACAAATGGCCGTAAATGTTTAACGTATGCAGGATATTCGAGTGCCCCATGCGCGCCTGAATTCGCTTCGGATCGAGGCCAATTTCTATCTGAATCGATGCAAAATTGTGCCGCAGAGAATGGAGCGTAAATGCAGGCTTAAGAGAGATTGAGCCGTACTTATCTGCCGCTCTCGAATGATCGCACTGCTCGCCTTCGTTCGTTTCTGGCGGCACAGAAATCAACCCAGTATCATTCATAAACCGAAAGAAATCGCGGTTATAGAAGTTGTTCGGGTTGATCGGCTTGGCTCGCACCGACAATATTAGATCCGCAGGACCCAGCATTTTCTTGGAAATCCAATGCCGCAAAAGCATCGCCAACCGGCTCGGGATTGGGACAATCCTGGCACTGCTATACGTCTTCAGGGGGCCCAGATTCCGCTGATGATCCGCCCTGCGCCTTACAGAAATCGTGGCCGGCTGAGCGTTAAGATTCAGATCCGCAACGAATAGCCCGCGAATCTCCGATGCACGGAGCCCGGCAAAGAGGGCGATATTCAAAAACACGATCACACTGCTCAAGGCCAATGGGCCTTTTGGACCTACCCCACCCAGGGCAGTTGTAAGAATCCCCAACTCCGATTTGGTCAAAAACCGATGCTTCCGATCGGTGATTTCCATATTATCGGCGCGCATAAAACTAGTTTTTCGCCTTGAACCGCCGCGCAATCCGGATGACGGATCTTCTTTCAGGTGGCCCCGAACCAGTGCGAATTTGAAAATTCGACGCATCGTCTGAAAGACGTTTTTCGCCTGTACAGGCGAAAGCCTTTCCCGCAATTCGCTCGTTTTTGTGATGACTACGTCGCGAGTGAGTTGCTGAAGCCTTATATCGGCGAACGCTGGATTCAGGTGCGCAGATACATGGCAGCGGTACTGATTCACAGTGCTGACTTCGAGACCGCTGAACTTCGTCTCGGATAGGTAAATCTCGGCGAGTTCTTTGAATGAGATTTCAGCGGCATCTCGCCGGCTAGTAGGAGTCCTAGGGGCAGCGGCGTATGCGTATGCGGCCGCGCGGGTCGGAAACTGACGCCGCCGGCTCTCGCCATTATCGCGAAATTCGACGACAAACGCGGTCCCGCGCCCGGCTGCGGACACCCAACTTCGACGATAGATATAGAAGGCCATTGGTTGCTTCCCCATGATCGACGCATCCGATCATGGGGGTAACCGTCTTAAAATCGGCCGCGGCGGAAGCGCGTTTGAAAAGGTTAACGCCTACTAGCTTGATTCAGTTTCGTTTTTTTCGGTCGAAATTTTCGACGGGCGGTCGCTCGGGACGATTTTTGGGGTGTCGGGCTGGCTTTTCGCCGTTTGAGCCGATGTCGACGCACCGCCTGCCTCGGGGGAAGGATCCTCACGCGACGTTAGAACAAAATGCATCAAATCATCTACGGAAACGTTTCTGACAGCGGCAAGGGCTGCAATCTCGCCGAGGGCAGAAATTGAAAAGCCCGTGTCCGTCGGCAGCGACTTCTGGAGTTTGGTCACCTCCTTGCTGAAATTTTTGAGTTCCAACTGTTTTAGACGCTTGATTGCTCGAGACTCCTTTTCCCGCAACTTCTCGATCTCGCTTTCCCTGTCTTCAATAGCCGAACGCGTGCGCGCGAGCGTGTTGTTGAGCGCAAGAATACTCTTGGATTGCTTTGAGGTTGCGGCGCTTTCATCTTGGGGCATGGCATCACCTTTCGTAGGGTTACGACCATGTCAGTATGCATAGAGCCTCTTAAAATCCGGCGCGCCGGAGGCTCCAATTCTGGTGCCCGGACCATTGTCACGGACAGTCGCTGAAGCTCCAGGGTCATTTTCCGGAGACGGCCTTTTTCACGATTCCACGACTTTCATCACATAAATACGACTGCTCGCTCTCTGAGCGGTAACCGCGTCAGAAGTCAAATTTCCAATTCCGCCTTCCGCCGCACCCGATTTTAAGACCGATCGGGCTAAGACACCCACGTGCGGTCGATCAGGCTCTGCCGCCGCCGAAGGCGGCGCGAACAGCAAGTCATCGGCCGCAGGCCGACGATTGCTTCCCCTCAAGCCGGAGGCTTGAGGGGAAGCGCAATAACGCGTCGTGCAGTTTATGCGACGACGCGAAGGAGCAGAAGAAATGGCGAAGGGTAAGGACATTTCAGAATGGGAACTGCTTAGGGCTGGGCACCTCGATGAGGGCGAAGCAGAGCTGCTAGAGTTAGCGAGTTCAAAATCTCGCGCTCAGCCACCGATGTATCTTCGCCGTCGGATATTTTCTAGAGCCCGCAAATCCGTTCCGGCAGGTGATCGCGTTGCGCACATTCCGAACCTACAAAATCTCCCTAACCGGATGCAAAATTCGTTGAAACTTGCACCGTTTCATTTTGCCCACACGTTTGTATCTCGTCAAAAAACATTCTCTCTTCCGCCATCTGTGCTTTCAGGAAAGCGCGTTGCACTTTATCCGCAGCGCCGCGATTTCGCAGCGCTAAATGAAGTCAAAGGTATCATCCGCAATTCTCGCCACCGTGTCTGGACT
>JBILXZ010000107.1:0-4322 GCA_044378015.1 Tagaea sp.
CCGCCGACACCGAGCGCGTCAAAAAACAGATCGAAGACACGATCGGGCTCGACGCTTCGGACGCCGTCCCGATCTCGGCCAAGACCGGGCTCAATATCGACCTCGTGCTCGAAGCGCTGGTCAAGCGCCTGCCCGCCCCCACGGGCGATGCGGGTGCCCCCTTGAAGGCCCTGCTGGTCGATGCGTGGTACGATCTTTATCTGGGCGTCGTTTTGCTCGTGCGCATCAAGGACGGCAAACTCGCCAAGGGCATGAAGATCCGCATGATGAACGGCGGCTCGACGCACGATGTGGAGCGCGTGGGCGTGTTCAAGCCCAAGCTCACCGATTTCCCGGCGCTCGGACCCGGCGAAATCGGCTTCGTGACCGCCGGCATCAAAGCGGTCGCGGACGTCGCCATCGGCGACACGATCACCGAAGAGCGCAAGCGCGCGGCCGAGCCGCTCGCGGGCTTCAAGCCTTCGCTCCCGGTGGTGTGGTGCGGCCTGTTCCCGGTCGATCCGGCGCAGTTCGAGCATCTGCGCGAGAGCCTGGGCAAGCTGCGCCTCAACGACGCGAGCTTCGTTTACGAGCCCGAAAGCTCGGCCGCGCTCGGCTTCGGTTTCCGCTGCGGGTTTTTGGGGCTGCTGCATCTCGAAATCGTGCAGGAGCGCCTGTCGCGCGAATTCGACCTCGACCTCATCGCGACGGCACCTTCCGTTGTGTATAAAATCCACATGACGGACGGCAGCGTGCTCGACATGCACAACCCCGCCGACATGCCGGACGCGGTGCGCATCGACCACATCGAAGAGCCGCGCATCAAGGCCACGATCCTCGTGCCCGACGAGCATCTGGGGGCGATCCTCAAGCTCTGCCAGGACCGCCGCGGCATCCAGCAGAACCTCACCTACGTGGGCAGCCGCGCCATGGTCGTGTACGACCTGCCGCTCAACGAGGTGGTGTTCGATTTCTACGACCGGCTCAAATCGGTGAGCCGCGGCTATGCGAGCTTCGACTACCAGATGTCGGAATACCGCGAGGACGAGCTCGTGCGGCTGTCGATCCTCGTCAATGCCGAACCGGTCGACGCGCTTGCGATCATCGTGCACCGCACCCAGGCCGAGAGCCGCGGGCGCGCTTTGTGCGTGAAGCTCAAGGAGCTGATCCCGCGCCAGATGTTCGTGATCCCGATCCAGGCCGCGATCGGCGGCAAGATCGTGGCGCGCGAAACGATTTCGGCCCTGCGCAAAGACGTGCTTTCGAAATGCTACGGCGGGGATGTCTCGCGCAAGCGCAAGCTGCTCGACAAGCAGAAAGAGGGCAAAAAGCGCATGCGCCAGTTCGGCCAGGTCGAGATACCGCAATCGGCGTTTCTGGCGGCCCTCAAAGCGCGCGACGACTGAATCGTCAGTTCCAGCCGGGCCTGCGGCGGCGGCGCGGGGTTCGGCTGCGGGCCGCAAGGGCGAGTGCAAGGCCAAGGACCGCGAACACCAGCGCGGCCGGGGTCTGCAGCAGCGGGAACACGACCCATTCCCACAGCGCCGGATGCACGTGCCGCACGATTCCGGGTTCGAGCAGCAGCAGCGAATCGCGGTCGATGTCGGCCCATACCTGGCCGAGCGGCGTGGGATCGAAGAGGCCGGTCTCGAGCAGCGCCAGCCCGTCGCCCGCGCAAAGCCACAGCGCGAACCCCAGCAGACCCCACCCCAAAACGCGCAGCAGCACCAAAAGCGGCCCCCCGACCAACGACGCGGCGCAAGATTAGTCGATTCGGCGGGTTTACGCGAGTGCCGCCAAAGCGGTTGAAGCGGATCGGACGTTCCTTTAGTCTTATAGAGGACTTGGGGAGGGCGACATGCTGGCATCCGACCGGCGCCTGCCGATCTATCTGCGCATCCAGGACGCGCTGGCGGCCGAACTCGCGGCCGGCAAATGGCGGCCCGGCGAAGCGATTCCGGCCGAAGAAGCCCTCGCCAAGCGCTTCGGCGCCGCCGTGGGCACCGCGCGCAAAGCCATCGAAGGGCTCGTGGCGCAAGGCCGCCTCGAACGCCGCCAGGGCCGCGGCACCTTCGTGCGGCGCGCCGATTTCGGCAACATGCTGTTCCGCTTTTTCCGGCACACCAACGCGGACGGAACGCCGCTGCGGCCGACCGCAAAGCTGCTCGCGCGCCGCAAAGGCAAAGCCGACGCCGCGACCGCCCGGCGCCTCGCGATCCCGCTCGGCACGGCCACGATCGAGTTGTTCCGGCTGCGCCTCGTCGAGGGGGCGCCGATGCTGGCCGAAGAAATCGTCGTGCCCCATCGGCGCTTCGCGCCCCTGCTGGATCTCGCCAAGGACGCGTTCGGCGATCTGCTCTATCCGCTCTACGAAACGGCGTGCGGCCAGATCGTGGCCCAGGCGCGCGAGCATCTGCGCTTCGGCCAGGCGCCCGCGCACGTCGCCAAGGCGCTGTGCGCGGCGCCCAAAGCGCCCGTCGCCATCGTCGAGCGCACGGTGTTCGCCGCCGACCGGCAGCCGCTCGAATTCCGCGTCTCCTACGGCGCCGCCGAGCGCTTCAGCTACACGATCGACATAAAATAGAGAAACCGAAAACGGAGGACAAAAGCCCATGTTCGCATCCGCCAGAAACATCGCCGCCGTCGCCCTCGCGGCCCTCGCCGCCCTTCCGGCCGCAGCCCAGCCCGCCTATCCCGCGCGGCCGATCGCGCTCGTCGTGCCCGCCCCGCCCGGCGGCGGCACCGACCTGTTCGGCCGCCAGCTCGCCGAAATCGTCGAGGCCGAGCTCAAGCAGAAGCTCGTCGTCGAAAACCGCGCGGGCGGCGGCGGCACGGTCGGCGTCACGCAGATCGTCGCGGCCCAGCCCGACGGCTACACGCTGGGCTTCATCTGGAATTCGCCGCTGACCACGAGCCCGCATTCGCTCAACGTGCTCTATTCGCCCGACCGCTACGCCGCGATCATGTCGATCGGCTTCTCGTCGTACGTGCTGTGCGTGCAGCCGAGCTTCCCGGCCGACACGGGCGCGCAGTTCCTGGCCGAGTTAAAAGCCAATCCCGGCAAGTACACATACGGCAACGACGGCGTGGGCGGCACCATGCAGCTCGCCGCCGAGCGCATCTTCGCGGCCGCAGGGGCCCGCGTGCGGCCCGTGCCCTTCGGCGGGGCGGGCGAAACGGCGCGCAATTTCCTGGGCGGCCATGTCGACATCTACGGCGGCTCGCTGCCGCCGATCCTGCCGCACGTGCAGGCCGGCCGCGCCAAATGCCCGCTGCTCACCTCGGCCGAGGGCAATCCCTCGCTGCCCGGTGCCGCCGGTCTCGCGTCACTCGGCATGGGCGGCGAAGAAACCGTGCTGTGGTGGGGGCTCATCGCACCCGCCCGCACGCCCAAGCCCGTGCTCGACCGGCTCGAGGCCGCCTTCTCGACCGCCGCGCGCAGCGCCAAGTTCGGCGAAGCGATGGCAAGCCAAGGGGCCAGCGTGCGCGTGCGGGGTGCCGCCGAAACGAGTGCCATGATCCGCAGCGAGCTCGAAGCGCTGGGCAAGGTCGCCCAAGCGCTCGGCATCCAGCGCCAATAGAAGCGGCGATGCCCGCACCCCGGATAAGGCAATGGGTCGGCGATGCGGCGGTGGGGATCTTCCTCGCCGCCGCAGGCGGCACGTATCTGTGGCTCGCCCAAGCCCTGCCGAAGGCGGCAAGCGAGCCGGGGCCCGGCGCCTTGCCGCGCTTTCTGGGGGCGGCGTTGATCGTCGTGGGGATCGGCTGCGCGCTGCGCGCCTGGCGCGCGCGCGCGGTCGAGGACGAGGCCGTCGCATTGTGGGAGCGCAATGCGCTCGCCTGCGCCTTCGCGCTTCTCGCCGCGTGCCTCGCCTTCGAGCCGCTCGGCTTCGTGCCGACGGTGGCGCTGTTCCTGGGCTTCGTCTTCTGGCGTTTGGGTGTTTTGAATCCGGTCGCGGCTTCGCTCGGCGGTGCGGCCGGTGCGGCGATCTTGTGGAGCCTCTTCAGCTTCGCCCTCGGCGTGGGCTTGCCTGCGGGCATTTTGGGCGGCGGTGGCTAGCGTGGAATCCTTCGGCCATCTGATGAACGGTTTTGCGGTCGCCCTTACGCCCGCCAACCTCCTCCTGTGCCTCGTGGGCTGCTTCTGGGGCACCATCGTGGGCGTGCTGCCGGGCCTGGGGCCGCTCGCAGGCATGGCGCTTCTGCTGCCGCTCACCTTCGGGCTCGATCCGGCCGGTGCCGTCATCATGCTGGCCGGCATTTTCTACGGTGCCATGTATGGCGGATCGACGACCTCGATCCTGCTGCGCGTGCCCGGCGAAGCGGCGTCGATCGTCACCTGC
>JBILXZ010000020.1:0-59015 GCA_044378015.1 Tagaea sp.
GCGCCGACCTCAAACACGGCCGCATACCATTTGAACGTGAAGGCGCGGAAACCGGCGACGCTCGCCTGCGGCACGTCGTTGAAGGACTGCACGGCCACCAGCATCAGCGGGAACAGCAGCAGCAGGATGCCGAGGGCCAGCAGCGCATGCCAGATCGCCCGGCCGCAGAAATCCGCCGCGCGCACCAGCCGGCGTTCGACGGGTGCGGGCAGGGCGAGCGCCGCGCGCCGGGGCCGGTCGGGTGCAAGCCACGGCGAAAAACGGCGCACGACGCGCTCGGCCAGAAACGCAAAACCGATGCCCCATGCGAGCATGATCATGGCAAGGGCGGCGGCGGTCGGCGCATTCAGATTCTGCAGCGCCTCTTGCCAAACGATCATGCCGGTGGTCCAGACTTTTTTGCCGCCCAGAATCGTCGCCGATACGTATGCGGTCGACGACATGAGGAACACGATCGTGACGCCCGCGCGCAAGCCCTGCAGCGACAAAGGCAGCGTCACCCCGAAAAAGACGCGCGCGCGCGAGGCTCCCAGCGAAGCGGCGGCCTCCTTGAGGCGGCCGTCGAGATTGGCAAGCGAGTCGTAGAGCGACAGCACCATGAACGGCAGGAACACCTGGATCAGCGCGATCGCGACGGCGAAATGCGTGAACACGTAGCCTTGCGGCCGCGAAAGACCGAAGGGCCGCAGGAAGCCGTTGAAGAGACCGTCGGGGGCCAACAGCAGCACGATGCCGAGCGAGCGCACGACGACGTTCGTCAGAAGCGGGATCAGCACCACCGCGAACGCGACCGAGCGCCAGCGCTGCGGCAGGCCCGCCAGCCACATGGCGAGCGGATAGCCGAGCACGACCGCGCCGGCCGTCACGCCGAGACCCAGCAGAATCGTTTCGGCAATGATGCCGAGGAAATAGCGGTCGCCGAGAATGTCGGCGAATTGCCCGAAGGACGGAACGAGCGAGAGGGCCGCAAACGGATCGGCCGTCGCCTGCAGCGACAGCAGCGCAACGACAGCCAAAGGCGCGGCAAAGGCGACGGCAAGCCATGCCGTCGCCGGAACCGAGAGAAGAACACCCAGCCAAACGCGGTCGCGAATCATCGTGTCGTGGTCCTTCCGCGCCTGGCCGGGCGGCGTCGCGTCAGCCGGCGATTTCGCGGTTGAAGCGCGACGACCACGCCGTCTGCTGCGAAATCACATAGTCCCAGTCGAAATCGACGAGCTTCTTGACGTCGTCGCCGAGCACCAGTTTCGGGCGCAGGTCCGCCGGGATCGCGAGGTTGCTCACGGTCGGCGAATAGTAGATCTCGCGCGCGTATGCGAGCTGGCAGGCTTCGCCCAGATGCAGATCGACGAAGGCCTCGACCAACGCCTGCTTGGTGGTGCCCACTGTCGGGCAGGCGACGTTCTGCGCCAGCGCCTGGCCCTCGACCGGGTTGGCGATCTCGATGTTGGCGTTGCGCGTTTCGGCGTAGCTGCGCGTGAAGGAGCCGAACTCGATCGAGATATCGGCGACCCCCTGGTCGAACATCGTGTAGAGCTGGTCTTGGCTGCCCTGGATCGCCGCGAACGGCTTCAGCTCGCGGATCTTCTGGAAGCCGACATCGACGTTGCGCTCCGAGCCGTCCCACACTTTCGCGGCCATCAGCAGGCCCGCCGTGCCTTGCGCGCCCGGATAGCTCGGCCAGGCGATGCGGCCCTTCCATTCGGGCTTCCACAAATCCTTCCACGACGCGACGCTGCCCTTGCGCTTGTCGTAGACGATCGAAACTGGATTGAAAGCGACGCCGTAACCGCCGAGCTTTGCAGGCTCGTAGAGAAACTTGGCATTGGGCACGCGGTCGAGGGCGGGGGCCTGCGTCACGCCGTCTTTGACGGCCTGGCGGCTTTCGAAAATGTTCAGATAGAGAAGGTCGAAGGACGGGCGGCCGCGCTCCTGGTAGGCGCGTGCGCGCCGCTCGGGCGTGCCGCCGAGCACGTAGTTGATTTTGACGCCGTGCTTCTCTTCGAGCGGACGCACGATGTGCTGGCGCGTGATGCGCTCCTGGGCCCCGCCCCAAATGCCGACGACGAGTTCGTCGCCGCGCCTTATCTGCGCCACGGCGTTGAGGCCGAAAATCGCGGGTGCTGCGAGCGTGGCGGCACCGGCCCCCAGCAGGGCCGTGCCGAACTGGCGCCGGTTCAGATGTTTCTTCATGGTCGGGCTCCTCTTTTCCGGAAACGCAAAGTCAATCGGCAAGCCAAGCGACGGCGTCGTCGTCGCCGGACAGGAAACAGGCAGCGCCGACCGTCGGCAAAATCTCGCTGCTCGGCCGGATCACGCGGATCGTGGTGTTCGCCGCCGCGACGGCGACGTCGCAGAAATCGCCCAGATACGCGATGTCGCGCACCGTGCCGCTCGCCATGAAGCGCGCGGGCCGCAAACCTTCGGACAGATGCAAGCGGGCCGCGCGCAGCACGATGCGCGTGGCGTTGTCGGGCATGTCGGCACCGACTGCGCAGCGCGCGCCCTCGGGCAAAGCGAAAATGCCGCCTGCACGCGCGCCGGCCACGACCGTGCGGGCCCCGAGGAACTCCGCCGTGAAGCCGTGGCGGGGCGCGTCGCACAAAGCCTGCGGCGTCGAGGCTTCGACCAAGCGGCCGTGGTCCATCACCGCGATACGGTCGGACATGGCGAGCGCTTCGGCCTGGTCGTGCGTGACGAACACGGTGGTGATTGCCAAGCGGCGCTGCAGGGCGCGGATTTCGCTGCGCATCTGGCCGCGCAAGGCGGCGTCGAGGTTGGACAAGGGTTCGTCGAGCAGCAGAAGATCGGGTTCGATCACCAGGGCGCGCGCGAGGGCCACGCGCTGCTGCTGCCCGCCCGAGAGCTGGGCAGGGTACCGATCCCCCAAATGCCCGAGCCCGACCAGATCGAGCGCTTTGGCCGCACGGTCGCTTTGCGCGGCTTTGCCCACATGGCGCATGCGCAGGCCGAAGGCGACGTTCTCGCGCACCGTCAGATGCGGGAACAGCGCGTAGTTCTGGAACACGTAGCCGATATTGCGCCGGTGCGGCGGCGTATCCTGAATGGCCCGGCCCGCCACGCGGATGGCCCCGGCCGAGGGGACCACGAAACCTGCGATCATGCGCAAAGTCGTGGTTTTGCCGCAGCCCGAGGGGCCCAAAATCGACAAAAATTCGCCCTTCTCGGCCGCAAGACTGAGATCGGCGACCACGGTGTTTTTTCCGTAGCGAGCGCTGAGCGCGTCGAGTTCCAGAAAAGCCATCGATTCCCTTTGTTTTCCCGAACGTTGCGATACAGCAAGCCGCGTGCCACCGCGATCTCGTCGCGGAAGATTATTGCGCCCGTCACGCAGCCGCCACAGCGTCGGCGCACGCTTGCGCAGATTGACGCTCGTTTCGGGAGGCTTGCCATGCTCAAGCATACGCTCGTCGCCGTCGCCTTGCTCGTGGCATTCGCCGCCGCGCCCGCCAAGGCCGATTGGCGCGCTTCGTTCAAAGAACTGCGCTTCGGCATCACGAGTGCGGAAAACGAAGCCGACACGCTCGTGCGGTTCGAGGCGTTCGCAGGCTACATGCGCGCCAAGCTCGGCGTGCCGGTCACTGTGCGGCGCGGCAACGACTATGCGGCCGTGGTCGAAGCTTTGGCCGCACGCCAGGTCGAGTTCGCACGCATGGGGCCGGCCGCCTATGCGCGCGCCGTGCAGCTGATGGGCGACGATATCGTGCCGATCGCGAAGGACATGGATCTCGACGGTGCCGTCGGCTACCACTCGGTCGTGGTCGTGCGCGCGGATTCGAGCTACCGCACGCTCGCCGATTTGCGCGGCAGGAGCTTGGCTTTTGCGGACCCCAATTCGGCCTCGGGCTTCGTGGCGCCGAGCTATTTCATGGCCAAAGAAGGCCTCGTGCCCGCCCGCCATTTCGCGCGCACGGGCTTTGCCGGCAACCACGAGACCGGCGTTCTGGCCGTCGTCGGCAACCAGTACGACGCGGCAGCCACCTGGTGGAACAATGCCGAGCGCAGCAACGTCGCGCGCATGGAAGAAAAGAAGATGATACCGGCGGGTTCGGTGCGCATCGTATGGCGCTCGCCGCTCATTCCCAATTCGCCGTGGGTCGCGCGCAAACTGCCCGACGACCTGGTCGCGGCTTATCGCGACGCGTTGCTCGCGATGCCGACGGACGCCCCCGACGTCTGGAAGGGCATCGTCGACGGCAAGATGCTGAAACCCGTTCCGGCGATGCGCGCCGAATACGACGACATGATCCGCATGATCGAGGAAAACCAGCGCACCCGCCGCGGGCTTTGACGCCTCCGAAACTCGCAACGCGCGGGCAAGCGCGCTATTCTCCGCCTCTGCCGGATGCGGGGGAAAATCGACGATGGAAATCGTGCTGCTGGGAACGGGGTGTCCGCAATGCGACCCGGCGCGTCGCGGTCCGTCCAATCTGGTGCGCGCGCGCGAGCGCCGATTTCTCGTCGATTGCGGCTCGGGCGTGACCCAGCGCCTCGTCGAGGCCGGAAGTCGCGGGGCCGACATCGACGCGCTGTTCTTGACGCATCTGCACACCGACCATGTCGTCGATTTCTACCAGCTCGTAGTTTCGGCTGGCATCAGGGACGGCCGTGCGCCCAGCGCGTGTTCGGGCCGCCGGGCACCAAAGCGTTCGTCGAGGGCACGATGGCTTTGTGGGAGGCCGAGCGGCATATGCGTATCGCGCACGAGCGGCGCGGCTCGATTGCGGCATTCGAAATCGAAACGGTCGAGATCGCGCCGGGCGCGGTGTTCGACGAAGGCGGCGTGCGCGTGACGGCCGTTGCCGTCGCCCATGCGCCGGTGCGCCACGCGTTCGGCTTCGTGTTCGAAGCCGAGGGCTGCAAGGCCGTTTTCAGCGGCGACACGGCCGTTTGCCCGGCCTTGGTCGAAGCGGCGCGCGACGCCGACGTGCTGGTCCACGAGTGTTTCGTGCATCGCGAACTGCAGCCCGTTCCCGGCGTGCGCTCGGCCGAGACGGTTGCGGCTATGGCCTCCTACCATACGCGGTCCGACGAGGTCGGGCGCGTGGCCGCCCAAGCGAACGCGAAGCTGCTTGTGCTGAACCATTTCGTGCCCACGCGTTTCGACCGCGACGCCGTTCTGGCCGAGGTCGCGCGCGACTATTCGGGGCCCGTCGCGATAGGCGAGGATCTGATGCGCTTCCACTGCGCGGCGCGGCGCCTGGCGCATCGCGATTTCCATCTGCAACTCGGACGAAAGCCGTGAACCAGCGCCCCGACCGAGGCCAACTCGTGCTCGACCATATCGCGCATTGGGTGCCGGACCCGGCCGCCGCCGCCGCGGATCTGGCCGCGCTCGGCTTTTGCGCGACGCCGTTTTCGGCGCAAAGCATAGGAGATCCGCCGGTGCCCGCTGGGACCGGCAACCATTGCGTGATGCTCGAAGGCGGCTATCTCGAATTCCTGGCGCCGCTCGCCGACACGCAGAACGCCGCCGTTCTGCGTGCCGGGATCGCGCGCTACACGGGCGTGCATCTGGTCGCGTTCGGCACCGCCGATCCTGCGGGCGACCATGCGCGGCTGCAGGCGGCAGGTTTTGCGCCGCTCGATCCCGTCGCCCTGAGCCGCCCGATCGAAACGCCGGACGGTTTTCGCCAGGCGCGGTTTACGGTCGTGCGTACGAAGCCGGGCGCGATGGAAGAAGGCCGCGTGCAGTTCGTCGAGCAGCACACGCCGGATTTTCTCTGGCAGCGGCGGTGGCTGCGCCACGAAAACGGCGCGATCCGATTGAAGCGCGTCGAGATTTGCGTCACCGATCCGCGGGAGGCGGTTCTGCGCTATGCCGCCTACACGGGCCTTGCGCCGTCCCGCATCCACGACGGGCCCGGCCTCGCCACGTCGCGCGGCGCGCTCGTGTTCCGCGATCCGGCGGAAACCGAAAAGCGCTTGGGCGTGGCGCCCCCCTGTCTGCCGTGGATTGCAGGCTATGCGCTTGCCACGTCGCCGGGCCGTACGGCTCGGAACGTGGTTTTGCCACCAAGCTTAGGCGGCGTTCTGTCGTTCGAGCCCGACGCCGCCTGACGCGCGGCCATCGGCGTTTGCGCGTCAGCTGAACGCGTCCTTGGCCGCGCGCAACGCGCCGAAGATTTCGGCCGGCGCTGCCGAAGGGAGCCCGATGCGGCGCGCGAGATCCCGATCGTCGGCGCGCAAGAACGGGTTTGTGCGCTTCTCGAGGCCCAGCAGGGACGGCACGGTCGCTTCGCCCGCGGCGCGCTGACGGTCGATCTCAGCAACCCTTGCGCGCAATTCTGCGTTGCCCGGATCGACGCTGACCGCGAATCTCGCGTTGCTCTGCGTGTACTCGTGCGCGCAATAGACGTTTGTGGCGTCGGGAAGTGCACGGATTTTCGCGAGCGACCGCCACATTTGCGGCGCCGTGCCCTCGAACATGCGCCCGCAGCCGAGCGCAAACAGCGCATCGCCGCAGAAAAGCGCCGAACTGCCCGCGAACCAGAACGCAATGTGGCCGCGCGTGTGGCCGGGCACGTCGAGCACCGTCGCGATCTCGGCACCGAAAGCGTATGTCTCGCCGTCGGCCACCGCCACGTCGATGCCGGGAATGCGCGCTTGGTCGGCGCGCGGACCCACGATCGTCGCGCCGTATCGCGCTTTAAGCGCAATATTGGCGCCGACATGGTCGCCGTGATGGTGCGTGTTGAATATGTGCGTCAAAGGCAGGCCGGTCCGCGCCGCCGCCGCTTCCACCGGTGCCGCTTCGGCCGGATCCACGACGCCGATGCAGTCGCCCGTGCTGCTTCGCAGCAGCCAGACGTAATTGTCTTTGAGACAAGGGATTCGCTCGATCTCCAACATCCCCCCATTGTAACGCGCAACGCGCCGCGCTTAAACTGGCGATGCAGCTAGGACCGGGGGCGCGCGTTGTACAAAAAAGAGATTTTCGAGATCCAATGCCTCAGAGAAGGCCGATGGATCATCGAAACCAGCCTGCCCAACCAAGCCGAAGCCGAAGCGTTTGCGCGCCGCCAGCTCGAAAAACGCGAGGTCGCCGGCGCCAAGATCCTCCGCGAGAAGGGCAGCGGCGGATCGCAGAAGGTTGTTTTCAGCAAAATCAAGGAGAAGCGCGAAGAAAAACTGACCGCAGGGCGCATCGACACGGCGCCTGCCTGCCGGACTGTCGACGAGTGCCTGCAGCTGCGGGCGCGCATGGCCATGAACCGGCTTCTCCGCACGTATCTCGACAAGTACGCTCTGACGCCCATCGAAGTGCTGCACAACTACCGCGAATTCAAGCGACTGCAGGATCATGACAGGCTGGTGGGCAGCGCGCTCAACCAAGTGGCTGCGCTGCAGTCGGAGAACGCGGCCGAAAGCATGTCGGTCTCGCGCCGCGCCGACACGCTGTACGGTTATGCGAGCGAAATCGGCAAACGCACCAAAGACGTCGAGACCCTGCAGCTGCCGTCGATCAAGGAGCTCGGCCTCGACGCCACGTTCGCCAGAATCGCGGCCGGGGCCGGCGACAGTGCTGCGAATGTCGATTTTCTCTTCCGCGTGGCTGTCAGCCGCGATCTCATCGAAACGCGCAGCCATTTCGGCAAGCTCGAGCGCCTGCTCCACTGGATCAACGAAAGCCAGGACGACGGTGCCGTCCGCAGGCTCGACGATTTCGTCGCCGACATTCTGGGCGTCGCCAGCGTCGTCCAGGATCTGCTCGGCGAGCAGCCGAGCCTTGCCGCCGCCGTCAGCAAGCTGCTCGACATCGCCTTCGGCCAATGGCAAGCGCCGTCCGGCGTTTCGCGCGCCGCCGCCACCGACGGAACCAGCGACAGCATCGTGCAGATCGCGCGCCTTGTACAGGAAGGACGCCTGCCCGCAAGCAGTCAGGTGCTGGTCGAGCGCGTGCGTGTGCAGCTCGGCGGCGCCAAACCGCTTGTGCGCAACGACCCCGATCTGGAAATCACGAGCTTCCGCCAGATTCTCGATCGTCTGATGCCCGACGCCGCGTTGCCGGTCGGCGGCAGCGACCTTGTGGACGCGCTCGTGCAGCGCAAGATGCGCATCCTCAATCGCGGCGGTGCCGCGGGCTACCGGGCCGCGGCGACGTGGATGGCGACGGTCATGCTCGATCCGCTGCGCAAGACGCGGTTCCTGGTCGCGCTGGCGCAGACGCCGACGGCCCGCCGCTTTCCCGACGAAACCGTCGGGTTGATCGACGACGTTTTCGTCAACGTCGAATCGATTTCCGACATCGTCAAAGCGCGCGTGCCGCCCAACGAAAAGATGGCCGGGATCACGCAAGTCTGGGGCGAGATCCGCAGCTCCGCGCTGCCGACCGAACATGTCGAGCGCATCTGCACGCGCCTCGACGAACTGCTCGTGCAATTCGTGAAGTCCGAACGCATCCTCGAGAAAATCAACGATCCGTCCCGCCCTTTGCGCATGCGAACGATGATGCTGATGAAGCTGTGCCTGCCCACCTCGCTGCCGCCGGGCAACGCGTCCAACCTCGCGCGCGCCATCATCGTGGGCATGCTGAAGCGGCCGAATTTCGAGGGCGAGGTGGTGGCCGACATCGCCGATCCGGCCGAAAAGGCGCGCACGCAGCGCGATCTGTTCGTGCTGATGCGCCAAGCCGGTTTCATGTGAAGCCGCGCGACGACCTTGCGGCGCGGCAGGTTCGCCGGGGAGCGCTCAGGCTCCTGCGCAATCTCGGCTATGTCGGCCTTGCCGAGGCAGGGCTTGCGAGCGGCCGACGCGCCGACATACTGGCGCTCGGCGACGACGGACGCTTCGCGATCGTCGAGATAAAATCCTCCGCGGCCGATTTCCAGTCGGACGGGAAATGGCCCGAATATCTAGAATGGTGCGACGCGTTCGCGTTCGCGGTTCCCGTCGATTTCCCCGACCGTCTGCTGCCCGAAACGGCCGGGCTCATCGTGGCCGACGCCTTCGACGGCGTCGTGCGTCGGCCGTTCCAAATCTGCGCGCCGCTTGCACCTGCGCGGCGGCGCGCGCTCACGCTGCGCTTTGCGCGGCTCGCGGCAGCGCGGCTGCAATCTTTCGAAGACCCGCTCGAAAGTGCGGGCTGATGCCAACCACCGAGGACAATCCGACATGACGGACGAAAAACCGGCGGGATTTGTGGCGCGGCTGTGGCGTCTCACGCGCCCCTACTGGGTTTCGGAAGACCGGCTGCCGGCCGGTCTCCTGTTCGGCGCCGTGCTGGGCCTCACGATCGGCGGCGTCTATCTCGAGGTGCTGTTCAACAGCTGGAACAACGATTTCTACAACGCGCTGCAGGAGCGCGACGAAGCCACGTTCTGGGCGCAGTTCGCGGTGTTCGGTTGGCTTGCCGCCCTGTTCATCGGCAATTTCGTCGCAACCCGCTATTTCAGCCTGTGGCTGCAGATACGCTGGCGCGACTGGCTAACCAAGCGCTACATCGATGGCTGGCTCAAGGCGCGAATCTACTACCGTTTCCAGCTGACCGGCGCGGATACCGACAATCCCGACCAGCGCATCGCCGAAGACGTGCGCCTGTTCGTCGCCACCACGCTGTGGCTGTTCGTGCAGCTCGTCAATTCGGTGCTCACGTTGGTGGCGTTCCTGGGCATCTTGTGGGGCCTGTCGGGCGATTACGGCTTCACGCTTTTCGGCCGCGAGATCGCGATCCCGGGCTACATGGTGTGGTTTGCCCTCTTCTATTCGGTCTTCGGCACGTGGCTCACGCACAAAGTGGGCAAGCCGCTCATTCCGCTCAACTACGCGCAGCAGCGCGTGGAGGCCGATTTCCGCTACGGGCTGATGCGCTTGCGCGAAAACGCCGAACAGGTCGCCCTCTACGGCGGCGAAGCGCGCGAGCGACGCGATTTTCTGGCGCGCTTTGCCGCCGTCGTTTCGAATTGGCGCGACCTCATGTGGGCGGGCCTCAAGCTGAATCTGTTCACGAGCCTGTTCGCGCAGATCGCGATCGTGTTCCCGTTCATCGTCGCGGCTCCGCGCTATTTTTCGGGCTCGATGCAGCTGGGCGGTCTCATGCAGACGGCGTCCGCCTTCGGCCAGGTGCAGGGTGCCTTGTCCTTCTTCGTGCAAGCCTATTCGCAGCTGGCCGACTGGAAGGCTGTCGTGGACCGGCTGCTCGATTTCGAAGCGGCCGTAGCCGCCGCCGAGAAGGCGGAGCGCGCCGCCCCGCTTGTGCACGGCGCTTCGCAAGACGGGCATTTGCGCCTTGCGGGCGTGGACGTGGCCTTGCCCGACGGGCGCGTGCTGATTGCCGATGCCGGGATCGCGATCGCGCCGGGTGCGCGCATTCTGCTGACCGGCGAGTCCGGCAGCGGGAAGAGCACGCTGTTTCGCGTGCTGTCGGGCATCTGGCCGTTCGGGCGCGGCGCCGTATTGCTGCCGCAGGCCGCACGGCCGCTTTTCTTGCCCCAGAAACCCTATATGCCGATCGGCACGTTGCGCGAAGCTTTGCTCTATCCGCACAATGGCGGCGCGAACGACGCGAGCTTGCGCGCCATACTCGATGCCGTGCGCCTGCCCGCATTGGGTTCGCGCCTCGACGAATACGCAAATTGGGGGCAGACCTTGTCGCCGGGCGAACAGCAGCGCCTGGCTGTGGCGCGGGCCCTGCTGGCCAAGCCGGATTTCCTGTTCCTCGACGAGGCAACGGCGGCGATGGACGACGCCAACGAAGCGCATATCTACGAGCTGCTCGCTCGCCGCCTGCCCGACGCGGCGCTCGTCAGCATCGGCCATCGCCCGTCCTTGCGCGCGTACCACACGCAGTTCTGGAACGTGGCCGAGCGGCGGCTGGCCCTGTCGGCGGAGCACTAGTTCAGGCTGTCCGGCGCGACGTTGCGAGCTTGTAGACGAACGGGGCGAGTACGGCGGCCGCTGCACAGGCGAGCAGCAGCGCCGAGATCGGCCGCGTGAAGAAGATCGCCGCACTGCCGTGCGACAGCGTCATCGACTGGCGCAGCGCGTTCTCGAAGATAGTGCCCAGCACGAGGCCCAGGATCATCGGGGCGGCCGGCCAGTCGTAGCGCATCATGGCCCAGCCGAGTGCGCCGAAGCCGATCAGCATCCACACGTCTTCGATCGAGTTGGCCTGCGAATAGACGCCCGCGACGCACAAGGCCAGGATCGGCGGATAGAGCCACGAATAGGGCACCCGCAGCAGCTGCGCGAACAGGCCCGCGAGCGGCAGGTTCATGACCAGCAGGATCACGTTGCCGATATACATGCTGGCAATCACCGTCCACACGAGCGCCGCGTTTTTGTCGAACAGCTCCGGTCCAGGACGCACGCCGAACATGATGAGCGCGCCAAGGATGATCGCCGTGGTGCCCGAGCCGGGCACGCCCAACGCCAGCATTGGCACCATTGCACCGGCGGCGGCGGCATTGTTCGAAGATTCGGGACCTGCCACGCCTTCGATCGCCCCTTTGCCGAAGCGCGAGGGATCTTTGGCGACTTTCTTTTCGACGATGTAGGCGAGGAACGAGGCGATCGTGGCCCCGGTCGCGGGCAACACGCCGACAAAGAATCCGATCACCGAGCCGCGCAGAATTGGCATGCGGCTCTGTTTCCATTCGGCGCGCGACGGCAGCAGATTCTTGACCGTGGTTATCGGGCGCGGCGTTGCCATGCCCGCACTCGAGAGCACTTCGCCGATGCCGAACAGGGCCACCGACAGCACGATGAAACCCACGCCGTCAAGCAGCCAGATCTGGTCGAACGCGAAGCGCGCCACCCCCGTCTGCTGGTCGATGCCGATCGTGCTGATCAGCAGCCCGAACATGCCGGTCGTAAGGCCTTTGAGCACCGACCCGCCGACGGCGGCGAGCGCGGTGAGGCCGAGTACGACGAGTGCAAAATACTCGGGCGGGCCGAAGGCAAGGGCTGCCTTGGCCATCGGCGGTGCGAGCAGCATGAGCCCGATCGTCGACAGCGTGCCCGCGATGAACGAGCCGATCGCCGCGATGCCGAGGGCGGCACCCGCACGGCCCTGCAGCGCCATCTGGTAGCCGTCGATGCTGGTCATCACACTCGACGGCTCGCCCGGCACGCTGATCAGCACGGAGGTGAGCGTGCCGCCATATTGGGCGCCGTAATAGATGCCCGCGAACAGGATGATGGCCGACGTCGGATCAGCGCCGAAAGTGAGCGGCAGCAGCAACGCGATCGCCGCCGCCGGCCCGATGCCGGGCAATGCGCCGACGATCTGGCCCGCAAAGACGCCCGCAAAGCACATCAGCAGATTCCACGGCGTCAAAGCACCCGCAAAGCCGGCAGCCAGATCGTAGACGACCGACATTTCTAGAACCCCCAAGGTCCGGCAGGCAGCGGCACGCCGAGCCAGGTGCGGAAAACAAGCGTGAGAAAGAGTGCGGTGCCTGCCGCCGCGAGCAGCGACGAAAGCAGCGGCCGTTTTTCGGCAACGCGGAACAAGAACAGCATCATCACGAACATCGACGCGAAGAACCCGGCCGTCTCGATGCCGGCCGCCCCGGCCGCGACCGCAAGCAGAACCATCAGCGCACGCCCGACCGGTGCGCGGTCCGGCGTTGCGGACGACGCCCAAACGACGTCGACAAGCGTCGCCGCGACGGCAAGGATTATGAGCAGGGCACCGAATGCCAGCGGCAGGAGTCCCGTCGCGGGCGCAAACCCGTCCCACAACGGCAAACCTGCCGCAACGGCGATCCAGAACGCGCCTGTTGCGACGAAGAACAGACACAGGGCAATTTCGCCGCCCTTCGCGCGCAACAGGTCCATCGCGTCAGGCCGGCTTGCCGAGAAGGTCGCGATAGAGCTTTTCCTGGTCGGCCAAGAAGCGCTCGAACGCCGCACCCGGAATCGGCGCTTCGGACGCGATGTTCTCGGCGATGTAGGCCTTGAAGGCGGGCGAAGCGACGACCTTGGCGAACACGCCCTCCCAGTAGAGCGACGGCGCGTCGGCCGTGCCGCGCGGCACAGCCATGCCGCGCCACATCTGGAAATTGGGGGCGGCGATGCCTTGCTCCTTCATGGTCGGCACGTCGGGCAGGGCCGCGAACCGGTTGTCGCGGAACACGCCGAGGGCGCGCACGGCCTTGGACTGCAGATGGCCCATGAACTCGAGCGGATTGCCCATGCAGGCTTGCACGTGTCCGCCCAGCAGCTGGGTCAGCGCTTCGCCGCCGCTGTTGAAGTTCAGCGTGTTGTATTCGGCGCCCGACGCCTTGGCGAAGACCGTGATCGCCATGACGTCGGTGGTGCCGCCGGTCGCGAAGGCGAGGCTCTTGGCCGGTTTCGTCTTCGCGTCGGCGACGAATTCGGCCGCACTCTTCCAGGGCGCATCGCCGCGCACGAACAGCAGGAAATCGTCGAGCATCACATTCATGACCGGGCGCACTTCGGACAGCGTCTTGGCGGCCGGGTTCAGGATCGGCGTGATCTGCGTGGTGCCGTTGACCAGGATGATCGTGTGCGGATCGCCGATCTTGCGCGCGGTCACGTAGCCAAGCCCCGCGGCCCCGCCGCCGCCCGGACGGTTGTTGAGGGCGATCGGCACAGGCACCAGCTTTTCGTCCTGGATGATCTTGTGGACGATGCGCGCGAGCAGATCGGCCCCGCCGCCGACGGCGAAGGGTACGACGAACTCGACCTCGCGCGTGGGCACCCACGGCGTCTGGGCGAAGGCGGCGAAAGAACCCGTCGCCAGCGGCAATGCGGCGGCGGTTTTCAACAAGGAACGTCGCGTCGGCATCATGGTTTTCTCCCTTTTTGTCTGCCGTTTTTCCGGCATCAGAATGCAGCCAGCATGTAGCTCTCGTTGCCCACGCCGGTCGTGCACGAAACGATTTTTCCGCTTTCGAGATCGAGGAACCAAACAAGGCTGCTGCCCGGACCCGCCTTGGCGCCGCCGATCACGCAGGCATAGCGTCCGCCTGCGATGGCAATGCCGCGCGGGCGCGCGAGTGCCCCCGTCGGCGTGCGCGGATAGAGGCGCAGCGTTTCGGCCGAGCGGCCCGCGATCGCGTCGTCCACGTCGATCAGGGAAATCGTGTCGGAGCGAAAACTAGTCGCGACGACGCGCTTGCCGTCGGGCGCAAAGGCCACGGCGAACGGGCGCGTGGCTTCGTTGGGGTCGTCGCTGCCCACGCGCACGCGCGCGATCTCGGCGTCTTTGCCGCCGGCGGCAGCGCGTGCGACGTCGATGATCGAGACCGTGCGCCCCTCGTAGGCGTGCGACATGCTTTCGCGCGCCGCAACCGCGACCAACCGCCCGTCCGGGCTCACGGCAAGGCCAAAAGGTCCGGTTTCGGTCGCAACGCGCCCGATCTCGGGGCGCTTGTCGCCCGCCATGGCCGCTTCGAGCGACAGCACCGACACGTCGCTGAAGCCGCCATTGGCGACGAAAACGAGCCCGCCTTGCAAAGGCGAGATGCCGAGGCCGGTCGGATTGGGATAGCGCCCGAAACTGGGATGCGGGCTGTCGTGTTTGCTCGGGCCGGGGGCGGGATGGTCCGGCATTTCGGCAAGCGGGATCCGACGCACGACCGTGCGCGTGGCGATGTCGATCGCCGTGATTTCGTCGCCGCCGTCTTCGCTGCCTTCGGCTTCGCCGCAATTGACGAGCAGCGTGCGCCCGTCGGGCGTGATGGCGCAGCCCACGGGACCGGTGCGGCCGGTCGGCACGAACGCGGCGATCGCACCAAGCGTCCCGTCGTTCGCCTTGTCGCACGCGGCCGCAAGGTCGACGACCCCGACGAGGCCCGGATGGCCGTGCTGGTAGCCCGCCGCACCTGCAGGCGTGGCGGCCCCCGAATGGTTCACGACATAGGCAAAGCGGCTTTGCGCGTCGACGGCGATCGACACGGGCTGGCCGCTCGCTTTGGCGTCGGGCTTGCCGTCGCCGTCGGTATCGACGTCGGGCGTGGCGCGCGGTCGCGACATCACGGCGTTCGGCGTGCCGTCGTTTTCGGGGCGCAAGGCCGCTGCCACGTCGACGATCGCGACGTTGTCGTCCCAGCGGCCGCTGACGATCAAATGGCCCAGTGCGCTCGGCATCCCCGGCGTTCCTCCAACGTTGCGCGCGCGGTTTTCTGTCCGGCGCTTTATCTTATGCTTACTACATTAGTGCGACGACGCGCTTCGGCGATAGCGCTAAGTGCATATCGACAAAAATTCTTCAGTGCCCGAGTTTTTGCGGCGGCCAGGTCGGGCAGTTCAGGCCGGCGCAAACACGGCTACTTCGCCGTCGAAGCCTTTGGGCGTAAAGCGCGTCACGAGGCGCGCCGGTGCGCCGCACAACGCGGCGAAAGCCTGCGACATCACGATGTCTTCGTGGAACTCGCCGCAGATTTTTTCGATGCGCGCGAGCAGGTTGACGTCGCGCCCGATGATCGTGAAATCGAGCCGGTCGCCGGCCCCGATATTGCCGAATGCGATCTCGCCCACATGCAGCGCAATGCCGACATTGCGGTCCGCCCGGCGGATCGCGCGCGCGGCCGCCAAAGCCGCAGCGCAGGCGGCAGCGGCGTTTGCCGCGTTGCGGAAGGGGACCGTCGCCAGCACGCCGTCGCCGATGAATTTGAGGATCTCGCCGCCCGCCGCCGCGATCGCGGGCACCACATTGTCGAGATAGGCGTTGAGAGCGGCTACGGTCGCCTCGGGCGTGCCGGCGTTGGCAAGGCGCGTGAAGCCGCGCATGTCGGTCATGATCAAGGCGGCTTCCACGCGGCGCACGTCGGCGCGCCGTATCGCCCCTTGCAGGATCAAGTCGCCCGGCACTTCGCCGACATAGGCTTTCAGCACCTCGCGCCACATCGTATGCGTGGCGATCACGTTGGCGGTCAAGGCCAGGCTCGGCTGCAGCGTGCGGATGGCACGGCTCTGCGCGGCCGTGAAGCCGCCCGCCTGTTTGGTCGAAAACGACATCCCCTGCAGCGGGCCCTCGCGGAACCGGAGCGGCATCAGCAAGTAATGCGTGTGGCCTTCCTGTGCGAGGCGCGGCAGCAGGTCGTAGGCGTCGATGCGCGGATCGTCGAGCTTGAATTCGACCCAACCGCCGGTTTCCTGCAGCTCGTCGATCGTGAAGCGTTTGGGGGCCGCCGTTATGACCGGGTCGTCGAACGTGGCGCGGCGCAGCTTCACGTCGCCGTTTGGTTCCCAGACGCGCATCGCACCGATGAAGCGCGGATGCAGCGTTTCGATCATGGTTGCCATGCGCGCGACGGGGATGCCGGCCGCCAGCAGCCGCTCAGCAACGCGCCCATGTCCGCCACGTGCGGACCCTCGGCGACCAGCCAGTCGGAAATGCAATCCATGGGGCAAGGATGCCGTAGGGCAGACAGCTACTCAAGGGCGGCCACTCAAGGCTTGACGAAAACGCATAAGCGCCCGAGTTTACCGGCGAACCGGAGGGGCTTCGATGTTTCGCGCGCTCGTGCTCGACAAACTGGACGGCAAAGTCGAAGCGTCGGTCAAATCGCTCGACGAGGCAGCGTTGCCCGAGGGCGAGATAACGGTTGCCGTCGCCTATTCGTCGCTCAACTACAAAGACGGGCTCGCGATCGCCGACAAGGGCAAGATCGTGCGCAGCTTCCCGATGGTGCCGGGCGTCGATTGGGCGGGCACCGTCGAAAGCTCGACCAGCGCGTCGTTCAAGCCCGGCGACCGCGTGATCCTGACCGGTTGGGGTGTGGGCGAAAACTACTGGGGCGGCATGGCGCAAAAAGCGCGCGCGCAAAGCCAGTGGCTCGTGAAATTGCCGGCGGGTACGGACGAGAAATGGGCGATGGGTATGGGCACGGCTGGCCTCACCGCGATGATGGCCGTGCACGCGCTCGAGGCCGCGGGCCTGCGCCGCGACCGTGAAATTCTTGTCACGGGCGCAGCAGGCGGCGTGGGCTCCGTCGCCGTCGCGTTGCTCGCCAAGCTCGGCCACAAGGTTGCCGCGTCTACCGGGCGCCGCCAGCTCGAGCCCTATTTGCGCAGCCTCGGTGCCGCGAGCATCGTCGACCGCGCCGAACTTGCAGCCCCGTCGAAGCCGCTTTTGGCCGAGCGCTGGGGCGGGGCGATCGACTCGGTCGGCGGGACGACGCTGGCGACCGTACTTGCCGGTTGCGCGCGCCGGGCTGCCGTCGCCGCGTGCGGCCTTGCGGGCTCGGCCGATCTGCCGACGACGGTGATGCCGTTCATCCTGCGCGGGGTCAAACTCATCGGTATCGATTCCGTGCAATGCCCGCTGCCCGAGCGCGAAGACGCGTGGCGCAAACTCGCGGCCCTGCTGCCCGACGGCCTGCCCGGCGAAGGCATTGCCGTCTGCGGCCTCGAGGATCTGCCCAAGCTTGCAGACGCCATCGTCGCAGGCCAAATCCAAGGCCGCGTCGTCGTCGACGTGCGGCGATAGACGTCAGTTTGGCGACTGGATCCGAGAGACGCGCCAGCTGAACATCTCCGACGGGGGGCCTGCGAGCTGTTCTTCGTGAAGCTTGAGCAGCCAACCCACATCGGGGGAAAACCAGACCGTGCGTTTCATGGAAAATCCGCGCTGGGATTCCTGAAGCCCCTCGATGCGGTCCTCCACGACGAACGCTGCGTAGTCGCGTCCCGCGACTGCAATAGTTTCGGTGCGCACAACCTCCATCGTATGGCGCCATCTGTTCGAGCCGACGGCGGCCGAACGCTCGAAAACCGCCTTGTTGCCGACCTTGAGCGGCAGAAGCTTTCCGGCATTCTCGCGCTCGAAGGGTTGGTTGTTCAAGAAAGGGACCAGCCCGCCAACTTGCCAGTTCATAACGAGTCCGCGCGCGTTGACCGTCGTTACAACCGTGCTGTCTATCCCTTGGATACGGAACCCAGCCCCGTCTTCGCGTATGAAATGCGTTCCGACCGGGGCTAGCCCACCGCCCGTCGGGGCCGCGCCGATTTGGGGGAACGGCTGCAAGCTCGAAATGCGAAGCGTGCGCCCGAACCCCTCTTTGACCGAGTCGAGAAGAGGTTTCGACCATTCGATCCATTTTTCGGCGTAGGCGCGATGTATGGGATAGTTTTGAATTCGTTGCGGATGCCACTCGCTGGTTTGAACGGCATGGATTTTTGTTTCTGGTCCGCCTCGCGTCGTGGGATCGATCTCGTAGGTCACGGCGATAAACTCGCCTTGGCGCGTGATACGTGCCGTTGCCGTCAGCATCGTCCATGGCGCTTTGATGTTTTCTTGGCGCAAATACGCAAAAAGCGTCGCGAGCCGGGGCGCCGTCTGATCGTTCGATACCCACGTACGAACGACGTGGCGCGCATAGGCGCACCACTGGTCCGCTGGTCGGAAATTTTTGTCCGCCGTGGCGTAGAGCATGTCGGTGCTGTCGCAATTCCCGTCGCGGCCCCAGACAATGCGCTCGTCGGCGAGCGTTCCGTAGATTGCGACGAGGGCCGACAACCTGCCCCGCTCGGCCTGCACGAGATTTGCAAAAGGTAAGCGCTCCGAAACTTCGCCTCTGCTGCGCTCCTCCCCAACGCTTGCCAGCGTCCATTTGCCCGGCGGCAGCGGCACTTCGGAGCGCGCGAACTTGACCTTGCCCTCGAACACGCTGCCGATCGGCAGCGTGTGCACGGATTGGGCGCTTGCGGCGGCGGCGGCAAGCAGCAGCGCGAGCGCTGTCAAAAAAACTCGATGCAATACCATTGTATGCACCTTCCTTATCGACGCAACCTGAAAATGCTAGCGAGCGGGGTACTGCATGTCAATTGCCGTCCGACCGCTTTGCGCCCGCAAGCATTTGGGCTAAAAGGGCGGCCATGAAACGCGCAGGGCATTCGGGTCGGGGACCTTCGAGCGAAGGGGCATCGCAGCGCCAATTGCGCGTGGGCGAGGCGCTGCGCCGTGCGCTCATCGAGGTGCTGCGCGACGGGCATTTCCGCGATCCCGATCTGCAGGACACGCTCAGCATCACGATCGGCGAGGTGCGCGTCGCCCCCGATCTCAAACACGCGACCGCGTTCGTGACCACGCTCGGCAGCGTCGGTGCAGAGCCCACGATCGCGGCCCTTGGGCGTGCCCGTGCTTATATCCGCGGCGAAATCGCAAGGCGTGTCGATCTGCGCATGACGCCCGAATGGCATTTCCAGCGCGACACGTCGTTCGACTACGCCGAGCGCATCGACCGCGCTTTGCGCGATCCCAAGGTCGCCGCCGACATCGCGCCGCCGCCGCCGGAAAAACCGGCGCCGAAACGCCGGGCCAAGAAAAAAGCGTGAGCGTCGCCAAGCGCGACAAGATCGACGGCTGGGTCTTGCTCGACAAACCGCTCGGGCTGTCTTCGACCCAAGCCCTCGGCCGCGTGCGGCGCGTGTTCAACGCGGCCAAAGGCGGGCATGCCGGCACGCTCGATCCGCTGGCCACGGGCGTGCTGCCTATCGCCCTTGGCGAGGCCACCAAGACGCTGCCCTATCTAGTGGACGGCGACAAAGAATACGAATTCGCCGTGCGCTGGGGCGAGGCGACCGCGACCGACGACCGCGAAGGGGCCATCGTGGCCACCTCCGACATTCGCCCGACAGACACCCAGATTGCGGGCGTCCTGGGCCGCTTTGTCGGCCAGATCGACCAGACCCCGCCGGTCTATTCGGCCATCAAGATCGATGGGGAACGCGCTTACGCGCGCGCGCGCGCGGGCGAAGATGTTGCCATGGCATCGCGCAAGGTCTTGATCCACAAACTCGAATATTTGGGGGCGGCGGATGCCGATACCGCCCGGTTTCGGGTCGCGAGCGGCAAGGGCATGTATGTGCGCAGCCTCGGCCGCGACCTCGCACAGGCCCTTGGCACCTGCGCGCATGTGACGCAACTGCGGCGCACGGCGGTCGGTCGATTTCGCCTCGATGCCGCGATTTCCCTGGAAAAACTGGAGGGTTTTGGGCATAGTCCCGCCCGCTTTGGGGTCCTCGCCCCGGTCGAGACCGTGCTGGACGACATCCCGGCTCTGGCCGTGACCGTGGAACAAGCCGCCGCCCTTCGAAGGGGCCAGGCTTTGCGAGACCCCCGCGTGGAACCATCCCCGCTCGAGGCGCCCGTGCTTGTCGTCGTTTGCGACGGCAAGCTGGTCGCACTTGCAGCGTCCGACGGTGCGACTTTGCGCCCCACGCGCGTCTTCAACCTCTAGGGTCCAAGGAGAGACCGATGTCGATGAGCGCCGCACGCAAGACCGAAATCGTCGAATCTTACGCCGTCCAAAAGGGCGACACGGGCTCGCCGGAAGTCCAGGTTGCTCTCCTTTCGGAGCGCATCAAGGAACTCGCCGAACATCTGACGACGCACAAGAAGGACTTCCATTCGCGCCGCGGTCTTTTGATGATGGTCGGCAAGCGCCGTTCGCTGCTCGATTATCTGAAGTCGAAAGACAAGAAGCGCTACGAGACGCTGATCGGGCGCCTCGATCTGCGTCGCTAAAAGCGGACTGCTTGACCTTCCACCGACCGAAGCGCGTGCTTCATCCGTGCCCGAAACCGGGGCATATGCGGCGCGCGCTTTTTTCCGATTCCAGCCAAACACCCCGCGCGGCGGTCCGTCGTACGACGCCGCGCAACCCATATTCGACGTCCCACTTGACAGGGGCGGCGCCGGTTGGGGCGAGGGCCATCCGGGCTTTCGCAACCGTCGCCACGTCGCGCGCATCACGGGATGCGCGTCGGCGGGTCCGTACGCGGCAGAAAGAAAGAGAGTAATTCCATGTTCGACGTCGTTCGCAAGGAAATGATGTGGGGCGGGCGCAAGCTCGTTCTCGAGACCGGCAAGATCGCCCGCCAGGCCGACGGGGCCGTGATGGCCACCTACGGCGACACGGTCGTGCTGTGCACGGTCGTGGGCGCCAAGTCGGCCAAGCCCGGCCAAGATTTCTTCCCGCTGACCGTCCATTACCAGGAAAAGACCTTCGCGGCCGGCAAGATCCCCGGCGGCTTCTTCAAGCGCGAAGGCCGTCCGACGGAAAAGGAAACGCTGGTTTCGCGCCTGATCGACCGGCCGGTGCGTCCGCTGTTCCCCGAGGGCTTCCGCAACGAAGTGCAGGTCATCGCGACCGTGCTGAGCCACGATCTCGAAAACGATCCCGACATCGTCGCGATGGTCGGCTGCTCGGCCGCCCTCACGATCTCGGGCATTCCGTTCATGGGCCCGATCGGTGCGGCACGCGTCGGCGTCTACAACGGCGAGTTCCGCCTCAACCCGCTGCAGACCGATCTCCAGACGAGCGATCTCGATCTCGTCGTGGCCGGCACCAAGGACGGCGTGCTGATGGTCGAATCGCAGGCCAAGGAACTGTCGGAAGAAACGATGCTGGGGGCCGTGATGTTCGGCCATCGCTCGTTCCAGCCGGTCATCGATCTCATCATCGCGCTCGCCGAAACGGCCGCCAAGGATCCGTGGCCGCTCACGCAAGCTTCGCCGGTCGCGGCTGCCGTCAAAACCAAGATCGCCGCCTTCGCGGGCGATCTCGGCAAAGCCTATGCCGAGCCCGTCAAGTTCGCGCGTCGCGACAAGGTTGCCGCCGTCAAGGCGGCCGCCCTCGCGACCGTCAAGGAAGTGCCGGAAGAAGCCGCCGTGTTCGGCGGCCTGTTCGAGGAACTCGAAGCCAAAGTCGTGCGCGACAACATCCTGGACACCGGACGGCGCATCGACGGGCGCGACACCAAGACCGTGCGCCCGATCGTGACGGAAGTGGGTTTCCTGCCGCGCACGCACGGCTCGGCCCTGTTCACGCGCGGCGAAACCCAGGCGCTCGTCGTGGCCACGCTCGGGACCGGCGACGACGAGCAGATCATCGACGCGCTCGAAGGCGAATACCGCGAACACTTCATGCTGCACTACAACTTCCCGCCCTACTCGGTCGGCGAAGCCAAGCGCATGGGCTCGCCCGGTCGGCGCGAAATCGGCCACGGCAAGCTCGCCTGGCGCGCAATCCGGCCGCTGCTGCCGCCCAAGGACAAGTTCCCCTATACGATCCGCGTCGTGTCGGAGATCACCGAGTCGAACGGCTCGTCGTCCATGGCGACCGTGTGCGGCACTTCGCTTGCCATGATGGATGCGGGCGTGCCGTTGCCGCGCCCGGTGGCTGGCATCGCCATGGGCCTCATCAAGGAAGACCGCGCGTTCGCCGTTCTGTCCGACATCCTCGGCGACGAAGACCATCTCGGCGACATGGACTTCAAGGTGGCCGGGACGGAAAAGGGCGTCACAGCGCTTCAGATGGACTTGAAGATCACGTCGATCGACGAGAACATCATGAAGATCGCCCTCGGCCAAGCCAAGGACGGGCGCCTGCATATTCTGGGCGAAATGGCCAAGGGTCTCAACGACCCGCGCCAGGAAGTCTCGAAGAACGCGCCGCGCATCACGACGTTCCAGGTTCCGAAGGACAAGATCCGCGAAGTCATCGGCACTGGCGGCAAGGTCATCCGCGAGATCGTCGAGCAGACGGGCTGCAAGATCGACATCGAAGACGACGGCACGATCAAGGTCGCTTCCGTCTCGGAAGAGAACGCCAAGAAGGCGATCGACTGGATCAAGGGCATCGTGTCGGAACCCGAAATGGGCGCCATCTACACCGGCAAGGTCGTCAAGATCATGGATTTCGGCGCCTTCGTGAACTTCATGGGCTCGAAGGACGGCCTCGTCCACATTTCCGAACTTGCCCCGCGCCGCGTCGAGAAAACCGGCGACGTGGTCAAGGTCGGCGATGCGGTGAAAGTTAAGCTCATCGGCTTCGACGACCGCGGCAAGGTCAAGCTGTCGATGCGCCGCGTCGATCAGGCGACGGGTGCCGACATCTCCGACCAGTTCGACAAGAAGCCCGCCCCGTCGGCGGAGTAAGCTCGGCGATGCGTGCGGTTTTGCACCCACAAGCCCCCGCCGGAGCGCATGCTTCGGCGGGGGTTTTTCTTTGACCTTCAAGGATCGCTTCTCGATGCCCAACCCACCCAGAATCGTCGGCCATCGTGGCGCCAAAGCCAACGCGCCCGAGAACACGCTCGTCGCCATTCGCCGCGCGCACGAAGAAGGGGCGAGCTGGATCGAGTTCGACGCCAAACTCACCAAAGACAACGCGGTCGTGCTGATGCACGACGAAACGCTCGATCGCACGAGCAGCGGCCAAGGCCCCGTCGCCGAGGCGACGTTGTCGGAAATCAAAAAGCTCGATGCGGGCGCTTGGTTCGGGCCTGCCTTCAAGGGCGAGCCGATCCCCACGCTCGAAGAAGCCATGGCGCTGATGGCGAGCCTCGGCATGGGTTTCAACATCGAGATCAAGCCCTGTCCGGGCCGCGAAGCCGAAACGGCCGAACGCGCCTGCGCCGCTGTGCTCGCCCATTGGCGCGGGCCCCTGCCCATCGTCTCGAGCTTCAAGCGCG
This sequence comes from Tagaea sp., assembly GCA_044378015.1. GTDB lineage: Bacteria > Pseudomonadota > Alphaproteobacteria > CACIAM-22H2 > CACIAM-22H2 > Tagaea. Next base: position 23,413 of record JBILXZ010000020.1, read on the forward strand.
TGTCGCTCGAAGCCGCCAAAGCGACGGCACCGACTTTGCCGCGCGGCTATCTCGCCGAAGAGCTTGGCCGCAGCTGGCGCAGCGAGGCCGAAGCGCTCGGTTGCGTCGCCATCCATCCGGGCTGGAAGCATCTCACGCGCCAGCTCGTGCGCGACGTCAAGGAAGCCGGGTTCGCAGCCCTGGTCTGGACCGTCAACGAGTCCGCGCGCGCGCGCGAACTCGTCGCCTGGGGGGTGGACAGCATCATCACCGACCGCCCGGCGGAAATTGCCCAAGCGCTTGCGGAATAGCGGTCCGGCGATGGAAATGCGCTTCGCCCGCCTCCGCTGCTTTCTGGTTGCCGCCCTGGTCGTGCTGCTCGCGCCCGTCGCGACCGCTTTTGCGCAAAGGGCGGACATCGACCTCGGGGAAGAATTGCCCGACGGTTCGGAGCTGCTCGATCTTTCCGACGCGCGCTACGCGGGCGACCTTGCCGAGATAAGAAGGCGCGGCATGCTGCGCGTGCTGGTCGCGCCGACGCGCACGGATTTCCAGCTCGTCCGCGGCGAAGTGCGCGGCTTCGAAGCCGAGCTCGCGCACGAATTCGCGCGATTCCTGAACCGAGGGCGCAAGCGCGGCCAGCCGCAGATACGCGTGCTTTTCGTTCCGCTGGCGTTCGAGGATCTGATCCCGGGGCTGCTGGCCGGGCGCGGCGACGTGATCGCCTCGGGCATGACGGTCACGCCGACCCGCGGCACCCAAATCGCTTTCTCGCGCCCGTATCTGCGCAACATCGACGAGGTGATCGTCGCGCGCAAAGACTGGGATGCGCCGCGCGCCGTCGAGGATCTGGCGGGACGTCGGCTTTCGGTGCGCGTCGCCACGAGCTATTTCGAGCATCTGCAGGCCCTCAACCGCCGCTTCGCCGCCGAGGGCCTTGCGCCGATCGAGATCGTTCCGCTCGATCCGGTTCTCGCCGACGAGGACAAGCTCGAGATGGTGTCGTCCGGCATATTCGACATGACGGTCGTCGACTCGCATCTGGCGGCGCTTTGGACGCGCGTGCTGCCGAACATCGCCGCGACGAACGTGAAGATCGCGCAAGGCGGGGCCATCGCCTGGGGCTTCCGGCCGGAAGACAAGGCGCTGCGCGGCGCGGCCGACGCGTTTTTTTCGCGGCGCCAGAAGTCCAAGCCGCCCAACGACGCGCAGCTCTTGAGCCAGTATTTCCAAAGCGTGCGCAGCCTCGCCAATCCGCTCGCCGGCGACGAGCGCGCCAAACTCGCGCGGCTGTCTTCGTACTTCCGCGCGCATGCAGATACGCACGGCTTCGACTGGATGCTGATGGCAGCCCAAGGTTTCCAGGAATCGCGGCTCGACCAGCAGGCGCGAAGTGCCGTGGGAGCGATCGGCATCATGCAGCTGATGGCGCCGACGGCGGCCGAAATCGGATTTCCCGACGTCGGCGAGGAGGAGACCAACGTCGCGGCCGGCATCGCCTACATGGCGCGCATCCGCGACCGCTATTTCGCCGATCCGGAAATCGAGCCCTCGCAGCGCATTCTGTTCGCGATCGCCGCCTACAATGCGGGCCCCAACCGCATCCAGCGCCTGCGCGTTCGCGCGCGCGCGCAGGGCCTCGATCCCAATCTCTGGTTCGGCAATGTGGAGCGCATCGTGCAGCAGAGCGTGGGCGACGAGACGGTGACCTACGTCGCCAACATCTACCGTTTCTTCCACGCCTACGCGACCTTCACCGAACCTTTGCTCGGCCAGCGCTGAGCGACGTCAAATCGCTTCGAGGTCGTTCCAGGCCTGGTCGGCCAGCGCCTTGAGACGGTCGGGGGCGATGCGGCCGGCGAACGCGTAGCCGTAGCCGCCGCGATGCCAGTGCACGAGATTGACGCCCTGGCGCGCCTCGTTGCGCGCGCCACGTTCGCTGAACTGCGAAAAGGCGATCACGAGGCCCACCATCTCGTTGGCGCTGTTGGTGTAGATGAGCTGGGCCGCAGGCCTGCCGCCGACGACGACCATGCGCCCGCCCTGCAGGGCAAAGCCGTGCGCGGCCAGATCGGGAATGGCGAGATTGCGGTTGAGCTTGGCGCCGAACCATTTGCCGAGTTCGGGCACGTCCGCCGCCGTGAAATCGACGAGCAGGCGGCCCTCGCTCGCTTGCGTGGCCTCCGCCACCGCATAGAAGCCCGCGACGTTTTCAAGCCACCGGTCGCTCGAGGCGAACTGGATGCCGCCGAGCACCGGGTCGAGCCTGCCCGTGAACACGCCGCCCGCACCGAGGCCCACGAACAGCAGCAGCGAAGCCGCGATCGCGGCCCCCGCCCACGTGCGGCCTTTCGAGCGTGCGGCGGATTTCGGCACGAACGCGCGGACGTTGGCGGGCGTTCGCGTGTTCTGGATCGCGGCCACGAGGCGGGCCGGAACCGGTTCGTCGAGCACCGGGGCGAAGGCCGCACGGGCCATCGACCCGGTCTGCCGGAACATCGCGATGCGTGCGGCCGTATCGCGGTCGCCCGCCGCGCGCGTCGCCACGCGCGCGGCGGCGGCGGCATCCAGTGCGCCGTCGGCATAGGCCATCAGCGTTTCGTCGTCGATCGCCGCCTTTTGCGCGGCAGGGGCGCGCCGCACCGTGTCGAGGAGGCGCTGGGGCACGGGCTCGAGCAGCACTTCGTTCATGGCCGCGCGCGCGAACGCCGCGGTTTCGCGAAACAGGCCCACGCGCCGCACCAAGGACGCGTCGACTGCCAGCGCCGACTCGATGGCCGCCGCTTCGTCGTGCGCGGCTGCCCCGTCGGCATAGCGCATCAGACTTTCGTCGTCGAATCGGGCTTGGTTCATGGCGACGGTCTTCCTTCCGTTCTACTCGGCCGGCGACGCAAGCGACGCGCCGCTTTCGCCCATGCGCTTGGCAAGGGCCGTGCGCGCGCGCGCGAGGCGGCTCATCACCGTGCCGATGGGGATCCCCAGCGAAGCTGCGGCTTCCTTGTAGCTTTGGCCTTCGATGCACACGAATGTCAGCACCACGCGTTGCTCCTCGGGCAGTTGGGCGATCGCGGCGCGAACCGCTTCGTAGGTCATGTGCGCTTCGAGGCCGCGCCCGCCGTCGAAAGCCAGTTCGTCTTCGACCAAGCTCGCGTCGATGCGGCCTTTGCCGGTGCGCACTCTGACCGCCCGCCGGTCGTCCAGATAGATCGTCTGGACGATGCGAAACATCCAGCTGTCGAGCCGCGTGCCCGGCTGGTACTGGTCGATCCGTGCAAGCGCGCGTTCGCACGCCGACTGCACCAGATCGTCGGCCTGGTCGGGCGCTCCGGCGAGGCCGCGCGCAAAGCGCCGCAGCCGGGGCAGCAATTCGACCATTTCCGCGCGCAGCTGGTTGAGCGTTTCGTCGTTCACGAAAGCGCTCCGTTTGCTTTCGCGCCGAAAGCAGTCGTTCGACACAAGCACAACGCGCCCTCGGCGCCCTTATTCGGATCGGACAAGATGGAACCTCGGAACTGTGGCCGCCGGGCAACAGAACGGACCCGGCCGATCCGGAAACTTACGCCAAGCTTCCGCAAAATGCCGCCTTTATTCGGTCGGCTTTATTCGGCCGGGGCGGGGGCGGGGGCGCGAAAACTGTCCGGAATTTCCGGCGGTTGATCGGGTTCGCTGTCGCCGCGCCAATAGACGATCTGCGCGGTCGTCTCGTCGCGGCGAATATAGATCTGCCAATCGTCCCATTCCTCGGCCTGGCAGCTGCCGTCTGCAGGGCAGCGGCGCGCTTGTGCTTCGACCAGCAGATAGCCGGGGCGGAACCACGGCAGATGCTTGAGATCGTCGGTAACGTCTTTGGCCTCGATGGCGCTCGTGCGCTCGATCGCGAATTCCACCGTCTGCGGCGTTTCGACGAGTTTCGGAATTTCGGCAAGGCCGAGTTGGGCGCACAACGCGGCATCCCGGCTTGCCGCACAGGCATAAAAGCGCGCCACTACGCACGCAATGTCGGCGCCCTCGCTCGCGCAGATCGGCGCATGGCCGGGTCCGACGCGTTGGACCTTTCCTTGCGGCGGCACTTGCGCAGATGCGGGCGCGGTCGCTGCAAGCAGAGCCGCGCACAGAAGCATCGGAAAAATGCGTTTCATCGTTTCAGGATCGAACCCAGCACGCCGCGCACGATTGCGGTCCCGATCTGACGGCCGACCGAGCTTGCAACCGAGCGCACAATAGCGCCTGCAACTTGTTCGCCAACCGATTTTTGCGGCCGCCCGCGGCCCGGCGCCGGTCGCGTGCCGCCGCCCAGAATCGTACCGAGCGCGCCGCCAAGCCCGCCGACAGGCTTGGCCTGCGCTTGGGCGAGCTGTTCGTAGGCCGAAACGCGGTCGGTTGCGTCTTCGTACTTGCCGAACAGGGGGCTTCGGTCGATCTGCGCCCGCCGTTCTTCGTCCGACAAAGGCGCAAGCCGCGTGCGCGGCGGGCAAATGCGCGCGCGCATGGCGGGCACGGGCGCGCCTTTTTCGTCGAGCAGCGAGACGATCGCTTCGCCGACCCCGAGCTCCTGCAGCGCTTTGGCCGTGTCGAGGCCGCTGCGCGCGCGGAATGTTTCGGCCGTCGAACGCAGCGTCTTCTGGTCGCGCGGACTGAAAGCGCGCAAGCCATGCTGCACGCGGTTGCCGAGCTGCCCCAGCACGGCGTCCGGCAGGTCGAGCGCATTCTGCGTGCAGAAATAGACGCCGACGCCCTTCGAGCGGATGAGCCGCACCACCAGCTCGATGCGCTCCACGAGGGCTTTGGGCGCGTCGGCAAACAGCAGGTGCGCTTCGTCGAAGAAGAAGGCGAGCTTGGGCTTCGCAAGATCGCCCGCTTCCGGCAGGTTTTCGTAAAGCTCCGACAGCAGCCACAGCAGGAACGTCGCGTAGAGCAGCGGGCGCTGCATCAGCCGCTCGGCCGCCAGGATCGAGACCAATCCGCGGCCTTTGCCGTCGACGCCGAGAAAATCGCCGATCGCGACCGCGGGCTCTCCGAAAAACCTGTCCCCGCCCTGCGTTTCGAGGGCAAGCAATCCGCGCTGGATCGCGCCGACAGAAGCCGGCGACACGTTGCCGTATTTGGCCGCATAGTCGCGGGCATTCTGGGCAACGTGCGCAAGCATCGCGCGCAGATCCTTGAGATCGACGAGCAGCAGACCTTCGTCGTCGGCGACCTTGAACACGATGTTGAGCACGCCTGTCTGGATCTCGTTGAGGTCCAAGAGGCGCGCGAGCATCAGCGGTCCCATCTCCGAGATCGCGGCGCGCAGCGGGTGGCCCGCTTCGCCGAACACGTCCCAGAACAGCACCGGGCTCGGCGCGAATTCGAAATCCGCCGCGCCGAGTTCGGCGGCGCGCGCCGCGAACTGGGCGTTGGCCTCGCCCGCGCGCGCCATGCCCGAAAGATCGCCTTTGATGTCGGCCATGAAAACCGGCACGCCGGCGGCCGAAAAAAATTCGGCCATCACGCGCAACGTGACCGTCTTGCCGGTGCCGGTCGCGCCGGCGACGAGCCCGTGGCGATTGGCCATGGCGAGGCGCAGCAGCGCGGGGTCTTCGCCTTTGCCGATCAGCAGCGCGGATTCAGCCATGGGCCCTATGCAGGCAACGGGCGCCGTTTCAGGCGGCTTCAGTCCGCGGCTTCATCTTGACGTAGGCGATCGAGGCGTGCGCCGAGCAGTAGGGCTTGCCGTCGAGCGAACGCTCGCCGCAGAAATGGAATTCGGTGTCGCCCGGATCGCCGATCGGCCAGCGGCAGGTGCTGGCCGAGAGCGCCATCATCGGCAGGCGTTTGGCCGAAGGCTGGTTGGCAAGGGCGCGCAAGGCGGCAGCACTCGTCTGCGCCGACTGCGAAGGGGTGCGCGGCTCGCGCGGCGCTTGCGGCGCGCGCGGCGCGGAGGGCTGGCGCGGCGTTGCCGGGCGGTAGGTTGCAGGGCGCGGTCCCGTGCGTTTGATCGGCGACGGGCGGGCGGGCAAATGCAGACGGTGGGCCTTGCCCACGACTGCGTTTTTGGAAATGCCCAGGCGCTTGCCGATTTCAGCCGTTGTCAGGCCTTCGCCCCACAAACGGGTCAGGTCTGAAATTTGCTCTGGCGTCCAGTCCATTGCGCATCCCCTTGATCTACCGCCGATTTTTCGGCGCAACATAGCTGTTGTGGATAACTCCACTTGCAATACAACATATTGTGAGCATTCGAGTCGCCCAAGTCAAGGTCCAGACACAATAGGTTGTGGGTAACTTTCTATATCTTGATTCGGCGGCGCTGCGATTGCGCGCGGGCGCAAAGTGTGGAATTGAGCGGCCATGATTTTTGCGTATCTTCCACAAGACGGCGCCGTCGTCAGACGCGAAATCGGGGCGTCCGACCCCGTGCCGACGGCGGCGTTGTGGATCGATCTTTATTCGCCGACGGCGGAAGATCGCGCACGCGTCGATGCGGCGTTCAATCTGGCGATCCCGACCCATGCCGAAATGCTCGAGATCGAGTCCTCGGCCCGGCTTTATTCGGAAAATGGCGCGCTCTACATGACGGCGACGATCCTGGCGCGCGCCGACGATCCGAACCCCACGGCCGACGCCTTCACGTTCGTGCTGACCAATCGCTGCCTCGTGACGGTGCGCTACCACGACCCGCGCCCAGTGACGCAATTCGCGACGCGCCTGATGCGTCTGCCGGGCAGCTGTGCGAACGGGGAAGAGGCGATGATCGGCCTCATGGATTCCTTCGTCGACCGCATCGCCGACATTCTGGAAAAAGCGGGCTCCGATCTCGACGGCATTTCGCGCACGATCTTCGCAAATCCCGCGCGCCCGGCGGCGCAAGCGGCCCAGGAACGCTCGATGCAGGACGTGCTGCGCGAGCTCGGCCGCATCGAAGATCTTTGCTCGACCGCGCGCGAGAGCATGCTCGGCCTGCAGCGCGTCGTACGCTTCCTCGACGTGACGGCCGAAGGGGAAACCAAAAAACAGTCGAAGGACATGCATGCGCGCTTCAAGTCGCTGAACCGCGACTTGACCTCGCTCATGGAGCATGCGGATTTCGACAGCCGCAAGGTGAACTTCCTGCTCGACGCCACACTCGGCCTCATCAACATCGAGCAGAACCGCATCATCAAGCTGTTTTCGGTCGTCTCGGTCGTGCTGATGCCGCCCACGCTCGTCGGCACGGTCTACGGCATGAACTTCCGCGGCATGCCGGAGCTCGATTGGAGCTTCGGCTATCCGATGGCCCTGTGCATCATGGTCGCTTCCGCCATCTTGCCGTATCTCTATTTCAAGAAACGCGGCTGGTTCTAGACTAGGCGGGCACGGCCACGCCGAGGCTTTTGGCGAGTTCGACGAGCTGGCCCCAATTGCCCGCGTCGATCGGAATCGACTCGGCGCGTTTGGCGCGCGCCCGCCGCTCGGGCTCGCCCGGCAGCATCACGTCGTTTTGGCCGGATTTGAGCCAAGCTTCGAGTTTCTGCGCTTCGGCGGCGACCGTCTCTGCCGTACCCAGCGCCGCCGGATCGATCGCGACTGCGATCGCGTTGTTGATGATGCGCGTCTCGCTCGGCTGCCACGTGGCGATGGTGCCGCCGCCGCCGAGAGCGCCAGCGAAGAGTTCGATGAGCGCGGACAGCGCGTAGCCTTTGTGTTCGGCCATCGCGAGCAAGGCGCCAGAGGGCTGCGTGTACATCGTCGCGGGATCGGTCGTGGGTTTGCCCTCGTGGTCGATCAGGATGCCCGGTGCGACCTGTACGCCCTTGTTGAACGCCACGCGCACCTTGCCGACCGCGATGCGGCTTGTCGCCATGTCGGCGACGATCGGCGGGAAGCCCGGCACCGGCAAGCCCAAGCAAATTGGATTGGTGCCGAGCCGACCGGAAATGCCGCCGAACGGCGCGACCTTGGCGTCGACGCCCGCGACATCGACCGCGAAGAACGACGCGAGCCCGTGCGCGGCCGCCTGTTCGGCCCAGGCGCCGACGCGGCCGATATGGAAGGTGTTGCGCAAGGCGAGCACGGCCGCCCCCGCCTTTTTCGCTTTGGCGCACAGCAGTTCGGTCGCGGCGCGCATGGTCGTTTGGCCGTAGCCTTGCTGGCCGTCGATGACCAGTGTGGCCAATGTCTCGCTGACGATTTTTGGCGAGACGCCGAGTGCGAGCTTGCCGCGCTTAACGGCATCGAGATAGATCGGCAACATGCCCACGCCGTGCGAATCGTGGCCGGTTAGGTTTGCCTCGACGAGATTGTCGGCCACGCAGGCGGCTTCGGCCGCGTCCGAACCTGCGGCGGCCACGAGCGCGCGCGCGAACTGGCGGAGCCGGTCGGGCGCGATTTCGATGTCGGTTTTGCCAAGTGCGGGCATGTCACGCCACCCATTCGCTGACGGGTGCCTTGGCTTCGTGCAGCGGCTGGCACAGCACGTCGACCAAGGTCGGGCCCGGATGTTCGAACGCGGCTTTGAGCGCGCTCGCAAGATCGGCCGGATCTTCCACGCGCCAGCTTTTGACGCCGAAAGCGGATGCGACCGCCGCATGGTCGGTACGGTTGAAATCGACCGAGAAATAGCGGCCGCCGTAGCCGGTCTTCTGTCCGGCCTTGATCCAACCGTAGACCGCGTTGGAAACGACCACGAGCGTCACCGGCAGGCCGAGCCGAACGATCGTTTCCATCTCGCCGCACGCGAAGCCGAAACTGCCGTCGCCCATCACGGCCACGCATCTGCTGGAAGGCCGAGCGATCGCGGCTCCCGCGACGGCCGGCAGTGAATAGCCGAGCGCGCCGTGCGCGCGGTTGGTCACGAACCAGCGCCCGGTGCGGCGTTTTGGATAGAAGGCCGAGAAATACGGGCACGGCGTGCCGGGATCGGCGACGATCACGGCGTCTTCGGCCAGCAATTCGGCCATCGTGTGCACGAGCCGCTCGGGCCGGATCGGCCTTGCGTTCGATGTCGCAAGTTCGAGGAATGCTGCTGCGCGTGCCGCACGCGCGGCGGCAACACGCTTGGCCGCATCGCCGCCGCTGCGTTTGGCACCCAATGCGTCGGCCAGCTTGTCGAGTGCCAAACGCGCATCGCCGACCACGCCCGCCGCCGTCGCATAGATGGCTCCGATCACGGCGGGATCGACGTCGATATGCACGATGGGCGTGCCCGCCGCGGGGAAGCGCCAGCGCTCGGTCGTGACCGAGCCGGCCCGGCAGCCCACGAACAGCACGAGATCGGATTCGGCGACGAGGCCGCGCGTCGGCATCGTTCCGCCGTTCGAGCCGACAACGCCGGCCGACAAAGGATGGGCGTCCGCGATCGAGCCTTGGCCCGAGATCGTCGTCAGCACCGGCGCATCAAGCGCTTCGGCCACGCGCGCAAGCGCATCTTCCGCATGCGCCAGCACCACGCCGCCGCCGACCACGATAGCGGGTCGTTCGGCTTTGGCGAGGGCGGCAACGGCCGCCGCGATCGCGGCATCATCGGGCGCCACACGATGGGACGGCGCCGACGCGTTGAGGGGTTCGCCCCAAATATCGGCGGCATCGACCGGGTCTTTCTGCACGTCGTAGGGCAAGCCCAGATGTACGGCCCCCGGCCTGCCGCTCGTCGCTTCGCGGAAGGCGCGGCGCACCGCGGCCGGAATTTCGCCCGCACGGTCGACGACCTTGTTCCATTTGGTCACGGGCTTGAACAAAGCCGCTTGGTCGAGTTCGGTCAGAACGTAGCGTCCGCGCGAGGAGACCGAAATGTCGGTCGTGACCGCGAGCAGCGGAATCGAGGATTCGTTGGCTTCGGCGACGGCCGGCAGAATGTAGGTGGCCCCGCCGCCCGACGGGCCCTCGCACACGCCGACTTTGCCGGTGAGGCGCGCGTACGTGTCGGCCATGTAGCCCGCCGAGCGCTCGTCGCGCGTGAGGATGTGCGATATGCCGTGGCCGCCCGGCCCGCCGAGGCGCGCGAGCGCGTCGTAGAGCGGCAGGCTCGTGTCGCCGCACAAGCCGAACACATGCTCGACCTTGTGGGCGGAAAGGAGTTTGACGAAAGCTTCCGCCCCGTTCGGATTGTTCATGTGGGCCATTCTCCTTCAGGCGAAGCAAGACTATCCGCGCGTGTGCGTCATTCGCAATCCAGCCACGTACCGCTGCGGCTCGAGGCCACGCACGCTTCGACGAAGGCGGCCCCGGCGACGCCGTCCTCGATGCCCGGAACATGCAGCGCCAACGGATCGGGGGCTTGGCCTTGCAGGCGGGCCGCCAGAATGTCGGCGAAGTCCGACATCAGATTGGCAAACGCCTCGAAGAAACCTTCATGGTGCCCGGCCGAAATGCGCGCGGCCCGCTTGGCGAGCGGATGCAGGCTCGCAAGGCCGCGCGTGCGCGTCTCGAACGCCGCCTGCGGGCGCATGATTTTGAGCTCGTTGGCGGCGCGGTGTTCCCAGGCAAGCCCGCCTTTGTCGCCGTAGAGCTCGATCGAAATCGTGTTTTCGGCCCCCGTCGCGGCTTTGCTCGCAAGGAAACTCGCGCGCACCCCGCCTTCGAGGCGCAGGAGGGCACTTGCCGTATCGTCGGCGACGCGCGCTTCGAACGAGGCGCCCACGTCCGCGCGCACGGCCTCGACGCGTCGGCCGCTGATGTAGACGAGCAGCTGGTGCGCATGCGTGCCGATGTCGGCCATAACGTGGCTGCCGCCGCGCACGGGATCGAGGCGCCATTTGAGGCGCGGATCGAGATTGTCGAAATTCGCCTCCACATACTGGCCGAGGCTGCCTTGCAGATAGCTAACGCGCGCCAAATGCAGCTTGCCGAGCTCGCCCGCCGCCACGGCCGCGCGCGCTTCGCGCACCATCGGGTAGCCCGAGTAATTGTGCAGCAGCAGGAAGGGGAGGCCCGTGCACCGCACCGCCTCTTGGATTGCGCGCGCATCGGCGAGATTGTTTGCAAGCGGCTTGTCGCAGATCACCGGATAGCCCGCTTCGAGGGCGGCACAGGCTTGTTCGCGATGCAGATCGTTCGGCGTTGCGATGGCGATCGCGTCGGGTTTGTCGGCGCGGCCCGCTTCGCCTGCGACGAGGGCGGCGAAATCCGGATAGACGCGCGGGATGCCGAGGGCGGTTCCTTCGGCAAGGCCGCGCGCCGGGTCGGACGAAAGTGCGGCTGCGACCGGCTCGTAGAAATCGTCGAGCCGTGCGGCCAGCCGATGCACTGGGCCGATCATGGCCGAGCTGCTGCCGCCCACGAAGCCCAAGCGCAAGCGCCGCCCGATGCGCGCGCTGATGCGATTTGCCGACATGACGTTCCCCCCAACCTGTTGCGCGTATCGGGGCATGCGCGCGCGTGCCTGTCAACAAGCAGGCGAAAGCGTCACGCGCGCGCGTCCGCAAGGATCATCGCAGCGGCCTTTTCCGCGATCATGATCGTGGGCGCATTGGTGTTGCCCGACGTGATGCTCGGCATCACCGAGGCGTCGGCGATGCGAAGCCCCGCAAGCCCGTTCAAGCGCAATCGCGCGTCGACGACGGCGTTTGCATCCGCCCCCATGCGGCAGGTGCCCACCGGATGGAAGATCGTGGTGCCGATGCGGCCCGCCGCCGCCACAAGCTCGCTTTCGCTTGCGGCCTCGGGCCCGGGGCGAAACTCTTCGGGCCGGAAGCGCTGCAGCGCCGGGGCGGCCACGATGCGCCGCGTGAGGCGAATGGCTTCGGCTGCGATGCGCTTGTCTTCGTCGGTCGAAAGATAGTTGGGCTGTATCGCGGGCGCGGCCGCGGGATCCGCCGATTTGAGACGCACATGGCCGCGGCTCGTGGGCCGCAGATTGCACACCGACGCGGTGAAGGCCGGAAACGGGTGCAAGGGCTCGCCGAAGCGGTCGAGGCTCAAAGGCTGGACGTGGTATTCGAGATCGGCGGTCGCTTTGTCGGCGCCCGATTTGGCGAAGGCGCCGAGCTGCGAGGGCGCCATGGTCAGCGGTCCACGCCGGAACAGCGCGTATTCGAGCGCCATCGCGGCTTTGCCGAGAAGCGAGTTGGCGCGCTCGTTCATCGTCCGGGTGCCGTGGACCTTGTAGGCGCAGCGGAGCTGCAGATGGTCCTGCAGATTGGCGCCGACATCGGTGCGCGCGTGGCGCACGGCGATGCCGTGCGCAGCCAGATGCTCGGGCGTGCCGATGCCCGACAATTGCAGCAGTTGCGGCGAGCCGATCGCACCCGCCGCCAGCACCGTCTCGCGCGCGGCGCGCAGCGCATGGATCTTGCCGCCGTGGGCGACGCGCACGCCCGCCACGCGACCGCCTTCGACGATGAGGCCGTGCGCGGTTGCATGCGTGAGCACGCGCAGATTGGGCCGTTTCATCGCCGGACGAAGGAAGCCTTTGGCCGAGGTCCAGCGCACGCCCTTGTTCTGGTTCACCTGGAAATAGGCGCAGCCGAAATTGTCGCCGCCATTGAAATCGTCGATCTTCGGGATGCCGGTCTGGGCGGCCGCGTCGCGGAACGCGTCGAGAATTTCCCACGAGAGGCGCATTTCCTCGACGCGCACTTCGCCGCCGCTGCCGTGCAAGGCGTCGTCGCCAAAGCGCACATTGTCCTCGGAGCGGCGGAAATAGGGCAGCACGTCGTCCCAGCCCCAGCCGCCGAGGCCCAGTTGGCGCCAATGGTCGTAGTCGGCCGCTTGGCCGCGCATGTAGATCATGCCGTTGATGGCCGTGCAGCCCCCCAGCACCTTGCCGCGTGGATAGCCCAGGGCGCGTCCGCCCAAGCCCGGCTCGCTCTCGGTTTTGAAGCACCAATCGACGCGCGGATTGCCGTGCGTGTAGAGGTAGCCCACCGGAATGTGGATCCACAGATAGTCGTCCCGCCCGCCCGCTTCGAGCAGCAGCACGCGATTGGCGGGATCGGCCGACAGGCGGTTGGCAAGCACGCAGCCCGCCGAGCCTGCGCCCACGACGACATAGTCGAATTCGCCGAGCTCGTTTTCTGCCGCCACGCTTTTTCGCCTCCTTTGGGAACTATTCGAAGAGACGGGCGGCAAAATGGCCCGCCGCCACCGCGAGAAGGCAAAGCCCGACCGAAAGCGCCACATTGAGCCCGGCGAGGCCCATTTCGCCTTGGCGCGCAAGTTCGAGCGTCTGCAGCGAGAAGGCCGAGAAGGTCGTGTAGCCGCCCAATACGCCGACGGTCAAAAAGACGCGAAAGCCGTCGCTCTGCGGCCAGAAGCCCGAGGGCGCCGCCGCCGCCGCGACGAATCCGATCGCGAAACTGCCGGTGACATTGACGAGGATCGTCCACCACGGCAGGCCTTGCGGATCGGCGACGGCGAGAATCGCGGCCGATGCGGCGTGACGCGCCACGCCGCCCGCAGCGCTGCCGATCGCGATCCACAGATACAGCGCAAAAGTCTGGGTCACGGGGTGCTGCGTCGCCTTTGCCAGATTGTCTTCGTCGGGTTTATCTTGAGCCCAAGAGCCTGACAAGCCAATCGATCCTTCCGGGAGAACGCCATGACCGATACGCTGAGCCAAAGGCTGGGCCGCCTCTACAGTTCGGCCGTGCACGACGTGCTGCGCACGATGGGGCACGAGCGCTGCGTGCTGCCGCCCGCAATCAAGGCCCTGGCATCCGGGATGCGGCTGGCGGGTCCTGTGTGGACCGTGAGCGGCCATATCGACCGCACCAAAACCGCGCACGATACGCTGCTCGCCTGGACCGGGCTCCTGTCCAAAGCGCCTGCGGGGCATGTCGTGGTCTGCCAGCCGCACACGCACGAAATCGCGCTGATGGGGGAGTTGTCGGCGGCAGCCCTCAAGCGCAAAGGCGTTTCGGGGTATCTCGTGGACGGCGGCACCCGCGACGTCGACATGATCCTCGGTATCGGCTTTCCCGTATTCTGCAGCTTTGCGACGGCGGCCGATATCGGCGCGCGCTGGATCCCCGACGCGTTCGGCGCCCCCGTCACGATCGGCGAGGTCACGGTCGCGACCGGCGACTACGTGATCGCCGATGCCGACGGGGCCGTCGCGATCCCGCAGGCGGTCGCCGAGGCGACCGTGGCGCGGACCGAAGAGGTCGTGGGCACGGAGAATGCCGTGCGAAGCGCCATCCTCGCCGGCATGGATCCGCAGGCCGCCTACCTCAAGTACGGCAAGTTCTAGCTTTTGCGGCCGATGCGGAAGTCGTTTTTGCCCGTGCGGTCCTGGCCCGCCACGAGCCAGATCGGCCGCGTCGAAAAATCGACCTTGTAGCCGCTTGCAGCGCTCGCCTTGATCAGGTCGCGCGCGAACAAGGAAGTTGCGGGCATGTAGCGGATCGCGACGCCTGCGCGCCGATGCGGCGAGCGATTCGGGTTCGAGCCGTGGATCGCGTAGACGTCGTGCAGCGACATCTGCCCGGGCTCGAGTTCGATGTCGACCGCGCTCGACGCGTCGAAGCCCGCATCGTCGGCGCGCTGCGTCAGCACCACGTCGTTGCGCGCTTCGGTCATGTGGGGCAGCAGCGTCCGCGCGCGGTGCGAGCCCGGGATCAGGCGCAGGCAGCCGTTCGCGACGGTGGACGGATCGAGGGCGATCCACACGGTGCAGGTCGCCAGAGGGCGGATGGGCCAATAATGCCCGTCCTGGTGCCACGGCACTTCCATTCCGTCGCCGCCGGGTTTGCAGAAAATCTGGCAGCCCCACAGAATCACGTCGGGGCCGATCAGCTGGGAAACCGCCGCCACGATCGCGGGATCGCGCGCGAGGTCGAGGAAATCCGCCGAGCCTTTGACGCCCTCGGCGTTCTCGCCCTCGATATGGGCGCTCACGAGCCGCTCGGGTCGGATATTCGGATTTGCCGCAATGAGCCGGTCGAGCGTGCCGCGCAAGGCTTCGACGCGCGCCTGCGCCAGACGCATTTTCGGCACGACGAAGCCCCGGTCCGCATAGGCGGCTATCTCGTCGGCCGCCAGCATCAGCTTTTGACGGAGCCCGAGGTGAGGTCCGCCGCCATGTAGCGCCGGAAAGCGTAGTAGATGGCGGCGGGCGGCAGCGCGTAGATGAGGCCCGCCGTCATCAGCAATTCCCACGGCGAATCGTCGGCCGACAGGAACGCGCCCAAAGCCACAGCGAGCGTCGTATCGACGTCGCGCGACAGAAGCAGGAATGCATAGAGATATTCGTTCCACGCCAGCAGCAGCGCGTAGGTGCCGACCGCGACCATCGAGGGCGCCATCAGCGGCAGGAAGATGAAGCGGAACAGCTGCGGCGCCGTCGCCCCGTCGATGATCGCGGCCTCGTCGAGTTCGATCGGCAGCTTGTCGCCGGCCTGTTTGAGTACCCAGATCGCGTACGGGGTCGCGATCGCGACCATCGCGAAGATCAGCGCCCATTGGGTGTTGAGGAGGCCGTAAACCGCCATCGCCTTGTACATCGGCAACGCCAGGAACGCGGCCGGCACGAAATAGGTGAGGAGCGCGAGGTTCATGATGAGCCTGCCGCCGCGCACGCGCAGACGGCTGATCGCAAACGCGGCAGCCGTCGCCACGAACAAGGTGATGAAGCCGACGGCAAGGGCGATCACCAGCGAGTTCCACATCTGGTGCCAGAAATTGTTGAGATAGTAGTGCTTCTGCTGCAGCACGAAATCGAAATTGCGCAAGGTCGGATTGTCGGGCCACAGCTTGCCCTTGAACGCCGTGTCCTTGGGCGAGATCGCGAACAGCGTCAGATGGTAGAGCGGGATCATGGTCCACAGAAAGACCGGGATCGCGACCAGCAGCAGGCGGGCTTCGGTGAAGAATTTGCGCATCGCGAGCGTTCCTATTTCGACAGGCGGCGCATCATAAACACCATCAGCGGCGCCATCAGCGGCAAGGCGCAGATGATCGAGGCCATTGCCAGATCGACCTGGTCGAGCCGGATGTAGCGGATGCCGAGGGTCGCCAGCACGTGCGTGAGGTCGGCGGGCCCGCCGCCGGTCAGCAAATAGACGCTGTTGAAGTCGCCGAGCGTGAAGAACAGCGACAGAATCGTACATGTCAAATAGAGCTGGCGCATCGAAGGCCAGGTGATGAAGCGGAATTTCTGCAAGGCCGAAGCGCCGTCGATGGCGGCCGCTTCGTACATTTCCTTGGATATCGCAAGGCGCCCCGCGAGCAGGATCAGCGTCCAGAAGGGCAGCGACTTCCAGATATGCACGACGATCGACAGCGACAGGCCGAGGGCCGGATCGTTGAGCCAGTTGGGTCCGTCAAGGAAAGTGAGGTTGTAGTAGACTTGGTTGATGACGCCCCATTCGGGGTTCAGCATGAATCGGAAGGACAGAATTGTCGGGATCGACGGCACAGCCCAGGGCAGAATGAACAAAAGCCCGAGCAGCCGGATCCACCACCGGGGAACGGCGAAAAAGCCGGAAAGCAGCAGGGCGATCGCCATCTTGAGATTGACGCCCACGCCCAGAAAAATGATCGTGTTGACGACGCTGCGCCAGAAAATCGCGTCGTCGAACAGTTCGACGTAGCTCTCGATATTGTGGCCGAGCCACAGCCCGTAGCCGACCGGGTAGAGCACGAAAATGAAGAACACCGCGAGATAGGGCAGTACGAGAAGCGTGCCCCAATTCTGCCAGCTCGCCAGGCGACCTGCCGCGGGAGCGGCTGCCGGAAAGGCAGGCATTTCGGCGCTGGCGGCTTGCGACATTGGCGGGCCTCGAGGTCGAAGTCGGACGCGACATCCAAGAAGAACCCCGGCCGTCCGCGCGGACGGCCGGGGGACGTGTTGCTTTGCTTATCAGCCTGCGACTTGCTTGATGCGGGCGATCATCTCGTCGACGGCGCGTTCGACCGGCACGCGCTCGTTGACCACGCGGTTCATGGCCTTCGCCCAGACGTTTTCGTTGTTGAGGATCGTGAATTTCCAGTTCTTCGTGAACTCGAACGTCACAGTGCCGTTGGCGAACTGGTCGCGCACGGCCCGGCGATGCGGGTCGGCGTTCCAGAACGCGCTTTGCTGGCCCTCTTTGGTGACCGGGAACCAGCGGCCCAGCGATCCTTCCACGTACGGCGACAGGTTCTCTTCCTGCAGCAGGAAGGCGACGAATTCCTTGGCGCGGTTCTTGTTGCGCGCTTCGGAGAACACCACGCCCGTCTTCACGGCTGCGCGATAGACCATCGGCTGGCCGTTGGGACGGTTGGGGAAGCCCGCCGTGACGATGCGGCTTTCGTAGTTCGCTTTGGCTTCGGCGCGCTGCTCGGCCGTGAGAGCCGGGTTGTTGGCGTCGTCGAGCCATTTGGCGGCGATCGAGATGGTCGCGTTGTGCGTCATCACGGTCGTCTTGTTGTGGAAGGCGACGTTGTTGTCCGGGTCCTTCCAGCTCGTCGCGGACGGCGGCGTGCAGCCGCGCGTGTAGACGTCCGTGTAGTCCTTGAGCGCGCTCACGAGGCCGGCGCGCACGGCCGGCTGATCGACCAGCAGCTTGCCATCGTCGTCCACGAGCTTCACGCCGTAGGCGTCCATGAAGGTCAGGAACGAATAGAACGAGTCGCTGGAGTCCACGCCCATCGGCTGGCCGATGGCGAAGCCTCGGGTACCCGATGCGCGGCGGAAGCCCGGCTGCACCTTGTCGCACCAGAAGCTCCAGTATTCGGCCCAGTTCTTCGGAATGTCGCTTTCCTTGAAGCCGGACTGTTCGAGCAGGTCCTTCCAATACTCGATATGCATCGTCTGCTGCTTGAGCGGAAAGGCGTAGTAGGCGCGGTTCTTGGCGACGTCGTTCCACAGCAAAGTCGATTCGACCGTATTGGGCGCGAATTTCGGCAGCAGCGGACGCATAACGCTCGACAGGTCTTCCAGGCGGCCTTCGAACGCCCACTTGCTGGTGACCTGGAAATCGTACACGTCGGCATAGGCCACGTCCGGCACGGTCTTTGCGTCCAGCGCCGCGACCGTCTTCGGGATCATGTCCTGGATCGCGTATTGCGACAGCTCGACCTTGACGCCCGTGCGGCCTTCGAATTTGCGGATGGCTTCGAACAGCGCGTCGTCTTCGGCCTTGTAGAAGCCTTTGACCCACCAGACTTCGAGTTTTTCCTGCGCCGAGGCGGGCATGGCGGCAGCCAAGAATCCGGCCAATACGGCAAAAGCGACACTGCGCTTCATCTGCTTTCCTCCCTTTGGTTTTTGCGTCACCCCGGGTTTTTCCGGTGGCGCGTTCGCGAAAACGTCTTGTTTATACCTTGCGTCTCCGGCCCTGTCGACCGTCGGCGCACGCCCCCTCCCGTTCGCGCGCGAGATGGCCTATGGTGTGCCGCGCTACAATTGCGGGGCAACGCGGAACATGCCGTTTTCCGATCTCAGAACCGAATACGGAACGCCGATGGTGGTGGCGAGCGCCCTCTATCGCGGCGGCATAAAGCAGCGCGACTTACCGCTCGAAGAGGCGGCCCTCGGTCAGCTGGCGGCCGACGATTTCGTCTGGATCGGTCTGCACGAGCCCTCCGAAGAAATGCTTGCCCACGTGCAGCAGCGCTTCGGCC
This sequence comes from Tagaea sp., assembly GCA_044378015.1. Taxonomy (GTDB): domain Bacteria; phylum Pseudomonadota; class Alphaproteobacteria; order CACIAM-22H2; family CACIAM-22H2; genus Tagaea. The sequence continues at coordinate 41,890 of JBILXZ010000020.1, forward strand.
TGCATCCGCTCGCGGTCGAAGACGCCAACCGCACGCACCAGCGTCCGAAGGTCGACATCTACGGCGACGCGCTGTTCATGGTCTTGCGCACCGCCCAGATCAAGGACAACGCGATCGTGTTCGGCGAAACGCATATCTTCGCGGGCTGCGGCTACGTGATCGCGGTGCGCCACGGCCCCTCGACGTCGTACGGCGAGGTGCGCGCGCGGTGCGAGCGCGAGACCCAGATGTTCGCGCGCGGTGCCGGCTACGTGCTCTACGCCGTGATGGATTTCGTGGCCGACAATTTCTTTCCGGTGATCGACACGATCGCAGACGAGGTGGCCGGGATCGAAAGCCACGTCCTCGCCAAGACCTTTACTTCCGACGAGGTCAACCGCCTCTACCAGCTGCGCCGCGAGCTGCTGGGTTTCCGCCGTTCCGTGTCGCCGATGCTCGAGGTATGCGCGCGGCTCGAGCGCTACAGCCTGCCGGTCATAGACGCGGAGATGCGGCCCTACTACCACGATGTCTACGACCACGTGCTGCAGGTCAACGAATCGATCGACAATCTGCGCGAAGCGCTGGCTTCGGCCTTCGACGCCGCGATGATGCTGTCGGCCGCCAACCAGAACGACGTGACCAAGAAGCTCGCGGGCTGGGCCGCCATCCTCGCCGTGCCGACGGCGATCGCTGGCATCTACGGCATGAACTTCAAGAACATGCCGGAGCTCGAAACCGAGTACGGCTACTACGCCGTGCTCGGCGTCATCGTGGCGGTGTGCGCCTATCTCTACTACCGCTTCCGAAAGGCCGACTGGCTCTAGGCAACCATGGCGTCGCACGGCGAAGACGAAAGCTTCGATGTTTTGCTGGCGGCGGCGCGCGCCGCCCGGCAATCGGGCGACGACGCGTTCGCGCTTGCGCTGTTCGAGCGCGCCTTGCGCTTGCGCAAATACGACGTCGCTTGCCTGTGCGACTACGCGCTTGCCCTGTGCGAAACGGGGCAGGGCGAGCGCGCGGCGCATATGCTGAACGCCGCCTTGCGCGCCGCACCGGGCGATCTCAATCTGATGGCGGCGCTCGCCCGCGCGCTGCGCGCGACCAACCGCTTCCAGCTTGCCGCCAATCTCGGTCTGTTGAGCGCCCAAGCGGCGCCGGATTCGGCGCACATCCGCTACGAACTCGGCCATGCCTTTCTGGGGTTGGCCGAGCCCGCGCAGGCCGCCGCGGCGTTCGCCCAAGCGGCCGACCTTGCGAGCGGCGCCGAGCGCGACGCCGTGCGCAAAGCCCAGCTTCTCGCCATGGCCTACGACGACGGGAGCGATCCCGACGAAGTTCTTGCGGTCAATCGCGCGCGCGCGGCGGCACTCGCCCCATCGCGGCCGCCGCTTCCGCACGACAACGCGCGCGAGCCTGAGCGGCGCCTGCGCGTGGGCTACGTGTCGTCGGATTTCCGCTACCATTCGGTGGCGCGTCCCCTCGAAGCCTTGTTTGCCTACCGCGACCGCGCCCGCTTCGAGGCCATCGCCTACTCCGAGACGCGCGTCGAAGACTCGGTCACCAAGCGCTTTCGGGCCCTCGCCGACGGCTGGGTACCGACGCGCGGCATGTCGGATGCGGATGTTGCCCAGCGCATGCGCGCCGACCGCATCGACGTTCTGGTGCTGAGCGCTGCCCATTTCGACGAGAACCGCCTCGGCATCGCGTTGCATCGGCCGGCGCCCGTGCAGATTTCGATCTACGATTCGGGCACCACCGGCACGGACGCTTTCGACGGTATCGTGCTCGATCCCGACATGGCGGGCGGGGGCTGCGACCGCTTGACCGAGCGGCCCTTGCGCACGCGCGCGATGTTCGTGCATCCGCACCTGGCGGTCGCGCCCGATCTCCTGCCGCCGCCGTGCATTGCCAACGGCTTCGTCACATTCGGTTCGGCCAACCATCCGTCGAAATTCTCCGGACGTACCTTCGCCTTGTGGTCGGCGGCGCTGCGCGCGGTGCCCGGATCGCAGTTGCGACTCAAATCCGGGCAGCGCTACGACGACCCCGAGACGGTCGCTAGCTTCCGGGCCCGGTTCGCGGATCTCGGTCTTGCGCCCGAGCGCATCGTGTTCGAGCGCGGCAATCTGGGACTGGTCGAACATCTGCGCTTCTACCAGCGCATCGATCTTTCTCTCGACACCGCGCCGTTCAACGGCGCGACCACGAGTTTCGAATCGCTGTGGATGGGCGTGCCGATCGTCGCCTTGCGCGGACGTACGATCATGGCGCGCTGGACGGCGGCGCTGTTGGCGCGAATCGGGGCGGCCGACTGGGCGGCAGACGACGAGGCGGGCTACGCCGATATTGCCGCGCGGCTCGCGGCGGCGGCCCACCGCCAAGACAGGCCCGCTTTGCGCGCACGTGTGGCAGCCTCGACGATTTGCAACTTGGAACGCCATGCGCGCGACTATGAACGCCTCTACCGCGCCTTGTGGCGGCGCTGGTGTGCAGCGCAGCACGCTTAAATTCGCATGCTGCGCTGCGGTATCTCTTGACCTGATCCAATAGCGGCATAATCTTCGCTTATAGAAGGAGATCCGCAATGGCCGACGGGGATTCCGTTTCGGGCGCAGGATCGGAAGAGCAGAAAAAACTCGAGATTCTCGCCGTCGAGATTCTGTGCGGTTTCATCGAAACCGTGCAGGCGCGCCAAGCCGACAAGACCGAGCCGCTGCAGGTCGGCGACCTCAACGCCGCGATGGCCGACATGATCAACAACGGCCGCATCGCCAAGATCGCGCGCGTGGCGTTGGTCGGCATCGGCAAGGAACTCGAAGGGCGATGGGCCCGCCATTTGCGCAAAGACCCGTTCGGCCGCGTTCTGTGCAGGCCCCTTGGCACGCTGCTGTCCGAAGAGAAAATCCCGCGCACCGTGCATCACGGCGTTCGGCATTTCGCGCGCCTTGTCCTGGGAGAGGAACTCGAACAGGCGCTGGTGCACGAGGCCGAAGAGCTCGCGAAAAAATGCGCGGGCGAAAGCGGCGTCGAGTGGGATCAGTTCTACCGGCTCGCCCAGCCGATCTGGTGGCAATTCGCCGTGCGCCTGCCCGCAGCCTTCCGGCATTTCGACGCGCGGCTCAACCACATGCTCGGCATTCTCAACATGCGTTCGGGGCAGATCAGCCTGTCTGCCAACGTGGTCGTGCGCACCGGCAAGTCGGCTTCGACCGACATTGTCGGGCTCGCCCAGGCGCGTCTCGTTCTCGACGCCTGGCTCGCATCGGTCGAGAATCTCGACGATGCGGAGCGCGCCAAAATGGCGGCGGCAACCGGCATGATGCCGAGCTTCGAAGAGTTGCGCGCGGAGCTCGACCGCGGATACTGAACTTCGCCGGAGGCACCGCCTCGCGCAGGATTACATTCGCGCGTCGAGATGGTCGCGCAGCAAGGCGATGTTGCGCGCATTGGCGCGCCAGAAGACGTCGCCGAACCAACCGAGCACGGGAACGGCGCTGATCGCAGCGTCGAGGCCGACATTGCCGACCATGCGAAGAAGCGTGCGCGTCGGCACGCCGAGGCGGCGCGCCTCCCAGATCAAATAGCCCGCAAGGCCTTTGGCCGCGAGCGTGCCGAGGCCGGGGATAAGATTGAGCGCCGCGTCTGCGCCGATGCGGATCGAGGTGCCCGGAATGCGCACGGCGCTGTCGAGCGTCCGCGCGAGGGCCTCGAGCCGTTCGCGCGCGGCGTCGGTGTCGCGGCGCGACTTGCGCCGCCGCGGCGGCGGCAGAATCTCGCCGTCGAAGTCGGTCGAATTGGAATACGCCACGATGCTTCTCCCAAGAAAGACGAGCGTCGTTCGCCCGCCTGAGATGGAAGAGTCCGACATCGTCGCGCCGACCGGCGGCGACCAGAGGGGCCCGGACCCTGGACAAAGCGACATAGGAAGCCCGTCGCCGCCGTTTCAAGCGGCAGGACGCGAAAAAGGGACTTGAAACGCCGGGATCATCTACCACATTTGATGCAACCCTCGATCCGGGCCCCTCTGGCGTGCGCTTTCGGCGCGAACGCGATGTCGGATCTCGCACGATGCGCCTGCCGATTTTCGTAGAGGCTCCCGATGGATTTCGCTTTTTTGTTCGCAGATTGGCTCGGCAAACCGGCGTGGATGTGGCTTGCCTTCATGGCCATCGTCGCGGCGCTTCTCACGCTCGATCTCGGCGTTCTGCACAAGGAAAACCGCGAAATCGAGGCGAAGGAAAGCCTTGTGCTGTCGGCCGGCTACATAAGTCTTGGTCTGCTGTTCGGCGCCTGGGTCTGGTGGTATCTCGGGCCCCAATCCGGCGTCGAATACCTGACGGGCTTCGCGATCGAGAAGACGCTGGCGATGGACAACGTCTTCGTCATCGCGATGATTTTCGGCTATTTCGCGATTCCGCGCCTCTACCAGCATCGCGTGCTGTTCTGGGGCATTCTCGGTGTGATTGTGCTGCGCGCGATCATGATCGGCATCGGCGCGCCCATCGTGGAGAATTTTTCGTGGGTGCTTTACGTCTTCGCGCTCTTTCTCGTCTTCACCGGCGTGAAAATGCTCTACATGGGCGACAAGCAGCCCGACATCGCGCGCAATCCCGCGCTGCTCTGGCTCAAGCGTCGCTTCAACGTTACCGAACAGCTGCACGGCGAGAAATTCTTCGTGCAGCTGCCCGATCCGAAGGCGCCGCCGGGCTCGGGCAAGCTTGCCCGTTTCATGACACCGCTGTTCCTGGCGTTGATCCTCATCGAAATCGCCGACGTGATTTTCGCGGTCGATTCGGTGCCCGCGATTTTCCTGATCACGACGGACCCCTTCATCGTCTACACGTCCAATATCTTCGCGATTCTGGGGCTGCGCGCGCTCTATTTCGCGCTCGCGGCGATGGTCCACCGCTTCCACTATCTGAAATACGCGCTCGCGATACTGCTGATCTTCATCGGCTCGAAGATCTTCGTTGCGTGGGGCCTGGGCTGGGAGAAGTTCCCGCCGGTTTGGGGGCTCGGGATTACCGTCGCCATCCTGGCCGCCGGCATCTTGTTCAGTCTGTGGAAGACGAAGGACGATGCGGCCCCCGCGCGTGCCGGGTAAGCGCGCGGCGCTGGAGCGGGTGAAGGGAATCGAACCCTCGTCTTGAGCTTGGGAAGCTCCGGCTCTACCATTGAGCTACACCCGCGTCGCAGCGACATCGTTTTCTAGCCTGTCCGGCCGCCGACCTCAAGGGCTCGGCGGCCTTTCTTGACAAGCAGGGTCGTGGTCGTTTACTTCTACCCAACTCGTGGCGATTTGAGCCGACCGGCTTGCGGACCACGTTAAAAAATCCGCTAAAAGGTCGGAGCGTTTCGATCGCACTTCGTGCCGCCGAACAGCCCCGATCCAAAGGTCGGGGCTTTTGTTTTCGAGGGCGGACGAAGATGGCGAAGAAAAACGAATTTGGGACCGATCCCGCGTGGCGCGCGCGCACGGCGTTGGTGCATGGCGGCGGCGAACGCTCGCAATGGGCCGAGACCAGCGAGGCGATGTTCCTGACATCGGGTTTCGTCTACGGCTCGGCCGCGGAGGCCGAGCGTGCTTTCGCCACGCCCACCGCCCCCGAAGACGCGCGCTTCGTCTATTCGCGGTTCGGCAATCCGACCGTGGCGATGTTCGAAGCGCGCCTTGCCGCCCTCGAAGGGGCCGAAGCCTGCAAGGGCACGGCAAGCGGAATGGCCGCCGTGTTCGCGGCGCTTGCCTGCCAGCTCAAGGTCGGCATGCGCATCGTTTCGTCGCGCGCTTTGTTCGGCTCGTGCCACTACATCGTGACCGAATTGCTGCCGCGCTGGGGCATCGAAAGCGCGCTCGTCGACGGCGCGGATCTCGACGCGTGGCGCAAGGCGCTTTCGGTCAAGACGGACGTCGTGTTTCTCGAAACGCCGTCGAACCCGATGCTCGATCTCGTCGATCTGCGCGCCGTCGCGAAGCTCGCCAAGCGCGCCGGCGCATGCGTCGTCGTCGACAACGTGTTCGCCACGCCGATGCTGCAGAAGCCGCTCGAGCTGGGTGCCGATGTCGTCGTCTATTCGGCGACCAAGCATATCGACGGCCAGGGCCGCGTTCTGGGCGGCGCGGTGCTCGGGCGCCGCGCGTGGATCGACGGCACGCTGGTGCCCTTCCTGCGCCACACGGGTCCCACGCTTTCGGCATTCAACGCCTGGGTGCTGCTGAAGGGCCTCGAGACGCTGCCGTTGCGCGTGGCTGCCCAGGGGGCCAACGCCGCAACGGTCGCCGACTTTTTGGCGAAGGCGGCGCCGGTCGCGCGGGTACTATATCCTGGGCACAAATCCCATCCGCAATACGCCCTCGCCAAACGCCAAATGGCCGGCGGCGGACCGCTCGTGGCGTTCGATCTCGAGGGCGGCAAACGCGCGGCCTTCGCCTTCCTCGACGCGCTGCGCCTCGTCAAGATTTCGAACAATCTCGGCGACGCCAAGAGCCTGGTCTGCCATCCGGCCACGACCACGCATCAACGCCTGCCGCCGGACGAAAAGGCACGCTTGCGCATCGGACCCGGCAGCTTGCGCCTGTCGGTCGGCATCGAAGACCCGGCCGATCTGCTCGACGACCTCGCCAAGGGCCTGGCGGCGGCCGCAAAGGCTACGAAAGGCGTAAAAAAGCGCTGATTTGCCGTCGGCGCGCTGGTCGCGACCCTGGCCGAGGCCTATATTGCAGTTTCGTTGCTTGTGTTTGGGAAAACTGCGATCTAGGGACCGATGTACAGCGAAACGACGCGCGGCATCAAAGTGACCGTCGAACCCGTCTATCTCGACGAGCAATCGTCGCCGAACGACGGCCAGTTCGTTTGGGCTTACCATGTCCGCATCGAAAACGGCAGTCCGGCTACCGTGCAGCTGCGCGCGCGCCATTGGCGCATCACCGACGCGCAAGGCCGCCGCAAGGACGTCAAAGGCGAGGGCGTGGTCGGCGAGCAGCCGGTGCTGAGGCCGGGCGAAGCCTTCGAATACAGCTCCGGCACGCCGCTGCCGACCCCGTCGGGTTTCATGGTCGGCACTTACCAGATGGAGACCGAAGCGGGCGAGACTTTCGACATCGCCATTCCGGCCTTCTCGCTCGACCAGCCCGACCGCCCCGGCCGCTTGAACTGATCCGTATTTTCCCCCGCGAAAAAAGAAGTCCCATGACTCAGCCGTTGAAGCGACCTCCCGCCCGCGTTCGTCCCGACCGTGCCGCCGCCGAAGCGGCCGTGCGCACGCTGCTCGAATGGGCCGGCGAAAATCCGGAACGCGAGGGCCTGCGCGACACGCCCAAGCGCGTCGTTCGCGCCTACGAGGAATGGTTCCAAGGCTACGGCGAAGATCCGGTCGAGCTCCTGAAGCGCACCTTCGAAGAGGCCGACGGCTACGACGAGATGGTCGTTCTGCGCGACGTGCGCTTCGAAAGTTTCTGCGAGCACCATCTGGCGGCGATCCTCGGCACGGTCGACGTCGCCTATCTGCCGAGCAACCGCGTGGTCGGCATCTCGAAGCTCGCGCGCGTGATCGACGTGTTCGCCAAGCGCATGCAGATCCAGGAGCGCCTGACCGCCCAGATCGCCAATTCGATCGAAGAAGTGCTGCAGCCGCGCGGCGTCGCCGTCATCGTGCGCGCCCAGCACCAATGCATGACCACGCGCGGCGTGCACAAATCCGGCGTCACGATGGTGACTTCGCGCATGCTCGGGGCCTTCCGCGACAACGAAGCCACGCGCCGCGAGTTCCTCGCCATCGTCGGCAACCCGCCGCTGCGCACGGGCTGAGGGCGCAGCGATGACGCCGTCGGCTTCTTCCAGCACCGCCATGCTCGCCCGGCTGGTGGCGCACCGCACCGTGAGTTCGGATTCGAACCTCGCGCTGATCGAAGACGTGCGCCGCTATCTCGAGTCCTACGGCGTCGCAAGCCGGCTTGTGCCCAATGCGGACGGCACCAAGGCCAATCTCGTTGCCACGATCGGTCCGGCCGTCGCGGGCGGCGCCGTGCTGTCGGGCCACACGGACGTTGTGCCCGTCGAAGGCCAGCCCTGGTCGAGCGATCCGTTCGCGCTCGTCGAGCGCGACGGGCGGCTCTACGGGCGCGGCTCGTCGGACATGAAAGGCTTCATCGCCTGCGCGCTGGCGGCGGTCCCCGACCTCGTGCGCGCCAAGCTGCAGCGCCCGATCCATCTCTGCCTATCCTACGACGAGGAGATCGGCTGTTTCGGCGCCCCCCACGCGATCGAGCTGTTCGGGCGCGAATTGCCGCAGGCAGCGCTTTGCATCGTCGGCGAGCCCACGATGATGCGCGTCGTCGTCGGCCACAAAAGCAGCTGGGTCAACCGCGTGTCCATCGTCGGCCGCGAGGCGCATTCGAGCGCTCCCCATCTGGGTGCCAATGCCATCGTCTATATGGGCCGCTTTTTGGCCTTTCTCGATGCGCTGCAGGCCGAGTTGCGCGCCAAGGGTCTTGCCGATGCGGTCCCCGGCGTGTCGTTCGATCCGCCTTGGACCACGCTGGGTATAGGCCTCATCCATGGCGGGACGGCCGCCAACATCGTGGCGCGCGAATGCGCGCTCACCTGGGAGTTCCGCGCCCTGCCGGGTGCGAACCCCGAGGCCATCTACGCGCAAGCGGCCGCCAAAATCGCAGCACTCGATGCGGCGATCAAACAGGAAGCGCCCGAGGCGAGCGTGACGATGACGCGCTACGCCGCGATCCCGGGCCTCAAGCCCGAGATCGATGGCCCGGCCGCAAAGCTTGCCTTGGCGCTGACGGGTGCCAACCGCACCGAGACGGTCGCGTTCGGCACCGAAGCCGGCCAGTTCCAGGCGGCCGGCATTTCGACCGTTATCTGCGGCCCCGGCGACATTGCGGTCGCGCACAAGACGGACGAATACACGACGCGCGACCAGCTCGCCCAGTGCGACGCCTTCATCGCCAAACTCGCCGACTGGGCAACCCGCCCGGCGTAGAGTTCAGATCGCCAGAAAGCGCGGGAGATTGGCGCGCACTTGGCGCTCGAGTTCGCCGTTGATGTCCGCCATCATCTGCTCGACCATTTCGTACCAAACGCGCTCGCGGTCGTTGAGCGAGATGTTCTCGGCGACAGAGCGCGTGCGCGTGGCCGACGCAGCCGCGTCGCCGACGCGGAAATTGCCGCGCAGCTGGCGGATTTCGATCGTCGCCTGAATGCGGCCGTCGTAGCGCTGCGCCTGGGCGTTCGTGAAGGTGGCGCGCATGCCCGTCTCGCGCGGCAGTTCGGTCTCGGTCACGCGCGCGTCGCCGATCACGAAACGCACGAGATGTTCGCCGCGCCCGCTGACCGCCAGCCGGTCGTTGGCCCAGCGCTGCAGCGCGGCGTCGGGGCGCTGCGCGAACAGATGTTCGACGTTGGGCGGTGCCAGCGGGGCTTGGTATTCGCTGGCGATCTCGAGCCGCTCGGCCTCGAACACGAGGCGCGACAGGTGCGTGTAGCTGAGCGGCGGGAATTGCGGCAGCGGCGGCGCGTCGGCGCAGGCACCGAGGGCCACGGCAGGTGCGCCGATTGCTGCGAGCTTCAGAAAACTGCGGCGATGGACGGTCATGGCATTCCTCCCGGAGGCGCTGAAACTGTTCCGCGAATGCGGCTTTCTCATGTCGGCGCGTAGAGCGCGTCGAGATCGGCGTAGAGCTGCGTGGTGTTGCAGAACTCGCAAGTGATGTGCACGGCCCCGTCGGGCTCGCGCATCGTCTCCAGTTCGGCGCGCGGGATCGTGCGCAGCACCTGGCGCATGCGCTCGGACCCGCAGCGGCAGCGATGCGTGAGGCCGAGCGGGCGGTAGATCTCGACCCCTTCGGCCAGAAAGAGCCGGTCGACGAGTTTCCAAGGTTCGAGGGCGGCATCGGCGAGTTCCTGGGCCTTGGCCGAGCCCATCAGGATCATCGCGCGGCGCCATCCGTCCTCTTCCTCCTCGCGCCTGGCCGCGGCGAGCGGATCGACTTCGCCGCCCTCGGCCGAGCCTTGCGCATCTTCGGGCGGCAGGCGCTGGATCATGATGGCGCCTGCGCGCCAGCGCATAGCACCGCTTGCGTCGGGTGCGCCGACGACCGCCACTTTGAGGCCAGCCTCGAACTGTTCGGACTGGCGGAAATAATGGTGCGCGCATTCGGCCAAGCTGGACTCGGTCATCTCGACGATGCCCTGGTAGCGCTCCATGTCGGCCCCCTGGTCGACCGTGAAGGCAAGGTAGCCCGCCCCGAAAAGGCGCGGCGCCGAGACCGGCCCTTCGCCAAGTTCGGCCACGCGCGCGGCGTCGAACTGCGCGTAGCCGCGCAACGCGCCGTCGGAGGTGACGTCGGCCACAAGCATCTTGACCGGGCCGTCGCCCTTGGTCTGGATCGAAAAAACGCCGTCGTACTTGAGCGTGGCCGCAAGGGCCGCCGCCATCGCCAGCGCTTCGGCCAAAGCCTGGGCCACGAGCTTTGGATAGGCGTGGCGATGCAGGATCGTGTCGAGCGTGGCGCCGAGGCGCACGAGCCGCCCGCGCAGCGCGAATGGCGCGATGCGAAACGGCAGCACGATGTCGTCGCGGGGCAGTTCTTCGATGTTCATCGCGGCAGTTTGGCCCGGTCGCGGATTCGGGTAAAGCTTTCGATGCGATGTTCGATTCCGATGCGATGTGGACGGCTGCCGCCCTGCAGGGCCTGGGCTTGTCGGCGGGGCTCATCCTGGCGGCGGGCCCGCAGAACGCGTTCATTCTGCGCCAGGGCTTGCTCCGTCGGCATGTCGGCACGGTCGTCGCGATCGCGGCGTTCTGCGACGTGGCGCTGATCCTTGCCGGCGCTTTCGGCCTCGCGTCCTTGCTGGCGGCGCGGCCTGCGCTGCTCGAGATCGCGATGTGGGGCGGGGCAGCGTTTCTCGCGTGCTACGCGCTGTTCGCTTTGCGCCGTGCCTTCGATTTCCGATCGAGCCTTGCCGCGTCCCAAGCAGGTGCGGCTTCGCGCGCGGTTGCCGCTGCTACCTCGTGGGCGCTCGCACTCCTCAATCCGCACGTCTATCTCGACACGGTCGTGCTGCTGGGCACGGTCGCGAGCAGTTTTGCCGACATGGCCTCGCGCGCGGCCTTTGCCGCTGGGGCGTCGGCGATTTCGATCGTGTGGTTTGCCGGGATCGGCTACGGCGCGCGGGCGTTGGCGCCGATCTTCGCGAAGCCGATCGCATGGCGGATCGTCGATCTTTGCGTTGCCGCGATCATGGGCACGGTCGCCGCTTCGCTGGTGCGCGCCGCACTCGACGTTTGAATTTCGGCGGTTACGCCATGCACCAGGCGAGGATGCCCTTCTGCACATGCAGGCGGTTTTCCGCCTCGTCCCAGACGGCCGACTGCGGCCCGTCGATGACGGATGCCGTCACTTCCTCGCCGCGATGGGCAGGCAGGCAATGCAGGAATATCGCGTCCTGCTTGGCAAGCCCCATGAGCCGCTCGTCCACGCGGTAGGGGGCCAGCAGATTGTGGCGCTTCTCGCGGTTGTCGCGCGCAGTTCCCTCCTGGTCCATCGAAACCCAGGTGTCGGTCACGACCGCATCTGCGCCGCGCACGGCGGCGTCCGGATCGGTCAGCAGCTGGATGCGCGCGCCCTCGCGCTTGGCCCAGGCCAGCACGTCGGCATGCGGGCGCAGCGGCTCGGGGCAGGCAAGGCGCAGCTCGAACGCGAAGCGCTTGGCCGCGTGGATCCACGACGCGGCAACGTTGTTGCCGTCGCCGGTCCAGGCCACGATTTTGCCCGCAATGTCGCCCTTGCGCTCTTCGATCGTCATCACGTCGGCCATCACCTGGCAGGGATGCGAGAGATCGGTGAGGCCGTTGATGACCGGCACGGTCGCGTGGCGCACGAGTTCGGCGAGATTGTCCGCGCGGTTCGTGCGCAGCATGATCGCGTCGCAGTAGCGCGACAGCACGCGCGCCGTGTCGGCGATCGATTCGCCGCGCCCGAGCTGCGTGTCGAGATGCGACAGGATCACGGCCTCGCCGCCGAGCTGGCGAATGCCCACTTCGAACGACACGCGCGTGCGCGTGGACGGCTTCTCGAAGATCATCGCAAGCGTCTTGCCGGCGAGCGGCTTCGTTTCGCCGCCCGGCGGGCGCTTGGCCTTGAAGGCGGCACCCATGTCGAGGATGCGGCGCAGCGTGCCGCTTTCGAGCACGTCGAGATCGAGGAAATGGCGCGGAGCGGCGGTCGTCATGGGGCTTTTCCTATCCGGCCTTGCGCGCCGCGGCGGCGGCGTGCGCGCGCAGATCGGCGCAGGCCGCGTCGATCTTTTCGACGGCTTCGCTGACATGTTCGGCCGTCACGATGAGCGGCGCCAGAATGCGCATCACGTTGTCGCCGGCACCGGCCGTGAGCAGGCCCTGCTTGCGCACGGCGAGGATCATGTCCTGGTTGGGAACCTTGCACTTGAGGCCGAGCAGGAGCCCCGAGCCGCGCGCGTCTTCGAACATGTCGGGATTGCGCGAAACGAGGCCCGCCAATTGCTGCTTGAGATGGCCCGCGATGCGCTCGACGTTTTCGAGGAAGCCCTCCGCCAGCATCACGTCGAGCACCGCGTTGCCCGCCGACATGGCGAGCGGGTTGCCACCGTAGGTCGAGCCGTGCGTGCCGGCCGTCATGCCGACGGCCGCCTTCGCGGTCGCAAGGCAAGCGCCCACCGGGAAGCCGTTGCCGAGCGCTTTTGCGACCGTCATCACGTCGGGCGCCACGCCCGCCCATTCGTGCGCGAAGAGCTTGCCCGAGCGGCCCATGCCGGTCTGGATTTCGTCGAAAAACAGCAACAGGCCGTGGCGGTCGCAAAGCTCGCGCACGCCTTTGAGGCATTGCGCCGGAACCGGGCGGATGCCGCCCTCGCCCTGGATCGGCTCGATCAGAATGCCGGCCGTTTCGGGACCGATCGCCGCTTCGAGCGCCTTGTGGTCGCCGAACGGCACCTGGTCGAAGCCATCGACCTTGGGACCGAACCCGTCGAGATATTTCTGCTGGCCGCCGGCCGCGAGCGTCGCAAGCGTGCGGCCGTGGAACGCCCCTTCGAACGTGACGATGCGGTAGCGCTGCTTGTTGCCGTGGTGCGCGTGGTATTTGCGCACGAGCTTGATGCCGCATTCGTTGGCTTCGGCCCCCGAATTGGCGAAGAAAACCGTGTCGGCGAAGGTGGCGGCAACGAGCCGTTCGGCCAAGCGCTGCTGCTGGGCGATCGGGAAGATGTTCGAGGTGTGCCAGACTTTGTTCATCTGCGCACCCACCTGGGCCACGAGATGCGGGTGGGCGTGGCCAAGCCCCGTCACGGCGATGCCGCACGCGAAATCGAGATAGCGCTTGCCGTCGGTTCCCCACAGATACGGGCCTTCGCCGCGCTCGAAGCCAACTTCGGCGCGCGCATAAGTCGGCATCACGGCGGGAAAATCGGTGCTCACGGCGAACGGCTCCTTTTGGCCCGCGCGAAAAGATCGCGGCGCCACAAAAAACCGAGTATCGGGAAAAGCCCCGGTTTTGTCAATTCGAAGGCGAATTCGCGGTTTTGGATCAGCGTGTTAGGCGTCAGCTGCGAAGCTTGTAGCCGCGCTTGAACATGCCGTAGCACAAAGCCGCCAACGCGGCGTTGCTGGCGATCAGCACGGCAGCACCCGTCCAGGGATGCGCGTCCGCATGGCCGATGAAGCCGAAGCGGAACCCGTCGATCATGTAGAAAAACGGATTGAAGAGCGCCATCAGGTGCCACGGCTCGGGCAGGCGGTCGACCGTGTAGAACGTGCCGGACAGGAACGCGAGCGGCGTCACCACGAAATTGGTCACGGCCGCGATATGGTCGAATTTCTCCGACCATACGCCGCCCGCTATCCCGAGCAGCGACAAGAGCGTCGAGGCCATCAGGCCGTTGAACAGAATCCAGCCCCAAGCGTGCACGTGCAGGGTCACGAACGGCAGCAGGCACGCCGCGACCACGATGCCGACCACGAGCCCGCGCACGATGCCGCCGGCCGCAAACCCCAGCACGAGCTCGCCCGGCGACAAGGGCGGCATCAGCGAGTCGACGATGTTGCCCTGCACCTTGGCGATCACGAGCGAGGACGAGGTGTTGGCGAACGCGTTTTGCGTCATCGCCATCATGACGAGGCCGGGCGCGAGAAACTCGGCGAATGTGATGCCGCCCGCGACATTCGCCTGCGGCCCCAGCGCGAGCACGAACACGGCGAGGAACAGCAGCGTCGTCACCACGGGGGCGGCGATCGTCTGGGTATGGACCTTGGTGAAGCGGCGGATCTCGCGCATCGACAAGGTCCAAAGACCCAGCCAGTTGACGGAGCCGTAGCGGCGCGGCGAAGGCGGAACTGGTTGCATGGCGGGCGGGACCATAGGCGCAAAGCGCAATACCTCGCAATCTTTCCCGCTGCATGGCAGAACAGCGCCGGATGAAACCTCGCCAGCCCCCCAAACCGCCCACGCAAGAGCGCCTCGAAAAAGCCGCTCTGCATTATCTCGAGCGCTACGCCGCCTCCAGCGAAGGCGTGCGCCGCGTGCTGATGCGAAAAGTCGAGCGCGCGGTGCGCGCAGGCGTGGGCGACAAAGCGCAAGGGGCCGCCGACGTCGCGGCCGTCATCGACAAGCTCCTGGCGCGCAAGCTCGTGGACGACAGCGTGTTCGCCGAAGGCCGTGCGCTGAGCCTCGCGCGCCGCGGCCTGCCGCGCAGCCAGATCGTGCAGCGTCTTAGGATCAAAGGCGTGGACGGCGACGAGGTCGAAAAGGCGCTCGCCGCCCTCGACGAAGCGGGCATTTCGGACCGCACGGCTGCGATACTGTTTGCCAAGCGCAAACGCTTGGGGCCCTTCTGCACGAATGCAGCGGTGCGCAAGGACCAGCGCCTGCGCCATATGGCGGCGATGGCGCGTGCCGGCTTCGACGGCAATCTCGCGCGTATGGTGCTCGATGCGCCGAACCCGGAAGCGCTCGAAGCTGGCTAAGCCTTCGCCGCCTGCTTGTCCCAGGCGAGCTTGAGGCCGACGGCGGCAAACTCGCCGCGGATGGTTTCGTTGAAGGCGCGGCGCACGCGCCATTGTTTGCCGGGCAGCGTCTTGACGCGCGCTTTGAGCGTCTGGCCGATGTCGGAATATGCGTCGAGCCCCTGGTCTTCGTAGTCGCCGAGCAGAAGCCCCGATATCTCGGGCTCGGCCTGCAAGGCTTCGAAGGCTTTGCGCATGGCGGCACGCGCTTTGGCGATGTCGGCATCGTAGCCCACGACCGCCTCGAAGGTCGCGAAGGCGAAATCCTTCGTCTGGTTCGAGATGATCGTGACCGTGCCGAACGGGATCGTGTGCAACGTGCCGTCGGCCGAGCGCAGTTTGATCGCGCGCAAACCCAAGGCTTCCACCGTGCCGGCCTTGTCGCCGAGCTGCACCACGTCGCCCACCGCCAGCACGTCTTCGAGGATCATCGACACGCCGGTGATGAGATCGCGCACCATGTTTTGCGCGCCCAGGCCGACCGCGAGGCCGAGCACGCCCGCGCCCGCGAGCAGCGGCGTCACGTTGATGCCGATTTCGTTGAGCGTGACCAGCGTGACGAACACGGTCAGCAGCACGAACAGAGCGCGGCGCAAGAGCGGCAGCAGCGTGCGCACGCGCGCCGAGGTGCGCTCGGTCGGCTTTTCCATGTCGCCCTTGCGCACGAGATAGCGCTCGAGCCCGGCATTGGCGAATTCCCACGCCGCCAACGCCAGCACCACGGCAAAGGCGATCGAAAACAGCCCGCCGGCCACGCGCTGGCCCGCAGGCGTGGCGGCATAGTCGAGCGTGCGAATGCCCCAGGCCTGCGCGATCGCGAGCAATGCCACCGCGCCGATCGTCCATTCGAGCAGGCGGCGCCCGGCATTGACGTAGCGGTTGGCGCGCTGTTCGAGGGCCGGAAAGCGTTCGCGCAGGTCGGGGGCGATCGTGAACGCGCGCGCGACCCCGTAATCCAGCAGCAGCACCGCCACGCGCGCGGCCGCCCCGATCGTGAGCGTGATGGCGCTCGCCTGAAGGATGAAGGCGAAGCCGTCGGGCCGCAGCAGCCAGGCGAACAGCGCGGTCAGGATGTAGGCAAGGGCCGCCACGTGCCAGTATTTGGACAGGCCCTGGCCCAGGAAGCCCGCGCGCATCGCCACAAGCCAGCCTTCGCCGGTGGCGGCCCTTGCGAGCGACTCGGCGACCGCCGCGCGGTTCTGCAGCACGATCGCCGTCACCATCATCGCGACGACCACGCCCAAAAGCTTGACCGTGAAATTGTGCGCCCCGTCCGGCATGCCGAGCAGCAAGGCGGCCTGGGCCGCGAAGTACCAGTAGACGGCGATGTTGGTGAGCCGCCGGACCCACAGATAGAGATAGGCCGAGGTTTCGTCGCCGAGCGGGGCGGCGCGCAATCCGGGATGGCGGGGTGCGAACGCAATTTCGGCCGCAAGGGCGACTGCGCGCGCGATCACGTTGGCGTTCACGAACGAGATCGCGACGAGGCTGGCCGTGCGCGACGGCTGCAGGGCGCCGAGAACAGCCACCGCCACGGCCGCGAACGCCGCGATCGGCAGCAGCCCCAAAAGGCCGCTCAACGCGATCGGAATTGCGCGCCGCCAGCCCGCATCGACCGCGCGCATTTCCAGGCGCCGACGCGGAATGCCCAGGGACCGCCACACGAGATGCTCGGCGACCGCGCCCGCCGCCAGCACGATCGCGAGCTTGCCGAGAATCTCGACGAGCCGGTCGCGCGAGACCTCGCTGCCGAGCTGGGCGTCGAACCACGCCGCAAGCTTGGGCGCGTCGCCCGCGAATGCGGCCGCCTGCACGACCGCTTGGGTTACCGCCTCGATCTGGTCGGCGAGCTGTTCGGCGAACGTGTTGGCCACGCGCGCGATCTGCTCGACCGGTTCGTTGGCGGGCGCCAAGGCCAGCACCTGGCCCGAGCGCTGGATCTGCACAAGCGTTCTCAGCTGCTCGAGAAGCGTCGCTCGTGCTTCGTCGTTCTCCAGCGCCCCGATCAGCTTTTCGATTTCGTCGGGCGACGGGGCTTCTTGCGCGCGGGCTGCCGACGGAGCCAGAAGCACGGACAGCGCAAGCAGCAGTGC
>JBILXZ010000021.1:0-58236 GCA_044378015.1 Tagaea sp.
GATCGAGGCTTGGCGGATCGACTACAACACAGCCCGGCCGCACAGCTCGATCAACAACCAAACACCGGCAGCCTTCGCTGCGGCAAGCGTCCTCGCGATGCAACGGGGCGAGACGTTGCGCTACCCACGGGGCTTCGCGCCTCGCCCCGTTGCAACAACCACTCAAACAGGGTCAAATAAGGAACAGACTCTACCTTCAAACGGGTGAGTTCATGGGCTCAGGCCAGCCTCCGTGCACATGGCCCAGCGTATGCCTCTTCCCGGCGGCGCGCCTTCGATCCGGTCTTCGAGTTCCACGGCGTCGCCGGAAAAGCGGGCGCGTCGCGTCGCCTGCCGCACGCCCAGCACTTGGCCGAGGTCGATCAGCGCTTCGCCGTCGCCCGCCATGCGCAAGCCGGCCATTGCGGTCGCGCTGTGCGGCTGGCCGGAAACGGCAAGCGTGTTGTGCGCGTCGCTGCCGAGCCTGAATACCTTCCAGCGCGCCGAATTCTGCCGCATGTTCCACAGGTCGACGCCGCGCGATTCCAGGCTGAGATAGTCCTGCATGCCGAGGTCCTTTGCCCAGCGCAGCCCGTCCATGTCCAGGACGAAGCTGCCCGCGTCCATATGGCCGTGATTATGCGCCGCTCCGCCCCCCTTGACGGCAAACCAAAGCGCGTTGGGGTCCGTCCACGAGGTGCGCCAGATCGCCACCGGCTGCGGTCCCTGGCCCGCGAAGGAAAGCGGCTGCGGCGCAGCGCTTTCTTCTTCCGGCCACCACAAGACGGAAAGCGGCGCAAAGCGCTCCGCGACGCCCTGATTCCTGCGGATCATCTCGCGCTTGGCGGCAAGCAGCGCGGGCTGCCTAAGCTCGCGCGCCAGAAACACGATGGGCGAGGGCAGTTCCTGCCCCTCGTTGCCGTCGCCGAAATTGAAATGCTTCGCCGAAGGGCCGATCGAGTGGGCGTAGAAAGCGGCGCTGCGCGCAAAACCGGGCGCCGCGAGCACGCCCCAGTCGGCCATGCCGAGGCTGCGCAGCGCGGCCACGAGAAGCGTCGAGTAGGTCGTTCCGTAGCTCCAGTAGCTCGGGCCTTCGGGATAAACGCCGTCGGGGGCGTATGCGCCCAAGCCGACGAGGACGTTCTTCTGCGCGGCCGCCAGAACATCGCGGGCCAATTCCGGTTCGTCGCTTCGCACGGCCAGCGCGCCCAGCACCATGCCGCCGATGCAGACTTGGTTCCAGTTGTTGGCCCATCTGAAGGTTGGGTGGCCCTGGCGGGCTTGCGCGATGCCGTTGCCGACGATGGCCTGCCGGATATTGGCGCGCGCGTCGGCGGGCAAATCGTCGAAAAGCCAGTCGTAGCCGATGGCCATGCCGGCCGTCATCTCGGCGACGTCGAGATAGTGGCTTGGATTCCAGTCCGGGAAAGCCGAAACCGCAAGCATTTCCCGGCGCGCCCGATCGAGAAAGGCGACGTCGCCCGTCGTGCGGAAAGCGAACGACCATTGCAGCACGCGGCGGATGAATTCGCGCGAAACGCCGAGCAGGCGCCGACCATCGAGCTTGCGCTCCAGCTGCGGCTGGTTCAAATCCCTGCGCGCCCGATCCAGCAGAAGGGTGGCGAACCGATCCAGGTCCGGATCGGCTCTGCGGCGCGCCGCAAGGCTCGCCCACTCGGCTGCGCCGACGAGCAGGCGCGGATGCCCCGAGGCGTCTTGCGCCGAAGCGGCGACAGGCAGGGCCGCAAACGCGGCGGCAGCGGCGGCAAATTCCCGACGATTCATGCCCGGCTCCAACGGCAAAGATCGGATCGCGCCAGTTTCGGGCCAAAGCATAACAATTTCAAGCGAGCGATAACCAGTCGGTCGATGTGCTCGACGCGTCGGCGCTTCGGGATTCCCGCCGCAAGGCAAGTTTCACGGCCGGGAGAAATCGAGCGTTTCGGCCGGGATGCGTTTCTTTGCCCCCGTCGCCGCGTCGCCGGGGCCTGCCGCGCCGAAGGTTTCGAAGATGTCCTGCGAGATTCGGTCCTGGCGCAGGCCGTCGATGCGCCGCGCGAGCCGTTCGATCTCGTCGTCGGCGCGTCGGCATGCGGCATCCATGCGCGCGAAGCGGGCGCTGTTCTCGACCGAAAAACTCTCGGCGACGCAGAGATGCACGGCCGCGTAGTCGGCTTCGCGTTCGAAGGCGGCGGCGAGCGACGCGAACGGCTCCTGCAGCAGGGCAAGCGGCCGCTCGCGCCGCTGCACGGCTTCGGCCGCGTCGTTTGCGCCGACGAGGCGGCAGACGACATCGGCCCCTTGCGGCCGGCTGCGGCACGCGACCAGCGCAAGCGGCCCGCGCGCGCCAAGTTCGGCCAGCACGTTTGCCGCGCAATCGCCGAAGCCCGCCACATGGGCCGCCATCGGGAGCACGTCGTCGAAAGGGAGGTTCGCCTCGCGCGCGCGCCGGGCCCCGCGCCTGCCGACCAGCGCGAGCCGCACGCCGGGCCCGGCCTGGCGGCGCGCTTCTTTCATCACCGCTTCGTCGAACGCGCCGCAGAACCCCGCTTCGGCGACGAACGCCGCAACCGTCGCGATGCGCGGACGCGGCATCGGCAGCGGCCCCAGAATATGCCGGACGGCGGCGGCCACTTGCGTCTCGTAGGCGCACGCGGCCGCGCGCGCTCTTTCGGCCGCGTGCAGTGCATTGGCGGCGATCGCGCGCAGAGCGGCTGCGATTTCGCGGAAGCGCCGCAATCCCGCGACGCGCAAGACCGGGTCGCGTGCTTCAGACATTCGCGGCCTTCTCGCCGGGCGTCTCGGCAAGCAAGGCCGACATCGCTTCGAGCAGCTGCGCTTGCGCCGAATCTGCGATCGCCGCGCCGGCTTCGAGCTCGGCGCACAGATCGGCGAAATTCGCGCGCATGGTTTCTTCCGCCCGTTCGCGCAGCGCGGCGACGGCGCCAACCGGGCGCGCGTCGAGCAGGCCTGCGCGCACGGCCGACAGCAGCGCGTACTGCGCGGGCAGCGACAGCGGCGCGTTGGCGGGCTGGGCGAGGGCAGCCCGCAGCCGCAGCCCGTGGTCGAGGCGCGCGCGCGCGGCGCTGTCGGCAAGGCCGCCGAAGCGCGCGAATTCCTCGAGTTCGAGGAACTGCGCGTAGGCGAGCTTCAGATCGCCCGCCACGCGGCGCAAAGCCGCGGGTTGCGCCCGCCCGCCGACGCGCGACACGCTGCGGCCGATGTCGATCGCCGGGCGCTGGCCGAGCGCCCACAGCTTGGCGTCGCACACGATCTGGCCATCGACGATCGAGATGAGGTTCGTCGGGATGTAGCCGGAGATGTCGTTGCCTTGCGTTTCGGCGACGGCAAGGATGCTGAGGGAACCGCTGCCGCGTTCGGGCGCCAGTTTGGCGGCCCGCTCGAGCAGGCGCGCATGCAGATAGAACACGTCGCCCGGATAGGCTTCGCGCCCCGGCGGATTGCGCAGCAGCAGGCTGATCTGGCGGTGCGTGGCGGCGTGCTTGGTGAGGTCGTCGAGCACCAGCAGCACGTCGCGGCCCGCGTCGCGGAAGGATTCGGCGATGGCGCAGCCCGCGAAAGGCGCCAGCCATTGCAGGCCCGGCGGATCGTCCGCCGTGGCCACGACGAACACGCAGTTTTCGGCAAGGCCGCGCGCGCGAACCGTTTCGAGCGCGCGCAGCGTGCCGACCGTGCGCTGGCCGACCGACACATGCACGCACACGACGTCGCCCGGGCGCTGCGACAGGATCGCGTCGAGCGCCAAGGTCGACTTGCCGGTGCGCCGGTCGCCGATCAGCAATTCGCGCTGCCCGCGTCCGAGCGGGATCAGCGCGTCGATGGCCGTGGTGCCCGTGTGGAGCGGGCGTTCGATCAGGGCGCGCGCCAGGATCGGCGGCGGCAGGCACTCGACCGGGCTGAGCGCGGCGGTTGCAGGCGCAGGCCCGCCGTCGAGCGGTTGGCCCAGCGGATCCACCATGCGGCCAAGCTGGGCCGGACCCACGGGAATGTCGACGGGGCCTGTACCTGCACGCACGCGTGCCCCGGCGCGCAGGCCTTCGCCGCGCCCGAGCAGCACGCAGCTTGCCGTGTCGCCGTCGATGCCGCTTACGAGCGCCTGAACGGGCGCGCTGCCGTCTTCGGGCAGGCACCACACGCCGTCGCCGACATGCACGTCGCGCAAACCTTCGGCGAGCACCACGGAGTCGAACAGGCCCGCAAGGCGCCCGGCGGCGACGATGCGCGGCGCGGCGGCGCTTGCAGCGATGCGAAGGCGCATCGCCCGGCTCCAACGGCGCAGATCTTCGTCGAGTTTTTCAGCCGTCGGCATGGGCGAGCACGTCCTCGGCGGTCGAGCGCAGCGAGAAGCGCACGCTGCCGCCCGGAAAATCGATCTCGACGCCCGCGCCGATGGCAGGACTGTGCGTGAATTCGGGCGCAACCGTCGCGCCGAAGCGCTCGGCAAACAGCGAACGCCACGCGGCCTGCGCTTCCGCGTCGAGCGGTTCGGGTGTCGCTATGCGCGAGCGGCCCGCGCCGTCGAGCAATGCGGCGGCTTGTTCGGGCGGCAAGGCGGCGCGCCAGGCTGCCAGCGCTTCGCGCAAGCCCCGGTCGACGGCCGGTCCCGGCAGTCCCGCGACGAACCGGCCGGCCAGCGCGATGCCGAGTTCGACCGCCTCGGCGCGCAGGCTCCGCTTGGCGGCGGCCAGCTCTTCGGCAAGCCGCGCGCCGGCATTGTCGATCCTTTCCTGCGCTTCTTTGCGCGCGGCTTCGGCGATGTGGGCGCGGTCGGCTGCGGCTTGCGCGCGGGCCGTGTCGAGGACCGCCGCTCGCTCGGCATCGAGCGCTTGGATGCGCGCATCGGCCTCGGCCTTGGCGGCGTCCGCGGCGACGCGGGCGGCTTGGGCGGCCGCGCGCTCGCCCGCAAGCTCCGCCCGGCGCGCATCCACGGCCGCCAGAAGCGGGGCGTAGAACCAGCGTTTCAGCAGCCACGCCAAGACGAGAAAATTGACGAGCTGGAACGCGAAGGCGAGGGGCGAGAAGCTCATTGCGCGCCGACGAACGGATTGGCGAACAGCAGCAGCAAGGCGACGACGAGGCAGTAGATCGCCATCGTCTCGATCATCGCAAGGCCCACGAACAGCGTGCGCGAGATGGGCCCGGCGGCGTCGGGCTGGCGCGCGATGCCTTCGAGGGCGGCGGCGAGCGCGCGTCCTTCGGCAAGAGCTGGCGCGATCGCGCCCACGCACACGGCGACGACCGCGCCGATGATGCTCCACACTTCGACGTTCATTTGGCTGTTCCTTTCGGCTTGGATATCGCCGCCGCGATGTAGACGGCGGCCAGGATGGTGAAGATGTAGGCCTGCACGGCGCCGATCAGCAGGCCCAAAGCCAGAAACGGGATCGGCACGAGAAGGCCCGCGATGCTGGCGACCAGCGCCAGCACGAGCCCGTGGCTCATCATGTTGCCGAAGAGGCGCACGGCGAGCGACAGCGTGCGCGTGATTTCGGCCGCGATGTGGAACGGCAGCAGCAGCGCGTTGGGGCGCGCGAAATGGCGCAGATAGCCGCCGAACCCGAGCGCGCGCACGCCCGCGATCTGGACGGAGGCGAACACGACGAAGGCAAGGGCCGCCGCCGTTTCGAGAAATTCCGTCGGCGGCAGGAAGCCCGGCAAGGCCGCCGACAGATTGGCGACGAGCAGAAACAAGAACAGCGTCGCGAGCAGCGGCAGGAAGGGCCGCGGATCCTCGTCGAAAATGCCGGCAAGCTCGCGCTCGATCAGCGCCACGAGCGCTTCGGCCGCCACGGCGACGCGCGACTCCTTTGCGACCCGCGCGATCGCGAAGCGCGCCGCGCCGACGAGCAGCAGCGACACGCCGAGCGCGCCGAGCGCCGAAGGGTGGATCGCGACGCCGAAAAGATCGAGGGCCGGGTGCTGCGTGAGGGAGGCGGCCATGGCTTCAGGCGCTCCGCACGGCGAGGAACGTCGCGACAAGGCGCGTGGCCGCGAGTGCGGCCGCCGCCGCGATCAGCGCATCCGGCCCCCAGCGCAGCGACCAGTAGCCAGCCAGTGCCGCGAGCGCCAAAGCGCCCAGGGCAAGCGCCCCGACGCCGAGCGCATGGCCCGCAAGCGCCAAACGAATGCGCCAGGCGAGCATCGCCTGCAGCAGCAGACCGATTGCGATTCCGAGGCAGATTGCCGGAAAAATCATCGCGAAATGCTCCGCCAGAGGGCGTACATGCCGACGGCAGCGGCAAGCACGATCGCGGCCCCGGCGATCTGGATGCCGGTGCCGAACATTTTGTCGAGCGCATGGCCCGCCCATGCCGCCACGACGAGCGGCAACGCCACCATCCAGCCGAGCCTGCCGCCGAGGGCCAGCAGCTGGCCCGCGCGCGGCATGCGCCAAACCGGATCGTGCGGATCGCGCGCGGCGCGCAGCGTCGCTTCGTCGGCGGTGCGCAACTTGGTAGGGTCGACCGGGGGCGGGCTCGGGCTCATGCGCTGCCTGCCGCCAGACGGCGCGCGAGCTGTCCCGCGATTTCGGCTTCGAGCCGGTCGAGCGCTTGGCGCCGGGAATCGTCGGCCGCGCGCGCGCGACCCATGTCGCCGCGCAAGGCGGCCGCGACGGAAGCGGGCGAGTCGCCCGGATAGTGGCGCCGCGCCATTATCTCGACACGCACGCCGCCCGCGCAGCGCAAGATGCCGCCCGGCACGCCCACGTAGCGCACGACGCCCGCCGCATCCGCCCATTCGAGCAGGCAGGGCACCAAGGCCGCAGCGAAATCGGCGTGGCCGGGCAGAATGGCGAAACTGCCGCTCGCGTCGCGCGCCGTCACGGCGGTCGCGTGCCGCGCTTCGACATCCGGTTCGACCGGATTCAGCAGCGCCAGTTCGAGCGTGTCGCTCATGCCGCCCTCGCCGCTTTGGCGCGCGCGTCGTCGAGCGTGCCCACCATGTAGAGCGCGCCTTCGGCAAGCGCGTCGGCGCCGCCGTCGAGAATGGCGCTGCAACCCGCAAGCGTGGCTTCGAGCGGGATCGAGGCGCCCGCAATGCCGGTGAACACCGACGTGGCGCCGAACGGCTGGGTCAAGAAGCGCTGCAGGCGGCGCGCGCGGGCGACCGTCGTGCGGTCCTCTTTGGAAAGTTCGTCGATGCCGAGCAGGGCGATGATCTCCTGCAGATCGGCGTAGCGCGCCAAGGCGCCGCGCACGGCGTCGGCGATGCGGCAGTGCCGCTCGCCCAGTGCCGCGGGCACAAGCAGGCTCGAGGTCGAAGCGAGCGGATCGATCGCGGGATAGAGCCCTTCGGCCGCCATCGCGCGCGACAGCACGAGGGTCGAATCCAGATGCGCGAAAGTTTCGGCCACCGCCGGATCGGTGAAATCGTCGGCCGGCACGTACATGGCGAGGATCGCCGTCACGGCCGCCCCGCGCACCGAGGCGATGCGGTCCTGGAACGCGGCGATCTCGCTCGAAAGCGTGGGCTGGTAGCCGCCGCGCGTCGGCAGTCGGCCCAACTGGCTGGAGATTTCGCTGCCGGCCTGGATAAAGCGGAAGAAATTGTCGACCAGCAGCAGCACGTCCTCGCCGAGCGCGTCGCGGAAATACTCGGCCATCGTGAGGGCCGTGAAGCCCGCCCGCCAGCGCGCGCCCGGCGGCTCGCCCATCTGGCCGAACACGAAAGCCGCGCGCGCGTCGATGCCCGCCGCCTTGGCTTCCACGAGCAGTTCGTGCCCCTCGCGCGAGCGCTCGCCCACGCCCGCGAACACGGCCGCACCCGCATGGCGGCCGATGGCCGCGCGCATCAGTTCCATGACCAGCACGGTTTTTCCGACGCCCGCGCCGCCGAACATCGCGGTCTTGCCGCCGCGCACGAGCGGGGCCAGCAAATCGACGACTTTGATGCCGGTCGCAAAGGCCGATTGGCGCGCATCCTGTTTTTCGAGCGGCGGCGGCGCGCGGTGGATCGGCCAGCGAAGGTCGCCCGCCTGTCCGCCGTCGAGCGGCTGGCCCACCGCGTCGAAAACGCGGCCCAGCACGCTTGCGCCAACGGGCACGCGGA
This sequence comes from Tagaea sp., assembly GCA_044378015.1. Lineage (GTDB taxonomy): Bacteria > Pseudomonadota > Alphaproteobacteria > CACIAM-22H2 > CACIAM-22H2 > Tagaea. Next base: position 8,050 of record JBILXZ010000021.1, read on the forward strand.
TGGCGCCGCCGAGGCTCGTGGCTTCGGCGCCTGCCACGAGCGCTTCGGCATGTTCGAGGGCGACGGCGCGCACCGTGCATGCGTCGAGATGCGCCTGCACCTCGGCCAGCAGCGTCTTGGCGCCGATGCGCAAGCGAAGCCCGCCCAGGATCGGCGGCAGGCTCCCGGCCGGGAACGCGATGTCGACCGTCGAGCCGCGGAACCCGACGACGCGCCCGACGGGCGGCCCGACGTTTTGGACGATCGCCTGCAGGTTCATTTTCTGCGCCTCGCATCGTCTGCCGCGGCTTTGGCCGCCGGTTTCCCGCGCAGCGTGCGGCTGCGGCGTTGGGCTGCGAAACCATCGGCGCCGACGCCCGCAATGTTCACGAAGCCCGCCTGCGCCGCCGCCTCGGCAAGCTCCGGCGTCGCAAGATCCACCGCCACGCAGCGCGATGCGCCCAGCGTGAGCAGCGCGTGGCCCGCCGGAACGGCCGGGTCGAACCGGCCTTTAAGCCAGGCGGCTTTGGCGGCGTGCGCCGCGATCGCGTCGACGGCCGCCCATTCGATTTGCGACAGGGCGACGGCGATGCCCGCATCGTGGAGCCGCGCCATGATCGCGGAAAGGCGGTCCGGATTTTCGTGCGCGTCGACGGCGGAAAAATCGAGGATTAGCCGCTCCTTGGCGCTGCCCGGCAGCGAATCGACGAGCGCGTCGAAAAATTCGCCGTCGGCGAAGCGCGAATGGAAATGCAGGCAGATCGGCCGCTCGTGCGTGCGCGTGGCGGCCGCGATGTGCCGCAGCATGCGCCGCTCGACGAGCGTGCTCGCGCGCTCGACGAGCCACGAGTTGCCCGCGATTTCGACCCCCGCAATGTCGGCCACCGCGTCGAGCATCACTTCGGTGTCGGTGAACGCCACTTTGTCGCCGGCCGGGTCGAGCGCATGGACAGGCCGCTCGCGCAGGAATTCCGAGGCGTCCGTGCCGCCCAAGGCCGCTTCGACCTTCGCGATGCCGTCGGCCGGCGAAGCCGTCGCGTGCAGCGGCGCTGCGCGACGCGTGTCGATCTGCGCCATGAGTTCGGCGCGCTCGCCCGGCAGATGGAAAAGGCGCCAGCGCAGCGTGCCGAAGCCGAGGCGCGCGGTGCAGCGCGCAAGATCGGCGCCGAGGGAGGCGGCGATTGCCGAATCGTGCGGCCCCACGACGAGCAGATGCACGCCCTCCGCGACCGCCGCGAGGCCGTGGTGCTTGCCGCCCAGACGGTCGTCGGCGAACTGCGCGAAGAACCGGCCGAGTTTCGGGATTTCGCGTTCGCGCGTCTCGCGCGAGTCGAGCAGCAGGGCGCCGCCGATATGGCCGAGGCTGCCGTGGGCGGTCATGGCGCGCGCCACGACAGGACGAGCGGGGCGGGGATGCGGTCGCCGCGCGTATCGGTTTCGCGCCGCACGTCGAGCGCGATCGCGCGGGGCGCGATGCCGAGATCGGCCAGCACGCGCGCGACAGCGCCGCCGCGCAGTGCGGCCCATTCCCAGCTCGGCCCCGCCGTTTCGACCGCGAGGTCGCGCTGGGCGGCGAGCAGCGGATAGAGCCGCGCGAGAATGCGGCGCCCGTCGCCGCCGACTTCGACGTTCTGCATGGCAGGCCAGCTGCGCGGCTCGAACAAAGCGCGGATGTCGATCGCGACGCCGATGCGCTGGCCGCGCACGACCAACACGCCGAGTTCGCCGAGCCCGATGGAGGCAAGATAGCTGGCCGCGCGCGCCGCATCGGCATTGCCGAGCCCCGCGCCGCGCAAACTCGCCAGCGCGTCGCCGTCGGCGCGCGGTTCTGCTTCGGGATCGTCCGCGCGCGCGCGCGCCGACGCCTCGGGCGGTCGCGGCATCCCGTGCTCGATGCGCGGGGCAAGAAGTCCGAGCGTCTCGGAGAGGCCCAGCACGATGGGCGCCGGCACCGGCGGCAGGTCGAGCGGCGCCGCACTCGGGCCGGTTCCGGGCGGGGCCACGCGCGCGCCGCTCTTGTCGTGCGGCGTCATGCCGACGATCGACACGACGATCACGAAGACCGCGAACAGCAGCGTCATCATGTCGGCGTAGCTGATGAGCCAGAGATCGCCGTCGCCCTCGTCGCCGGGCGGCATGCCGCCGATGCCGCCGCGCCCGGCCCCGCGCGTCGCGGCGCGGATGAGATTGCGCGTGGCGGCGTCCGCCGCGGCGCCGGGCTGCGTTTCGCCGTGCGCGGGATCAGTCGGCATTGCCGACCTCGTCGCTGACTTCGCGCACCATCGCCTCGAGCGATTCCTGGATCATTGCGGGCGACTTGCCGACGCGCAGCAGCACGATGCCCGCCAGCATGATGTTCAGCATCTGCACGCGGCGCTGCGTGCGCTGCTCGAGCTTGATGGCGACCGGCTTGAAGACGAGGTTCGCGAGGATGAGGCCGTAGAACGTGGCGAGCAGGGCCACCGCCATGCTCGCGCCCACCGCGCGCACGTCGGCGGTGCCGAGCTTGCCCATCATGCCGATGAGCCCGGTCAGCGTCGCGAGCAGCCCGAAGGCGGGCGCGAAGCCCGAGAGCGTGCGGTAGAAGCGCGCGGGCAGCGTTTCGCGCTCGGCGAATTTCTGCACGCGCCAGTTCATCACGGTGAGGATGTCGTCGGTCGGCGAATCGTCGAGGCACATCTGCAGCCCGAGTTTCAGGAACGGGCTGCGGATGCCTTCGAGCCGCGCTTCGGCGTCGGCGATGTTGTGCTTGCTGGTCGCGCGCGCGAACGCCACGAGATCGCGCAGATCGCCGTCGAGCGAGCGGTCTTCGCGGAACACGTCGACGGCCGAGGCCAGTGCCCCGCGGATTTCGTCGAGCCTGAAGGCGAGGAACGCCGCCGCTATCGTGCCGCCGAGCACGATCGCGATGCCGACGGTGTCGAAAAAATGGCTGTCGCGCCCTTCGTAGACGACAACGAACGCGATCAGCGCAACCGCGCCCAGAACGCCGATGCCGGTCGAAAGACCTTGCCCGCCGCGCGCCTGCGGCCGCCGGTGGATGCCCAAATTCGTCGCCACGCCACGCCTCGCTTTTTTCCTGCGCCGGAGCGTGCCGCGAAAGCTGTCGGCGCGCATTGCGATATGTCAATCGCAGCGGCGACGGTCACGGCTTGTTTTGCGGGAAATGCAGAGGTGGCGGACAGGGCGAGATTCGAACTCGCGATACCGTTGCCGGTATTTCAGTTTTCGAGACTGACGCCTTCAGCCACTCGGCCACCTGTCCGCACGAAAGGCTGTCGTAGAAGCGGGCATATCTAATGCCAAATTCCGCCGAGCGCAAGTGCGCCAACTGCCGCTAGTTCGGTCCCGCGTCGCGGGCGGCATTGGCGCGCGCGAACTCGCGCGGATCGAGGCCGTTATAGAGCGTCCAGGCGGCAGCGACGGCGATCCCCACCGCGAAGGTCAAAGCATGGCTGATGAGCGCGTAGGCCAGCGCCGTCGCGGCCGGCACGCCGTAGATCGCAAGGGCGAACACGATCGCGGCGTGGAAAACGCCGATTCCGCCGGGGGCAGCCGGTACCAGAAACGCCATCGCGACCACGCCGACCGTGAAGGCTCCCATCGCCAAGGTCGCATCCGGCCACACGGCGCCGATCCCGGCCGTAAACGACAGGACCGCCAAACCCCAAATCGTCGCCGACAGCGCGACGGCCTGCGCGAATACCGAAGGTCGCGCCAATACCCCGAGACCCTTCAGCAATTCTTCGAGCCGATGCAGCAAGGTGCTGTGCCAGCGGCGCGGCAAAAGGGCGGCCAGCACGCGCATAGTCCGGGCGCGCAGGCGCACGGAAATTGCGACCAGTGCCATGCCCACGACGAGGATCGCAGCCACGATCTCGATCCCCTCGACGATCAGTGCCGGCGGGTTCGGCATCGCGAAAATCGCGACGATCAAAACGGCGAGGGCCGCCGCCAAATCGCACAGCCGGTCGAGCACGATCGCCGAAAACGACGCCGGCAAGGCAACCTGGGACCGCCTGGCAAGCACCCACATCATCGCGAATTCGCCGGCGCGCATCGGCAGCAAGCTGTTGATCGCATTGCCCAAAGCGTGCGCGCCGTAGGCATCGTTGTAGGCGATTCGGGTGGCCGGAGCAGTTGCCCGCAGCAACATGCGCATGCGCAAGGGGCGTACCGCCAGCCACACGAGCCAAAACCCGAGCATGGCGGCGACTTGCCAGGGATCGGCGCGGCCAAGCGCTTGGGCAACTTCGGCCAGATCGACGAAACGCAGCAAGGCCGCGATCGCAAGCGCCATGACCGGCACCCAGGCCCAGCGCACTGCAAGTCTTTTCAAGGTGTTATTGGGTTTTTCCGGCGTGGAAGCGGGCATTGCGGGAGCCGGTTTAGCAGGCGGCTCCGATCGGGTCACGCGATTTTCCGGCACGCCGCTTGACAGTCGAAGTCCTGTAAGTATAGTGCGCGCTCTTTGAAAGACCGGGGCAGGCTCGGTTGGCCGATTTTCGGCTGCCGATAGCACCCGAGGGATACGCAAAATGTACGCAGTCATTCGCACCGGCGGCAAGCAGTACAAGGTCGCCAAGAACGACGTGATCGTCGTCGAAAAGCTCGAAGCCGAAGCCGGCAAGACCGTCGAATTCGGCGACGTGCTGATGGTGACCGACGCGGGCAAGGCCACCGTCGGCAGCCCGACCGTCGCGGGCGCCAAGGTCACCGCCACGGTGCTGGCCCAGGGCAAGGGCGAGAAGATCATCATCTTCAAGAAGCGCCGCCGCCAGAACTCGCGCCGCAAGAACGGCCATCGCCAGTTCGAGACGACGCTGCGCATCGTCGACATCAAGGTCGCCTAAGGGAGTATCGGGCAATGGCGCATAAAAAAGCAGGCGGTTCCTCGCGCAACGGGCGCGACACAGCCGGTCGCCGTCTCGGCCTCAAGCGCGCGGGCGGCCAGGTCGTTCTCGCGGGCAACATCCTGGTCCGCCAGCGCGGCACCGTGTACGTCGCGGGCAAGGAAGTCGGCATGGGCCGCGACCACACGCTGTTCGCGCTGAAAACCGGCAAGCTGGTTTTCCGCAAGGCCGGCGGCAAGACGATCGTATCGGTCGAGCCGGCACCGGTGGCCGTCGCCGCCGAGTAAGCCGTCCCACATTCCGCCCCCACGAAAAAGGCGGCTCTGCCAGAAAAGGGAACGGCGCAAGGCCGTTCCCTTTTCTCGTTTTTGGACCTGAAAAAAGATGAAGTTTCTCGACCAATGCAAGATCTTCGTCAAAGCGGGCGACGGCGGCGCCGGTTCGGTCAGCTTTCGGCGCGAGAAATTCATCGAATACGGGGGCCCCGACGGCGGCGACGGCGGCAAGGGCGGCGACATCTGGATCGAGGCGGTCGCCAATCTCAACACGCTGATCGACTATCGCTACCAGCAGCATTTCAAGGCCGAAAAAGGCCATCATGGCGAGGGGCGTCAGAAATCCGGTGCCGGCGGCAAAGACATCGTCCTCAAAGTGCCGGTCGGCACCGCCGTGCTCCACGACGACCAGGAATCCCTGATCGTCGACATGCGCGAGGCGGGCCAGCGCGTGCGCTTGTGCAAGGGCGGCGACGGCGGCTTCGGCAACACGCACTACAAATCCTCGACCAACCAAGCGCCGCGCCAGGCGGGCCCCGGCTGGAAGGGCGACGAGCGCTGGATCTGGCTGCGCTTGAAACTCATCGCCGACGTCGGCCTCGTGGGCCTGCCGAACGCCGGCAAATCGACCTTCCTCGCCGCGACCACGTCGGCCAAGCCCAAGATCGCGGACTATCCGTTCACGACGCTGAAGCCGCAATTGGGCGTGGTGCGCATCGACGAGGACGAACTCGTGGTCGCCGATCTGCCGGGCCTCATCGCGGGGGCGGCCGAAGGCAAGGGGCTCGGCCACCGCTTCTTGGGGCATGTCGAGCGCTGCGGGGCGGTCTTGCATCTGATCGACGGCACGCAAGAGAAGGTCTCGGCCGCCTACAACCAGATCCGCGACGAACTCGAAACCTACGGCCACGGGGTGGCCGAAAAGCCCGAGATCGTCGGCCTCAACAAGATCGACGCGCTCGATCCCGACGCGGCCAAAAAAGCCCTCGCGTCGCTGAAGCGGGCCGCCAAGAAACGCAGCCCCAACTCGCTCGTTCTCGCCCTGTCGGGAGCGGCCGGAACGGGGGTGACCGACGTGCTGCGCGCGCTCGCCGTCCCCGTCGGACAGCGCCGCGCGGCCGACCGCGCCGAGCGCGAAGCCATGCGCCGCGACGACGACCGATGAGCTTCGAAAATGTCAAACGCCTCGTCGTCAAGACGGGCTCGGCGCTGATGGTCGATGCGCAAGGCGGGGTGCGCGCCGATTGGCTTGCGGGCCTTGCCGACGACGTGGCGATGCTCAAGGCGCGCGGCCTCGACGTGATCGTGGTCACGTCGGGGGCCGTCGCCATCGGACGCTGGAAACTCGGCTACGGAACGCGCGTGCTGCGGATCGAGGAAAAGCAGGCCGCCGCCGCGACCGGCCAAGTGTGGCTTGCGCACGCGTGGCTCGAAGCTCTGGCCGCGCGCGGACTCGTGGGCGCGCAATTGCTGCTCACGCCGGACGACACCGAAGCGCGCCGCCGCCATCTCAACGCGCGCGCCACGGTCGCCGCCTTGCTCGAAACCGGGGCAGTGCCCGTCATCAACGAGAACGACACGGTCGCGACCGAAGAGCTGCGCTTCGGCGACAACGACCGCTTGGCCGCGCGCGTGGCGCAAATGGCGTCGGCCGACGCGCTGGTTCTTCTTTCGGACATCGACGGGCTCTACACGGCCGATCCGCACCGCGATCCCGCCGCCCGCCATTTGCCGCATGTGGGCGATCTCACGCCGGAGATACTCGCGATGGCGGGCGAAGCGCGGCCGGGCTACTCGTCGGGCGGCATGGTGACGAAGCTGGGGGCCGCGCGCATCGCCCTTGGGGCCGGCTGCCGCATGGCGATCGCGTCGGGCAAATGCGTGCGCCCGCTGCAAGCGCTCGAACAGGGCGCGCGCTGCACCTGGTTCGTGCCGCAGGGCAGCCCCGCTTCGGCGCGCAAGCGCTGGATTGCGGGCACGGTCGAGCCCGCCGGCGCGGTCGTGATCGACGACGGGGCCGTGCGCGCTTTGGGCCAGGGCAAGAGCCTGCTGCCTGCGGGCGTGGTCGGCGTCGAAGGTTCCTTCGAGCGCGGCGACGCGATCCGCGTGCGCGACAAGGCCGGGCGCGAGGTGGCGCGCGGCTTGAGCGCCTACGCCGCCGCCGACATTGCGCGCATCCAAGGCCGCCGCTCGTCCGACATCGAAGAACTGCTCGGCTATCGCGGCCGCGACGAAATCATCCATCGCGACGATCTCGCGATGGGTGCCGTTTGAACCGCCGCCGCCGCCCGCTAGAATAAGGCCGATGAAAGCCGAACCGATGCCCGCACAAGAAGCCACCCTCAAAGCCGCGATGGACGCGATGGGCGTTGCCGCGCGGCGCGCGGCGGCGTCGCTCGCGGTCGCGCCGGCGAAAAAGAAAAGCGCTGCCCTGCGCATGGCGGCCGACAAGATCCGGGCGGCCTCGAACGCCATTCTCGAGGCCAATGCCGCCGACGTCGCGTTTGCGGTCGATGCCGGCAATTCGATCGCGATGGTCGACCGCTCGCGCCTCGACGTCAAACGCATCGAGGCCATCGCCAAGGGCCTCGAAGACGTCGCCGCACTGCCCGATCCGGTCGGCTCGATACTGCAGGGCTGGCACCGGCCCAACGGGCTGATGATCTCGCGCGTGGCCGTGCCCATCGGCGTGATCGGCATCATCTACGAAGCGCGCCCCAACGTGACCGCGGATGCGGGCGCTTTGTGCGTAAAGTCCGGCAATGCCGCGATTTTGCGCGGCGGCCAGGAGAGCTTCAACTCCTCGCAAGCGATCGTGGCGGCGATCCGGGCGGCACTGGGCGCTTCGGATTTGCCCGAAGACGCCGTGCAGCTCGTGCCCACGCGCGACCGGGCCGCCGTCGGCCACATGCTCGCCATGCATCGGCATATCGACACGATCGTGCCGCGCGGCGGCAAGAGCCTGATCGAGCGCGTGATGAAGGAAACGCACATCCCCGTGATCGCGCATCTGGAAGGGCTGTGCCACACCTACATCCACGAATCGGCGGACATCGACATGGCGCGAAAAGTGACGATGAACGCCAAGATGCGCCGCGTTTCCGTTTGCGGGGCGACCGAAACGCTGCTGGTCGACCGGGCGGCGGCCCCCACGCACCTGCCCGCCATCCTCGACGATCTGATCGCGGCGGGCTGCGAAATCCGCGGCGACGCGGACGTGCAGAAAATCGACCGGCGCGCGCTTGCGGCGACCGATGCGGACTGGACGACCGAATATCTCGACGCGATCTTGGCCGTCAAGATCGTGGACGGGCTCGAAGCGGCGATCGACCACGTCAACGCCTACGGCTCGCACCATACCGACGCGATCGTGGCGGGGGACGCTTCGGCGGCCGAAGCTTTTCTGTCGCGCGTCGATTCCGCGATCGTGCTGCACAACGCCTCGACGCAATTCGCCGACGGTGCCGAGTTCGGCTTCGGGGCCGAGATCGGCATTTCGACCGGCCGCTTGCCGCCGCGCGGGCCCGTCGGTGCCGAGCAGCTCACGACCTACAAATACGTCGTGCGCGGGGCCGGGCAGACGCGGCCTTGAGCATCGCCCCGCCTCTGCGCCGACTGGGATCGGCGCCCAAGCGTCGCGTCGGCCTGTTCGGCGGGTCTTTCAATCCCGCCCACGAAGGCCATGCGCACATCGCGCGCGAAGCCTTGAAGCGTCTCGATCTCGACGAGGTCTGGCTGATCGTAAGTCCGCAAAATCCGCTCAAAGACGCCGACGGCATGGCACCTTTGGCCGCACGCCTTGCGAGTGCGCACGCCGTGTGCGCGCGCCATCCGCGCCTGAAAGCCGTCGCGCTCGAGACGTGGCTGGGCACGCGCTACACGGCCGACACGCTCGAAGCCTGCGCGCGCCGCTTCCCGCGCACGCGCTTCGTGTGGGTGATGGGAGCGGACAATCTGCTGCAGTTCGACCGCTGGCAGCGCTGGCGGAAAATTTTTAACACGATGGTCATTGCCGTTTTCGCGCGCCCGACGTATTCTAACAAAGCATTGGTCGCAAAGGCGGCTCGGGCTTTTTCCACAGCCCAAATCGGATCCCGTCGGGTCCGCCGTTTGGGTACGTTCGCGCCGCCGGCGTGGGCGTATTTTCCGGTCCGCCTGCACCCGGCCTCTGCCACGCGGATTCGTGCGGGCCTCAAAGCCCCATGGCCGCGCGAACTGAAGTCCGGTACGCCGAAGAAAGTGAATCGCCGTTGAGTTCGCACCGTTAACCGTACGACCAACTCGGGAGACACGCGATCGCCACGACAAAGCGCAAGACCGTATCCGCGCCCAAAACGGTCCTCAAACTCGTCGCCAAAACACTCGACGACGACAAAGCCGCCGACCCGGTCGTGATCGACCTTGCCGGCAAAAGCACGATCGCCGACTACATGATCGTCGCCAGCGGCCTTTCGAGCCGCCACATCCAATCGATGGCCCAGCATGTCGTCGACAAGCTGGAGGGCAAAGGCCTCAAAGGCATCCGCATCGAGGGTGCCGTCCAGGGCGATTGGGTGCTGATCGACGGCGGCGACATCGTCGTGCACCTGTTCCGGCCCGAAATCCGCGCCCAGTACGGACTCGAGAAGATGTGGGCGGACGATTGGGAAGAGCCGGCCGCCGCGCATGCCTAAGCGCTGAGCCGGGATGCGGGTGACGATCGTTGCAGCGGGCCGCGCGCGCGGCACGCCCGAAGACGCGCTTGTCGGCGAATACGCCAAGCGCCTGACGGCGAGCCCGGCCGGTATCGGCCCGCTCGAATGCCGCGAGATCGAGGCCAAGCCCAAAGACAAAGCCGCCGCGGCCGCACGCAAGCGCGCCGAAGCTGAAAAGCTGCTGGCCCAGGTGCCGGACGGCGCGTTCCTGGTGGCGCTCGATCCGCGCGGCAAGGCGCTGTCGACCGAAGAATTCGCCGCCAAACTCGCCGGTTGGCGCGACGACGGGAACGGCGACCTTGCGTTTGCCATCGGCGGGGCCGACGGGCTCGATGCGACGTTGCTCGCGCAAGCGCGCTTTCGGCTTTCGCTGGGCGCCATGACGTGGCCGCATCTGCTCGCACGCGCGATGTTGGCCGAGCAATTGTGGCGCGCGGCCTCTCTGATGGCTGGACACCCCTATCACCGCGCCTAGAATAGGCGCTTGATTGCGAATCGAGTCGCCGCGATGCCCGCTAGAGCCAAATCGACCGCGAAAAAGACCGCAGATTCCGCTGCGTCGCTGCGCCTCTACCGCAGCCTGCGCCGCATTCGGCGCGTCGAAGAGGAAATCGCGCGCCTCTATCCGACGGACAAAATCAAAAGCCCCGTGCATCTGTCGATCGGCCAGGAAGGCATCGCCGTCGGCGTGTGTGATGCGCTCGAATCCCGCGACGCGGTTTCGGGCACCTACCGGGGGCATGCGACCTATCTTGCCAAAGGGGGCGCGCTGCCCGCGATGATGGCCGAACTCTACGGCAAGGATACGGGCTGCGCGCGCGGCAAAGGCGGGTCGATGCACCTTATCGACATGAAAGCCAAGGTGCTCGGCACCTCGGCCGTGGTCGGCACCACCGTGCCCGTCGCGGTCGGCTATGCGCTCGCCCAAAAGCGCCTGAAGACCGGGGCGGTCGTCGCCTGTTTCCTCGGCGACGGAGCGACCGAAGAAGGCTGCTTTGCCGAGAGCCTCAATTTTGCCGCCCTCCACAAATTGCCGGTCGTGTTCGTGTGCGAGAACAACGGTTTTGCGATCCACGAGCCGCTGTCGAAGCGCTGGGCGACGGACCGGCTGTGCGCGCGCGTGGCGACATACGGCATTCCGGCCAAGCGCTTTGCCGACTCCGATACGGCCCAAATCCGCAGCCATATCGCCAAAGCCTTGCCCAAGATGCGCAAGGGGGGCGGTCCGATTTTCGTCGAGTGTCTCACGTGGCGCTGGCGCGAGCATGTCGGCCCCGGCGAAGACTACGATGCCGGTTTCCGCAGCAAGGCCATGCTGGCCAAATGGCAGAAGAAGGATCCCGTCGCCAAAGCCGCGAAGGCGGTGTCGGCCAGGCAGCGTGCCGCGATCGATGCCGCGATCGAAGCCGAAATCGCCGCCGCCATCGCATTTGCCGAAGCGTCGCCCTTCCCGTCGGCCGAGGAGCTTGGCACCGATGTCTATGCCTAAGCCGCTGCCGAAGCTTAAGCTTGCCTGGCCGGGACGCGTCGAAGACGGGCGGCGCGTGCTCAAATACGTGGATGCCTTGTCCGAGGCCGTAGCCCTCGAAATGGCGCGCGACGAAAACGTGTTTCTGTTCGGGCTCGACGTCGACGACCACAAGGCGATCCAGGGTTCGACGCGCGGTCTGCTCGCGCGTTTCGGGCCCCGGCGCGTGTTCACCACGCCTTTGTCGGAAGACGCGATGACGGGCGTCGCCATCGGGGCCGCCATGGCCGGCATGCGGCCGATCCATGTGCATATCCGCATGGATTTTCTGATGCTGTGCATGAACCAGCTCGTCAACATCGCGGCCAAGGCGCGCTACATGTATGGCGGCCAGATCAAGGTGCCGCTCGTCGTGCGCACGATCATCGGCAAATCCTGGGGCCAGGGGGCGCAGCACAGCCAAGGCCTGCATTCGATGTTCATGCATGTGCCGGGACTCAAGGTCTGCGCGCCCTCGAACGCGCACGACGCCAAGGGCGCCTTGATTGCGGCGATCCGCGACGACAATCCGGTCGTGTTCGTCGAGCATCGCCTGCTCTACGCGACCGAAGCTTTCGTGGCCGAAGCACCCTATGTCGTGGCGCCGGGGCGCGCGCGCGTGTGCCGCTTCGGGCGCGACGTCACGATCGTGGGCGTTTCCAACATGGTCGTCGAAGCTTTGCGTGCGGCCGACCTTCTGAAAGAAGCGGGCGTTTCCGCCGAAGTGATCGACCCGATCTGGCTCGCCCCGCTCGACAGCGAAACGATCGTCGAAAGCGTGCGGCGTACGCGCAAGCTCGTGATCGTCGACAACGGCTGGTCGATGTGTGGGGCCGGCGCGGAGATCGCGGCGCGCGTGGCCGAAACTTGCGCGGGCGAGGGCCCGCTGCAGATCCAGCGCCTCGGATTCGCCCCCACGCCGTGTCCGCCTTCGCCGCCGCTCGAAGCCGCGTTCTATCCCAATCCGGCGACGATCGCAGCCGCCGCCTACAAGCTGGCAAGGCCCGACGCGCCCGCTTGGGCCCCCGACCCTGCGAAAGCCGAGCTTGCCTATCAGCTCCAGTTCAAAGGCCCGTTCTGATGTTCTACGAACTTGCAGCCCCGTCCTGGGGTCAGGAAGAAATCGACGCCCTGCAGGCGGTCATCGCTTCGGGCCGTTTCACGATGGGCGAAAGGGTCGCTGCGATGGAAGCGGCCTTCGCCGCGTATCACGGCAAGAAATACGGCGTGATGGTCAACTCGGGATCGTCGGCCAATCTGATTTCGGTTGCCAGCATGGCCTACCATTCCAAGCGCCCTTTGGCGCGCGGCGACGAGGTCATCGTGCCCGCGATTTCCTGGAGCACCACCTACCATCCGCTGCAGCAATACGGCCTCAAATGCCGTTTCGTCGACGTCGATCTCGAAACGCTGAACATGGACGTTTCGAAACTCGAACAGGCTTTGACGCCGAAGACGAAGGCGCTGCTCGCCGTCTCGATCCTCGGCAATCCCGCGCGGCTCGACGAGATGCGCGCTTTCTGCGACCGCCGCGGCCTGTGGTTCATGGAAGACAACTGCGAGTCGATGGATGCCGTCCTGCCCTCGGGCCGCAAGGCGGGCACGCTCGGCGATCTCAGCACCTTCAGCTTTTTCTTTTCGCACCATATCTCGACGATGGAAGGCGGTATGGTGCTGACCGACGATCTCGAGCTTTTCCATCTCCTCAAATGCATGCGCGCGCACGGCTGGACGCGCGATCTGCCGGCCGATTCGCCGCTCTACAAGCGTGCCGGCAGCGACCATTTCGAGGCCTATCGCTTCCTGTTCCCGGGCTACAACGTGCGCCCGCTCGAGATGGAAGCGGCCGTGGGCCTGGAACAGCTCAAGAAGCTGCCCGCCATGACCGCAGCCCGGCGGCGCAATCTTGCCCTGTTCCAGAAGCTTTTCGCGGGCGACCCCGATTTCGTGATCCAGAAGGAGCACGGACAAAGCTCTTCCTTCTGCTTCACGCTGATCTTGAATCCGGCTCGCGATCTCGACCGCGAGCGCGTCTTCGCGGCGCTCAAGGCCGCCGATATCGGCTTTCGCATCATCACCGGCGGCTGCTTTCTGCGCCACGACACGATCAAATACTACGACTACGACATCGTCGGCGGCAGTGTGCCGAATGCCGACCTCGCGCACGATCGCGGCTTTTTCGTCGGCAACCATCCGCACGATCTTGCGCCGCAGATCGAGAAACTGCGCCGCGTGCTCGACGCTGCCGTGCGCGGCTAGCGAATTTCGCTATCCGGCTCGTAGACCACGATGCGGCTGCCGGCGGCGGCCACTTTGACGTCGACTTCGATGAGGTCATTTAGTTTTTCGCGCAAGGCCTGGCGCTTTTCGGGGGCAACGACGAATGCCACGAAGCCGCCGCCGCCTGCCCCCAGCAATTTGCCGCCGACCGCCCCGGCCGCGATGCCCGCTTCGTAGATCGCGTCGATCTCGGGCGTGGTCACGCCGTCGGCGAGTTCGCGCTTCAAACGCCATGCGTCGTTCATCAGCGCGCCGAGTTCCCGCATCGGCCGATTCGCGCTCGCGATTATCGCCTGCGCTTCGTCCACCATCTCGCGCATGCGGTGCAGGTTGCGCTCTTTGGCGTCCATATTGGCGATCTGCTTGGTCGCGACCGTCATCGCGTGGCGCGACAGGCCGGTGAAAAACAGCACGAGCGAGCTTTCGAGTTCGTCGCGCCGGTCGCGCGTCAGCACCAAAGGCGTGACGTCGAAAGAGCCGTCGGTGCGGAAATCGATGCGGTTGAGTCCGCCATAGGCCGCCCAAATCTGGTCCTGGCTGCCGACAGGCTCGCGGATCACTTGCTGCTCGATGCGGATCGCTTCGCTCGCGAGCGCGTGTTTGGAGACCATCTGGCCGCGCAGCGCGTAGAGCGCGTTGAGGAGCCCTACCGTGAAGGCCGACGACGAGCCGAGGCCCGAGCGCGCCGGCAGGTCGCCGTCATGGTGGATTTCGAGGCCGCGCTTTTCCTTCTGGTCGAGCAGCACGGCGCGCACCGCCGGGTGCTCGATTTCGAGCAGATCGTTGACGAGTTCGATCCGCGACCACACCACGCGGTACCGATGGGCGAAAAACGGCGGCAGGCGGCGCAGCGAGATGTTGCAGTATTTGTCGATCGCCGTGCCGATCACGGCGCCGCCATGGCGCTGGAACCATTTGGGATAGTCGGTTCCGCCGCCGAATAGCGACAGCCGATAAGGGGTGCGCGAGACGATCACGAAGAGCTCCGTCTCATGGGTCGAGGCCAAGAGTTGCGGGGTCGGAAACAATCACTTATATCATGCGCTTACGCGTCGGTGTCAAAAGCAGGCAAAAGATATACCGGAAAGGCCCAGGGCAATGGCAAACAAGCTGCGCATTCTCGTGACGGGCGGAGCGGGCTATCTCGGATCGACCTTAGTTCCGGCCTTGCTCGAGGCGGGCCACGCCGTCACCGTGCTCGACAATTTCATGTTCCGACAGGCGCCGCTCGCGCATGTCTGCGCACATCCGGATTTCGACGTGGTGCGCGGCGACTGCCGCGACGCCGCCGTTCTGAAGCCGCTCGTGGCTAAGGCCGATATTGCGATCCCGCTTGCGGCTCTCGTGGGTGCGCCCCTGTGCAACAACGACCAGACCGGGGCCGTGTCGATCAACCGCGACGCGGTGCGCACGCTGCTGGGTCTTCTCGCCAAAGACCAACGCGTGCTGATGCCGGTCACCAACTCGGGCTACGGCGTGGGCGAACCGGGCAAAGAATGCACCGAGGAAAGCCCGCTGCGTCCGCTTTCGCTCTACGGCCGAACGAAAGTCGAGGCCGAAGAGCTTGTCCTCGGCCGCGACAACGGCATGTCGTTCCGGCTGGCGACCGTGTTCGGCATGAGCCCGCGCATGCGCATCGATCTGCTGGTCAACGATTTCGTGCACCGCGCCGTCACCGACCGCGCCGTCGTGCTTTTCGAGCCGCATTTCAAGCGCAACTACATCCATGTGCGCGACGTGGCGCGCGCCTTCCTGCACGGCATCGGCAATTTTTCGGCGATGAAGAACCGGCCCTACAATGTCGGCCTGTCGGACGCGAATCTTTCGAAGATGGAGCTGTGTCGGCGCATCCAGGCGCACGTGCCGGGCTTCGTGTTTCTCGAAGCGCCGATCGGCGAAGATCCGGACAAGCGCGACTACATCGTGTCGAACGCGCGCATCGAGGCGACGGGCTTCAAGCCCGCCCATTCGCTCGATGACGGCATCGTCGAACTTGTCAAAGGCTACCGCATGATCCGCAACGGGACGTACGGCAACGTATGAAGACCGTCGATCTCGATCTGCCGGGGCTCAAGCTCGTCGAGCCCGACGTGTTCGGCGACGCGCGCGGCCTATTTCTCGAAACCTGGAACCAGTCGCGCTACGAAGCGGCCGGCATACCGGGGCCTTTCGTGCAGGACAATCTTTCGCGCTCGCGCCGCGGCACGTTGCGGGGCTTGCACTACCAAAAGCCCGACGAGCAGGGCAAACTCGTGTCGGTCGTGGCCGGAACCGTGTGGGACGTGGCGGTCGATCTGCGCCGGGCAAGCCCTGCCTTCGGCAAATGGTTCGGCGTCGAGCTCAGCGCGGAAAATCGCCGGCAATTGTGGGTGCCGCCCGGCTTCGCGCACGGTTTTGCCGTGCTCAGCGACCAGGCCGATTTCGCCTACAAAGTGACCGGTCCCTACAGCCCGCAGCATGAACATGTGCTGCGCTGGGACGATCCCGCACTCGGCATCGACTGGAAACTGCCTGCAGGCGAAGTCTTGCTCGCGGCGCGCGACCAGAACGGCAAGAGTCTTGCCGAGGCGGTGGTCTTTGAATGAGCGCGGCGGAATCGTGCTTGCGGGCGGGTCGGGCACGCGCCTGCATCCGACGACGCTTGCGGCGAGCAAGCAGCTGCTGCCCGTCTACGACAAGCCGATGGTCTACTACCCGCTCAGCACGCTGATGCTGGCGGGCATTCGCCGCATTCTCCTCATCTCCACGCCGCAGGATCTGCCCGCCTTCAAGCGCTTGCTCGGCGACGGCCGTGCGTGGGGGCTCGAGCTGCACTATGCCGAACAGCCGAGGCCCGAAGGCCTGGCGCAGGCCTTGATCATCGGCGAATCGTTCCTGGCGGGTCGTTCCTCGGCGCTCGTGCTCGGCGACAACATCTTCTACGGCGAAGGCCTTTCGCGCCGCCTGCAGGCGGCAGCGCAGGAAACGCGCGACGGCGCCACGATCTTCGCCTACCAGGTCGCCGACCCCGGGCGCTACGGCGTGGTAACGCTCGATGCGGCGGGCAAAGCGCGCGACATCGTCGAAAAGCCGAAAGATCCGCCTTCAAATCTCGCCGTGACGGGCCTCTATTTCTACGACGCGAGCGCGCCCGCGCGCGCCAAAGCGCTGAAGCCGAGCGCGCGCGGCGAGCTCGAGATCACCGATCTCAATCGCCTCTACATGCATGACGGCCTGCTGGCCGTCGAAACGCTCAACCGCGGCTATGCGTGGCTCGACACGGGCACGCAGGATTCGCTGCTCGACGCGGCCAACTTCATCGCCGCCGTCGAGCGCCGCCAAGGGCTCAAGATCGGCTGTCCCGAGGAAATCGCCTGGCGCCAGCGCTGGATCGATTCCGCCGCTCTTGCGCGGCTCGCCGAGCCGTTGCGCAAGAGCGGCTACGGCGAGTATCTGCTGCGCGTCGCCAAGGCCGGTTGACCGACCGTGCGCACGCTGCTCGTCACCGGCGGTTGCGGCTTCATCGGCTCGGCGTATCTGCGCCGCGTCGTGGGCGGCGGTTTGGCGCGCGCAGTCAATCTCGACAAGCTCACCTATGCCGCAAACCCGGCGGCCTTGGCGGCACTCGACGACAACGACGCGTACCGCTTCGTCGAAGGCGATATCGGCGACAGCGCCAAGGTCGCTTCCCTTCTCGCCGAGACAAAGCCCGACGCGATCGTCAATTTCGCCGCCGAGACCCATGTCGACCGCTCGATCGACGGCCCGCTCGCCTTCGTCGAAACCAACATTGCGGCGACCGCGCGTCTGCTGGTTGCCGCACTCGGCCATTGGCGCGGCCTGCCGGAGGATGCGAAAGCGCGCTTTCGCTTCCACCATGTTTCGACCGACGAAGTTTTCGGGACGCTCGGCTTCGACGACGCGCCGTTCACGGAAGCTTCGGCCTACGCGCCGAATTCGCCCTATGCGGCGTCCAAAGCGGCGTCCGACCATCTCGTGCGCGCGTGGTTCGAGACTTACGGTCTGCCCACGCTCGTAACGAACTGTTCGAACAATTACGGACCCTGGCAGTTTCCCGAAAAACTGATCCCTTTGATGATCGCCAAGGCCGTCGCGGGCGAGAAGCTGCCGGTCTACGGCGACGGCCGCAATCGGCGCGATTGGCTGCATGTCGACGACCACGCCGCCGGCCTGTGGCAAGCGCTGGACCGGGCGCAGCCGGGGGCGACTTACGCGTTCGGCGGCGGAGCGGAGCTTGCCAATCTCGAGGTCGTGCATGCGGTCTGCGACCATGTGGATCGGCGTTTGGGCGCGCCCGTTTCGGGGCCGCGCCGCAATCTGGTCGAATTCGTGCCCGATCGGCCCGGCCACGATCTGCGCTACGCGATCGACGCGGCCAAGGCCAAGGCCGAGCTCGGCTGGCAGCCGCGTTATCGTTTTTCCGACGGGCTCGCCGCGACGGTCGATTGGTATCTCGGCCATGCCGACTGGCTGCAATCGATCCGCGCCAAACGCTATGCGCTCGATCGTTTGGGCAAAGGCTAGGGGCGGATGAAGCGCCTGCTGGTCCTCGGTGCAAGCGGCCAGGTCGCCCGCGCGCTGGTCGTGCAAGGTCCCGCGCTCGGCTGGGACGTGACCGCGCTGGGCCGCGATCGCATCGATCTCGAAAAGCCCGACGCGATCGCCTTTGCGATTGCCGCCGCAAAGCCCGATGCGCTCGCCAATGCCGCCGCCTATACGGCCGTCGACAAAGCGGAGAGCGAGCCGGGTGCGGCGGCGTTTTTGAATGCCGAATTGCCGGGGCGTGCGGCGGCGGCGGCGGCGGCGGCCGGCATTCCGTTCGTGCATCTGTCGAGCGACTACGTGTTCGGCGGGCAGGAGCGCATCCCCTATCGCGAGGCGGATCCGACCGAGCCGCTCAGCGTCTACGGACGCACGAAGCGGGCCGGCGAAATCGCGGCCTACAAGGCGGGCGGACGCTGCGTGATCCTCCGTACTTCGTGGGTTTTCGCGCCCTGGGGGGCGAATTTCGTTCGCACGATGCTGCGCCTTGCCAAAACGCAAGACCGCTTGCGCGTCGTCGACGACCAGCAGGGTGGTCCGACCTCCGCCCTCGACATTGCCGATGCCGTTCTGGCGATTCTGAGCCGCCATCTGGCGGGCGAACACGTTACAGGGCTCGGGCTGTTCCATTTCCAGTCCCGACCGCCGACGACATGGGCGCGTTTCGCCGAAGCGATCCTCGACGAGGGCGCTGCGCTTGGCCATCCGCGCCCGCCGGTCGAGCGCATCGCCACGCACGACTACCCGCTTCCGGCCGCACGGCCGGCTTGGGGCGTGCTCGATTGCGCGCGCATCGCGCGCGAATACGACGTCAAGCCGCCCGACTGGCGCAAGCGTCTGGCGCCAAGCGTCGCCGCGATACTGGCCGAAGGCGTCTAGGCCGGCTTGTAGCTCGGCAGGATTCGCTGCAGCGTGGCGACCACGCCCGCATCGTCGCAGCGCAGGGCGACAGCTTCGAGGGCCGCAAGATCGGCCTCGATCGAAGCGGCATCGACCGGCGGTGAAACTGCGAGCTGGATCCCCGGCACGGATGTCGCAGTGTTCAGCTCGTCCTTGTAGAAAAGCTCCTCGTAGAGCTTTTCGCCGGGGCGAAGGCCCGTGAACGAAATCGCGATGTCGCGCTCCGGCCGTTTGCCCGCAAGCCGGATCATGCGCTTGGCCAGATCGAGGATGCGTACCGGCCCGCCCATTTCGAGCACCAGCAGGCTGCCGCGCGACGTGCCGTCGCCCGCGAGGGCCAGCACGCTTGCCTGCAGCACGAGTTCGCACGCCTCGCGGATTGTCATGAAATAGCGTTCGATGTCCGGGTGCGTCACGGTGATCGGGCCGCCGGCGCCGAGCTGGCGCTGGAACAGCGGCACGACCGAGCCGGAGGAGCCGAGCACGTTGCCGAAGCGCACGGCGACGAAGCGCGTCGAAACGCTCTGCGCGTCGCGCGCCTGGCAGAAGATTTCGGCAAGGCGCTTGGTCGCTCCCAGCACGTTGGTCGGGTTGACGGCCTTGTCGGTCGAGATCAGCACCATCGCATGCGCGCCCGCCGCCACGGCCGCGTCGGCGACGTTGCGCGTGCCGATGGCGTTGGTGAGAGCGCCTTGCGCCGGGTTGGCTTCGAGCAGCGGCACGTGCTTGAGGGCCGCGGCATGGAACACGATCTCGGGTGCCGCACGCGCCAGCACGTGGCGCATCGCGTCTGCTTCGCGCACGTCGCCGATCGTGGCGCGGCGCGGCACGTGCGGCCAATTTTCTTCGACCTCGCGGTCGATCGCGTAGAGGGCGAACTCCGAATTGTCGACGAGATCGAGCCGGGCCGGCCCGCGCTGGGCGATCTGGCGCACGAGCTCTGCGCCGATACTGCCGCCCGCGCCCGTCACGAGCACGCGCCGGCCGCGCACGAGCTCGTCCATCGCGGCGCGGTCGAGCACCGTCTGCGGTCGGCCGAGCAGGTCTTCGATTGCGATCGGGCTCACATCGAGGCCGCTTTCGACCTTTGCCGTGCGGTTGAGTTCGTTGATGCGCGGCAGGCGTACGGCCGTTAGGCCGCAGCGGTCGGCCAGATCGACGACGTTTCCGAGCGCCGCCCCGTCCATCGTGGCCGCAACCACGAGACGCTGCGGCCGGAACCCGCGGCGGCGCAGATCGGCAAGGATCGCCTCGAGCGCGTCCGTCGGCCCCAGCACGTCGACGCCGCCGATCTGGCGGCCCTTGCGCCGTTCGGCGTCGTCGAGGATGCCGACCACGAAATAGGGCGCTCGCCCGCGACGGCGGTTCGCCTGCAAGAACAGCTCGGCGCCGTCGTTGGCGCCGACGAGCAGCACTTGCACCTGGTCGGCGCGCGGGGCGCCGAACGAGAGATTGAGCTTGCCCTCGCGCACCGTGCGATAGAGCAGGCGTGGCCCCGTGAGCAGCGCGAACAGCACGAACCAGCCGATGAATATCGTCGAACGCGGCATGATCTCGAGCCGCGTCCACAAAAACATCGCCGGCACGAACAGCAGCAAGGCGAGGGTGGTGCCGCGCGCAATGACCGCAAGATCGTCGATCGAGACGTAGCGCCACACGCCGCGCGAAACGCCCGTGAAGCGGAACGCGATGGCCGCAGCGGCCGTGAACAAGGCCGTGCCGCCCGCGAGAAAATCGAGCGGGTAGTCGAGCATCTCGTCGCCGACGCGCAGATAGAGCGAAACGAGGAAGGCCGCTGCCGCCATGCCCAAATCGTGGGTCGTGGCGAGCACCACGCGGTTGAAGCGCGACAGCAGGGGGCGGCGCGCGCTCACAGGGTGTGGTAGCGCCGACCGGGCGGCATTTTCTTGCCGCGCCAGAGGCCCTTGATGTCGAACAGCAGCGCATCGTCGGCTGTCAGCGGTGCGAGGTCGAGATCGGCGAACTTGCGATGGCCGACGGCCGCGACGACCGCGTCGTAGCGCACGCCGCCGTCGAGTCGGTCCACGAGATCGACGCCGTATTCGTGGCGCGCCTCGGCCGCATCGACGATCGGATCGTGGATGTCGACCGCATGGCCGCGCGCGCGCAGATCGTCGGCAAGATCGACGACTTTGGTGTTGCGCAGATCGGGCACGTCCTCTTTGAACGCGATCCCCAGCACCAGGATCTTCGCGGCAAAGCTGCGATGCCCGACCAGAAGGCGCGCCACTTCCGACGCGCAATAGGCCGCCATGCTGTCGTTCGTGCGACGGCCGGCGAGGATGATGTCGGGATGATGCTTGAGGCGCATCGCCGCCTCGGCGAGATAGTAGGGATCGACGCTGATGCAATGGCCGCCCACGAGTCCCGGCGCGAAGGGCAGAAAGTTCCACTTGGTGCGCGCGGCCGCCAGCACGTCGTGCGCCGACAGGCCCATCTTGTTGAAGATCATCGTGATCTCGTTGATGAACGCGATGTTGATGTCGCGCTGTGCGTTCTCGATCACTTTGGCGGCCTCCGCCGTGCGGATGTCGCGCGCCAAGAACACGTTGCCGCCATTGACGGCCCCGTAAAGCGTGCCGAGTTTTTCGGCCACTTCCGGTGTTTGGCCCGCGACCACTTTCGTGATGCGATCGACCGTGTGCTCGCGGTCGCCGGGATTGATGCGCTCGGGGCTGTAGCCCAGAAAGAAATCGACGCCGCACGCGAGACCCGAAGCCTTGGCGATCTCGGGCCCCATGATCTCTTCGGTCACGCCGGGATAGACCGTGCTCTCGAGCACCACGATGGCGCCCTTCTTGATCGCGCCGCCGACCGTGTGGCTCGCTGCGACGACGGCGCTCAAATCGGGTCGGTTGGCTTCGTCGATGGGGGTCGGCACGGTCACGATGAAAACATCCGCCCCCGCCATCGCGGCTTGGTCGGCCGTCAGCGCAAGCTTGCCAATTTTGAGGCGGGCCGACTCGATCTCGCCGGTGCGGTCGTGACCCGCCTTGAGCTCGGCCACACGCGTCGCGTCGATGTCGAAGCCGGTCACGCGAAAATGACCAGCCAAGCCTACCGCCAGCGGCAAGCCGACATAGCCGAGGCCGACGACGGCAATATGCGCACGCGATTCCATGGGTTTCTCCGAGTTCCGGGTCTTTCGTAGCGGCCTCTCTTGCATTGCGCAAGCTCGGCAAAAAGCGGATTTGTCGGAGCGGATGTCAGCTTTGGCACGTGGGGCATCGGCGGGCATCGTCGCGCCGACGCTCAAAACGCCCGAGTGCGTTCAACCGCAGAGCGGCACGACGCTCGCCTTGAGCGTCGCGATGATTTTGGCCTGGTCTTCGTCCGGCATGCCGGGCCACAGCGGCAGCGTGATTTCGCCCTCGCCCCATTCCCAGGAGACCGGGAAGGAGGCGGGGCTGTAGCCGTATTTCTCGCGGTAGTAGGTCAAGGTCGGTACCGACCGGTAATTGACCGTGACCGGAATGCCCGCCGCATTGAGGGCCGCGATCGCGGCGTCGCGCGCGGCAGGCTTCACGTGAATAGGGAACAGATGGTGCGCCGACACGCAATTTTCGGGCAGCGTCTGCAGCCGGATCGGCAGGTTGGCGAGCTCGGCGCGGTAGCGCTCGACCAAAGCCGTGCGTGCGGGCAGGCGTTCGCGGATCGTCGCGATCTGGTTCGGCAGCAAGGCCGCGAGCAGATCGGGCAGATTGGCCTTCACGCCCAAGCGCGCCATGTCCCAGTGCCGATACTGGCCCGCCTTGAAGCGGTCGGCCGCGATGGCGCTCATGCCGTGCAGGCGCGTCTGCTGCAGGGCCGCGAAGAGTTTTTCGTCTTTGAGGATTATCGCCCCGCCTTCGCCGCACGTGACGTTCTTGGTCGCGTAGAACGAGAAGATGGCGACTTCGGAGTGCGTGCCCGGCGGTGCTCCATCGCGCGTGCCCTCGAAGCAATGCGCGCAATCTTCGATCAGCGTCACGCGGCCCGGCAGAGCGGCGCGCAGGCCCGCCATGTCGCACATCAGCCCGTACATGTGCACGGGAATGCAGGCCCGCGTGCGCGGCGTGACCGCGCGTGCGGCCCCTTCGGGCGTCAGCAGCAGCGTGTGCGGATCGACGTCGGCGAAAACCGGCTTGGCACCGATCAGTTCGACCATGTTCGCGGTCGCGATGAAAGTCTGGGCCGGGATGATCACTTCGTCGCCGGGCTTGAGGTCGAGAGCCAGCAGGACGGCAAGTGCTCCGTTGGTCCAGCTGTTGACCAGCAGCGCATAGGGTTGGCCAAAAAACGCGGCGATCTGCGCTTCCACCTTCTTGCCGACGGCGCCCGACGTCAGGAAGGGCGTTTCGAGAACCTCGGCGACTGCCTTGGCGTCGGCGCCGGAAAGTCCGTGGCGGTAGAACTGCATGGTAGGTCTCGCGGAAAAAGGGGGCAGCGGGGCAGAACGATTCGGCTGACCGTCTTGTCGGCCGGTGCCGCAGGGCCTGTCAACCCGCGAGCGCGTAGCCGGGCAGAGGGTGGCTCGGCGTGAGGCCGATCAGGCGCAGCAATGTCGGCAGAATGTCGGCCGACTCGCTCGGCCGCTCCAGCGCCGGCACCGCACGCGATCCGGGCATGTCGAGCGCGAAAAACGTTTTGGTCCATGCCGCCAGGATCGTGCGCCTTGCAAGCCCGGTGCGCTCGAGATGGGTGCGAATGCGCTCGAACGCGATGTCCGAGTCGGCTCCGGCACGCAAGGCGAGAAAAAACGGCTCGCCGTCGCGCATGCGCGCATCGAGCCAGCCGACAGGGTCGTCGACGTCGTCGGCGACCCTATAGCCGATCCCGGCGAGATCCGCGTCGATCGCGGCATCGCGCAAAACCGCGTTCGTACCTTGCCTCGCCCGCGCAAAGCGCCGCGCGCTCTGGGCCCATTCCTCGAAGGCGGCCCCCGGCGGCCGACCGGACTCGTCGACGAACAGCACCACGCTCCAACGCGGGCCTTGCAGGCCGGGCACGCTCGGCGCCACGAACAGCGCGGCCCAAACGACCGCGAGCAGCAGCATCGCCAGAATCGGGAGCAGAATCGCGAGTCGCATCGCCGCCAGTCTAGGGCGACGAACGCAAAGATGCGAGAAGTGCGGACACGCGCTAAACTCGGCGCTTCCGAATCGCGAAGAAGGCAGGGTCCGACATGCGCGCGCAAGACATGGAAGCGGTAATTCTGGCCGGCGGCCTGGGCACGCGTCTGCGCGAGGAAACAGAAGTGCGGCCCAAGCCGATGGTCATGGTCGGCGGCACGCCGATTCTTCTGCACATCATGCGCATCTACCGCCGCTACGGCGTGAAGCGCTTCGTCGTATGCTTGGGCTACAAGGGCGAGGTGGTGCGCGACTTTTTCGTGAATTACCGCCTGCACAAAGCCGACATCGAGGTCGATCTGTCGACGAGTGCGGTGCGCGTGCTGGGCGACACCGCGCCGCTCGATTTCACGGTGACACTCGTCGAGACCGGAGCCGAGGCCAATACCGGCAGCCGCATCCGGCGCGCGCTCAAGCATGTGCGCGGGTCCCAGTTCTTCGCGACGTACGGCGACGGCGTGGCCGACATCGACATCGACGCGCTGCTCGAAACCCACCGCAACGGCGGCCGGCTCGGCACGATCACGGCCGTGCATCCGCCCTCGCGCTACGGCGAGATCGACATTGCGGGCAGCGACGTGCGCAGCTTCCGCGAAAAGCCGCAGACCGCCGACGGCTGGATCAACGGCGGCTTCATGGTTCTCGACAAGCGCGCCTTCGACGGCCTGCCGCCCGACGACGGCAAGATGAGCCTCGAGATCGATCTTATGCCGGTCCTGGCCGAGCGTGCGGCCCTTTCGGTCTATCGCCACGACGGTTTCTGGCAGTGCATGGATACGTTCCGCGACATGACGATGCTGAACGACATGTGGGCTGCGGGAAAAGCGCCGTGGAAAGTCTGGCAATGACGGGAGAAGGAGGGGCGATGGCGCGCATCGACATTTCGATTTCCGAAGTTGGGCCGCGCGACGGGCTGCAGAACACCAAGATCTTCATGGCGACCGACGCCAAGAAAGCCTGGATCCGCGCCCTTGCGGCGGCGGGCCTGCCGGAAATCGAGGTCTGCTCCTTCGTGAACCCGAAGATGATCGCGCAGTTCGCGGATGCCGCCGAAGTCGCTGCCGACGCGCTGACGATCCCCGATCTGTCGGTCGTGGCGCTGGTGCCCAATCTCAAGGGCGCGCAGCGCGCCGCCGAAATCGGCGTGCCGCGCCTGTCTTTGCCGATTTCGGCAAGCGAGGCGCATTCGCGCGCCAACGTGCGCAAGACCGTGGACGAACAATTGGCCGAATTGGGCGCTATCGTCGCCTTGCGCGACGCGCTTCCGCCCGAACGTCGCTTCAAGATCAACGCCGGCGTTTCGACCGCGTTCGGCTGCACGCTGCAAGGCGAAGTTCCCGAGGCCGACGTGCTGCGCATCGCCGCCGCCGCCGTCGCGCTGGACGCGGATTCCGTGTCGATCGCCGACACCGTCGGCTACGCCAATCCTGGCCAGGTCCGCCGCGTGCTTTCGGCCGTCAAGCGCGAGATCGGGTCGCGGCTCGATGCCGCACACTTCCACAACACGCGCGGGCTCGGCCTTGCCAATTGCGTGGCCGCGATCGAAGCGGGCGTGTCGGCCCTCGATTCCTCGCTTGCCGGGCTCGGCGGCTGCCCTTATGCGCCGGGTGCGTCGGGCAACGTCATCACCGAGGATCTGGTCTTCATGCTGGAGGCGATGGGTTTGCGCACCGGCATCGATTTCGACAGGCTCATGCAGGCGCGCGAAATCCTCGTGGCGTCCTTGCCGGGGGCGGAGTTCTACGGCCATCTTGCCAAGTCGGGCTTGCCGAAAGGCTATGCTCCCGCGGCGGCGGCGTGATGCAGAACCTGCCGCTTGCCGGATTGCGCGTCGTCGAATTCGTGCACATGGTCATGGGGCCGAGCTGCGGCTTGATCCTCGCCGATCTCGGGGCCGACGTGATCAAGATCGAGCCCGCGCCGGGCGGCGACAATACGCGGCGTCTGACGGCCTCCGGTGCCGGGTTCTTTCCGGCCTTCAACCGCAACAAGCGCTCGATAGCGCTCGACATGAAATCGCCCGAGGGGGCCGCCATCGCGCGCAAGCTTGTGGCGGAGGCCGACGTCGTCACCGAGAATTTCCGGCCCGGTGCCATGGACAGGCTGGGCCTGGGCTACGAGGCCGTCGCGGCCTTCAACCCGCGCGCGGTCTATTGCTCGCTCAAAGGCTTTCTCGACGGTCCTTACGAACATCGCACGGCCCTCGACGAGGTCGTGCAGATGATGGCGGGGCTCGCCTACATGACGGGCCCTGCCGGTCGGCCGCTGCGCGCGGGCACCTCCGTCAACGACATCATGGGCGGCATGTTCGCGGCGATCGGCATCCTGGCGGCGATCGAAGAGCGACATCGCACAGGCAAGGGGCGCTACGTAAAATCGGCCCTCTACGAAAACTGCGCGTTCCTGGTGGCCCAGCACATCGCGCAGTTCGGCGTCACGGGCGAAGCCCCGCCGCCGATGACCGTGCGCCGGGCCGCATGGGGCATCTACGACGTGTTCGATACGGCCGACGGCGGCCAATTGTTCGTGGCCGTCGTGTCCGACACGCAATGGGGGCCGTTTTGCGACGAGTTCGGCCTGGGCGCGCTCAAAGCGGACCCCGAGCTTGCCACCAATCCGCTGCGCTGTGCCGCGCGTCCCTGGCTCATCCCGGCCGTGCAGAAGGCGTTTTCCGGCGTCACCACGGCCGATCTTGTGGCGCGTGCGGAAAAGCTCGGCATCCCTTACGCGCCCATCCAAACCCCTGTCGATCTGCTCGACGACGCGCATCTCAACCAAAGCGGCGGTTTCGTCGAGGTGACGGCCGCCAATGGCCGCAAAATCCGCGTGCCGGGCCTCCCCATCAGTTTCGACGGCGAACGCCTGGGCGTGCGCCGCGACGTACCCGCGATCGGTGCCGACGGCCGCGAGATCCTTGCCGATCTCGGATATGCGTCCGCCGACATCGAGCGGCTGGTTGAGGCCGGCATTCTGGGCCTGCCGCCCGCGCTTTCTTGACGCTTGGCGAGCGATGCGCCTAACTTGGCGCCTTAAGCGACAAATCGCAAAACAGGGAGTCTTTCGATGACCAATCTGACCCGCCGTCAATTTGCCGGGACCGCCGCAGGCGCGCTTGCCGCCGCCGCGATCGTTCGCCCCGCCGCCGCCCAAGCGAAGTGGAAATGGGATCTGCCCGCTGGCTACCCGGCCACGAATTTCCACTCGGTCAATCTGATCCAGTTCGCCAAAGACGTGAAGGACGCGTCGGGCGGCAAGCTCGAAATCACCGTGCATGCGGGCGCCTCGCTGTTCCGCGTGCCGGAAATCCTGCGTGCCGTGCAGACGCAACAAGCCCAGATGGGCGAATTGCTGCAGGTCGTGCTGGAAAACGACGATCCGATGTTCGGCGCGGACAACATCCCGTTCCTCGCGACTTCGTTCGCCGAAGCGCGCCGCCTGGCTGCGGCCCAGAAGCCGTTCGTCGACCGCCGCCTGCAGGCGCGCGGCGTGCGCATGCTTTTTGCCGTGCCGTGGCCGCCGCAGGGCTTCTACAGCCCCAAGGCGCTGGCCACGCCGGAAGATCTGCGCGGCCTGTCGTTCCGCTCCTACGGCGCGTCGGCCGGGCGATTTGCCGAACTTGCGGGCATGCGCGTCACGACCGTGCAGGCGGCCGAACTGGTGCAAGCGCTCGCCGCAGGCCGCGTCAATTCGATGATCTCGTCGGGCGCCACGGGCTTCGATTCGAAGATCTGGGAGCACATCAAGTTCTTCTACGACGTCCAGGCCTGGCTGCCGAAGAACATGACCATGGTCAACCAGCGCGCCTGGGCCTCGCTCGACGACGCGACGCGTTCGGCCGTGACCAAGGCCGCCGAAGTCGCCGAAGCGCGCGGCTGGGCCGAGTCCGAGCGTTTGGCCAACTTCTTCCTCGAAGAGTTCAAGAAAAACGGCATGACCGTCGAAGCGCCGTCGCCGTCCCTGAAGGCGGGCTTCCAGCGCTGGGGCGAGGAGCTGACCAAGGATTGGCTCGGCCGCGCCGGTGCCGACGGTGCCGCACTCGTGGCCGCCTACAAGGCCAGCGCCTGAGGATCAGGCCCGGATATTGCTAAATCCGGACGACGCGGAACGAGGTCGGCATTGTCCGCGAATGCGGGCGGCGCCGACCTCTTCTTTTTGGGCTTGGGCTGGGTTCCGGCCCGGCGCCTTGGCGGGTTCTTGAGTGGGGGCAACATGCGGCGTTTTCTCGATCTTCTTTACGAGGCGAGCGGCTGGGCGGCCGGCTTTTCGATGGTGATGATCCTCGTCGTCACGATGCTGCAGGTGCTGGGCGGCTTCACCGACATCTATGTGCGCGGCACGGACGCCTATGCGGGCTTCGCGATGGCCGGCGCTTCGTTCTTCGCGCTCGCGAGCACGCTCAAGCGCGGCGAGCATATCCGCGTGACGCTGATCATCCAGCGCTTCAAAGGCCCGGCGCGGCGCTGGATCGAAATCTGGTGCCTGGGCGCTTCGATTTTCCTCACCGGCTTCTTCGCCTGGTACGCCTGGGACATGGTCTACTGGTCGTTCGAGTTCGATTCGCGCTCCGACGCGATGGACGCTTCGCCCCTGTGGATCCCGCAATCGATGATGGCGCTCGGGATCACGATCCTGCTGGTCGCCTTCCTCGACGAACTCGTGCAGGTGCTGCAGGGCCGCGATCCGTCCGAGAGCGATCTCTCGGCCGAAATGCAGCACACCGAATAGACGCCATCCGAGGCGGGGGAACGACGCGATGTTGAGTCTTGAAATTGTCGGCCTTTTGATCGTCTTCATGTTCGTGCTTCTGGGCTCGGGCGTGTGGATCGGCCTTGCCCTGCTGGGGACCGGCTGGATGGCGATGGAGTTGTTCACGAACCGGCCGGTGGGCCCGGCGATGGTCACGACCATTTGGGGCTCTTCCTCGTCCTGGACGCTCACGGCGCTGCCGATGTTCATCTGGATGGGGGAGATCCTGTTCCGCACGCGGCTGTCGCAGGATCTTTTCCGCGGCCTCGCGCCGTGGATGCAGGCTTTGCCCGGCCGCCTTCTGCACACCAACGTGATCGGCTGCACGATCTTTGCCGCGATCTCGGGCTCGTCGGCGGCGACGTGCGCCACCATCGGCAAAATGTCGATCCCGGAGCTGCGCAAGCGCGGCTATCCCGAAAGCATGATCGTCGGTTCGCTCGCAGGCTCGGGCACGTTGGGGCTGTTGATTCCGCCGTCTCTGATCATGATCGTCTACGGCGTCCAGACCAACACGTCGATCGCCCAGCTTTTCATCGCCGGCGTTGTCCCGGGCTTGGCGCTGGCCGGCATGTTCATGGCGTGGGTCGTCTGCTGGTCGCTTTTCAACGCCGACAAGATCCCGCCCGCCGACATGAAAATGACGTTTTTCGGGAAGATCTACGCCGCGCGCTTCCTGCTGCCGTCGGTGGGCCTTATCGTCATCGTGCTGGGTTCGATCTATGCGGGCTTCGCGACCGCGACAGAAGCCGCCGCCGTCGGCGTGGCGGGCGCGCTGCTTGTCGCCACGCTGCAGGGCGACATGAACATGAAAGTGTTCAAGGAAAGCCTGATGGGCGCCACGCGGCTCTCCTGCATGATCGCGTTCATCCTTGCGGGGGCGTCGTTCCTCACGCTCGCGATGGGTTTCACCGGTCTGCCGCGCGCGCTCGCAGAATGGATCGACGCGCTCGATCTCGGGCCCGGCATGCTGATTTTGATGCTGACGATCTTCTACGCGATTCTGGGCTGCTTCCTCGACGGCATTTCGATGGTGGTGCTCACGATGGCGGTCGTCATGCCCACGATCGAGCGGGCCGGGTTCGATCTCGTATGGTTCGGCATCTTCATCGTGATCGTGGTCGAAATGGCGCAGATCACGCCGCCCGTCGGCTTCAATCTGTTCGTGCTGCAAGGCATGACCGGACACCAGATCACCTATATCGGCTGGGTCGCGTTCCCGTTTTTCGTGCTGATGTGCGTGATGGTGGCGCTGCTGTTCTTTGTTCCCGACATAGCGCTCTGGTTGCCGCGCAACATGATGTAGCCGCGTGACTTCGGAGCCGCTTCCGCGCTAGACAGGAGCGGGCGCTTGCGGGCAAGCGTCCTCACGAGGCGAACGGGTCATGCGCGTTGCCGGTCGGCGGATGTTTTTGGCGGGAGCGGCGGCGGCGGCTGCGATCGCACCCTTGCGCGCCCGCGCCCAGGAAACGCGCTTTTTCCGCATCGCGTCCGGCCCCAGCGAATCGACGATGTTCCAGGTCGCAAGCCTGATCGGCCAGACCGTCAGTTCGCCGCCCGGCGCCCGCGACTGCGCGCGCGGCGGTACGTGCGGCGTGCCGGGCATGATCGTCGTCAACCAGACCACGGCGGGTTCGCTTGCCAACATCGATTTGGTCGCGTCGGGGCGCATCGATTCGGCGCTGTGCCAGGCCGATCTCGCCTACTGGGCCTACCGCGGCACGGGGCCGTTCGCACGCCGCGGTGCCGCCGCGAACTTGCGCGCGATCGCCAATCTCTATCCCGAGACGCTGCATCTGATCGTGCGCCGTGCCGCCGGCCTGTCGGATCTGCGCAATCTGCGCGGCAAGGTGGTTTCTCTGGGCGAGCGCGAATCGGGCACGGCGGTCGCCGCGCGCGCCGTGCTGCAGGCGGCGGGCCTGGGCGAGCGCGACGTGCGCGCGCAGTTCCTCGCGCCCGCCGAAGCGGCCGAAGCGTTGCGTGCCGCCAAAATCGACGCGTTTTTCGCGACTTCCGGCGTGCCGTCCGCTTTCGTCGCCGAACTTGCCGAAGCCCAGGATATTGCCATCCTGCCGCTGCAGAGCCTCGTCGCGCGGCTGCGCGCCACGCAGCCGTTTCTTACCGAATCGACGATCCCTGCGGGCAGCTATCGCGGCGTGGGCGAAATCGCGTCGCTGTCGGTCGGCATCTTGTGGATAACGTCCGAGGCGGCCGACGACGCATCCGTGCACGGGCTCACGCGCGCTTTGTGGCACGCCAACAACCGTCGCATTCTCGACGCCAACGCCGCCGTCGGGCGTTTTTTGAAGGTCGAAACGGCCGTCGAAGGGCTCGGCTTTCCGCTGCATGCGGGTGCCGCCCTCGCCTATTCGGAGAGCGGATTGCTCCGTTAGATCTGGCCGTCTTCGGCGTCCGCCGTCGCGGGCAAGCCTTCGGCCGCGCGCAGTTCTGCCAAGACGTTTTGCCAATGGCGAGCGCCGACATTCTGGCCGCGCGTGCGCGCAAGATCAAGATTGTGGGCGGCAAAGGGGCGCGCGCGCTTGCCCAGGCGCCCGGCGATCAGGCGTGCGGCATCCGATGCGGGAAGCCAGCGCGCATCCCATTCGAAAGCGTCGAAATCGGCGGCGGGTGCGCGCACGGGCGCCCCCCGCGCGCGCAGCTGCAAGATCAGATATTCGAGCGGGACGGGCAGGCGGTCGGCGCTCGTGCCCTCGAGCACGACGCCTGCCTGCGCCTGCGCCGTCAGCGCGACGCGCAGGAGGCCGGCGAGCCCGGCAAAGCGGCGGCGATTGGCGGCCGGCGTCAAGCGCGCATAGAGCCCGAGCACGCCGACGGCATTGGGCACGGCCTCGAGCGCTTCGATGTCTGTCCAGTCGAGCGGCGGAAGTCCCGCGGCGGCATCGTGGATGCCTGCACGGTCGATCGTCACGCGCGCGCGCGCGCCGTAGTGGCGGCGCCAGTAGCGCGCGATGATGCCCGCAACGACGGCGCCGAGAACGAGGCTGGCGACCGCCCCCAACGCGCCGGCCGCCGCGATCGCCGAGCCGGTCGTCGCGGCCAAAGTTGCGGCCACGATCGCGAGCCAAACGAGATCGCCGAGGCGTTGCCCGCGGCTCGGCACGCTCAAAACCAGCCCGTCGTGCGGCAAGCCGAATTGCAGCGGCGGCGGCTTGCCGGTGTCGGGGCGCGATGCGGTCTCCAGAGTCATGGCCGTTCCTGATCCAAAGGATGTTCCACCTTACACCCGATACGCGCGCGCGTGTAGGCGTGCGGCACTAGATGTCCGGATCCTCGTAGCGCGCCACCACCCAAGGCTCGGCTGCGGCCGCTGCGACCCATTCGCGCATCCAGGGATGCTGCCATACGGCGTCGGCATATCTTTGCGCTGCGGCCGACAATTCGGGCGCCCAGGTCCGGAAGCGCGCCGCGACGGGCGCGTACATCGCGTCCGCAAGGCCGAACTGCGCGCCGAAAAGATAAGGGCCGCCCGCGCCGAATCGCGCGCGCGTCTCGCTCCAAATCCGGTCGATGCGCGCGATGTCGGCAAGGGCGGCCGGGGTGCGGCGCTTGCCCGGAAAGCTGCGGCGCACGTTCATCCACATCGCTTTGCGCAACTCGACGAAGCCCGCGTGCATTTCGGCCGCGATCGCGCGCGCATGCGCCCGCGCCGCCGGGTCGGCGGGATAGAAAGCGGCCGGGTTGCGTTCGGCCAGATGTTCGCCGATCGCCAGCGATTCCCAGATCGTCGCGCCGTCGATGAGCAGGCACGGCACTTTGCCCGACGGGCTGCGCGCTGCGATCCACGCCTTCCAGTCGTCCGCGCCCATGTCGTGGATCGTTTCTTCGAAATCGAGCGCTGCGAGCTTGCACATCAGCCAGCCGCGCAGCGACCACGAGGAATAGGCTTTGTTGCCGAGGATCAAGGTGGCGTCGGTCATCGTCGGTATCCTTTCGCGAAGCTCGAGCTTTCCAGCTGCGCGGCTTTGGGGCAAGCTCGAAGAAATCCGCCGCATGCCAGAGGAACCGCAATGCCTGCGCGCCTGTCGTTTCGTCCCAAAGCCGTTGCCGACACGATCCGCCTCGCCGTTCTTGCCAAGGCCGAATGGCCGAAATTCGCCAAGTCGCTGTCGGCGGCACATCGCCGTTTTGCCGCGCAGAACGGCTTTGTCGGCGCAAGCGGCACGCATTTGGCGTTGCCGGGCCGCGACGGGCGCATCGAGCGCGTCCTCGCCGGCGTCGCCCCCGACGATGCGGGCGACGGATCGGGCGGCTGGATGTGGGGTCATGCGGGCCTGCCGCTGACGCTGCCGCACGGCAGCTACCGCCTCGATCCCGAGCCCGCGACGGCCGAAACGGCCACGCGCATCGCGATCGCTTGGGGGATCGGCAGCTACGCATTCGACCGCTACAAAAAGGCGCCGCGCAGCCCCGCCACGCTGGTGTGGCCCGCCCTCGCCGACCGCCGGGCCGTGCAGAGCTTCGTGCGCGCCGACGGGTTTGCGCGCGACCTCATCAACACTCCGGCCGAGGAGATGGGTCCGGACGGGCTGGCGGAAGCCGCCCTCGCGATGGCCGAAGAACTCGGCATGACCGCGCGCGTGGTCGAGGGCGAAGCGCTGCGCGCGCAAGGCTACAACCTGATCCACGCGGTCGGACGTGCGGCTGCGCGTGCGCCGCGCCTCATCGAACTCGGCTGGGGAGATCCGGCGCATCCGCGCGTCGCATTGGTCGGCAAGGGCGTATGCTTCGACACGGGCGGCCTCGGCATCAAGCCCGATGCGGGCATGAAGCTGATGAAAAAAGACATGGGCGGCGCCGCGCACGTGCTCGCGCTCGCGCGCCTTGCGGTCGAGGCCAAGCTCAAGCTGCGCTTGCAGGTGCTGATCCCGGCTGTCGAGAACAGCATTTCGGGCAATGCGCTGCGCCCGCTCGATATCATCCGCTCGAAAGCGGGCAAAACGGTCGAAATCGGCCACACGGATGCCGAAGGCCGCCTCGTTCTTGCCGATGCGTTTGCGCGCGCGGCGGAGGAAAAGCCCGAGTTGATGCTCGATTTTGCCACGCTTACGGGAGCCGCGCGCGTGGCGCTCGGCCCCGATCTGCCGGCCTTGTTCGCCAACGACGACGGGCTTTCCGACGCGTTGTTGGCGGCGGGTCTTGCGCACGACGATCCGGCCTGGCGCATGCCGCTGTGGAAGCCCTATCGCAGCCGCATCGACAGCAAAAACGCCGACATGAACAACGTCTCGGACGGCCCGTTCGGCGGCGCGATCGTGGCTGCTTTGTTCCTGCAGGACTTCGTGCCGCGCGAAGCGGCGTGGGCGCATTTCGACATCGTGGCCTGGAGCCCGTGGCCGCGCCCGGGTCGGCCCGAGGGCGCGATGGTGCAGGGTCTGCGCGCCGCCTTCGCCGTTCTCAGGCAGCGATACGCGCCGGAAGGCGCGCGGCCGCCCCTCAGCGTGTGAGGCTCCACTCGGAATTCTGCGGAAAGTGGCGGGCGACGAAACGGTAGGTGACTCGCACCAGCTTGTCGATGCGGCTGTCGCGTTCGAGCACCACGCTCTCCCAGGCGACGAGGATCTCGTCCCACAGCATGAAGCGCTGGTGCAAATCGTCGCGCATGTTGCGGATGTAGGTGATCGTCTCGCGCAGGCGTTTGAGCGCGTTGAACACTTCGCCCGTATTGGCGTCGACCTGCAGGAAAATGCTGGTGATTTCCTCGACCGGCCTTTTCATCAGGATGCGGCAGCGGCCGATTTCTTCCTGCACGCCGCGTTCGCGCTTGTAGAGGGCGAACAAAACGTTGAATCCGTTGGAGATTTTCATGATCTTGGCGAAGCGTTCGCGCAGTGCCTCGATGTACGAGGTTTCGCGCGCCAGCTGCTCGATCATTTCGACGATCTGGTTCTTGTTGGCGCGCCCGAGGCCCAGCCGTTCGGCCAAAAGCTCGAACGCCTCCTGGACCTTCTTTTTGGTCTCTGGATTGCCGGCGAGTCCTTCGAGCTCGTGCGAATCGCCGACATCGATGGGTTTTCCAGACATCCAGCTGATGATCTGCAGCGAGATGCGCGCATTGGCGCGCGCGATGTGGTGCGGCTCGACGCGCCACGACGCCGTGCCGTCGAGAATTTCGGCCGGAATCGAGTCGCCGGGGACGATGCGCTTCACGAACTTCATCGATTTCTCGACGACTTCGAGCAGGGCGGCGTCTTCGCTGTCCTTGGGGATCTGGAACTGAATCTTGACCGCGTCCATCGGCAAAGCGGCCATGATGTCGCCGAGCGGAACGTGCAGGCATACCGAGTCGCCGTCCTTGCCGAAACCGAAATATGCACCTTTCACTTGAAAGACCGGGTGGTCGAAACTGAAGGTCTTCGACTTGTCGGCCTTTTTGGGCGGCGGAAGCTCGGCTGGAACTTCGATTTTGGCGGCTGATTCGTTCATGGCGCCCGGGGACGGATACGAAACGATACTAGCATATAGCCCTGAAACGTCGGCACCACAATGGTGTCGATCAGTCGCGGTTCAGTATCCGTTTGCGCGGTCGACGATATTGGCCAAAGGCTTGTCTGCCAGGCTGTTGCGGATGTTCGCCACGACTTGAGGCGCGGCGGTGCGCGGATCGGTGAGGCTGGCCACATGCGGGGTCAGCGTCACCTTGGGGTGCCGCCAGAAGGGATGCGTGGCGGGCAGCGGTTCGGGGTCTGTCACGTCGAGCGTGGCGTGCGTCAGATGGCCGCTTTCGAGGGCCGCCAGCAGATCGTCGGCCGCCAAATGCCCGCCCCGCGCGATATTCACCACGAAGGCGCCCGGCGGCAGCGCGGCAAAGCAGGCCGCATCGAGCAGCCCGCGCGTGGCATCGGTCAAAGGCAGCACGCAGACCAGAATGTCGGTGCGCGCCAGAAAAGGCTTCCAGCCCTCGGCGCCGGCGAATACGGGGAACGGCAGATCGGCTTTGGCGCGCCGCGACCAACCGGCCACGTCGAATCCCAGCCGCGCGATCGCGCGCGCCACCGCCCCGCCGATTTCGCCGACCCCCGCAACGCCCACGCGCCGTTCGGACGCGGTCGGTGCGGGCAGCGGGTGCCATTGCGCTTGCGCTTGGAACGAAGCGTATTCGACCATCTGGCGGTGGTATCGCAAAACAGCCCACAGCGCGTATTCGACCATGCCGCGCGTCAAGGTCGGATCGACGAGACGCACGAACGGCACGCCCGCCGGAAATTCCGGGTCGCGCAGCAAATGGTCGATGCCCGCCCCGAGCGAAGAGACGAGCCGTAGCCGACGATAGCGCTTGAGAGCCCCCGGCGGATACTGCCAGACGAGCGCGAATTCGATCTCGTCGGGATCGTGCGGGGCGTCGGCATCGACAAGCTCGATCTCGGGCGCAAGCTCGGCCAGAACCGCGCGCCACGCCGCAATCCGGTCGCTGCCCGACATGAAAAGGAGCTTCACGTGCGCGCCCCTTCGTGGGCGACGACGTCGTGGGCGAACGCGGCGGCGATAAGCGCGCGCGTATAGGGCATTTGTGGCGCTTCGAAAATCCGCGCAGCGGGTCCGTGCTCGACGACGGCGCCGTCTTTCATCACCATCACCTCGTCGGCCAATGCGCGAACGACTTTGAGGTCGTGGCTGATGAAGAGATAGGCGAGCTTGTGGCGGTCCTGCAATTCGCGCAGCAGATCGACGATCTGCGCCTGCACCGACATGTCGAGGGCCGAGGTCGGCTCGTCGAGCACGAGAAATCTGGGTTTCAGCACAAGCGCGCGCGCGATCGCGATGCGCTGGCGCTGGCCGCCCGAAAACTCGTGCGGATAGCGGTGGCGCGTGGCCGCATCGATTCGCACCTCTTCGAGGGCGGCGACCACGGCGGCATCGCGCGCGGCCGCGTCGCCGATGCCGTGGATTTTGAGGCCCTCCGCCACGATTTCGGCGACCGACATGCGCGGGCTCAAGGAGCCGTAAGGGTCCTGGAAAACGATCTGCATTTCGCGGCGCAGCGGCCGCAGGGCATGCGCCGACAGGCCCGCCAAATCCCGGTCGCCGAACACGATGCGGCCCTCCGCGCGCGTCAAGCGCAGCAAGGCGAGGCCGAGCGTGGTTTTGCCCGAACCCGATTCGCCGACCACGCCCAGCGTGTGCCCGGCTTTGAGCGCGAAGCCCACCCCAT
The DNA here is from genome assembly GCA_044378015.1 of Tagaea sp. GTDB lineage: Bacteria > Pseudomonadota > Alphaproteobacteria > CACIAM-22H2 > CACIAM-22H2 > Tagaea. Next base: position 45,128 of record JBILXZ010000021.1, read on the forward strand.
CGACGGCTTTGACATGGCCCGCGACGCGTCGCAGGAAGCCCGATTTGATCGGGAACCAGACCTTGACCCTTTCGGCGCGCAGGATCTCGGGGGCGTTCGGATCGCGCGCGCCCGCCTTTCCCTTGGGCTCGGCCGCCAGCAGATGGCGCGTATAGGCGTGCTGCGGGTTGCCGAACACGGCGGTGGTCGAACCGGTCTCGACGATGCGGCCCTTCTGCATCACGCACACGCGATGCGCGAGTTTGCGCACGATGCCGAGATCGTGGGTGATGAACAGCATCGCCATGCCGAGCTTCGCCTGCAGATCCTTGAGGAGCGCCAGCAGCTGGGCTTGGATCGTCACGTCGACGGCGGTGGTGGGTTCGTCGGCGATCAGAAGATCGGGCTCGTTGGCGAGCGCCATCGCGATCATCACGCGCTGGCGCTGGCCGCCCGACAATTGGTGCGGATAGGCGTCGAGCCGCTTTTCGGCCTGAGCACCCAAGCCCACGAGCTGCAGCAGTTCGACGATGCGCGCGCGCGCAGCGGCGCCGCCGAGGCCTTTGTGCAGCAGCAGCGCCTCGCCGATCTGTTTTTCGATCGTGTGGAGCGGATTGAGGCTCGTCATCGGTTCCTGGAAGATCATCGAAATGCGGTTGCCGCGCACGGCGCGCAAAGTCTGCTCGGCCGCACCCACAAGCTCGGTTCCGGCAAAGCGCACCGACGAGGGCACGGGATGGCTTGCCGCCGGATAGGGCAGCAACTGCAGGATCGCGAGCGCCGTGACCGACTTGCCCGAACCCGATTCGCCGACCAGCGCCAGCGTTTCACCGCGAGCGATTTCGAACGACACGCGGTCGACCGCGACGACGGGCGCGCGTTTTCCCGCGCCGAAAACGACGCCCAGATCGCGCACGGACAGCAAGGTTTGTTCGGTCATGTGTCGAGCTCGACGCGGAAGGTTTTGCGCGGATCGAAGGCGTCGCGCACCGCCTCGCCGACGAAGACCAGCAGCGACAGCAGGATCGCCAGCGTCAGAAACGCCGCCAATCCCAGCCACGGCGCATTGACGTTGGATTTGCCCTGCGCCAGCAACTCGCCCAGCGACGCCGAACCCGGCGGCAGGCCGAAGCCGAGGAAATCGAGCGAGGTCAGCGCCACGACCGAGCCCGACAGGATGAACGGCATGAAGGTGAGCGTGGCCACCATCGCGTTGGGCAGAACGTGGCGATACATGATCGCCGCGTCGCCGGCGCCCAGCGCGCGCGCCGCGCGCACATAGTCGAAATTGCGCGCGCGCAGGAACTCGGCGCGCACCACGCCCACGAGGCCCATCCATTGGAACAGCAGCAGCAGCCCGAGCAGCCACCAGAAATTCGGCTCGACGAACGCGGCCAGGATGATGAGCATGTAGAGCTGCGGCAGCCCGTCCCAGATCTCGATGAAGCGCTGGAACGCAAGATCGACCCAGCCGCCGTAATAGCCCTGCACGGCCCCTGCGACCACGCCCACGACCGACGACAGCACGGTCAGCGTAAGGCCGAACAGCACCGAGACGCGGAAACCGTAGAGCAGGCGCGCCGCCACGTCGCGGCCCTGGTCGTCGGTGCCGAGCCAGTTTTCGGCCGAAGGCGGGGCGGGGGCGGGCACCGGCAGGTCGAGATTGACCGTGCGGTAGGAAAAGCGGATCGGCGGCCACACGATCCAGCCTTTGGCCTCGATGAGATCGACGACGGCCGGATCGCGATAGTCGGCCTCGGTCTCGAACTCGCCGCCGAAAGCCGTCTCGGGATAGTTCTTGGCGAACGGCACGAAGAACGCGCCGTCGTAGCGCACGAGAATCGGATTGTCGTTGGCGACGAGCTCGCTCGCCAGCGACAGGCCGAACAGCGCGAGGAAAATCCACAGCGACCAGAAGCCGCGCCGGTTGGCTCTGAAATTGGCGATCCGCCGCCGGTTGAGTTCGCTGAACTTCATGCGGGCAAGCTCACGACCGTCGCTCGAAATCGATCCGCGGATCGACGGCCGTGTAGGCGACGTCCGACACGATTTTCATCACGAGACCCAGCAGCGTGAAAAAGTAGAGCGTGGCGAACATCAGCGGATAGTCGCGGTTGATGGCCGCCTCGAAGCCGAGCAGGCCCAGCCCGTCGAGCGAAAAGATGATCTCGATCAGCAGCGAGCCCGTGAAGAAAATCGACACGAACGCAGCCGGGAACCCGGCGATCACGATCAGCATCGCGTTGCGGAACACGTGCCCGTAGAGCACGCGCCGTTCGCTCAAGCCCTTGGCGCGCGCCGTCACCACGTACTGCTTGCCGATTTCGTCGAGGAACGAGTTTTTGGTGAGCATGGTGAGGCTCGCGAAGCCGCCGATCGTCATGGCGAAGACCGGCAACGCCATGTGCCACAGATAGTCGAGCGCCTGGCGCCACCAGGGGAAGTCCGCGAAACCGTCGGACACGAGCCCGCGCAGCGGGAAGACGTCGAAAAAGCGCCCGCCCGCGAACAGCACGATAAGCAGGACGGCGAACAGAAAGCTCGGGATCGCATAGCCGACGATGACCACGCCCGACGTCCACACGTCGAAGCGCGAACCGTCCTTGACGGCCTTGCGGATGCCGAGCGGGATCGACACGAGATAGACGATGAGCGTGGTCCACAGCCCCAGCGAAATCGAGACCGGCATCTTCTCGAGCACCAGATCGACGACGGGCCGGTCCTTGAAAAAGGAGCGCCCGAAATCGAACGTCGCGTATTTGACGAGCATGGCGAGGAATCGTTCGACCGGCGGCTTGTCGAAGCCGAATTCGCGCTCGAGTTCCTCGAGGAAAGCGGGGTCGATGCCCTGCGCGCCGCGATAGCGCCCTTCGCCCGAGCGCTGTTCGCGGGCCTGAACTTCCGCTCCGCCGCCGCCCGAAATGCGCTGGGTGGGATCGGTCGAAACGCCGCGCAGTTCGGCCAGCACCACGTCGATCGGGCCGCCGGGAGCGGCCTGGATGATCGCGAAATTCACGACCATGATGCCGAGCAGCGTCGGCACGACCAGCAGCAGGCGGCGGAACAGGTATCCGAGCATCAGCGGCCGCGGCGTGCGCGCAGATCGGCGTCCCTGGCCGCGTCGAACCACCAGACGCTGAGATCGAAGCCGCTTTTGGGCATGGTCGCGGGCATGCCGAACTTTTCCCAAGCCGCCACGCGGTCCTTGTCGGTGTACCAGTTCGGGATCACCCAATGGCCCCATTGCAGCGTGCGGTCGAGGGCGCGCGTCCGCTGGATCAGGCTGTCGCGGTCGGGGGCGGCGATCAGCAATTCCACGAGTTCGTCGACCGTCGGATCCTTGATGCCCGCGAGATTGCGCGAGCCTTTCTGGTCGGCTTTGGCGGATGTCCAGTAGTCGCGCTGTTCGTTGCCCGGCGATTCCGCCTGGCCCCAACCGGAGACGATCATGTCGAAATCGAAATCGTCGGTGCGGTTCTGGTACTGCGCCACGTCGACGTTGCGCAAACGCGCCTCGATGCCCAGGCGCTTGAGGTTCGCGATGAACGGGCCGATCACGCGCTCGAAACCGCCCTGGCCCTGGTGGATCAGGATTTCGAATTCCATCTGCCTGCCGCTCGCGTCCACGAGGCGCTGGTTGTCGATGCGCCAGCCCGCTTCGCGCAGCAGGCGCGTGGCTTCGCGCAAGCCCTCGCGGATGTTGCCGCTGCCGTCGGTCCGGGGCGGATTGTATTCGGCGGCGAACAGCTCGGGCGGCAGCCGTGCGCGAAAGCGCTCGAGGATCGCCAGCTCTTCGCCCTGCGGCAGGCCGCGCGCGGCAAGTTCGGAATTGTCGAAATAGCTGCGCGTGCGCACATAGGCGTCGAAAAACAGGTTCTTGTTCGACCATTCGAAGTCGAACGCGTGGGCGAGCGCCTGGCGCACGCGCCGGTCGTCGAAGGGTTTGCGCCGCGCGTTCATCGCAAGGGCCTGCATGCCCGCCACGCGCGATTCGGGGATTTCGAGTTTGCGCAGCAGCCCGTCGCGCAAGGCGGGCGTGTCGTAGCCTTGCGCCCACTGGCGCGCGATGTTCTCGAGCTTGAGGTCGAAGGCGCCCGCCAGGAACGCTTCGTGCGCGACGGTCGGGTCGCGGAACCATTCGGTGCGCAGCACGTCGAAATTGTGCCTGCCGCGATTGAGGCCCAGATCGCGGCCCCAATAGTCGGCAACGCGGCGCAATGTCACGCTGCGGCCGGTCTCGAAGCTCTCGATGCGGTAGGGGCCCGAGCCCAGCGGCGGCTCGCCGAGCGGCCGGTCGAACTCTCTGCCCTCCCACCATTTGCGCGACAGGATCGGGATCTGGCCCACGATCAGGGCGAGTTCGCGGTTTTCGCCGTTGCGGAACACGAAGCGCACTTTGCGCGGCCCAGATTTCTCGGCGCGCACCACGTCGGCGTAATAGGCGCGGTAGAAGGGCCGCCCTTTGGCTTTCAGCGTTTCGAACGTCCAGATCGCGTCTTCGGGCTCGATCGGCGTGCCGTCGTGGAAACGGGCTTGGGCGTTCAGCTCGAACTCGACCCACGAGCGGTCGGCGGGCGTCTCGACCGTCGTGCACACGAGGCAGTACATCGTGAAGGGCTCGTCGTCCGAGCTTGCCATCATCGATTCGACCGTCAGGCCGACCGAGCCTGCCGCCAAGCCCCTGATGATCCAGGGATTGAAATTGTCGAAGCTGCCGATCGCGTGCAGGCGCGCCTCGCCGCCTTTGGGCGCATTCGGGTTCGCATGCTGGAATGCGGCAAAGCCGACCGGATATTTGATGTCGCCATGCATGGCGATCGCGTGCTTGGGGCCGGTGCCGGGCGCAAGCGTCTGGGCGGCGGCGGGCAAGGCAAAAGCCGCAAGGGCAGAAGCGGTAAGCGCAAAGGCAACGGAGGCAACGGCGCGCATGGGCTTTGTCCAACTCCAGGGGGGAGGAACAGACACTAGCCCGGATTTGACTTTAACCAACGCGAAGAAATCAAGAGGGCTTAGGCGCCGCGGGCGGCCAGCGAATCGTCGAGCATTTCAAGGCCGCGGCGCAACGCGCCTTCGAGGAACTGCACCGGCTCGAAATCCGCGAATTCCACAGTCGTATGGTCGAGTATGCCCGGCGTGGCAAGCTGCGCCAGATGGCGGCGCAAGGCGGGCTCGAGCAGCGCGCGGGCGCGCACGCCGGGACCCGCCACCACGACGTTTTCGGGCTGCAGCAATTGCAGCAGGATCGACACGCCTTCGGCCAGCACTTGGGCCGCGGCGTCGAACACGGCCGCCGCGCGCGCATCGCCCGCCGCCGCGCGGGCGACAAGTTCGGCCATTTCGCTTTCGCTCGCGGGCGCTGCGGCAGGCGTGCCCAACGCAAGGCGCACGTCGCGGTAGAGCGCGTAGTCGGCGATCGTGGCTTCGATGCAGCCGCGCGCCCCGCAGCGGCATTGCGGCCCGTGCGCGCCGATGCGGATGTGGCCGTATTCGCTGCCGCCCGCGCGCACGCCGCGATAGAGCTTGCCGTCGAAAAGCAGGCCGAGCCCCACGCCCTCGCCGAGCAGAATCGCCGCCGTGCGCCCGCGCGCGTGGCGCCTGTCGCGCCATGCCAAGCCCAACGCCAACGCGCCGGCGTCGTTCTCGACCGCAACCGGACAATCCAGATGCGCGCGCAGTGCGGTCGCCAAGGCCACGTTGCGGCAATCGAGCACGGGGCTCCACACGACGACGCCGCGCTCGGCATCGACGAAGCCCTGGAATGCTACGGCAAGCGCTTCGACGCGCGGCGCGTGCAGCGCGGCCAACGCGCGGTCGACGAAACCGGCAAGGACGGCGCATACCTCTTCGGCGCTGCGTCCGCGCAGCGCCAGTTCCTCGACCACGGGTGCGCGCAGGCTGCCGCGCGCGTCGGCAAGCGCGAGTTCGGCGCGCGCATAGCCCACGCGCAAGCTTGCAACCGTGCCGGCACCGGGCGCGAAATCGAGGCGCACCGAAGGCCGACCGCGCAGGTTGCGCAAAGGCGAGACCGGATCGTCCGCGATCTCGCGCAGCACGCCGCGCGCGGCAAGCGCTGCGGTTGCCGCCGAAACCGTGGCCGGGCTCAACCCCAACTGGCGCGCCAGATCGGCGCGCGCCGTCGCCCCGAATTGGCGCAGATGGCTCAACACGAGGCGTTCTGGACGGAGTCGCGTCGAGTTTTCTTCGTAAGTTGAATTAAAATCGACCATTTTCTCCCATTAACTTGTGGTTTTTGTAATTTTATTTCGACAAATCGTCGAAATAGAAGACATTTTATTCTAAGCGAAAAATAAAAATTGACAACCTGCTTCCGCTACCGCTGAATAAGACCAACGCAAGCGCCAAGCTTGCAGATCAATCAAAACGGGAGGAGCACTGCAATGCAACGCCGTGATTTTCTGGGTCGCCATTTTCTCGCCGCAGGCATGGTTGCGGCTTCGCTGACGATTTCGGGCGCTGCTTTGGCGCAAGCGCGCGGGCCGGTGATCGGCGTGAGCTGGTCGAACTTCCAGGAAGAACGCTGGAAGACCGACGAAGCGGCCATGAAGACCGCGATCGAGCGTGCCGGCGGGACCTATCTGTCGGCCGATGCGCAATCTTCGCCCGCCAAGCAGCTGACCGACATCGAAAGCCTGATCGCGCGCGGCGCCAAGGCGCTGATCGTGCTGGCGCAAGACGCGCAGGCCGTGCGCCCGGCGGTCGAAAAAGCGGTCAACGAAGGCATTGCCGTGGTCGGCTACGACCGCCTCATCGAGAATCCGAACGCGTTCTACCTGACCTTCGACAACGTCGAGGTCGGCCGCATGATGGCGCGCGAAGTGCTGAAGGCGAAGCCCGAAGGCAACTACGTGTTCATCAAGGGCTCGGGCGCTGACCCCAACGCCAATTTCCTGTTCCAGGGCTCGATGGAAATCCTGAAGCCGCATATCGACTCGGGAAAAATCAAGAATGTCGGCGAAGCCTTCACCGACGGCTGGCTGCCCGCCAACGCCCAGCGCAACATGGAGCAGTTCCTGACGCGCAACCAAAACAAGGTCGATGCGGTCGTGGCCGCCAACGACGGCACGGGCGGCGGCGCCATTGCGGCTTTGGCGGCCCAAGGCATGGCAGGCGCGGTGCCCGTTTCGGGCCAGGATGCCGATCGCGCGGCCCTCAATCGCGTGGCGCTCGGCACGCAGACCGTGACGATCTGGAAGGATGCGCGCGAGCTTGGCCGCACGGCGGCCGAAATCGCGGTGCAGCTGGCAAGCGGCAAGAAGCTCGCCGAAATCCCGGGATCGACGGTCTGGAACCAGGGGCCCAACAAGGCCAACATGCACTCGATTTTCCTGCGCCCCGTGCCGGTCACGGCCGCCAATCTCGGCGTCGTGATCGATGCGGGCTGGGCCACCAAGGCGGCCGTCTGCCAGGGCGTGCCCGCCGGTCGCGTGCCGGCGTGCAACTGACGGCCGACGTCTGATCGCCTGAAGCCCCCGGCATGACCGCCAGCTTGCGCGCACTCGAACTCGATCCGCGGCTGGTCGGCATGCTGGGGGCCTTGGCGGCCATCTGGGTCGGTTTCGATTTTCTGTCGGGCGGGGCGTTCCTCACGCCGCGCAATCTTTGGAACCTGTCGGTGCAGACCGCCTCGATCGCGGTCATGGCGTGCGGCATGGTTCTCGTCATCGTCACACGCAACATCGACCTGTCGGTCGGCGCCATTCTCGGCTTTGTCGGCATGCTCGTGGGCGTGCTCCAGGCCCGCCTGCTGCCCGATTTGATCGGGCTCGAGCATCCGGCCACGTGGCTCGTCGCGGTCGCGACGGCGATCGTCGCGGGCGGGGCCATCGGCCTCTTCCAGGGCGCTCTCGTCGCCTATCTCGGCATTCCGTCTTTCATCGTCACGCTGGGTGGCCTGCTCGTGTGGCGCGGGGCCGCCTGGTGGGTCACGCAAGGCCAGACGGTTGCACCCATGGACGGCGCGTTCCGCAAACTCGGCGGCGGCATCGAGGGGGCGATAGGCGCGCCGCTCTCCTGGGCGATCGCGGTTGCGGGCTGTGCGGCGATCCTCGCGGCCTTGTGGTTTGCGCGCCGACGCAAGATGCGTTTCGGCTTCGCGGTCCGGCCAAGGTGGGCCGAAGCGACGGTGGCACTGCTTTCGTGCGGCGCCGTCGTCGGCGCCGTCGCCGTCGCCAATTACTATTTCCTGCCGCCGCGCGTGGCCGAGCGTCTGGCGCAAGCGCAAGGTTTGGCCGTGCCCGAGGGCGGGCTCCTCATCGGCCACGGGCTCGCGGTGCCCGTGCTCGTCGCCATCGGCGTCGGCCTTGCGATGACTGTGCTTGCGATGCGCACGCGCTTCGGGCGCTACGTGTTCGCGATCGGCGGCAATCCCGAAGCGGCCGAATTGTCGGGCGTGAACACGCGCCGCACGCTGCTGAAAGTGTTCGGCCTCATGGGCGTGCTGTGCGGCATCGCCGCCTGCATTTCGACAGCGCGCCTCAATGCCGCGACCAACGCCGCCGGCACGCTCGACGAGCTCTACGTGATCGCGGCCGCCGTGATCGGCGGCACGTCGCTCGCGGGCGGGCTCGGCACGATCGCCGGCGCGATGCTGGGGGCGCTCGTGATGCAGTCACTGCAGTCCGGCATGGTGCTGCTCGGCGTCGACGCGCCGATGCAGAACATCGTGGTGGGCCTCGTGCTCGTCTTCGCCGTTTGGGTCGATACGGTCTACCGCAGGGGGATAAGGTGAGCGCGCCGCTCGTGGAAATGCGCGACATCTCGATCGCCTTCGGCGGCATCAAGGCCGTGGATGGCGTGTCGGTCGATCTCCATGCGGGCGAGGTCGTGGCTCTGCTCGGCCACAACGGGGCTGGCAAATCGACGCTGATAAAGATTCTGTCGGGCGCCTATCCAGCGGACGCGGGCGAAATCCGCGTGCGGGGGCAGCAAGCGCGCATCGCGAGCCCGCGCGACGCCAAAACGTACGGCATCGAGACGATCTACCAGACGCTCGCACTGGCCGACAATGTCGACGCCGCCGCCAACGTGTTCCTGGGCCGCGAAATCGTCACGCGCTGGGGAACGCTCGACGATGCGGCGATGGAATCGCAGACGCGCAAAGTGATGGCGCGCCTCAATCCGCATTTCCGCCGCTTCAAGGAGCCCGTGCGCGCTTTGTCGGGCGGCCAGCGCCAGTCTGTTGCGATCGCGCGCGCGATCTATTTCGACGCCAAAATCCTGATCATGGACGAGCCGACGGCGGCGCTGGGCCCGGCCGAAACCAAACAGGTCGGCGAGCTTGTGCTCGAGCTGAAGCGCCAAGGGATCGGCATTTTCCTGATCAGCCACGACATCCACGACGTTTTCGACCTTGCCGACCGCGTCAGCGTGATGAAAAACGGCCGCCTGGTCGGGACCGCGCGCGTCGAAGACGTCACGAAGGACGAGGTTTTGGGCATGATCATTCTGGGCAAATGCCCGCCGGGTGCGACCCCCGGTCCGGGCGCGAGTGCGGACGCATGAGCGCCGTCTATTCCGACCTTGCGGGCAAACACGTCTTCGTCACCGGCGGCGGCTCGGGCATCGGCGCGGACACGGTGCGCGCCTTCGCCGCCCAGAACGCCAAAGTAAGCTTCGTCGACATCGCCGACGCCCCCTCGCAAGCGCTCGCGGCGGAGCTCGGCGCAAACGTCGCCTACGCCAAATGCGATCTTCGCGACATTGCGGCGCTTAAAGCCGCCATGCGGAGCCTGCGCGCGCAATTCGGCCCCATCGGCGTTCTCGTGAACAATGCCGCCAACGACGAGCGCCACAAATTTCTCGACGTCACACCCGACTATTTCGACGACCGCGTCGCGGTCAACCTCAAGCCCGCCTATTTCGCCGCCCAGGAAGCGATCCCGGACATGCGCGGCCGCGGCGGCGGGGCCATCGTCAATCTGGGTTCGGTTTCTTGGCTGTCGGGCTCGGCCGATTTGAGCGCCTATGCCACGCTCAAATCCGCCGCCTACGGCCTCACGCGCGTGCTCGCGCGCGAATTCGGACCCGACAACATACGCGTCAATTGCGTGATTCCGGGCTGGATCATGACGCAGCGCCAGATCGAAAAATGGCTCACGCCCGCAGGCGAGCGCGAAATCATGGAACGCCAGTGCCTGAAACGGAAATTGCAGCCGCCCGAAATCGCCAGCACGGTTCTGTTTCTGGCGTCCGACGCCGCATCGGCCATCACGTGCCAGCAACTGATCGTGGACGGCGGCTGGGTCTAGCCGCCGTTCCGGGCAAAGCGCCAGGGGCAAACATGAAAATCGACAGGCGAATGTTTTTTCTGGCGTCCGCCGCAGCGCTCGCAAGCCCATCGGTGCGCGCACAAGCGCTGCCCGAGCCAAGCGACGCGGAGCGCGCCGCAATGGCGGAGGCAGCGCAAGCCTTCCTCAAAACGCATTCGCTCCCGGCCGTCAGCATCGCTTTTGCGAAGGGCGACCAGCTTCTCTATCGCGGCGCTTGGGGGTTTGCGAACCGTTCGGCCAACGAAGTCGCAACGCCCGACCACCGCTTTCGCATCGCGAGCCTGTCGAAGCCCGTGACGGCGGTTGCAATCTTCACGTTGATCCAAGCCGGCAAATTGTCGCTCGACCAGCCGGTCTTCGGCCCCACGGGCGCGCTCGGCAAGCTCGGCGAAGCGGTGAAGCCCGACATGGCCTTCGGTACGGTCAATGTCGGCCATTTGCTCACGCACACGGCGGGCGGCTGGTCCAACGATCCGGGTTCGAGCGACCCGACGATGCAGCAGCCGTGGTTGACGCATGCGCAAGTGATCGCCTACGGCCTCGCCACGGGGCGCCAATCGGCGGCACCCGGCACCACCTACATCTATTCGAATTTCGGCTATTGTCTGCTCGGCCGTATCGTCGAAAACATTTCCGGCAAGAGCTACGAAGACTATGTGCGCGAAGCCGTTCTCGCATCGGCCGGTGCGGGGGGAATGAAACTCGCCGACGCAACGCCGGCCGCCCCCGGTTCGGGCGAGGTGCGCTATTACACGACGGGCTCGGACGCGGCCGATCCCTACGCGCTGCCGATCCGGCGCCTCGATTCGGCCGGCGGCTGGCTTGCCACACCAAGCGAGCTTGCCCTGTTCGGTGCCGCCGTCGGCAGCGCCACCTCGCCGTCCCCGTTGAACGCGACGAGTGTCGCGCAAATGCTCAAAACGACGACGGCCAATCCGGGCTACGCGCATGGCTGGAACGTCAATGCCAGCAACGGAAATTCTTTCCATACGGGCAGTCTGCAGGGCAGCCAGACGCTGCTGATCCGCACGCGCGGCGGCGTTGCGTGGGCGGTGTTCCTCAACACGCGCAATCGCGCCGTACCCGACGTTCTGCGCGATCTTACGAACCTCGGCTGGACCATGGCCCGCAAAGTGCCGGCCTGGCGCGTCTGATCTAGCCCGCGAGTGCGGCGATCGCCGCCGCATGCGCGCGCGCATCGCCTGCCGCCACCACGCGCCCGTCGCTTACGAGCGTAAGCTTGTTGCCATGCCAGTCGGTCATCAGGCCGCCGGCTCCTGCCAGCACGGGCACCACGGCGACATAATCGTAGATGCCGAGCCCCGCTTCGATGTCGAGATCGGCGTAGCCCGAGGCCACAAGCCCGTAGGCGTAGCAGTCGCCGCCGTACATCGGGAGCTTCACCTGCGTGCGCACGCGCTCGAAGGCCGGGAAGTTTTCTTTGAACATCAGCGGCGACGAACAATAGAGCGTGGCCTTGTCGAGACCCGCGCAGGCCCGCGTGCGCACGGGTTTCTGCGTGCCGTCGCGCAAGCGATGCAGGGTCTCGCCGCCGACAGTGCCGGTCCAGCGTTCGCCCGCGGCCGCGCAGTCGATCACGCCCAATTGCGGCACACCGTCCACGGCCAAGCCGACGAGCGTGCCGAACATCGGCCGCCCGCTGATGAAGGATTTGGTGCCGTCGATCGGATCGAGCACCCACACGCGCGCGGCATCGGCGCGGGTCCGGCCGTATTCTTCGCCGATGATGCCGTCCTGCGGGCGTTCTTTGGCGATGAGACTGCGCATCGCCTCTTCCGCCGCCCGGTCCGCGACCGTCACGGGCGATGCGTCCGCCTTGTCGTCGACCGCAACGCCCGTGCGGAAATAGCGCAGCACGATCGCGGCTGCGGCATCGGCGAGGCGCCCTGCAAACGCGATGTCGTCGGCATCGACGGCCATCGGCGCCTCAGCGCGTCGGCACGGGCTTGGGTCCCGAATAGTCGTAGAAACCGCGCTTGGTCTTGCGGCCGAGCCAGCCCGCCTCGACGTATTTGACGAGCAGCGGGCACGGGCGGTACTTCGAATCCGACAGCCCGTCGTAGAGCACGTGCATCACCGCAAGGCACGTGTCGAGGCCGATGAAATCGGCAAGCTCGAGCGGACCCATCGGATGGTTGGTGCCGAGCTTCATGGCCGTGTCGATCGATTCGACCGAGCCCACGCCTTCGTACAGCGTGTAGACGGCTTCGTTGATCATCGGCAGCAGGATGCGGTTGACGATGAAGGCCGGAAAATCCTCGGCCGTCGCCGAAATCTTGCCGAGCTTGGCGGTGAGTTCCTTGACCGCCTCGTAGGTTTCGTTCGACGTCGCGATGCCGCGAATGAGTTCGACGAGCTGCATGACGGGCACGGGGTTCATGAAATGCATGCCCATGAACTGCGCGGCCCGGTCGGTCGAAGCGCCCAGGCGCGTGATCGAGATCGACGAGGTGTTGGACGCGACCAGGGCCGACTTCTTCAGATGCGGGCACAGCTTCTTGAAGATCTCGCGCTTGACCGCTTCGTTTTCGGTCGCCGCTTCGATCACGAGGTCGCTGTCGGAGAAGATCGCGAAATCGGTGCCGGTCGCGATGCGCGCGATGGCGGCGTCCTTGGCCTCCTGCGTCATGGCGCCCTTCTTGATCTGGCGTTCCATGTTGCCCGCGATGGTCGCGAGGGCCTTGGCGAGCGAGTCGGGATTGGCGTCGAGCAGGCGCACCTCGAAGCCGTTGGTCGCGCACACATGCGCGATGCCGTTGCCCATCTGGCCTGCGCCGACGACGCCGATTTTCTGGATCATGTTTTCTGTCCCCGGTTTCT
>JBILXZ010000108.1:0-4119 GCA_044378015.1 Tagaea sp.
CCACGGTCGGCGACTATCGCGATGCGGCGGCGCTGAAGGCCTTCTTCGCCGCCTGCGACGTGGTGACGTACGAGTTCGAGAACATCCCGCTCGATGCGCTTGCGGGCGTCGCGCAGGCGAGCAAAACTCCGCTCTACCCGTCTGCGAAGGCGCTGGCGATCTGCCAGGACCGGCTGGCGGAAAAGAAGTTCCTCAATCGCATCGGCATCGCGACGGCGCCGTTCGCGCGCGTGCGCAGCCGCAGCGACCTCGAAGCGGCCCTTGCCCATCTTGGGCGCCCGGCCGTGCTCAAGACCTCGCGCATGGGCTACGACGGCAAGGGCCAGGCCACGATCGGGCCGAAGACGCCGATCGATTCGGCGCTGGCCGTGCTCGGCGGGGCCGAAGGCATTCTCGAAGGGTTCGTCGATTTCGAACGCGAAATTTCGGTCGTGATCGCGCGCGGGCGCGGCCAGATCGCGAGCTACGTGGCGGTCGAAAACCGCCATGCGCGCCATATTCTCGACGAGACGATCGCGCCTGCGCCCGTGTCGCGCGCCGTCGCGCGGCAGGCCGAGGCGATCGCGCACCTCGTCGCGGCCAAGCTCGCACTCGTGGGCGTGCTTGCGGTCGAGATGTTCGTCACGCGCAAAGGCCGCGTGCTCGTGAACGAGCTTGCCCCGCGCCCGCACAATTCGGGCCATTGGACGATCGACGCCTGCCCGGCGAGCCAGTTCGACCAGCAGATCCGCGCGGTCGCAGGCCTGCCGCTCGGCGATCCCGAGCGGCACAGCGACGCGCGCATGAAGAACCTGATCGGCGACGACGTGCGCAGAGTTTCCGGCTTGCTCGCCGATCCGCACGCGATCGTGCATCTCTACGGCAAAGCCGAACCGCGTCCCGGCCGCAAAATGGGCCACGTCGTGTGGCTGGCGAAAAAGACTTCTACCGCGCGCGGCTGAAGCGGGCGCGCAGAGGCGCGAGCGGGTTCGGGAGCTTGTCGAGGCGCGCTTTGAAGCCCGCCATCGCCTTTGGCAGCGCCATCACGTTGGCGATGCGCCGGTCGAGGAAGCGCCACGTGTCTTCCTGGTTTTCCGACTTGTCTTCGAGCCAGTAGAGCAGCGTCGTCGAATAGACGCCTGCGGCCAGGCCGCGCTTGGAATAGAAATTGAAGTCGGTGGCGCGGTCGCCCGCGAGATGCCAGACCGCGTCGACCGTGCGCCACAGCGTCTGCAGCGAGGCCGCAACGCCGCTGGGCAGGGCCAGCACGGCGAGTGCCCGGCGCACCGCCTCGCGATGGGGGCCGAGCGGGGCCAAACGCGCGCGGATGGCGGATGCGATTTTCTCGCGCACCTTGAGCGCCGCGAAGCTTTCGTCGCTCGTGCAGGCCTCGACCATCGCGCGGTCGGCCATCGCGCACCAGTGCGCTATCGCCTCGACCGGGCCGCCCGGAAACACCCGCATGGCCGTCAGCGGATCGTAGCCCGCATCTTCGGCGGCGCGCGCCAGCACGGCGGCGGTCCAGCCGTCGAACGCGATGTGCGGCAAGGCGGCTTCGCAGATGCGGTCGCGGGCAAGGGCGCGGTCGAAGCTCATTTGGACGTCTCCTGGATCTGTTCGGCCGCACGTTTGCTTTCGGCGCGGCGCCGCATTTCTTCGACGAAGCCGAGCTCGGCGAGGTCGTCCATGCGCTGGGGATAGAGAATGCCGTCGAGATGGTCGCATTCGTGCTGCACGACGCGCGCGTGGAAACCCGCGACCGTGCGCTCGATGCGCTTGCCGTCGAGCCCGAAGCCGCTGTAGCGCAGATGCGTATAGCGATTGACCCTGCCGGTCAAACCCGGCACGGAAAGGCAGCCCTCGAAAGCCGCGTTGGCGGCCTCGCCCAACGGCTCGAGCACGGGGTTGACCAGCACGGTCAAATCGACGGGCGTGTCGCCCGCGATGCCGGTCGTGCGCTCCGGCCGCACGAAAAACACGACGACCCGCAGCGGCACATGGACTTGCGGGGCGGCAAGGCCGGTGCCGGGCGCGTCGACCATCGTATCGATCATGTCGGCCGCGAGATCGCGAATCGCCGGATCGGTCGGGTCTGCGACCGGGTCGGCGACGCGGGCAAGCACGGGGTGGCCCATGCGGGCGATCTTGAGAATGGCCATGTCGCCCAAGCATATGGCACGCGGGCGAGGGCGCGAAAAGGGGCCAATCCAGGCTTTGCAAGCCCGCGAACCCTATGTTATAAGCCCCGGCTCATTCGGTTGATGGGGTCGCAAATAGCACCGCAAGGAGCGTGCGATCGCTTCTCAACCTCTTGAAACGGTTATGGAAAGGAGCACGGCCCCCGTGCAAGTCATCGTTCGCGACAACAATGTCGACCAGGCCCTGCGCGCGCTCAAGAAGAAGATGCAGCGCGAAGGCATTTTCCGGGAAATGAAGCTGCGCCGCCATTTCGAGAAGCCCTCGGAAAAGCGCGCGCGCGAAAAGGCCGAAGGCGTGCGTCGCCTGCGCAAGCTGCAGCGCAAGCGCCTGGAGCGCGAAGGCTTCTAAGCTTCCGTTCGATTCTGCGGGTTTCCGCCGAAGCCGCCTCGGGTTTGCCCCCTTGGCGGCTTTTTGTCATTCAGAGCGCTTCGACGATGTGACCCTTGCCGCGGGCCTCGCGCGCCGGATCCGCGACCGATACGCCCTCGTACTTGGTCTGAGCTTCAGCGCGCTCGCCGTCTCTTCGGATACGCCGCGAACGAGGATTCCGGGCATCGGGATCGCGTCGGGACCCCAGCGGTCAAAACGACCCTTCTCAGTGCCCGCCGCTCATCGCCTTCACGATGTCTTCGACGACCTTCTTGGCGTCGCCGAACAGCATCATCGTGTTGTCGCGGAAGAACAGCTCGTTTTCCACGCCCGCATAGCCTGAGGCCATCGAGCGCTTGATGAACAGCACGGTCTTGGCCTTCTCGACGTCGAGGATCGGCATGCCGAAGATCGGGCTCTTGGGATCGGTCTTGGCGGCGGGGTTCGTCACGTCGTTGGCGCCGATCACGAAGGCGACGTCGGCTTGCGCGAAGTCGCGGTTGATGTCGTCGAGTTCGAACACCTCGTCGTAGGGCACGTTGGCCTCGGCGAGCAGCACGTTCATGTGGCCCGGCATGCGGCCCGCCACCGGATGGATCGCGTAGCGCACCGACACGCCTTCTTTCTTCAGCATGTCGGCCATCTCGCGAAGCGCGTGCTGGGCTTGCGCCACCGCCATGCCGTAGCCCGGCACGATGATGACCGAGGACGCGTTTTTCATGATGAACAGCGCGTCTTCGGCCGAACCCTGCTTGACCGGGCGCTGTTCCTTGGCGCCGCCCGCAGCTGCCCCTGCCGCCGCATCGGTGCCGAAGCCGCCGAGGATCACGTTGAAGATCGAGCGGTTCATGCCCTTGCACATGACGTAGGACAGGATCGCACCCGACGAGCCCACGAGCGCGCCCGTGACGATGAGCAGCGAGTTCTGCAGCGTGAAGCCGATGCCGCACGCGGCCCAGCCCGAATAGCTGTTCAGCATCGACACGACGACCGGCATGTCGGCCCCGCCGATCGGGAGGATCAGAAGGAAACCGAGCGCCAGCGACAGCGCCACGAGGCACCAGAATGCGGCCGGGCTGCCCGTCATCGACAGCCACACGACGTTGGCCACGATCAGCACGCCCAGCAGCGCGTTGAACGGATGCTGCATCGGGAACTGCAGCGGCGCGCCCGAGACGAGGCCCTGGAGCTTCGCGAACGCCACGAGCGAGCCCGTGAAGGTGATGGCACCGATGGCCGTGCCGATCGCAAGCTCGACGAGGCTCGCGGCCTTGATGGCCCCCGGAACGCCGATGCCGAAGCTCTGCGGCGAATAGAGCGTGGCCGCCGCCACGAAAACGGCGGCGAGGCCCACGAGGCTGTGGAACGCGGCGACGAGCTGCGGCAGCGCGGTCATCTCGATGCGCAGCGCCACGAACGTGCCGATCGCGCCGCCGATGACGATGCCGGCAAGGATCAGGCCGAACGAGCTCGTCTGCGGCAGGGCAAGCGTGGTGAGGATGGCGACGGCCATGCCGACGACGCCCCACATGTTGCCGCCGCGCGCCGTTTCCGGGCTCGACAGGCCGCGCA
>JBILXZ010000109.1:0-3987 GCA_044378015.1 Tagaea sp.
GGGGCGTCGGGGCTGCATCTTGGTTGTCGCCATCTGTTCGATGTGACCGGCAACCTTGGCGATGTAATCCACCGACACGCTCGGCGGCACTTCGCCGCCTTTCAAGTGGCGCGAGACATATGCCGCGCTCGATCCCTTGAGGCCTACATGGTTGGTGACGATGTACGCGACAGATTCGGCTTCGATCTCAACCGTTCGCCTGTCGAGATTCAGCCGGCCGGGCCACCATTGATCCCAATCCGTGCCGAGGTGACCGAGAAGAATGTGAGCCAGCTCGTGGCAGAGGACGCCGAACCGGCTCGGATCATCTAGCCCGTCGTGGATCGCGATGCGCATTTTCAATTGGCCCGAGCCCCGATCCAACGTGGCGAAGCCGCCATTGGTGCTGGAAAGCGTCTTGAAATCCACGCGAATGCGATGCCCCGCAGCATTCTCGACAGCATTGGTCAGCCAGGTGGGGTCCCATTTCCCCTCAAACTTGGAGAAGTCCTGCAGCTCCTTTGGCAGCTCGGCCCCCTCTGTCTGGTCGATATCGTAGACCAGCAAGACGGGGTGCATCGGCGCCAGGATGAGCATTGGACGCGCATCCTCTTTCAGATAGCGATTGAAGCGTTCGTCCCAATCTTTCGCGCGCGCATAGAAGCTGCATGCCGGGTTCTGAAGGCGGACAAGCATGTTGTTATAGGGGGCGTACTCACGAAACCGCCCCATGAACCGGACCAGCTCGTTGAACTCGCCAGAGTCCCGGTAGAGCTTGCTGTGCCGGAATAGCTCGTCGATCGTGGATGTCTTCTTGCTCTCCGGCACATCCTCACCACGAAGCGCCTTGGAGAGATTGTCGTCAGCCAGCAGTGAAGAGAGGTAGTCGCGATCGGACCGTGAGATTTTCGGGTCATCGGCGACGAGCCGAACCATGCCCACCATATCCCAGCGGGCCTTCGGCCCGATCTCTTTGTCCAATTTTGCGACCAGCTCGGCGGGGGATGGGCGGCCTGACGACGCAACGATGCCGCGCACAAATGCTTCGACCGCCTTGGAGAAGTCAGGCGCGTCGAACAGATCTTGCTGCTGGCCCACTGGTGGCAATCGCGCGCTCCCCCGCATCCGTCACGATGTACGTCTTCACCCGACAACCATAGAGCCGGCCGACGAAAACCTGAAGGCCGGCGCGCAATCGTGCACCATCGCGGTGGGAAAAAATGGGAGGGGCGCGACTACGAAGGACCACGCGCATCTACTTTTTTCTACGCTTTTTCAATGGCTTCGTTGACTTAAAGCGGGACGCCCCACACTCTGATTTTCGTAGGCACGCGCCGCGACTCCCGCCCTCTTGCTTCCACAGTGCTTCCACGGGCGGGCGCGACCGAAGCCAAAAAGCAGAGTGAGCATCAAGAGCGGATCGCGGCCCATGCCGAAACTGACCAAACGCGTGATCGACGCCGCCGAGATTCAGGCGGCCGAGTATTTCGTCTGGGATGACGGGATCCCCGGCTTCGCGCTACGCGTCCTGCCGAGCGGTTACAAAGGATACATCGTACAATACCGGGCCGGGCGGCGCTCCCGCCGAATGAGCCTCGGCCCCAGCACTGTGCTGACCTGCGAACAGGCGCGCACCCGCGCCATCGGCATCATCGCCGCAGCCAGAAACGGCGATGACCCTGCTGCCGAACGTGATGCTGAAAGGAAGACGATCACGGTCAAGGAACTGGCCGAGCGCTTCGACAAGGAGCACGTCTCGGTCAGGGTCAAGGAAACCACGGCGAAGGGCTATCGCCGCCTCATCGAACGGACGATCCTACCCGCGCTCGGCCGGCATCGAGTCACCGAGGTCACTAGGGCCGACATCGCCAAGCTCCACCACGACCTGCGCCACATCCCCTACGAGGCCAATCGCTGCCTCGAAGTGATCTCGAAGATGTTCAGCCTCGCCGAGATGTGGGGGCTGCGTCCGGACGGGTCGAACCCGCGCAAGCATATAAAGAAATATGCCGAGGAGAAGCGGGAGCGATTCCTGAGCCCGGCCGAACTCAAGCGGGTCGGGGATGTCCTGCGCGAGATGGAGGACGAAGGGATCGAGCTTTCATCGGCTATCGCGGCGGCGCGACTGCTGATCCTGACCGGTTGCCGGCTTGGCGAGATCATGACGCTCCAGTGGGAACACGTGGATCTGGCCGGAAAGGCATTGCGCCTGCCGGATTCGAAGACCGGCGCCAAAGTCGTCCATCTCGGTCAGCCCGCGATCGACGTCCTGACGAGCATCAAGAAGGTCGACAAGAACCCCTGGGTGATCGTCGGCACCCTCCCCGGCGCCCGGCTGACCGATCTTCAGCCCTTCTGGCAGCGCGTCCGCGCCCGTGCCGGCCTGAAGGACGTCCGCATCCACGACCTCCGGCATACCTTCGCCTCGACCGCCGTTGCCTCCGGCCAGGGATTACCGATGATCGGCAAGCTACTCGGCCACACCCAGGTCCAGACGACCGCCCGCTACGCCCATCTCGCGGCCGATCCTGTGAAACTGGCCGCCGACGCCGTCTCCAACCAAATCGCAGCGAGCTTGTTGGGATAGATCGCCGCCACGACTACCGGCGACTGTAAAGCCGAGGGTAGCGCCCTCTGGCAAAGTCTGGCATCCTCTACCCATCACTATAGAGCGAGGGCCGGTTTATGCCGGACGAGATACTAACGCTGCCCGAGGTCGCCCAATTGCTCAAGGTCGCCGAGAAAACCGTCTACACGATGTCTCAGAAGGGTCAGCTGCCGGCCTTCAAGGTGCGCGGACAGTGGCGGTTCAAGCGCGTCGACATTGACCGCTGGATCGAGAAGCAGAAGGCAGAATCGCGCAATGATGGAGCGCGCCTCCTATCTACGCCAACCGATCGAGACGGGTGATGCCCAGGATATTCGACAACATCGAAAGCGGCCTTCTACCCGCCCTTCGACAGACGCTTCAAATCTCTGCGCGCAGCGATTTTTGCGTTGGCTATTTCAATCTGCGTGGTTGGAAATCGATCGATGATCTGATCGCTGCGTGGCCGGGCGGCGACGGCGGCCAATGTCGCCTGCTTGTTGGAATGCAGCGTCTTCCGCAAGACGAATTACGCATCGGATTAAGCACTGATAAGGAAGAGCAGCCTCTTGATAACCAGACCGCGCTTCGCCTGAAGAGAAAACTTGCTGAAGAATTCCGAATTCAGCTGACGCTCGGCATGCCAAACAACGCCGACGAGGCGGGATTGCGACGCCTCGCGGCCCAACTCAAATCGAAGCAAGTCACGGTTCGGCTTTTTCTGAAGCATCCACTGCACGCGAAGCTTTACCTGTTGTTCCGGCCTGACCCGAACAACCCCGTGACCGGCTTTTTGGGAAGCAGCAATCTAACGCTATCTGGCCTTTCCAAGCAGGGCGAACTGAACGTCGACGTACTCGATCACGATGCCACGACAAAGCTAGCAAAATGGTTCGAGGACCGTTGGGCGGATCGCTGGTGCATTGATATCACTGAGGAACTGATACAAGTCATCGAAGAGAGTTGGGCGCGCCAGGAGGCGCTCGATCCCTATGTGATCTACGTGAAGATGGCCTACCATCTCGCCCAAGAAGCGCGCGCCGGCCTCAACGAGTTCAGAATTCCACCAGAGTTTGGGAAGCGCCTGTTCGCTTATCAGGAAGCCGCAGTAAAGATCGCGGCGCATCACCTCAATAAGCGCGGCGGCGTCCTGATTGGCGACGTGGTCGGCCTCGGTAAGACGCTTATGGCTACCGCCTTGGCAAAAATCTTTCAGGACGATCACTTCACAGAAACGTTGATCATCTGCCCGAAGAACCTCGTGAAGATGTGGGAGGATTACGTCTCTGAGTACCGCCTAATTGCCAAGGTGCTTTCGGTAACACGCGCTACCCGCGAACTGCCCGATCTTCGCCGCTACCGTGTTGTGCTGATCGACGAGAGCCATAACCTGCGAAACCGGGACGGACGCCGGTATCGGG
>JBILXZ010000022.1:0-56019 GCA_044378015.1 Tagaea sp.
CTACGCCGAGGCGTCGCTGATGCGCGCGTCGAACCGCCCGGCCGTGCGCTGCCGTCTGCGCAACTGGTACGAAGCGAGCGGCGTCAGGGAAATCAGCCGCGAGCTCTATGCGGGCGCCGAGGGCAGCGACGCCACGCCGTCCGAAGTGTCGCTGACGTGGGCCGTCTATCCGGAGGCCGTGCGCAAGGCGAAGCTCGAACCCGAAATCGCCCCGCGCGGCACGTTCACCGACGCTTCCGACTATCGGCGGAATTTCCCCGACGGGCGCATCGGCTCGAACCCCAACCTTGCGTCGGTCGAAGCGGGCCGGCGTCTGTGGGATGCGGCTGTGGCCGATCTCGCCAAGGATCTCGCCGAGTTCGTGGCGGAGCCCGCGTAGCGGATTCGTTTTGTCATGCGCGCCGTGGCATATTCGCGGCCGGAATTCCCTCCCCCCGCGAAAAGGTGGATTGCCATGACGCCCGACGAAAAGAAAATGATCGGCGAGCTGTTCGAGCGGATCGCCAAAAACCAGGAATCGGCGGACCGGAAAGACCGCGAGGCCGAAGCCTTTATCCGCGACGCCGTGCAGCGCGATGCGGGTGCGGCCTATACGCTCACGCAGATGGCGCTCGTGCAGGAGCATGCGCTCAAGCTCGCCGACGCGCGCATCCGCGAGCTTGAAGCCAAGCTCGGCCCGGCGGCCGACGCGCCCGCCAAGTCCAGCTTCCTCGACGGGCTGTTGCCGACCTCGCCGTGGGCGCGCAAAAGCTCGGTGCCCGCGACCGGGGCCGGCGGCCAGCCGATGCTGCGCCCCGGCATGTTCGGACAGAACGGCCGCGCCCAAGCGGCCGCGCCCCAGAGCGGCTCTTTTCTGCGCTCGGCCTTCGCGACGGCAGCCGGCGTGGCGGGCGGCCTCATGCTGTTCGAAGCGGTGCGCGGGCTGATGGCAAGCGAGCCCGGCAGCGCCTTGCAGCAATCGGCGCAGGCCGCAAGCCCGGATGCGGCGATTCCCGCAGCGCCCGAGACGGCGCCGCGCGACATGGCGCAAGCGCCCGAGCCGATCTACGAGGATCCTGGCCACCACGACGTGGCCTCGAACGATGCGGGATACGGCGACGGCGACGGTTTCGGCGGCGGCGACGATTTCGCCTGAACTGGCTTGCCCGAGCCGGTTCTCCCGTTTTCAGGCGGCCGCAGCGACTTCGCGGGGCAGAATCGCGGTTGCGCATAGTTCGCCATTGCGGCGGTTCCGGAGCGTCAGGCTGCCGCCATGCGCCGACATTATTTGCGCCGAGATGGCAAGGCCGAGCCCCGCGCCTTGGGTGCGGACAGCCGCTTTGCGTAGCATCGCGCGGTCGATCGACCTGTCCGTTGCTTCGTCGGGTTGCAGCCGCCCGCGGACGACCTCGATGCAGTTGGCGACGAGATCGAGGTTCGCGCGCGCATTGTAGCGTCAAATGCACGTTTCGGTTCGCGTGGAGCGCGGCCGGTGCCGTCTGCTGGCGCAGCGCGTTCTCCGCCTCGCGGGACTTGGCGGCCACGACATCTGCCGTGTCGAAGGCCAGCACGAGCGTCGCCCCGACGCGGGACGTTTCTGGGCCGTCTGTCCGGTCAAGCCGCGCCCGCGCGCGCGACGGTTGCGCCGATGCGGATTAGGTCGATCGTGAAAACATGAGATTTCATTGTTCGACCTTGTCGCAGGGTAAGGTTTCGCGATGGTGTCGGATAACGATAAATTCAGCGTTAATTTTTTATAAAAATACCATTTAAGAAAGCAGTAATTTGGTTTCTTGGTTTTTGGCAAGCTGCGCTGCGCTGCGCTTCGTCGCCGCAAAATTTGCGGAGCTTGAATAGACATTGCAAGTCGCCCAGATAACCATTCGAAAGATGTGGAAAGCTTTAAGCCAAAAAGCCAAAAAAAACTGAAAAAATCGAAACCAGCACTAAAGCTATGAACTAGAATGGTTTTTTTATTGCGTTGTGGAATTACATTAATCTAGAATCCTTCAAATAACTTGTTAAGGCAGATAATCTCATGTTGAAACAATGAACAAGTCCGAGAAAAAGGTTGGGTTGAATTTCTCCGTCACGCCCGAGGTGCGGCGGCGCTACAAGCTCCTGTGTGCCCAGCACGATATGTCGCTGGTCCAGGCGCTCGAGCGAGCGCTCGTGCTTTTGGAGGCCGATTTGGCCGCTACCCAAGGCAGCAAGCAGCCTTAAGGTCTCCACCTGGCGGCGTTGCGCGGCGCCCCCTGGACAGTCCCCTCGGCGGCTTGTGCCCCCGTATCGCAGCGCAAAAACGCGCATCCCGACGCGCAACGTATCGATGCCGAGTGCCGCGAGTTATCCGGCCGTGCCGCTCGCGCCGCAAGCCCGTCTCTACTGCATCTCGTCCGCATAGCGGTGGATGCGGCCCGAAGGGTCGGCGAGCGCGCCGTCCGCGCCCAGATAACTGGGCCCCACCGGCACTTTGCCCGCGCCGCCGGGAATGTCGAGCACATAGACCGGCTGGGCGAGACCCGACAGACGCCCGCGCAACGCGCGCATCAGGCTTTGGCCCGTCGCAAGATCGGTGCGCAGATGGGCGGTCCCCGGCGCTTTGTCGGCATGGTGCAGGTAATAGGGCTTGATGCGGTGCTTGGTCATCGTGCGGAAAAGGGCGTCCAACGCG
Source organism: Tagaea sp. (assembly GCA_044378015.1). GTDB lineage: Bacteria > Pseudomonadota > Alphaproteobacteria > CACIAM-22H2 > CACIAM-22H2 > Tagaea. The sequence continues at coordinate 2,654 of JBILXZ010000022.1, forward strand.
TCCGCGCTGTCGTTGACGCCTTTGAGCAGCACGGTCTGGCCGACAAGCGGAATTCCCGCGTCGGCAAGTTTGGCGCAGGCGGCGACCGCGGCCGGCGAGAACTCGTTGGCGTGGTTGGCGTGCACGGCAAGCCACACGGCCTTCCGCTGTTTGAGGGCGGCTGCCAGGGCGTCGGTCACGCGGGCGGGGTCCGCCACCGGGACGCGGCTGTGGATGCGCAGCCAATCGACATGCGCGATCGCCGCAAGCTCGGCCAGCAATTCGCCCAAGCGCCGCGGGCTCAGCACGAGCGGGTCGCCGCCGGTCAAGATCACCTCGCGGATCGCCGGCGTCGCCCGGATATAGGCAAGGGCCGCCTGCGTTTGCGCCGCATCGAGAGCGGCGCCGCCGGGCCCGACCATTTCGCGCCGGAAACAGAAGCGGCAATAGACCGCGCAGGCATGCGTCGGCTTCAGCAGCGCGCGGTCCTTGTAGCGATGCACGACGCCCTTGACCGGGCTGTGCGCGTCGTCGCCGATCGGGTCGGCGTTTTCGCCCGCAGCCGAATGCCCTTCGCGCGCGTCGGGCACGTATTGGCGCGCCACCGGATCGGCCGGGTCGGCGACGTCGATCGTGTCGCGCACGTCGGGCGTGATCGCGATCGCGTAGCGTGCGGCGACTGCAGCCAAAGCCGGATCGGCGGCCGCATCGGCGCCGATCAAGCTTTCGCGCGCGAGGTCGGCAAGGCTGCGCAAAGTGCGGCGGTGGCTGCCGTCCATCAGGGCGTTCCCGGCTCGCCGAAGCCCGCGCGCGCCACCGGCGCCCAGATCACGTCTTCGATGTGCGTTGCCCCCGTCGCCAGCATCACGAGCCGGTCGAAGCCGAGCGCGATGCCCGCCGAGTCCGGCAGCCCGTGCTCGAGGGCGGCCATGAAATCCTCGTCGATCGGATAGCGTTCGCGATAGAGCTTCGCCTTCAGCGCCTGGTCGGCCTCGAATCGGCGGCGCTGTTCGCCTGCGTCGGTCAGCTCGCCGAACGCGTTGGCAAGCTCGAGCCCGCAGACGTAAAGCTCGAAACGGTCGGCAACGCGCGCGTCGCCGGGCTTGGCGCGCGCGAGGGCGGCCATCGCGATCGGATAGTCGGTGAGGAAGGTCGGCCGCTCGCGCCCGAGCTTGGGCTCGACATATTCGAAAAACAGGCGGAAGAAAAAATCTTCCCAGCGGTCGCCGTCGCGCGGCACGTGGCCGAGCGGCCTTGCCGCCGCAGCCAAACGGTCGAGCGCGCGAGGCGCATCGTTGGCGTCCGCCGGATCCGGACTTGCGGCCAGAATGTCGAGCCCGCAATGGCGCGCGAAAGCCTCGGACACCGACAGGCGTTCGAATGCCGCGCTCGGATCGGCCCACGCATTGCCCCAAACGAAGCGCACGACGCCCGCGGCGGCGGCGGCGGCGCGCAACAGGTTTTCGCAATCGGCCATCAGCGCGCGCGTGTCGCTCGCCGTCCGGTACCATTCGAGCATCGCGAATTCGGGATGGTGCGTGGTCGAGCGCTCCGAATTGCGGAAGCAGCGCGCCAGCTGCCACAGGCGCGGCACGCCCGCCGCCAGCAGCTTCTTCATCGAGAATTCGGGGCTCGTGTGCAGATAGAGCCGCCGCGCGAGCCGCTCGCCCGGATCGCGCAGCACGGTCTGGAAGGCCATCAAATGCGGCTCGAGGCCGGGCGACACCTGCAAAGCGGGCGTTTCGACCTCGTCGAATTTTTCGCTCTCGAAATAGGCGCGCGTCGCGCGCAGCACCGCTTGGCGCACGCGCAGATTGTCGCGTTTCCTTGCAAACCGGTCCGGCCGCCACCACGCGACCGTCGTGTCAGCCATAGAACTGGGTTCCGTGGCGCGCCGCCAGCGCCTGCACGGCCTGGCGATGCGGTCCGTCGTAGGAAATGCCGGGCAGGTCCGCGCGCAAAGCTTCGAACGCCATCGCGGTGTCCTGGCCGCAATCGAGGGCGATGCTCTCGAGGGCGTCGGGAAATTCGAGTTCGAGCAAGGCGGCGATTTCCGCGCACCATGCGACGCCCGCCGCCGCCGGGGCGATCAGAACGGCGCGCACGCCGCGTTCTTTGGCGCGCGCCAGAAATTCGCGCGCATCGGCGAGCCCTTGGATGCGAACCGGTTCCATAGTCTTGAAACTACGCGAGAAAGGCCGCGCGCGCAATCCGGCTCAGACGGGCTTGTCCCTGCCTTGGAAAGCCTGGGGCAGCATGCGGCGCAGCGTGGCGTCGCCGAGCAGATAATGGTGCGCCAACGCCGCCGCCGCATGCAGGGCCGCGGCGAGCAGGATCGCGTTTGCGAGAAGCTCGTGCACTTCGCGCACGCTGCGCGCAAACGCGCGGTCGCGCGCCCACGGCGATGCGATTTCGACGAGCCCGAACAGCGACAAAGGCTCGCCGCGCGCGAAGCACAGCACGATGCCCGCAACGGGAACGGCCAGCAGCAGCCCATAGAGCAGCAGGTGGCCCGCCGTCGCCGCACGCGCCAGCCACGGGTCGAGCGCGCTGGGGATCGGGTCGGGCATCGGGCCCGAGAAGCGCCACGCAAGGCGGGCGGCAAGCAGCGTCAGCACGCCGAGTCCCGACCAGACATGGGCGAGCTGCAAGCCCTCTTCCATCGATTTCGGAAACCAATCGAGCGTCTGGCCCAAGAGCCAGGCGCCGAGGATCAGCAATGCCGAAAGCCAGTGCGGGGCCTTGGCGACCGCACCGTAACCGTCTTGCGTATTGTGCATGAAAGCGACGGTACCGGAAAACCGCGCTTCCTGCACGCAATCTTCAGCCGAGCTTGGCCATCGCGATGGCGGTGTCGGACATGCGGTTCGAAAAGCCCCATTCGTTGTCGTACCAGCTCAGTACGCGCACGAAATTGCCTTCGAGGACTTGCGTCTGGGTGAGGTCGAAGGTGGAGCTGGCGGGATTGTGGTTGAAGTCGCTCGAAACGAGCTCCTCGGTCGTCGTTTCGAGGACGCCCTTGAGGCGGCCGGCACTCGCCGCGACCACGGCGTTGTTGATCTCTTCGACCGTGACGTTGCGCTTGGTCGTGAACTTGAAGTCGATCAGCGAAACGTTGGGCGTGGGCACGCGGATGGACGTGCCGTCGAGCTTGCCCTTGAGTTCGGGCAGCACCAAGCCCACCGCCTTGGCGGCACCCGTCGAGGTCGGGATCATCGAAAGGGCGGCGGCGCGCGCGCGGCGCAGATCCTTGTGCAGCGTGTCGACCGTGCTCTGGTCGCCCGTATAGGCGTGGATCGTGGTCATGAAGCCCTTTTCGATGCCGAAGGCTTCGTTGAGCACGAAGGCGACGGGGGCGAGGCAGTTCGTGGTGCAGCTCGCGTTCGACACGATCGTGTGGGCGGCTTCGAGCTTGCCGTGGTTGACGCCGTAGACGACCGTGAGATCGACGCCGTCGGCGGGGGCCGAGATCAGCACTTTGCGCGCACCCGCCTCGATGTGCTTGGCCGCCTGTTCGCGCTTCGTGAAGATGCCCGTGCATTCCATCACGATGTCGACGCCGAGTTCCTTCCACGGAAGCTTGGCCGGGTCGCGCTCGGCCGTCACCTTTATGCGGCCGAGCCCCACGTCCATCCAATCCTCGCCCGTCGAAATCGCGTGGGGATAAAGGCCGTGCACGGAATCGTGCTTGAGCAGATGCGCGTTGGCCTTCACGGGGCCGAGATCGTTGATGCCCACGACCTGCAATTCCTTGCGGCCCGATTCCGCGATCGCGCGCAGCACGAGGCGCCCGATGCGCCCGAATCCGTTGATAGCGATTTTGATGGCCATGTTCGTCGTCTCCTTCAGTTCGAAGCGGGGGCGGAGGCGAAAGCCTCGGCAAGCAGGGCGAAAAGCTGCGGATCGGCGAAATCGGGGACCGCGATGCGGGCACCGGCAGCGCGCAACGTGGCCGCGTCGAGCCCGGTCGTGAGCCCGACCGTTTCCACCCCGGCCCCGACCGCCGACGCGATGCCCGCGCGCGAATCTTCGAAGGCGAGCGCTTGCGCGCTCGTCGATCCCAAAATCGCAAGCGCTGTCGTATAGGGCAACGGGTCGGGCTTGCCGCGTGCGAGTTCTACGCCGATCACCAGGGTGTCGAAGCGCTGTGCCAAGCCCAAAGCCGCTAGCATCGCATCAGCGTTTAGACGCATCGCGTTGGTGACAACGGCGGTTTTGAGGCTGCGTTGCGCCGCCCAGCCGAGCAGCGTTTCAAGCCCGCGCGTGGGGGTGAGGCTATCTGCATGCGCGCGCGCGAGTTCTTCCTTGCGATCGGCCATCTCGGCCGGGTCTTGGCCCGGCAGCAGCCAAGCCATCACCGCCTCGGTCGACTCGCCCATGATGCGCTGCGTGTATGTTTCGCGCGTGATCGACTGGCCGAACGGGGCAAGGAGTTTCCCGAACGCGGCGAAATGCAGATCGTCGGTGTCGGCGAGCGTGCCGTCCATGTCGAAAAGCAGCGTATCGCGCATGCTACATCGACTGCTTGGCGGCCGTCGCGACCGCTTCGGCCGTGATGCCGAAATGTTTGTAGAGGTCCGGTGCGGGGGCCGAAGCGCCGAAGCCCGTCATGCCAACGAAAGCGCCCTTGCCGTCGATGTATTTGTCCCAGCCTGCGGAGAGGCCCGCTTCGCACACGATGCGCGGCGTGCGCGACGGTCCCAGCACGTCCTTGCGGTATTTCGCCGTCTGGCGGTCGAAGGCTTCGAGGCACGGCATCGAAACGACGGCTGCGGCAATGCCCTCGGCCGCGAGAAGCTTGCGCGCGTCCATGGCGATCGCCACTTCCGAGCCGGTCGCGATCAAGGTTGCCTGGCGCGGTCCCCCGTCGGCTTCGGCCAGCACATAGCCGCCTTTGGCCGAGAGGTTTTCGGCCGTGTAGGCCGTGCGGAGGGTCGGCAGATTCTGGCGCGTGAGGCACAGCACGCTGGGGCCGTCGTCGCGCGCGATGGCGATCTGCCAGGCTTCCAGCGTTTCGACCGCATCGGCCGGCCGCAGGGTCCACAGGTTGGGGATCACGCGCATGGCGGCCAGATGCTCGACCGGCTGGTGCGTGGGGCCGTCTTCGCCGAGGCCGATCGAATCGTGCGTCATCACGTAGATCGCGCGTTGGCCCATCAGCGCCGACAGGCGAATGGACGGGCGGCAATAGTCGGTGAACACGAAGAACGTGCCGCCGTAGGGGATGAGCCCGCGATGCAGCGCCATGCCGTTCATGGCGGCGGCCATCGCGTGTTCGCGCACGCCGTAGTGGATGTAGCCGCCGGCGAAATTCGCGGCCGTCACGGCCGCCTGGGCTTTTGCTTTGGTATTGTTGGAGCCGGTGAGGTCGGCCGAGCCGCCGACGAGTTCGGGCACGATCCCGGTCAGCAGATCGAGCGCGTTCTGCGAGGCGACGCGCGTGGCGACGCTCGGCTTGTCGATCGAGAGCTTTTCCTTGAACGAAGCGCAAGCCTCGAGCCAGCCCTTGGGCAATTTGCCGTCCATCGTGCGGCGGAACTCGGCCTTTTTCTCAGGCTCGAGCTTCGCGATGCGCCGCTCCCAGGCCGCGCACTTGGACGCGCCGGCTGCACCTGCCGCGTGCCATTCGGCCGCAATGTCGGCCGGAATCTCGAACGGCGCATGCGACCAGCCGAGGCGCGCGCGGGTGCCCGCGATTTCGCCCGCCCCCAACGGGGCGCCATGGCTGCCCGCGGTGCCCGCCTTCGTGGGCGCGCCGTATCCGATCGTGGTTTTGCACGCGATCAGCGTCGGGCGGTCGCTTGTTTTTGCGGCCGAGATGGCCGCATCGATCGCGGCTGGGTCGTGGCCGTCGATCGCGACCGCATTCCAGCCCGAGGCCTTGAAGCGAGCGACTTGGTCGTCGGACACGGTCAAGTCCGTCGGCCCGTCGATCGAGATCGAATTGTCGTCGAACAGCACGATCAGCTTCGCCAGGCGCAGATGGCCCGCGAGCGAAATCGCTTCGTGGCTGATCCCTTCCATGAGGCAGCCGTCGCCAGCAATCACGTAGGTGTGGTGGTCGACCGCCGCATCGCCGAAGCGGGCTACGAGCAGTCTTTCGGCGAGCGCCATGCCGACCGCGTTGGCAAGCCCTTGTCCGAGCGGGCCGGTCGTGGTCTCGATGCCCGCAGCATGGCCGTATTCGGGGTGGCCGGCCGTGCGGGCCCCGAGCTGGCGGAAATTCTTGATTTCGTCGAGCGTCATGTCGGCGTAGCCGGTCAGATGCAAGAGCGCGTAGAGCAGCATCGAGCCGTGGCCGGCCGAAAGCACGAAGCGGTCGCGGTCGGGCCAGGACGGGGCGCTCGGATCGAATTTGAGATGCTTGGTCCACAGCACGGTCGCCACATCCGCCATGCCCATGGGCATTCCCGGATGGCCGGACTTGGCCTTTTCGACCGCATCCATCGCAAGCGCGCGGATCGCATGGGCAAGGCGCTGGTGCGCTTGGCTTTGCTTGTCGCTGAGCGGGAGCGGGGCGGCGGTCGGTTTGGCGTCGGGAGCTGCACTCATCGGGGGCGGGTTCTTCCCTTGAAGGCCCTTTGGTCCGCGACGGGGCGCGACGGGGCGGGGCGAGGCGAAAGCGCGCGGAAGATGACGCCCACGCCCCAGCCCGTCAACCCTGCTCGCAATCGGGCTTTGGCGCGACTCGAAAGATGCGCTTAAGCTATGGCCGATTCGCCGTTAACCTCAATAGCCGGAAAGATTTTCCAGTCCATGTCGATGCCGCCCGTCGAACGCCTGACCGCCGCCGTGCAACGCCTTGAAAGCGCGCTCGAAGCGCGCGTGCTGTCCGAATCGGGCCTGCGCGGCGAGCTCGCCCAAGCCGCCAAGCGCACGGCCGTCGCCGAGGCGGCGCTGGCCAAGCTGCAGGCCGAGTACGACGCCCTTGCAGGGATTGCCGACCAAGTCGAAGCGCGCCTCGACAAGGCCATCGACCGGCTCAAGGCGGCGACGGCTTGACCGCGCGCAGGCGCCCCGAATTCGAGGAGAAGACGCGATGAGCCAGATCGTCGTGCGCGTCAACGGGCGCGACTATCCGATCGTCTGCGACGACGGGCGCGAGGAGCGCATCCAGGGCATCGGCACCTATGTCGATGAGAAGGTGCGCGAGGTCGCGGCCCAGGTGGGGCAGGCGGGCGACGCGCGACTGATGCTGCTGGCGGCTCTCAATCTCGGCGACGAATTGGCGGCCGCCTACGACTCGCTCGAAGATCTGCGTGGCCAGCCGCCGCGAACCATCGTCGATCCGACCCTCGTGGCCGCCGCCGAGGCGGCGCGCGAGGACGCCGCCATCGCCAAAGCGCAGGCGGCGGCCGCCGAGAATTCGGCTCAGGCCGCGTTCGCGCAGTCCAAAGCCGCGGACGATTCGCGTGCGCGCGCCGAAGCGGCCACGCAAAGCTGGATCGCCAAGGCCGAAGAGATGGCCAAACGCCTCTGCGATGCCGAAGCGCGCGCGGCGACAGCCGAAGCCCAAGCGGCAGCGGCGGCGGCGCGTGCGGCCGATGTTGAAGTCGAGCTTGCCGATACGCGCGCGCGCGCCGAAGACGCCGACAGCCGTGCGATCGATGCGCAAGCGCGCGCGGGCACGGCCGAAGGCGATTTGGCCATTGCACGCAACCGTATCGCCGCTCTCGAAACGGCTTTGGCCGAAGCCAAGGCCTCGGCCAAAGCCGTCGAAACGCGGCTCGCCGCCGCTGAAGCGCAAATCGCCGAAGCGCAGTCGCGCTTCGAGGCCGCTGCCGCCCATGCGGTCGCCAAGGAGCAAGCGCTTGCTTCGGTCGAGGCCGAACAGGCGGCGTTCGATCCCCTGCTCGCCCGCATCGAAAATCTTGTGCGTACCGCCGAGGACAGCGCCGCCGCGTAAATGCGGGCTGCCTTGTCGGCTGCGGAAGTTTGGCCGCAACCAGCAAAATTTATCGTGTTAGCGCGTCTTAAGCGGTCGCGATCCGTCCGCTTGATTTCATTTTGCGACGCGATTTCGCCATTTGCGACACCGGCACTACAATCGTAGTGCAACTTGCAGATCAGGATTGGCGGGCGGCGTTCAGGCAGCCAAATTTCATTGGTAAGCGTTCGTCCCGCCGCGCAGCTCCGATAGTCTCCGCGAATACTCGGCACAGTCGTCGAAACCGCTTGCCGCCGCCGATCCACTGCGATCTCTATGTCTAAGAATTAGAAATGAAAATTGCAAAAGGCGAATCTTTTTTGATTTCCGTTGAAAGTTGCAAAAAAAAGAAAAAACAGCCGTTTCGAGAAGTCGTTACCATTGTACGTGATTTACAATTCGTTAGTATTCGCGGGTTTTCAAGTTTACCAGCTTGCACAAAGCAAGGGTCGCCTAGAATGTCGAGTACTGAACGTCGCGAAGCGTCTCCGGCCAGTCGCTCCGTATCGGGGCGGTGGCAAGCAGATGCGGATGTCTGCGCGAAGATCGAGAAATTCCATGCGTATTGGCAGGCGCTCTCCGCCGCAAGGCGGGCACCGCCGGCGCGACGCGACTTCGACCCGGTCGCCATCCCGGATCTGCTGCCCAATCTGCTTCTGGTCGAGGCGACGGAGAACGGAAGCGGCGACAATCTTTGCCGCCGCGTGCGGCTTGCGGGCGCCTGCATCGTTGCGGCGTTGGGATCGGAGATTGCCGGCTACGATCTCGACTCGCTGCCGCGCGAAGACGGCGCGCGCGCGCTGGCGTTTGGCGTTGACAGATGTCTCGCCCAGCAGCGGCCCGTTCCGGGCGAGTTCACGGTCGTCTCCGGATCGCCGGAAGGCAGTGCGCGCGCAGGCGACCGCATTGCAGGTTTTCGGTTTCTGGCTGTTCCCTTTGTCGAACACAAGGCGATGCCGACCGCGGCTCTTGTGCTCGTGGTTTTCGTCGCAGCCGACGGCAGCGAGGTTCGGGCCGAGTGGCTCGGCTCGCCTGCGGCGGCGTGAGGTGCGCGTCCGATGGCCGACAAGAACGACTGTTGCAATCTGATCGGGCGAGAGAAGGCCGCGATCATCGCCGACGCCAAGGATATGGCGAAACGCGACGGGAGCGGTTTCTCCAACAAAAGCCGATGGCGACAACAACCTCGTCCGCTGAAGATATGCAGAATCCGATGAACCCTGGAATCGACACCCGACACCGCAGCTTTCAAGTCGAACCTCCTCTCCACCAGAAAAGAGCAGCCGAGCCTATGACGTCCAGCATCCAAGCCTCGCCCCAGCAGGCGAAATTCGACGCGGCCAGCGCCGCTCATCGTGCTTTTCTGGCGCTAAAGCCCGGCGGCAAGCGCATGGACGCGCACAACGAGCAATACGGCGCGATCAACGCGCGCGGGCGCAATCTCGCGACGGCCGTGCTCCCGGGCGCGAATTTCGTCGGCGCGCAGATGCAGGATTGCGATCTGTCGTTGGCCGACCTCTTCGGTGCGTCCTTCAGCCGCGCGGATCTGAGCGGCGGCAGGATGCGCCGCGTTAAGGCGTGCGGCGCCCGATTCGACGGCGCTGTTCTGCGGGACGCCGATCTGCGCGAAGCCGATTTTCGGCCGGGCCAAAGCGTGCAATGGAGCGGCATCGTCGGCAAAAACGCCGATCAGCCGACGGAGGCGTCCGCTGCCGAGAATGCGCCGACGGGCATCGCCGAAAACGGAAACGGAGCGGCGGTGTTCACGAACGCCGATCTGCGCGGCGCCAATCTCGGGGGCGCGAAGCTCAAGGACGCGATCCTCGACGGGGTGAATCTCGAGGGCGCCGTGCTGGCCGGATGCGATCTGCGAGGGGCCAGCTTGCGCGGCGTAAATCTCGACGGCATCGATTTGAGCACCACCAATCTCACGGGGGCGAATTTCGAGCCGCAGCGCGAACCGCCCGGCCAGCGTGTTGCCGTGCGCACAATTCTCGAGGCGCACAAATCATGGACCGCGTCGGGCGGTTCGGCGGGCACGCGCGCGGTGCTCGACGATTGCGATCTGAGCGGCATGGATCTGCGCGGACTCGATCTGAGCGCTGCGTCGCTGAACCGCGCCAATCTGGCGCGCGCCAATCTGTCGCACGGCCTGCTGCGGGACACGGGCTTGGTGCAGGCGAATCTGACCGACGCCAATCTCACGATGGCCGACCTGTCCGGGGCGATGCTGATGGGGGCGATCCTGCGCCGCGCCGACCTCACCCAGGCGCGTCTTGTCCCGGTCGAACTGAAGGACCCCGACGGCAAGCCCAACGGCCGCAAATTTCCGACGAATTTGACCAATGCCAATCTCGCGCATGCGGTTTTCGCCAGGGCCAATCTGACCGGGGCCGTGCTGCGCGGGGCCGAGATCACGCGAGCCAGTTTCGCCGATGCCGTAACCGACGGCATCGACCTTGCCGGCGCACGCAAGTTCGAGTGATTCCTGAATAGGGCGGTACCAAACGAAAACGGCAACCTTGCGGGCAAGGCTGCCGTCCGTTTATTCCAACCGACGAAGCAGTTACGCGGCGTTGCGGTTCCGGTCTTGGTTGGCGGCTTCCTTGACGCTGTCGATTGCGTTCCGGCGATAATCGTTCGCATCGCGCATGTAGTGGCCGCTCGCGACCTGGCTGATTTCGCTGCGGCTCAAGCCGATGTCGGCGAGAATGCGGTCGTCGAGCGCTTCGAGTTCGGCAAAAGTCGCGCGGCGTTCGTTCCAGCTTTTCAGGCGCACGATCGCCGCCTTGAAGGCGCTCCCTGCGGCCAGAAGAGCGTCGGCGGTAAACGCGGCAAACGCTTCGGCACGCAGACGGCGCGCATCCAGTGCCATATCGACCTGACTGACCAGGAAGCGGTCCTGGACGTTGGACGAGGCAATCGGGGCCGAGAGCGAGTTGGCAGACATGATCAAAATCTCCATCTTCGTCAGGAACCGGGTCCGCCGATCGGACCCCCAAACTGTTCGTTGACGAACGATCTCAATTTAGGTCTGATCGGTCCGATTGAAACTGGATAATATTGCGATGCAGCAATGCGTATTTAGCATGGACTTTGCCGCGATTTCTTCAAATTTGCATGGCTCGATTTAGATTCGCGACAGATATGCTCGAGTCTCGCAATATGGCCCAATCCTCTTTCCAGCCGTCGGTGTGCCGCATGAACTATCAGGGCGACGAAGTTTTGGCCCGTCTTTTGGCAAAGCACGCGGCCGCCCTCGATATTGCGGACGTGCGGCGGCTTGCAGCAGGCGTGCTGGCGGCGCCCCCCGCACTCGCACCCGACGCGTGGCATGTTCTGGTCGCATCCGAACCCTCGGGCGCCCTCAAGGCGCAACTCGAGGCGTTGAAGGCCGAGCTCGCCGCGCGCGTTTCCGACGGGCTCGACGATGGCGCTTGGGTCGCTGCCCGCTTGGCCGACCTGCGGGCCGAACTCGAGCGCCGGACGCTCGACGGGTTCGTGTTGCCGCGCGGCGACGAGCACCAGGGCGAATATGTGAGTCCGCGCGCCGAACGGCTTTTGTGGCTCACGGGCTTCTCGGGCTCGGCAGGCGCGTGCATCGTGCTGGCCAAACGGGCGGCGATTTTCGTCGATGGCCGCTACACCCTGCAGGTTCGCGACCAGGTCGACGGCAGCCTTTTCGAATATTGCCATCTCGTCGACCATCCGCCGGCCGCTTGGCTTGCCGCCAATGCCGCTTCGGGCATGCGCATCGGCTACGATCCATGGCTGCATTCGACCGATTCGGCCGAACGGCTGCGCCAGGCCTGCGCCAAGGCAGGGGCTGTATTGGTGCCGCTGGCGTCCAATCCGGTCGACGCGGTATGGACGAATCGGCCGCAAACCCCGATGGGTCCCGTGGTGCCGCAGGCCGTTGCCTACGCGGGCAAGACAGCCGCCGAAAAACGCGCCGAGATCGCATCCCGCCTTGTCGCCGACCGGATCGACGCGGCCGTTATCTCGGCGCCGGACAGCCTGGCGTGGCTGCTGAATCTGCGCGGCGGCGACGTGCCGCACACACCCGTGGCGCTCGGCTTTGCGATTGTGCCCGCCGACGCGGCCCAGCCGCTCGATCTGTTCATCGAGACGCTGAAACTCACGCCCGCCGCCAAAGCGGCCCTCGGCAACGGCGTGCGGCTGCGTCGGCCCGAAGAGCTGGGTGCGGCGCTCGATGCGCTGGGGACCGCCAAAGCGCGCGTTTTGACCGACCGGCTTACGGCGTCGGCCTGGATCGACCAGCGCTTGTCCGACGGCCGGGCGGTGCTCGCCCGCGACGTTTGCCCGTGCGCTTTGCCCAAAGCCTGCAAAAACCCGCAGGAACTCGCGGGCATCCGGGCCGCCCATTTGCGCGACGGCGCGGCCGTCACGCGTTTTCTCGCGTGGCTCGCGGCCGAAGGCGGGCGCGGCGTTTTCGACGAGATCGCATTGGCCGAGCGACTGCTCGACTTCCGCAAACAGACCGGCTGTCTTCGCGACACGAGTTTTTCGACCATTTCCGGCGCAGGGCCCAACGGCGCGATCGTTCATTACCGCGCCACGCCCGCGACCGCCAAACTGCTCGTACCCGGCATGGTCTATCTCGTCGATTCCGGCGGCCAGTACGAAGACGGCACCACCGACATCACGCGCACTGTCGCGATCGGGCCGCTCGAAGACGGCTTTGCCCGCGAAGTCGCCGACCGTTTCACGCGCGTGCTCAAAGGACACATCGCCCTTGCCCGCGCGCGCTTTCCGGCCGGCACGTCCGGCTCGCAGCTCGACGTGCTCGCGCGTCGCGCCTTGTGGGACGCGGGCCTCGACTACGACCACGGCACGGGCCACGGCGTGGGCGCCTTCCTCTCGGTGCACGAAGGTCCGCAGCGCATTTCCAAGATGCCGAACAGCGTGGCATTGCTGCCCGGCATGGTCGTGTCGAACGAGCCCGGCTACTACAAGACCGGGGCTTACGGCATCCGCATCGAAAATCTCGTCGCGGTTGCGGAGTTTCCGAAAGCGCCGTCGGCCGAGCGCGCGATGCTGGGTTTCGAGACGCTCACGCTCGCCCCCATCGACCGCAATCTCGTCGAACGCGGACTGCTCGATGCCGACGAACGGGCATGGCTCGACGCCTACCATGCGCGCGTCGCCGCCGAAATCGGCCCGCTTGTCGACGATGCGACGCGGGCGTGGCTCGGGGAAGCGACCGCGCCGCTCTAGAAATCGCTCCGGAAAACGAGTTTTTCGCCCGGCAAGGTCGCCGCCGTCCTCGCGACTTCGAGGCACATTTCGACGAAGCCTTCGGGATGGTCGAAGGAATAGGCGTTGGCGAAGTTGGCCAAGTCGCGCAGCTCCTTGCGCGTGAATTCGAGCCCGCCTTCGACCGGCGTGCCGAGCGCAAACGCCTCGACGATGTCGGCGAAGGAATAGTCTTCGCCCAATTCCTGGCCCGCATAGGCGTGCACTGTCACGATGCTGCCGTCGGGCGCGGTCGCGGTCACGCTCGGCATGGCCTAGTCGAGCCCGGCCAGTTTGCGCCACGCCGCCTCGTCGATCACGGCAACGCCGTGTTTTTCGGCATCCGCGAGTTTGGACCCTGCCCCCGGGCCAGCCACCACGAGGTCGGTCTTTTTCGAGACAGAACCGGCCACTTTGGCCCCGAGCGCGAGCGCGCCTGCCTTGGCCTCGTCGCGGCTCATCGTCACGAGCGTGCCGGTGAAAACGATCGTCTTGCCTGCCACCGCCGCATTCGTTGCGGCCGGCTTTTCGAACGGCGTTGCGGTCGTTTCTTTGGCCAGATCGTCGAGCGCCTTGCGGTTGTGCGGTTCTGCGAAAAAGGCGGCGATGTCGCTTGCGACCGCGTCGCCGATCTGGTCGATCGCGACGAGTTCTTTCCACGCCTCGCCCACCAGATCGGGTTTGCGTTTTTCGCCCGCGAACGCCGCCAATTCCGCCGCAGCCTTGTCCATGGCCTCGGTCCAATGGGCGAGGGTGCCGTAGTGGCTCGCGAGCAGTCGCGCCGTCGCTTCGCCGACCTGGCGAATGCCGAGGCCGAAGACAAATCGCTCGAGCGGCACTGTGCGGCGCGCATCGATGGCGGCGAGCAGGCGCTGCACGGATTTCTCGCCCCAGCCCTCGCGCTTTTCGAGTGCGGCGGCATGGGTCGCCAGCCGGAACAGATCGGCCGGCTGCTTGAGCCAGCCGAGCGCAAAAAACTCCTCGATGTTCTTCTCGCCGAGCCCTTCGATGTCGAACGCGCCGCGCGAGACCATGTGGCGCAGGCGTTCGACGATCTGCGCGTCGCACGAGAGACCGCCCGTGCAGCGCCGAATGGCCTCGCCGGGCGGGCGCACGGCGGCCGAACCGCAGACCGGGCATTTGTCTGGAAAGACGAAGGCCCGCGAATTGGGGGTGCGTACGGCTTCCACGATCTGCGGGATCACGTCGCCCGCGCGCTGCACCGTCACCCGGTCGCCCTCGTGGACGTCTTTGCGCTTGATTTCGTCCTCGTTGTGCAAGGTGGCCCGCGCCACCAGCACGCCGCCGACATTGACGGGCTCGAGGATCGCAACCGGCGTAAGCGCGCCCGTTCGGCCGACCTGGATGTCGATTTTGGCCAAAATCGTCTCGGCGCGTTCGGCCGGGAATTTGTGCGCGATCGCCCAACGCGGGCTTCGCGACACGAAGCCCAGACGGCGCTGCAGATCGAAACGGTCGACCTTGTAGACCACGCCGTCGATGTCGTAGGGAAGCAATGCGCGGTCGCGACCGATCTCGCCATAGTAGGCCAGCAGCGCTTCTTCGTCCGCGCAGGGCCGCACGCGTTCGTTGACGGCAAAACCCCAGCCCTTCAGCCTGTCCAACAGTTCGGTCTGGCCGTCGATCGCGGGTCCTTCGTAGGCCCCCAGCGTGTAGGCGAAGAAGCGCAAAGGCCGGGTCTTGGTCACGCTCGCGTCGAGCTGGCGCAAGGATCCCGCCGCCGCATTGCGCGGATTGGCGAAGGTCTTTTCCTCGGCAGCCGCCTGGCGCGCATTGAGCGCCAAAAAATCGGCCTTGGTCATGTAGATCTCGCCGCGCACTTCGATGCGCGCGGGTGCGCGTCCGGCAAGTTGGGTTGGGATCTCGCCGATGGTGCGCAGATTGGCCGACACGTCTTCGCCTTCTTCGCCGTCGCCGCGTGTGGCGCCGCGCACGAACTTTCCGTCTTCGTAGAGCAGCGAAATCGACAGCCCGTCGATTTTGGGCTCGGCCGAAAACGCGATGGCGTCTTGCGAGCCCATGTTGAGAAAACGGCGCAAACTCTCGCCGAATTCGCGCACATCGGATTCTGCAAACGCGTTGTCGAGCGACAGCATCGGCACCTCGTGCCGAATTTTGCCAAAGCCCGCCGCCGCTGGTGCGCCGACTTTGTCGGCAGGGGAGAACACTCTTACGAAAAGATCACGAGATTTTATCTCTGTGAATCGCTTCTCTATATCGTCATTGCGTTTTTTGAGAGCGTCGTACTCGGCATCAGTAACTATGGGAGCGTTTTTCACATAGTAAGCGAGGTTATGTTTAGAAATCTCTTGAGCAAGTCGATCAAGTTCTTGCTTTGCTTGTATTCGACCGAGCTTGTTGACAGGAAGTTTTGCTATGTCCAACAAGCTACTGTTCTTGATTCTAGTTTTCCGTTTCATCAGTCCGTACCCGCCAATAGTGCATCGGCCGCCGCACGCGCGGCGTCGGTGACACTCGCCCCAGACAGCATGCGCGCAATCTCTTCGCGGCGCTGGGCTGGGTCGAGCACGCCCACACTCGTGGCGGCGGATTTGGCCGTTGCGGTCTTGGCGACCTTCAAATGCGTATCCGCGCGTGCGGCGACTTGCGGGCTGTGCGTGACGACGAGCACTTGGGCCTCGTCGGCAAGCCGCGCCAGCCGTTCGCCGACGGCTGCGGCCACGGCCCCGCCGATCCCGGCATCGACCTCGTCGAACACCAGGGCGGGAACGAGGCCGCGTTTGGCGTCGGCCTTGGCGAGCACCACTTTGAGCGCGAGCATGAAGCGCGCCATTTCTCCGCCCGAGGCGATTTTGGCCAGCGGGCCCGGCTCGCTGCCGGGGTTGGTCGCGACTTCGAAGGCGATCGCGTCGAGTCCGTTTGGCCCCCATTCGCTTTCGGCGCGCGGGCTCAGACTCGTGCGGAATCGCGCTTTCTCGAGCTTCAGCGGCGGCAATTCTTTGGCAAGCGCCTTGTCGAGCTTGCCTGCGGCGATCTGGCGCGCCGCCGACAAGGCCTTGGCGGCCGCAAGATACGATGCCTTGGCGGCAGCCTCGGCCTGCGCTTGCTTTTTCAGGCCCGCCTCCCCGTCGTCGAGGGCGGCAAGCTTGCCCGCAATATCCGCCTGGAGATCGGCAAGAGCGTCCACGCCGGTGCGATGCTTGCGCGCCAAAGCGCGCAGCGCAAAGAGCCGCTCTTCGGTCTTGTCGAGATCCGCTCCCCCTTCGGACAGCGCATCGCCGGCCGCCTCGATTTCGGCGGCGGCATCCATGGCTTCGCTTGCCGCCCGGTCGAGGGCGGCGATCGCTCTGTCGAAACGTTCGCCCGCATGGGCGGCGACGCGTTCGAGCGAACGCTGCGCCGCGCGCAAAGCGCTCTCGACGCCGCGCTGGCCTTCGAGTTCGCCGCGCGCCTCGGCCAAAGCTTCGGCGAGTTTCTCGCGGCCCTGCAGGATGGCGCGGGATTCGGCCAGCGTCTTTTCTTCTCCCGGCTGCGGCGCCAGCGTTTCGAATTCCGCCAGCGCATGGCGCAGATAGTCTTCTTCGAGCCGCGCTTTGGCGATGGCGGCTTGCGTGTCGGCAAGCGCTTGGCGCGCGGCGGCCCATTCGCCGTAGCGCGACGCAACGCTTGCCGCATCGCGACCCAATCCCGCCCACGCATCGAGCAGGCCCGCATGGGTTGCCGGATCGAAAAGGCCGTGCGTGTCGAACTGGCCGTGGATTTCCACGAGCATGCCGCCAAGCTGGCGCAGCAGCCCGACCGAGCAGGCTTGGTCGTTGGCAAAAGCGCGGCTGCGCCCGTCGCCGGCCAGTACGCGGCGCAAGATCAGCGGCGCGCCGTCTTCGGGCAAAGCCAAGCCGTGCTCGGCGAGCAGCGCCAAAGCCGGGTGGCTCGCATCGACCTCGAAGCTTGCCGACACGGAGGCGCCCGCAGCCCCCTTGCGCACGCCCGCGGCGTCCGCCCGACCGCCCAGCGCCAAGCCCAGCGCATCGAGCAGGATCGATTTGCCGGCACCCGTCTCGCCCGTCAGCGCCGAGAGGCCTGCGGCGAAGCCGAGATCGAGCCGGTCGATCAGCACGAAATCGCGAATGGACAAATGGGCGAGCATGGCCATCGATGTAGCCGACGCTGGGCGCGGAGGGAAGCGGCGCACATCGCCGCATCCGATCGAATCGATCATGTTTTGTTCATATATCGCTTTTTGCGCACGCGGCATCGAAGGGCCCCGTTCCGGCTAAAACAGGTTGATCGGGTTGAGCGCGTTCAGCGTGCGATTGACCATGCCCGGGCGCTCGTCCTTGGGCATCTCGCCGGTCCCGACCAACGCGAACGAATCGCGATACCATTCGCTGCCGGGATAGTTGTGACCGAGCACTGCCGTCGTGCGCCGGGCCTCGTCGACGAGTCCCAGCGACATGTAGCTTTCCACGAGCCGATGCAGAGCCTCCGGCACATGGCTCGTCGTCTGGAACTTGTCGACCACGGTGCGGAAGCGATTGATCGCTGCCAGGGTCTGGTTGCGGCGCTGGTAGAAGCGGCCGACTTCCATTTCCTTGCCCGCGAGATGGTCGTAGGTAAGGTCGATTTTGACGCGCGCGTCGCGCGCATAGGTGCTTTCGGGGAACCGGCGCACCACTTCCTGCAGCGACTGCAGCGCGTCTTCGGTCATGCGCGCGTCGCGCGCGACGTCGGTGATCTGCTCGTAGTAGCACAAGGCTTTCAGGTAGTAGGCGTAGCCGACGTCGCGGTTGGACGGATTGAGCTGGATGAAGCGGTCCAGCGCCACGATCGCTTCGTCGTATTTGTTGTTCTGGTAGTGGGCGTAGGCGCCTTGCAGCTGGGCCCGGGTGGCCCACACCGAATAGGGGTGCTGGCGTTCGACCTCGTCGAATTGCTTGGCCGCGCGCACATAGTTGCCCGAGGCCATCGCGTTTACGGCCGCGTTGTACAGCTCCTCGACCGGCTTTTCGACATAGACCTCTTCTTTTTCGCCGCACGCAGCCAGCGCCACGCCGACCAAGGCGACGGCGAGAAACGAGCGAATCGGGCGGCGGCGAGAAAGCATGTTCATCCCGCCTATATAGCGCATCGGCGGCGGCTTTTTAAGTCCCGCATTGGCGGGACGGCGCGAACGTCAATCGGAGGCTTGCACCGCAAGGCGCGCGCCGGCGACGCGGCGATAGGTTTCGGCCGTCACGTCGCGCCACCGCCACGCCTGGGGATTGGCGAGCAGCGCATGCAGCGCGGCGTTGTTGTGGCGATGGCCGGTGCGGGTGGCGCGCACATGGCCGAGCAGCGGGCCGCCGGCCAGATAGAGGTCGCCGACGAGATCGAGCATCTTGTGGCGCACGAACTCGTCTTCGAAACGCAGCCCGTCTTCGTTGAGGATGCGGCCGTCGGAAATGACGACCGCATTGTCGAGCGAGCCGCCGCGCGCAAGTCCCATGGCGCGCAATTGCGCCACTTCGTGCTCGAACCCGAAGGTGCGCGCGCGCGCGATTTCCTGGCGGAACGCGGCCGGGTCGAGGGTCACGTTCAGGCGCTGGCGGCCGATCGCGTCGCTCTTGAAATCGATTTCGAATTCGGCCGAAAAGCCTTTGCCGGGCAGCAGTTCCAAACGGGCCTCGCCCTCCTCGATCGCCAGGGGCGCGAGGATTTCGATGGCGCGGCGCGTGGCGGCCTGTTCGATCGTGCCGGCGCATTCGAACAGGAACAGGAACGGCGCCGACGAGCCGTCCATGACCGGCACTTCGTCGGCGTCGATCTCGACGACCAGATTGTCGATTTCAGCGCCGTAAAGGGCGGCCATCAGATGCTCGACCGTGCCGATGCGGGTCCCCGCCTCGTTGATCAGCATCGAGCAGAGGCGCGTATCGCGCACATTGCGGTAGTCGGCCTTCAGAATGCCGGCTGCCCCCGCAACGTCGCGGCGGCGGAAAACAATGCCGTGGTTGGGCGGCGCGGGCAGCAGCTGCATCGTGACCTTGCGCCCGGAATGCAGGCCCGTCCCGGTGCACGAGATCGGCCCCTTCAAAGTCCGTTGCGCGATCGGGCGCGGCTTGGTCGAACGATTGCCCAGCACTTGCTGCTCCTGTCCGGGGCGAAAAACGCCTGCATGCACAACGGCGCTGCGAGGCCCTTCTTCCCGGCGAACCATAGGCCCCGAAAACGTTTGAGGCCCCGACGGTTGGTACGCGACCAACCGCGGGGCCTCAAGTCACCTTTTGTTGCGACTTGTTGCAAGTCGCTTTTTCAAGTCAATCGCTTAGTTGGCTTGGCGACGCAGGAAGGCCGGGATTTCGAGCAGATCGTCTTCGGTTTTGCTCTGGATCCGGTCTGCCGGGTCGAGCCCGCCGAGGCGCGGCTGGCTTGCCGCCGTTGCCGCCGGGGCGGCACTCGGAGCCGGGGCTGCGGTCGGCTGCGTCGGAAGGGTCATAGCGCCGATCGGGGCCGCCAGCGTGGGCTGACTGCGGACCGATTCGACGACGGCGTCGCTGCGGGCCTGGCCCGTGCGGGTCATGCGCTCGAACAGCGAGACCTTGCGCGGGGCGGGCTTGGCGGCTGGTGCGGCCGTCTTGGCGGCGTTGACGAGTTCGGCCTCGGCAAACGGGTTGGGCGGGCTTGCCGCTGCTTGGGCGACTTCGACGGGCTTGGGCGGGATGTAGGTCTCGATCTCTTGGGCCTCGAACGGCTGCATTGCGACCGGGGCGGGGGCGGGTTCCGCCGCCAACGGCAGGGCCGGGGCGGCGACCGGGGCCGCTTCGAACACCGGCATCGGAGCCGTCTCGAGTTTGAGGGCGGTTGCCGTCTGCTGGAGCGGTGCCGATTGGGCAACCGTTGCCGGGGTCATGCTCGGCATTGCCGGGATGGCCGTGGCGGCGGCGACGGCGGCAGGCGCGGTCGTCGTCATCGGCGCGGGCGCAGTCGGCCGGCCGGTCGGGCGGGCGAAGCTCACCACGGTCGTCTGCGGTTTGGGTTGGACGGCGGCGGCGGCATCGATGCCGGTCGCCACGACCGACACGCGCATGCGGCCGTTCAGCGTTTCGTCGAAGGTCGAACCGAAGATAATGTTGGCTTCCGGATCGACTTCGTCGCGGATGCGGTTGGCGGCTTCGTCGACTTCGAACAGCGTCATGTCCATGCCGCCGGTGATGTTGATGAGCACGCCTTTGGCGCCCTTCATCGACACGTCGTCGAGCAGCGGGTTCGAGATCGCTTTCTGGGCTGCGTCGATGGCGCGGCTGTCGCCTTCGGCTTCGCCCGTGCCCATCATGGCCTTGCCCATCTCGCCCATGACCGAGCGGATGTCGGCGAAGTCGAGATTGATGAGCCCCGGCATCACCATGAGGTCGGTCACCCCGCGCACGCCCGAATAGAGCACGTCGTCGGCCATTTTGAAGGCGTCGGCGAAGGTCGTGCGCTCGTTGGCGACCCGGAACAGATTCTGGTTCGGGATGATGATGAGCGTGTCGACCGTCTGCTGCAGCTCTTCGATGCCCGCTTCGGCGAGCTTCATGCGGTGGGTACCCTCGAAATGGAAGGGCTTGGTGACGACGCCCACGGTCAGGATGCCGTGTTCGCGGCAGGCGCGCGCGATGACGGGCGCCGCGCCCGTGCCGGTGCCCCCGCCCATGCCGGCGGCCACGAACACCATGTGCGAGCCCTGGATGTGCTCCAGAAGATCCCCCATCGATTCTTCGGCCGCCACGCGGCCGACGTCTGGGCGCGAGCCTGCGCCGAGCCCTTGCGTGACGCCCACGCCGAGCTGCAGCTTGCGCTCCGCGATCGACTGGCCCAGCGCTTGCGCGTCGGTGTTGGCGACCACGAACTCGACGCCTTCGAGGCGCGCGCGGATCATGTTGTTGACGGCGTTGCCGCCGGCGCCGCCGACGCCGACGACGGTGATGCGGGGCTTCAGTTCGCCGGGGATGGTTCCAAGTGTGATGGCCATGGTCGTTACCTCCGTTGGGTAAGGGTGCGATCGTTGGTTTGGCGTTTGGCTGAGGGCATCAGAGATTCTCCCGCAGCCACATTCCGAAGCGCCCGAACAGGCCCACTCCCGGTGCCGGAGCGGCGTTAGGACGCAGCGATTCGGTGCCCTTTGCAAGGGCAAAGGCGACGAGGCCCGCGCACGCGGCGAAGGCGGGGCCTCCGGTCTGGTCGGCAAGTCCCTGCAGGCGGATGGGCTTGCCCATGCGCACCTGCTTGTCGAGAACCATCGCCGCAAGCTCGCGCGCGCCCTGCAGCTGCGAAGCGCCGCCTGTAAGCACCACGCGGCGGCCCGCCACGCGGTCGAAGCCCGAGGCTTCGAGACGCTGGCGCACCATCTCGAAGGTTTCTTCGAGGCGCGGGGCGACGATGCCCGTCAGGATGGATTTGGGCACGTGGTTGGCCTGCGACTGGTCCTCTTCCCCGACCAGAGGCACGTCGATGATTTCGCGCTCGTCGGCGGGCGAGGGGATGCAGCTGCCGTGCAGCGTCTTCATGCGCTCGGCATGCGCAAGCGGCGTCGACAATCCGCGCGCGATGTCGTTGGTCACGTGGGCGCCGCCGACCGCGATCGTGTCGGCGAACACGCAATGCCCGTCGAAGAACACGGCGAGCGAGGTGGTGCCCCCGCCCATGTCGACGATGCAGCAGCCGAGATCCATCTCGTCTTCGACGAGGCAGGCAAGGCCGGCGGCGTAGGCGGGGACCACCGCATCCTCGACTTCGAGATGGCAGCGGGCGACCACGTTCTCGAGATTGCGCACGGACGCGGCCGAAGCCGTGACCATATGCATCTTGACGCCAAGCCGCTCGCCGCACATGCCGCGCGGATCGCGGATGCCGCGGCTGCCGTCGATCGTGAAGCCGACAGGGATCTGGTGGATCAGGCGCCGTTCCGGCGCGAGCTGGGTCTGGCGCGCCTGCTCGAGCACTTTGCGCAGATCGTGGTCGCCGATCTCGTGGCCGGAGATCGCGACTTCGACGGGAACGGTGCGCGACTGCGGCTGGCCGCCGATGAGGTTGACGACGACGCTCTTGAGGGTTTCGCCCGCCATCTGCTCGGCCGCCGACACGGCCGACAGGATCGAATGTTCGGCCTCGTCGAGATCGACTATCGCGCCGCTTTTGACGCCGTGGCTGATCTGGTGGCCGATGCCCACGACGCGCGCCGCGCCCTCGGCGTCGGCTTTCGCGACGAAGCAGGAAACCTTGGTCGAGCCCAGATCGAGCACGGCAACCAGACCGCTGCGCGACTTGCGTTTGCTTTTGGCCAACGAGCAGGCTCCTTTACGTGGGTCGATTGGGCCGGCGCAGGGCTTGCGCGGGCTGGGTTTGTGCGGGCGGGGTTGGGGGGGGCCAGGGTCGCGTCTTTGGCGACGCGCAGAATGAGACGGTCGGGCAGACGCAAATCGACCGCGACGAGGTTTCGGTCGATCAGGCCGTTTTCGCGCACGAGCCGGGCGAGGCGCTCGTAGGCGCCGCCGGCATTGGCTTCGGGCAGATTGACGTCGATGCCGTTGTCGAGGTGCAGGTTCCAACGCCGCCCGCCGACGCGCACGGCGGCCGACACGCGCTGCAGCAGTTGCGGCTCGGTTTCCAGCAGGGCGATCAAGGCGCTTGCGTGCGCGGGCGCGTCGTCGCCGACCACGACGAGCCGGTCGGAAAAGCGCGCGGGATCCGTGCCCGCGATCTCCGTGCCTTCGGCGTCGATCACGACGAAGCGGCCCTGGCGCTGCCACAAGGCGAGCGGGACGCGCTCTTCGATGCGCACGAAGATCGTGTCGGGCAGGCGCCGTTCGACGGCGGCGCGCCGCACCCAGGGAAGCCGCTCGAGTTCGGCTTTGGCGGCGTAGGCATCGAACGCGAGGATCGGGGCGCCGCGTCGCGCGTCGAGGACGGCGCGCAGATCGCGCGGGTCGGTCTGCACGCGGCCTTCGACCAGAACGTCGCGCACGGCAAGGCCCGCGCGCGCGGTCGCCGCGAGCGTGCGCTCGGCGATTTCGTCCTGCAGATCGCCCGCCGCCTGCGGCAAGCCGCGCTGCCAGGCCCACGAATAGCCGCCGCCGAGCGCGCCTGCGACCAGCAGCACGGCCGTCGCTTTGAGCGCGCGCCGCGACGGATGCCACGACAGGAGGCGACGCCAGCCGAGACGGCGCGCGGGCTTTTTGGGTTTGGGCGTGCGGCGCAGATTCATGGCGCGCGCCTCGGGCGCGGCCCGTCGTGTCGCGCGTCTTCGACCAGACGCGCGCATAGATCGGCGAACGCGATGCCGGCGGCGGCGGCGATTTCTGGGACCAGCGACAAGGGCGTCATGCCGGGCTGGGTGTTGACTTCGAGCAAGCACAGCGCGCCGGGCTCGCCGCTCGTGTCGTCGTAGCGCAGATCGGCCCGGCTCACGCCGCGGCAGCCCAAAGCGCGATGCGCGTCGAGCGCAATCTGCATCGCCTTTGCATAGGCCTGAGGGGCGATGGGGGCCGGGCACAGATGGATGGCTTTGCCGTCGGTGTATTTGGCCGCGTAGTCGTAGAAACCGTTGTTGGGCCTGATCTCGAGCACGCCCAACGCATGCGCGGCGCCGTTGGTGCCGAGCACGGCCACCGTCAGCTCGCGGCCGGGCACGTAGGCTTCGACGAGCACTTCGTCGTCGAACGGCCAGGGTTCGCGCGCAAGGGCCGCAAGGTCGCCCGCGTCGAGCACGATCCGGACGCCAACGCTCGAGCCCTCGTTGGTCGGCTTCATCACGAAGGGCACGGGCATGGCGCGGCCCGCGAGCACGTCTTCGCGTCGGAACACGCCGCCCTCGGCCATGGGCAGGCCGTGGCTTGCGAAGATCTTGCGCGCCATCGGCTTGTCCATCGCCACGGCCGAAGCGAGCAGGCCCGAATGCGTGTAGGGAATGCTCGCAAGGTCGAGCACGCCCTGGATCGTGCCGTCCTCGGCATAGCGGCCGTGCAGCGCGTTGAAGACAGCATCGGGTTTCGCGGCGAGGGCGGCCATCAGCCCCTCGAGCGACGCGAAATCGTGCTCGTCCACGACGTAGCCTTTGGCGCGCAGCGCTTTGGCGCATTCGGCGCCCGACACGAGGCTCACGTCGCGCTCGCTCGAGAGACCGCCTTTGAGCAGCAGAACGCGCGTCATCGGGCTTTCTCCAACCGCACGCCGATGCGCTTGATCTCCCAGCGCAGTTCGACGCCGAATTTCGCGAACACGGCCGCGCGCACCTCTTCGCCCAGATCTTCGATGTCGGCGGCGGTGGCGTTGCCGGTGTTGACGAGGAAGTTGCAGTGTTTTTCCGAGACCGCGGCGCCGCCGCGCGTCAAGCCGCGGCAGCCCGCCTGGTCGATCAGCTCCCAAGCCTTCGTGCGGGCCTCGCTCGTCTCCGTCGGGTTCGCGAAGGTCGACCCACCCGTGCGCGTGCGCACCGGCTGGGTCGCTTCGCGTTTGGCCTGGATGTCGGCCATGGCGTCCGCGATCGCGGCGGGATCTGCGTTGGCGGTTTTGAGTTCGGCCGCCACGAAAATCCAGTCGGCCGGCATGCCGGTGTGCCGGTAGCCGAAACACATCGCGCCGTTGGTCGCGTATTGGCGGTTGCCGTCGGCGTCGATCGCTTCGGCTGCGAGCGTCACGTCCTTCATTTCGCGGCCGTAGGCGCCCGCATTCATGCGCAACGCCCCGCCGACGGTGCCGGGAATGCCGGAGAGAAACTCGAGCCCGCCCATGCCCCAATGGGCGGCCTGCAAGGCCACGTTTGCGTCGAGGCAGCCGGCACCGGCACGCAGGATGTCGCCGTCGCGCGTGAGGCCCGCAAAACCTTTGCCGAGCCGGATCGATACGCCCGGGAGGCCGCCGTCGCGCACGAGCAGGTTCGAGCCCACGCCCAGCACCGTCACCGGCACGTCCGCGGGTTTGCCCGCCATGAATGCCGCCAGATCGTCGGTATCTTCGGGCCGGAAGAGGATCTCCGCAGGCCCGCCGACGCGGAACCACGTGTATTGCGCGAGGCTCACATTGGCGCGGTAGGACCCGCGCACCTTGGGCAAACGCTCGATCAGACGAAGCGAACGCGTTTCGACCATCATTTGCGGCCCTCCAGCGCTTCAAGCGCATCGGGCAACGCGTAGGCCCATTGCGTGATGGTGCCCGCCCCAAGGCACACGACCATGTCGCCCTGGCGCGCGAGGTCGCGCACGGTGGCGGCGAGCGCTTCGGGGTTTGCGAGTGCCACGACTTTGCGGTGCCCGTGGCCGCGCAAGCCTTCGACAAGCGCTTCCTTGGAGACTCCATCGATCGGCGCTTCGCCGGCCGCGTAGACGTCGGCCACGATCACGGCGTCGGCGTCGTTGAAGCAGGTGCAGAATTCGTCGAACAGCGATTTGAGGCGCGTGTAGCGATGCGGCTGCACGACCGCGACCACGCCCGCCGACGTGGCGCTGCGCGCCGCGCGCAGCACGGCGGCGATTTCGACGGGATGGTGGCCGTAATCGTCGATGACCGTGATGCCCGCACCCATGCCCGTGCGCGTGAATCGGCGTTTGACGCCTTTGATCCCGGCAAGGCCTTTGCGGATCGTCGCCTCGTCGATGCCCATTTCGACCGCGACCGCGATGGCCGCGAGCGAATTCTCCACGTTGTGGCGGCCGACGAGCGGCAGATGCATGTTCTTGAGGACGCGCTCGGGGCCTGCGCGGCCCGACAGCATCACGTCGAAACGGCCGCCCGAGGCGTCCAGGCGCAGGTCGATCGCGCGCACGTCGGCCTGCGGCGAGAAGCCGTAGGCGAGGATTTTGCGGTCTTGCGTATTCGCGATCAGCGCCTGCACTTCCGGATGGTCGATGCACATCGCGGCGAATCCGTAGAACGGGATGTTCGACACGAAGGTCTGGTAGCCTTTGCGCGCCGCGTCGAACGTGCCCCAATAGTCGAGATGTTCGGGATCGATGTTGGTCACGACGGCGATCGTGGCGGGCAGCTTGATGAATGTGCCGTCGCTTTCGTCGGCTTCGACGACCATCCAGTCGCCGGAGCCGAGCCGCGCGTTGGTGCCGTAGGCGTTGAGGATGCCGCCGTTGATGATCGTCGGATCGAACTGGGCGGCTTCGAGCATGCCGGCCACGAGGCTCGTGGTCGTGGTCTTGCCGTGCGTGCCGGCGATCGCGATCGCCCATTTGAGGCGCATGAGCTCTGCCAGCATTTCGGCGCGCCGAACGACAGGCACGAGGCGCTCGCGTGCCGCGCGCACTTCCGGGTTGTCGGGCTTCACGGCCGTCGATACGACGACGACTTCGGCCGCGCCGAGATTTTCGGCGCGATGGCCGACCGCGACGGGAATGCCGAGGCCCGCAAGGCGCTTGACGTTGGCGCTGTCGGACTGGTCCGAGCCTTGGACCTTGTAGCCGAGATTGTGGAGAATCTCGGCGATGCCGCTCATGCCGATCCCGCCGATGCCGACGAAATGGATAAGGCCGATGTCCAACGGCAGCGCTCTCATCGCGTGCCCTCCGCAAGTCGCTGGACGAGGTCGGCCAGGCGCTCGGCCGCGTCGGGTCGGCCGAAGGCGCGTGCCGCCTGCGCCATACCGCCGAGCGCGGCCGGTGTCGCCAGCAGGTTCGCCAAGCGCGCGGCAAGATCGTCGGACGAGAACTGCGGCTCGGGCACGAGCCAGGCGGCGCCGGTCGCGGCAAGCGCTTGCGCATTGGCCGTCTGGTGGTCGTCCGTCGCGTGCATGTAGGGGACGAGCAGGGCCGGACGGCCGATGCATGCAAGCTCGGCCACGGTCGAGGCGCCGGCGCGCGCGATCACGAGATGGGCGTCCGCCATCAGCTGCGGCAGATCGGCGAAGAAGGGCGCGACGGCCGCGTCGAGTCCGAGCGTGCGGTAGTGCGTCTGCACGCTTGCGGCGTCTTCGGCGCGCGTCTGCTGGACGATCGCCAGGCGTCGGCGCTGGTCGGGCGACAGCAAGGCGATTGCGGCCGGCACCACCCGCCCGAAGATGGCGGCACCCTGGCTCCCGCCGGTCACGAGCAGACGCAGCTTTTCGTCCGGCCCCGGCATTGCGTAAGGTCCGTCGCGCAACGCCTGCACGGCCGCACGCACGGGATTGCCCACGAGCGCGGCATTCGCGCCCGCGCCCTTGGTCCCGGCGAACGACGTCGCGACCGCATCGACGCGGTCGGCGACGAGGCGATTGACGCGGCCCAATACGGCGTTCTGTTCGTGGATGGCGGTGCGGCCCTTTGGCGCCGCCGCGAACATCGTGGGCAGGCTCGGATAGCCGCCGAAGCCGACCACGGCGGCGGGCTTCAGCCGCGCAAGCAGCCGCCGTGCTGCCAGATAGCCCGGCAGCAGGCTTGCGGCGCCGACCAAGCGGCGCAGCAGCGTGCCGGTCATTTTGCGGATCGGCAGGCGATGGGTCTCGAGCGTGCCCAGCGTGCCGCCATAGGCCGAACCGCGATCGTCGGTGACGAGCGCCAAGCGAAAGCCGCGGGCGGCGAGGGCGCCCGCCAAGGCTTCGGCGGGGAACACGTGGCCGCCGGTGCCGCCGGCCGCGAGGATCACAAGCGGGGCGCTCACAGCGTGTCCCCCGTGCCGTAGCGCTTGCGGCTCAAGGCAAGCACGAAGCCCATGCCGAGCGCGATCGCCAGCAGCGACGAACCGCCGTAGCTCACGAACGGCAGCGTCATCCCTTTCGTCGGAATGAGGTGCAGCGTCGAGCCCATGTTGACGAGCGCCTGCACGCCGAACTGCACGCTGAGGCCTGCGACCGCCAGCAGCACGAACAGATCTGTCTCCTGCAAGGCGCGCGCGAAGCCGCGCAGCACGACGAACGCGTAGAGCGCGACGACGACGATGCACAGGATCAGGCCGAACTCTTCGGCCGCGACCGCGAAAATGAAGTCCGAATGCGCGTCGGGCAGCAGGCTCTTGGCGCGGCCTTCGCCGGGGCCGCGGCCCATGAGCCCGCCGTTCATGAAGGCTTCCATCGCCATGTTGACCTGGAACGTGTCGCCCGAGGCCGGATCGAGGAAGCGGTTCACGCGGCTTTCGAAATGGGGGAACAGGACGTACAGCAGAACGGCGCCGCCTGCGCCTGCGCCCACAAGGCCCGCGACCCAGAGCATGCGCAGGCCCGCGAGGAAAAACTGCGCGAACCACACCGCCGAGACCACGAACGCCATGCCGATGTCGGGCTGCAGCAGCAGGAGCCCGATCGCCGTCGCGTAGAGCGCGATCGCGACCGCGTCGCCCGGAAAGCGCTCGTTCTTGCGCGAAAGCGCAAACAGCCACGCTGCCACGACCGCGAAAGTTGGCTTCAGGAACTCCGACGGCTGCAGGGAGAAGCCGGGCAGGCTGATCCAGCGCTTCGCGCCCTTGATCTCGGTGCCGACGAAGAAAGTCAGCGCGACGAAGGCGAGGCTCGCAACGAAGCCCGCAAGGGCGAGCGCCCGCACCTGGCGCGGCTCCAGCATCGAAACGCCGATCAAGATCAGCGCGGCGAGCGGCAGCAGCTGCAATTGCTTGCGCACGAAATGGAACATGTCGAGGCCGACGCGCGAAGCGACGGCGGGCGACGCCGCCATGATCAGCACGGCCCCGGTCCCGATCAAAAGGGCGAGGGCGAGCAGCAGCCATTTGTCGATCGTCCACCACCAGCGGGCCATCACCGAATTGTCGGCGCGCGCGAAATTCATGCGGCCGCCCCCCGCAAATCTTCGACCAGCGAACGGAAACGCGCCCCGCGATGCTCGAAGCTCTTGAACTGGTCCCACGAAGCGCAAGCCGGCGACAGCAGCACGACCGGCGCGCGCCGCGCCTCGCGTTTGGCGTCGGCGAACGCATGCGCCACGGCCGTGTCGAGATCGCCTGCGATCTCGTGCGGCACTTGCGCAAGCGTCTTGGCGAAGTCGGCGGCGGCCGCGCCGATCAGATAGGCCTTTGCGATGCGCGTGAAGTAAGGCTGCAAGGCGGCGATGCCGCCTTCTTTGGCCTGGCCGCCCGCGATCCAGTAGATCGTCTCGTAGCAGCCCAGCGCGCGCGCGGCGGCGTCCGCGTTCGTGGCCTTGCTGTCGTTCACGAACAGCACGCCGTCGATCGCGGCGACGCGCTCCTGGCGATGGGCAAGGCCCGGGAAGCTTTGCAGCGCTTCCGCGATCGTCGACGGCGCGATGCCGATCTGGAGCGCGACGGCCGCGGCGGCTGCCGCGTTCTGGTGGTTGTGGGCGCCGGGAAGGGCGGCGCAGGAGGCAAGATCGCAGATCGCCGAGGGCGAACCGCTGCGCGCGTCCCACAGCGTGCCGCTTTGCGCATAGACGCCGCCCGCGACCGCGCCGACACCCGAAATCGCAATGACGATTTGGTCGTCGGCCGCGACGAGCTGGGCGTGGATATTGCGGCAATGTTCGTCGTCGACGCCGATCACGGCGACGCGCGGCCGCGTCTGGCGCTGGAAGATGTTTTTCTTGGCCGCGATATAGCCGTCCATGCCGCCGTGACGGTCGAGATGGTCGGGCGACAGATTCAAGAACACGGCGACGTCGAACACGGCCGTCGGCACCAGTTCGAGCTGGTAGCTCGACAGTTCGAGCACGAAAGCGCCGTTCGCACCCAGCGGATCGAGCGTGAGGACGGGCGTGCCGATGTTGCCGCCGACCTGCACGGCGCGCGCGGCCGTCTGCAGCACGTGGCCGACCAGCGCCGTCGTCGTCGATTTGCCGTTCGTGCCGGTGATGCCGATATAGGCAGCCTCGCGCTGCGAACGCACGAGCAGTTCCACGTCGCAGATCAGCTCGAGCTTCGCCGCCTTGGCGCGCGCGGCGACCGGATGCGGGGCCGGATGCGTGTGCGGAATGCCCGGCGAAATCACGAGGCTCGTGAGCTCGGCAAGATCGGCCGCTGCAAGATCGACGAGCGGCACGTCGTGCAAACGCGCTTGCGCGCGGCAGTCTTCGCTGTCGTCCCACGCCCATACCTCGGCCCCCGAGGCCATCAGCGCGCGCGCCGTCGCGAGGCCCGATTTGCCGAGGCCCAGCACGCCCACCGGATAGCCCGCGAAGGGATAGACTTCGATCATGCCGTCACCGCAGCTTCAGCGTCGCGAGACCCGCGAGCGCGAGGATGGAGGCGATGATCCAGAACCGGATCACGATGGTGGGCTCGGCCCAGCCCTTCTTCTCGAAATGGTGGTGCAGCGGCGCCATGCGGAACACGCGCTTGCCGGTCAGCTTGAACGAGGCGACCTGCACGATGACCGACACGGCCTCGACCACGAACAGCCCGCCGACGATGGCGAGCGTGAGTTCGTTTTTCGTGACGACGGCCACGCTGCCGAGCGCTCCGCCCATCGAAAGCGAGCCCGTGTCGCCCATGAACACCATGGCGGGCGGCGCGTTGAACCACAGGAAGCCGAGCGACGCGCCGACGATGGCCGCGCACACGACCGCAAGCTCGCCCGAACCCGGCACGTGGTGGATAAGAAGGTAGTTGGCGAAGATCGCGTTGCCCGCGACGTAGGCGAACGCCGCAAAGCAGCCCGCCGCGATCATCACCGGCACGATCGCGAGCCCGTCGAGCCCGTCGGTGAGGTTGACCGCGTTCGACGAACCCACCATCACGAAGACCGCAAAAGGCACGAAGAACCAGCCGAGATTGATCAGCAGGTCCTTGACGAACGGAACGGCGAGCTGCAGGTCGAGCGGTTCGCGCGTGAGCGACACGATCCAGGCCGTTGCCGCGAATGCGATCAGCGTCTGCAGTGCTAGCTTCCATCGACCCGCGAGACCTTTGGAGTTCTTTTTGGTGAGCTTCAGGTAGTCGTCGTAGAAGCCGACGGCGCCGAAGCCGAGCGTGACGAGCAGCACCGCCCACACGTAGCCGTTGGCGAGGTCGGCCCACAGCAGCGTCGAAACGCCGAGCGACAGCAGGATCAGAACCCCGCCCATCGTGGGCGTGCCTTTCTTGGTCAGCGCGTGGCGCTCGGGCGTGTCTTCGCGGATCGGCGGCTCGGGCTGCTTGGATTTGAGCCAGCCGATGATGCGTTCGCCGAACAGGAACGAGATCAGCAGCGCGGTCATCACCGCGCCGCCCGATCGGAACGTGAGATAGCGGAACACGTTGAGCGGCGAGAATTCGTCGGCGAATGGAACGAGGAGATTGAAGAACATGGCCGTGCTGCTACCTTCCGCCGACTTGCATGGGTTGGTTTTGCGCCAGCAACGCCGAGACGATGCGGCCCATGCGGCTGCCGAGCGATCCTTTGACGACGAGCGCGTCGCCCGCCGCGATGCCGGCAAGAACCAAAGGTTCGAGT
Organism: Tagaea sp.; assembly: GCA_044378015.1. Taxonomy (GTDB): domain Bacteria; phylum Pseudomonadota; class Alphaproteobacteria; order CACIAM-22H2; family CACIAM-22H2; genus Tagaea. The sequence continues at coordinate 34,129 of JBILXZ010000022.1, forward strand.
TCCGCCGAATCCTTCGCGTGCACGGCCCGCATCGATGCGGGCAGCCTCTCGAACAGGCGCGCCATGTTGGCGCCGCAGCAGAAGACCTTGGCGATGCCCGCCTCGACCAGCGCCGGGGCGAGGTCGGCATGCAGGGCAGGCGCTTGCGCGCCCAGTTCGAGCATGTCGCCGAGCACGGCCACGCGGCGCTCGGCCGGGATCGCCGAAAGCACGGCGAATGCCGCGCGCATCGACGGCGGCGAGGCGTTGTAGCTGTCGTCGATCAGCAGAAACCGGGTGCCGTCGGCGCGCACGATGCGATGCTGGGCGCCGCGCCCTTTGGGGGCTGCGATCGCCGCGAAGCTGGCGGCTGCCTGGGCTGCATCGCCGCCCAGCGCCTTAATCGCAACCAACGCGCCTGCAAGATTCATCGCCCAATGGCGGCCGGGCGCGCCGATCTCGAAATCGAGGCGGGTGCCCATCAAAACGACGCCGACCGAGCTGCCGACGGCCGTCCCCTGCCAGTCGACGAGACGCGCATCGGCCTTTGCGTGCGTGCCGAACGACAGCACGTTGGCGATGCCGCGTTCTTTGGCGCGGGCCGCAAGAAAATCGAAAAACGGATTGTCGCGCGGCAATACGGCGGTTTCGCCGCCCGCCTCGAAAATTTCGGCTTTGGCGGCAGCCACGCCCGCGATGCCGTCGGCGAAATTTTCGACATGCACGGCTTCGACCGTGGTGACCATCGCCACGTGCGGGCGGACCATGCGCGCCAGCGGCGCGATTTCGCCCGCATGGTTCATGCCGATCTCGAACACGCCATAGCGGCTATCGGCGGGCAGGCGCGCGAGCGTGACCGGCACGCCGATATGATTGTTGAACGAGGCGGCTGCCGCGTGCGTCTTGGCCTGTTGCCCGAGGGCAGCCGCGAGCGCCTCTTTGGTGCTTGTCTTGCCGACCGAGCCGGTCACGGCCAATGCGCGTGCGGCGCAGCGCGCGCGCGCCGCAATGCCCAACGCGCCGAGGGCCGCAAGCGTGTCGGGCACCAGTATGCCGGGTCCGTGTTCCATGGCGTGCGACACCAGCGCCGCTGCGGCACCCTTGGCGAAGGCGTCGGCCACATGCGCGTGGCCGTCTTGCGTTTCGCCTTCGAGGGCGACGAACAGGTCGCCTTTGGCGAGCGTGCGCGTGTCGATCGAAACGCCAGTCGCGCGCCAATCGCGCGCACCCAGCGCCCGTCCCTTGGTAGCGGCGATCGCCTCGGCGGCATCCCACAGAAGGCTCATGCCGCCCCCTCGCGCGCGGCAAGGCCCATGGCCGCCTGCGCTTGCTCGAAATCGTCGAAAGGCAGCGTCGTGTCGCCGACGATTTGGCCGCGTTCGTGGCCCTTGCCGGCGATGACCAGTACGTCGCCGGCGGCAAGATCCGCGATCGCGGCGCGGATGGCCGCATCGCGCGGCGCGATTTCGAGCGCACCCGGCGCCGCCGCGAGCACGGCCTTGCGGATCGCAGCGGGGTCTTCCCCGCGCGGATTGTCGTCGGTCACGATCACGCGATCGGCGCGTTCGACGGCGATCTTGCCCATGAGCGGACGTTTCCCGACGTCGCGGTCGCCGCCGCAGCCGAACAGAACGTGCAGCCGTCCCGAAACGTGCGGTCGCAAGGCAGCCAGCACCGTTGCGAGCGCGTCGGGCTTGTGCGCGTAGTCGACATAGACGGCCGCGCCGTTGGCCGCCGTGCCGGCCAGCTGGAGACGGCCGGGAACGCCTTCGAGGTTCGGCACCGCGTCGAAGACCCTGAAAGGCGCGACCCCGCCGCCGATCGCGAGCCCCACGGCGGCGAGCATGTTCATGGCTTGGAAGGTGCCTGCAAGCGGGAGGTCGAGCGTGCGCATGGTGCCGAAAGCGTGCAGCGTCAGGCGCTGGCCGTGCGGCAGCGGTGCTGCATCGAGGAGCTTCAGTTCGCCGCCGTTGCGCCCGTAAGACAGAACGCGGTGGTGGCGCGCTTCGCACACGGCCTTCAGCGCTTCGTATTCGGGAATGTCGGCGTTGAGCACGGCGACCGCACCCGGCGGCAGCAGCGTGTCGAACAGGCGTCGCTTGGCCGCGAAATAGGCTGCCATCGTGGCGTGGTAGTCGAGATGGTCGCGGCTCAGATTGGTGAAGGCCGCCGCCGCAAGCTTGACGCCGTCGAGCCGGCATTGGTCGAGCCCGTGGCTCGAGGCTTCCATGGCCACGTGATCCACGCCCGCTTTGGCGAGTTCCGCAAGGTCGGCATGCAGCGAGACCGGATCGGGCGTGGTGAGCGCGCCGCTGCGCGTGGCGTGCGGCGCCACGAGTCCGAGCGTGCCGAGGCTGGCGGCTGGCCGGCCCGAGGCCTGCAAGATTTGACGCGCGAAGCTTGCGACCGAGGTCTTGCCGCTGGTGCCGGTCACGGCCGCAACGATGCGCGGCTGCGGGCCTGCAATGCGCGCGGCAGCGCGTGCGAACGACCGGCGGGGATTGACGGCTTCGAGAAAGGGGATGCCTGCCGGCAGATCGAGGCCGGGGGCGGCGAGCACTGCGGCAGCGCCGCTGCGCAGGGCTTCGCCCACGAAGCTGCGCCCGTCCAGTTTGGCGCCCGGCAGTGCCGCAAACACGAAACCGCGCGCGACACTGCGCGAGTCGGCCGTGAGGCCCGCGATCTGCGGGTCGCGGCCGGCCGCGTTGCGCAGCTGCATTTCGCCGTCGAGGAGGTCGCTGAGCCGCATCCGATGCTTACCTCAATATCGCGGCTGCAAGCAGCGGTTGGGTGAGGTCCGGAACGGCTTCGCGGATCGGGGCGAGACCGAGAAGCGGGGCCACGCGCGCGACGATGCGGCCTGCGGTGGGCGCGGCGACCACGCCGCCGGTCGCGTAGCCGCCGGTTTCGTGCCTGCCCTGCGGTTCGTCGACCATCACGAGCAGCACGTATTTGGGCGCGTGCGCGGGGAAGGCGGCGAGGAAAGACGAGATGCGCGAATTCTTTTTGTAGCCGCCGCGCTGGATTTTCTCGGCCGTTCCCGTCTTGCCGCCGACATAGTAGCCGGCGACTTCGGCGCTTCGGCCCGAACCGCGCTCGACGTTGAGGCGCATGAGCTGGTTGAGCTGGGCGGAGGCGGCTGCGCTCATCACGCGCTCGCCCGGCACGCGCGCACCCTCTTCGCGCGCAAGGATCGTGACGGGGCGCAGGATGCCGCCGCCGACGCTCGCGGCGGCCGCGCCCACGAGCTGCATCGGCGACACGGTGATGCCGTGGCCGTAGGAGATCGTCAGCGCGTTGATTTCGCGCCAGGGTTTCGGCACGAGCGGATGCGAGACTTCCGGCAGTTCGATGGGCGACGGGCGCAGGAAGCCCACGCGGTCCATGAAGTCGCGCTGGCGTTCGACGCCGATGCGCTGGGCCATGCGCAACGCGCCGAGGTTGGACGAAAAAATGAAGACCTCGGGCGTCGAAAGCCAGCGGTTCTTGCCGTGGAAATCCGAAATCGTGAAGCGGCCGATCGTGTAGGGCTTGCTTGCGTCCCAGGTGTCCTTCATGCGCACGGCGCCGCTGTCGAAACCCATCGCGGCCGTGAACATCTTGAAGGTCGAGCCCATCTCGTAGGTGCCGAGCGTGTTGCGGTTGAAGCGCGCGTCGTCGTCGGCGAGGCCCGGGGCGTTCGAATCGAAATCGGGCAGCGAGACCATGGCGAGCGTTTCGCCGGTCGCAACGTCGAGCAGCACGCCCATGCCGCCGATCGCGCTGAATTCTTCGACCGCGCGCTTTATTTCCTCGCGTACGACGTGCTGGGCGCGGATGTCGAGCGAGAGGCGCACCGGTTCGCGGTCGGTCTTGAGGCGTTCGTCGAACGCCTGCTCCGCGCCTGCGAGGCCGCGATTGTCGAGATCGGCGAAGCCGACGGCGTGGCTCGCGAGCGCGCCGTGCGGATAGACGCGGCGCTCCTCGCGCTGGAAGAACAGGCCCGGCACGCCGAGGCGGTTGACCTCGTATTGCTGGCGCGGCGTGAGGCTGCGCCGGATCCACACGAAGCTGCGCTGGTCCGAAGCAAGCCGGTCGCGCACGGTTTTTTCGTCGAGACCCGGCAGCACGGCGACCAGGCGCCGCGCGGTCGCTTCCGGATTGGCGATGAGTTTGGGATTGGCGTAGAGCGACTGGGTCACGAGCGAGGTCGCCAGCAGCACGCCGTTGCGGTCCACGATGTCGGCGCGCGCGAGTTCGAGCGGGCCGGTGTTCGGCACGCGCGCGGCGCGCGGTTCGCGCGCCTCGGAGAGCAGCGTCACGTCGACGAGGCGCCCGCCGATCACCGCGAACGCGACCGCAAACAGCAGACCGCCGACCACGAGGCGATGGCGCGCCGTTTCGAGCGCGTGCGCGGCTGTGCCCTGCAGCCGCAGGCGCGCCGGGATCGCGCGCACGATGTCGGAAAGGCGCGTCGCCATCTAGCGCTGCACCCCGGGGCTTGCGGAGACGGGCCTGACGGAACCTTGCGCGGCGACGGCGGGGACGACGGGCGGGGCGGGCAGATTGTCGAGGCGGCCGAACTGGCGCGGGTTCATCGGCGCGAGATCGAGATGGCGCCGGGCCAGCGCTTGCAGGCGCTGCGGCTGGTTCGTGTAGGCCCATTCGGCGCGCAGCACGTGGATGTTCTCCTGCTCGCGCACGATCTGGCGGTCGAGGCGTCCGAGTTCGGCTTCGAGCGACATGACCTCGTGTTTGAGCTGGAAAAGCCCGTAGCCCATAGCACCCGCGATCGCGATCCACAGCAAGGTCGCCAGCCGGATCATGCCGCACCTGCGCTGGCTGCAGCCCAGGCGGGCGCGTTCGTGCGTTCGGCGACCCGCAGCGTGGCCGAGCGCGCGCGCGGATTGCGCGCGATTTCGGCGTCGCTCGGGCGAATGCCTTTGCGCGAAACGAGACGGAAACTCGCCGCCGCGCGCGATTGGCGCTGCGGCAGATGGCGCGAGCCGCGGTCGCCTTCGTCGGCCCGCTGCTTCAGGAACTGCTTTACGGCGCGGTCTTCGAGCGAATGGAACGAGACGACCGCAAGCCGACCGCCGGGGGCAAGAATGCGCTCGGCCGCCGCAAGCCCCTGGGCCAATTCGCCGAGCTCGTCGTTGGTCGCAATGCGCAAGGCCTGGAACGTGCGCGTCGCGGGGTCGATGCCGTCTTTGCTGCGCGGAACGGCCGCACGAACGATGCGCGCGAGATCGAACGTGCGCGCGATCGGGGCTGCGCGCCGCGCCGCGACGATCGCGCGCGCCACGCGTCGCGAATGGCGTTCCTCGCCGAGGCCGTATATCGCGTCGGCCAGCGAGGTTTCGTCCCAGCCATTGACGATGTCGGCGGCCGTCGGGCCGGACGCGCCCATGCGCATGTCCAGCGGCCCGTCGAGACGGAACGAAAAACCGCGCGCCGGATCGTCGATCTGCGGCGAGGACACGCCGAGATCGAGCGCGACACCGTCGACGGCCGCGTAGCCTTGCGCTTGGGCAAGGCGGTCGAGCTCGCCGAAGCGGCCCTCGACCGCGCGCAAGCGATGCGCGAAACGCGCCTGGAGCGGGGCCGCGCGCGCGACTGCGGCCGGATCGCGGTCGATCGCCACGACGGTGCAGGATGCGGCCTCGAGCAGGGCGGTCGTGTAGCCCCCGCCGCCGAACGTCCCGTCGACATAGACAGCGTTGGCGCGCGGGCACAAAGCTTCGACCGCCTCGACGCAGAGCACTGGCACATGGGCGAAGTTTTCGGCCATCAGCCGCGCCCGCTCTGGCGCGCGTGCCAGGCAGCCTGGAAGGCTTCGAGCGCGTCGGGATTCCAGATTTCGAAAAACGTGTTGCGACCTGCGAAGGCGACCGTCTCGGAAAGGCTGCAATGCGCGATCAGCCGCTCGGGCAGCATCACGCGGCCTTCGGCGTCGAGCGACAATGGGATGAGGTCGGCTGCGCGCATGGCGGCTTCGTCGAGCGGGTTCGCGCTGAAGGCGGCCAGCGGATCGGCATTGGCGCCGATGCGGGCCAGCACGTCGTCGCCGATCACGCGCGCGACTTGGCCTTCCCAGGGCAGCACGTTGAGCTCTTCTTCGCCTTTGGCGGCGAGCACGGTTCGGAAGTCGGCCGGAATGGAGACGCGCCCCTTCCGGTCGATCTTGAACTTGTAGGTCGATTTGAACGTGGTTTTGGCCATCGTCCGCAGCGTCGATCCCGTGCCCTCTCCGATCCTGCAACGCCATGAAAAACGGGAGATATTCGTCTTTCCGCGCAGTCCCGACCCGTCTTTGCTTTACGCAAAAAAGAGCTTGTGGGACAATATGGGATATCATGGGTGTATATGGGCGTCAATGGGCTAAGCCTCTGTTTTTGCTTGAACACGTTTCGTTCTCGCGGTCGGCGACCGCGTCGATCGGCAGAATTTAACGATAATTCGGGCTAAATTTCCGGCGGAAATACGGCTGCAAGACGGCAGTCGTCGTAAAATTTCTATTTGAAAGTGAAAATGCCAGACGGTCTGTAAGCCGGGTTCTGTGTCGTCGCCTCTTGCGAGGCGACGGCGACGGCCATTCCTCTTGGATGCCTGTTGCCAGGCACCTCGCGCGACCGACCCGGGCGGCGATCCGGAAACAGACGGCAGAATGCTTTCGCATATCTGCGTGCCGCCCCTATTTGGTCTTGCTCCAGGTGGGGTTTGCCTTGCCGTCCGCGTTGCCGCGTCCGCGGTGGGCTCTTACCCCACCGTTTCAACCTTGCCGCGGGCAGAAGCCCGGTTGGCGGTCTGTTTTCTGTTGCACTTTCCCTGGGGTCGCCCCCGCCGGGCGTTACCCGGCACCTTCGTTTCCGTGGAGCCCGGACTTTCCTCGACGCAGCCCCGCCGCAAGGGCAAGGCCGCACCGCGACCGTCCGACCGTCTGGCACGCCCGGTAGATGCGCGCAGAAGGCGCGCCTCGTCAACAGCGGCTTTCGGCGAAGGCTAGCGTTTCTTGGCTTTGGCTTTCGTCTTGGCCGCCCGCTTGCGCGCGGGCTTGGCGTCCGCTTGGGCGGAAGCGCGCATCTGCCTGTCGCGGTCGGTGCGGATAAGATGCGCGATGTAGCCCGACCGCGTCATGCCAAGCTGGGTCGACTGCCGGTCGGACATGCTCAGAACGCTTTCGTCCATGCTGATATTGAGACGGACGACCCGCCCGACATAGTCGGCCGAAACCAGCAGCTGGGCAAGCGCATCGCCCTTGCGGCGCCGCAATTCGGCTTCGAGCACGCTGGGACGCGGGACCGCCTGCCCTTTGGCGACGAAGCGCTCCATATGGCGCGTCAACGCCATGGCGGCGTTGCGGACGGCTTCGTGCGCGTTTTTGCCCGTCGCTTTGAGATCGGCGAAATCCGCGAACGCCACCATGTAGCCGTTTTCTTTGGCGAACAGACGCGCGGGATATGCGAACATAAAGTGCAATCGATGCTATAAATTCTAGATAGAAACCTGCAGAATTCGCAGCGCTTGCGTGTCTAGCGGTTTGTCAATTCGCGCAATGCCCTGGCGCGGGCGTGGGTTTCGCCGTCGAGCCGTCCGTCGATGCGCCACGGCCGATAGCGGCGCTGGAAGGCCGCAAGCACGTCCGCCGTCGCCCGATCGAGCATGCCGGACTGCGGACAGCCGTAGCCGATCGCAGCCAAATCGCGCTGCACGAACGCGACCGCGTCGTCTTCGGCGCCGGGGCCGAAATCGCGCACCGTGCGCCGTCGGCGCGCCACATGGCCCGGCCAATAGCCGAGCCCGGCCTTGGCCAAGCGGTCCCACGGAAACAGTTCTCCCGGATCCATTTTGCGCGAAGGCGCAATGTCGGAGTGGGCGACCAAATCGCGGGCGGCGATCGCGCAGCGCGCGACGATTTCGCCGCAAAGTGCTATTGCCGCTTCGATCTGCGGCTCGGCGAAGGCGCGATAGCCGCAGCGATGGCCCGGATTCTGAAGCTCGATGCCGATCGAGCGTGCGTTGATGTCGGTGAGGCCCCGCCAGCTGGCTTTGCCTGCGTGCCAGGCGCGCATGGCCTCGTCGACGAGGCGGTAGACCGTGCCGTCTTCGTCGATGAGATAGTGCGCGCTCACCTGCTTTGCCGGATCGAGCAGAATGCCGAGCGATTCCGAGAGGTTTGTCGTGTCGGTGTAGTGCAGCACCAGAATTTCGGGCGCAACGCCGACAGGCCTCGCGTCGAAATTCGGCGACGGGCGGTCGTGCAGCGCGATCATGGGGCGCTCGCGCTTTGCTTGTGCTTGCCGAGCGTGACGGCCGCAACGCCCGCCACCGTCGCGGCGGCGCCTGCAAGACTCTGCCAGCCGAACGGATCGCCCATCAGCACCACGCCGGCCAGCACGCCGAAAATCGGGATCAGAAGCGAATACGGCACCACGATGCCGACCGAATAGCGCCGCAGGAGACGATACCACGCCCAATAGGTCACGATCGTAATGATGCAGGCCATGTAAACGACGCCGCCCCAGGCCCACAGGCTCGCCGACGCCATCGCCTCAATCTGGCCGGTCTCGAGCACGGCCGAAGCGCATGCGAGCATCGGCACGGTGAACAGCGCCATGTAGGCGTTCAGCGAAAAGCCGTCGACATGGCCGAGAGCTTTCATCTGGAAATTCGCGATCGCCCACACGAAGCTGCCCGCCAGCATCAACAGAATGTCGCCGAACGCGCCGCCCGCGCGCGGTTCGCCCACCGCCAGCCAGATGCCGAAAAACGCCAGCGCCATGCCGAGCCATTGGCGCGGACCCGGCACGTCGCGCAGAAAGATCGCGCCCAGCAAAGCCGCGAACGGCACCTGGCTTTGTGCCACGATCGAGGCAAGCCCTGCATCGACGCCGACGAGACCCGAAAACATCAGGCTGAAATGCACGAGTCCGAGCGTGAACGACAGACCCGCAATGCGCGGCAGATCGGACCACGGCGTGCGCACGAACGGCAGCAGCAAAGCCGCGACCAGCGCGAAGCGCAGCGCCATCGTCAGGATCGGCGGCAGTTCGGCCAGCGCCCATTTGCCGATCACGAAATTGAGGCCCCAGGTCGCGGTGATCGCAACCGCGATGGCCCTGTCGCGCGGCGTCATGTCCAGCCTTTCCGACGGCGCAAGGCGGCCCATGCCACGTTGATCGCGGCGAGCCGCGCGTTCGCAAGCGCCAGAAATTCCTGCGGCATGCCTGCGCCGGTCAGGCGGTCGGGATGGTGCTCGTGCACAAGCCGGCGCCAGATCGCTCGCGCCTCGGTTTCAGATGCGTCGGGTGCGATGCCCAGCACGCGAAAGGGGTCGGCCGCCGCCGGATCGCGCTGCGCTTCGACGAGGCTTTCGAAGGCGCTGTCCGAAATGCCGAATATCTTCGCGACGGCGGCCAGAAAATCGATCTCCTCGGCCCGCAGATCGCCGTCGGCGCGCGCGATGTGGAAGAGGCAGTCGAGGAGTTCTTCGAGCACGGGCGCGCCCGGCTCGAACATCGCGGCAAGCTGGCCCGCATAGGCCGCGAACCCCGCCGTCGATCGCGTGGCAAGGTCGAAAACGCGCTCCACGTTGGCGCGTTCGGCTTCGTCGAAGCGAAACAACGCCGCGAACGCCGCTTTTTCGCGTGCGCACACGGCACCGTCGGATTTCGCCATCTTGGCGGCAAGCGCCACGGTCGCGATGGTGAAGGCGATTTCGCGCGTCGCTTCGCTGCCGTCGCGCGAACCGCCGACCTTCTTTGCGACGTTCGCCAAAGTGTAGCCCGCCGCCGCCCCCACCAGCGCGCCGAGCGGCCCGCCCAACGCGAAACCGGCCGTCCCCCCGAGAATGCTGACCCAAATCGACATGCTGTGGTGTTCCCCCGGCACTGCAGTTCGTATATCAGATGTCGCCAAGCAATAGCACCCGAGAGGAAATGCGCGCCGTGAAAACCTATCGCATCGCCGTCATTCCGGGCGACGGAGTCGGCAAGGAAGTGGTTCCGGCCGCGCTGCGCGCGCTGGCAGCCCTCGCAACGCGCAGCGGCTTCGCGCTCGCCCCCGTCGCGTTCGATTGGGGCAGCGACCACTACAAACGCCGGGGTACGATGATGCCGGCTGACGGACTAGCCCAGCTCAAGCCGTTCGACGCGATTTTCTTCGGCGCCGTCGGCATGCCGGACGTGCCCGACCACGTGACGCTGTGGGGGCTGCGCCTGGCGATATGCCAACCTTTCGACCAATACGCCAATGTGCGCCCCGTGCGCTTGCTGCCCGGCATCGCGTCGCCGATCGCGGGCCTTGCGCAGGGCGATCTCGATTGGGTCATCGTGCGCGAAAACTCGGAGGGCGAGTATGCGGGCCAGGGCGGGCGCACGCACAAAGGCCTGCCCGAAGAAGTCGCGACCGAAACCTCGATCTTCACGCGCGCCGGTGTCGCACGCATCATGCGCTTTGCGTTTGCGTTGGCGCGGTCGCGACCGCGGCGCAAACTCACTGTCGTGACCAAATCCAACGCCCAGCGCCACGGCATGGTGCTGTGGGACGAAATCGCAGCACAAGTGGCCGCCGAATTCCCGGACGTCGCGTGGGACAAGGAACTCGTCGATGCGATGACCGTGCGCATGGTGCGCAAGCCCAAATCGATCGACACGGTCGTGGCCACCAACCTGCATGCCGACATTCTGTCGGATCTTGCCGCTGCCCTCGGCGGGTCGATCGGGATTGCGCCCACCGCCAATCTCAATCCCGAGCGCCGCTTCCCCTCGATGTTCGAACCGATCCACGGCTCGGCCTTCGACATCATGGGCAAGGGCATCGCCAATCCGGTCGGCTCGTTCTGGTCGGCTGTGATGATGCTCGAACATCTGGGCGAGCCGGAAGCGGCCGCCCGCCTCATGGCCGCGATCGAACGCGTGACGGCCGATCCCGCCTGCCACACGCCCGATCTCGGCGGCAAAGCCACGACCGAATCCGTGACCGACGCGCTCGTGGCGGCGATCGAAGGTGCGAACCATTAGCGGCTGTCAGCGCGGCCGAACGCGCCACGGTGCGGGCGAAAGGATCGTTTTCAGATTTGCGATGAATTTTGCGGCACGTGCCGAGACGTGGCGGCGCTTGCTCGTCAGCGCCACGACCGGTGCCGCCGCCACCTCGAATTCGGGCAGCAAACGTTTCAGTCGTCCGGCGGCTACGTCCTGCGCAACGCTCCATTCGGAGCGCAAGATTATGCCGTCGCCACGCAGCGCCCAATCCCGAACCACGTCGCCGTCGTTGCAGCCGAGGATGGGTTCGATCCGTATCGCCGCGACACGCTTCCTGTTTGCGAAGCGCCAAGCGGTCACGTCCTCGTCGTTTTCTCGCAGCGCTATGCACGCATGCGCGGAGAGCTCTTCGGGTGTCGAAGGGGTGCCTTCTTTCGCGAGATAGCCCGGTGCAGCGCAAAGCCAGCGCTCGTTGGGCGCCAACCGGTGCAGCGCGAGGTTCGAATCGGGAAGGGCGCCGACATGTACGGCCACGTCCCAGGCTTCCTCAGGCAAGCGCCCGATGCGGTCGGAGAGCGTGAGTTCGATGCGCAGATTGGGATGGCGGCGGCGGAGTTCGCTGGCGACCGGCGCGACATATGCGCGCCCGAAGCCCAAAGGCGCTACGACCCGCAATGTCCCGACAACGGCGCCCCGGCGCGCGCGCAGATCTTCCTCCAACGCAAGAAAACCGGAAAGCAGCGTTTCGGCCCGCTCGCGAAGAAGCCGACCTTCGTCGGTCAGATACATGCGGCGACCCGACCTTTCGAGCAGTCGGACGCCGAGACGGCTCTCGATCTGCTGCAGACGCAACGAAACAGCAGCACCGCTGACGCCCAGGCGCCGTGCGGCGTCGGCGAGGGATTTTCCGGCGACCAGCGTCTGAAAAAAAGCGAGATCGTTGCTGTTGAGCGCCATCGTGTGCCTGTGCGTAAAAATAATTAAGTCCAAACTTAATTCATGTTTTCCGTTCCTGCCATTGTGGTGTCTGGTCTGCCCGGCTAGGGATGCTTGCCAAGGCGGAGGCGCAAGACACCACCATGATCCGATCATCACCCGGTCTCGAAACTCCCTGTTTGGTTCTTGACGCGACGAAGATGCGGCGCAACATCGAAAGGCTGCGTGTGCGGCTCGACGGGCTCGGCGTCGCATTTCGGCCCCATATGAAAACGTCGAAATCGGTCGAGATCGTCCGCGAAATGCTCGGCGAACGCGTCGGCGCCGTCACGGTTTCGACGTTGAACGAGGCCGAACATGCGCTGGCGTCGGGTTTGACCGACATTCTGTATGCGGTGGCGGTGGCGCCGGCCAAGCTGCCGCGCGTGCGCGACATAAGACGGCGAGGCGCCAACCTTGCGGTAGTTGCGGATTCGGTTTCGCTTGCGCGCGAAATCGGCGCTTTTGCGCGCGCGCATGGCGAGCCTATTCGAACTTTCGTGGAAATCGACTGCGACGGACATCGCGGCGGCGTGCGACCGACCGATATTGCGCTTGTTGAAATCGGCAGGGCGTTGACCGAAGGCGGCGCTGTCGTGGGCGGCGTGATGGCGCACGCGGGCGGCTCCTACGCGCTTGACGAGGCGGAAGCGCGCGCCGACGCGGGCGAGGCGGAGCGCGCCGCAGCCGTCGCGGCAGCCGAAAAACTGCGGGCGGCCGGCTTTGCAACGCCGGTCGTCAGCGTCGGATCGACGCCGACGGCGTTCGGCGCGCGGCACTTGACCGGCGTCAGCGAGGTTCGGGCGGGTGTCTTTGCGTTTTTCGATTTGGTGATGGCTGGAATCGGCGTGTGCGCGGTATCGGATATCGCGCTGAGCGTTGCGGCCAGCGTGCTTGGGCACACGGCGGACGGAAAGCGAATTGTGATCGATGCGGGCTGGACGGCGATGTCGCGCGACCGTGGCACGCGCAGCCAGCGCGTCGATCAGTTTTACGGTCTGGTATGCGATGCCGCCGGCGTTCCGTTCGAAGATTTGGTGCTTGTTGAGACGAACCAGGAGCACGGGCTGGTCGCGGTGCGACCCGGCGGCAAAGGGGAACTCCCGCCGCTCGAAGTTGGGGACGTTGTGCGCATCTTGCCCAACCACGCCTGCGCTACTGCTGCCCAACACGACAAATATCTCGTCTTGGGCGATCGCAACGAGGTTGCGGCCGTGTGGCCGCGTTTCCGGGGGTGGTAAGCCATGCGCGAGGATAAAATGTGGCCGGTCGAAGGCGGAACGCGCGCAGGTGGGCATTATTCGCCGGCTTTTGTTGCGGGCGATTTGATTTTCGTGTCCGGTCAATTGCCGGTCTTGCCGAACGGCGCGCACGCGCCCGATGCGGAATTCGATGTCCAGGCCGAACGCGCGATCGCGAATCTATTGGCCGCCGCCGCAGCGGCAGGTGCAGCACCGCAGCAGATCGTCAGGGTCTGCGTCTATATCGCGGGGATCGGGTATTGGCCCAATTTCGACCGCATATATGCCCGCCGCTTCGGCAGCCATCGTCCGGCGCGCACGGTGGTGCCGGTGCCTGGTCTGCATTACGGTTATCTCGTCGAAATCGATGCAGTCGCTATTCGCACCTGATACCGGAGTTTTGCGGATGAACGAAGTGCCGCGCGCCCTCCATCCGCAACTCATGTCGTTCGACGTGTTCGGCACGCTGCTCGACGTGCGCGCGGGCTCGTATGCGGCGTTCCAGTCGATCCTCGACGAGTGCGGGGCCGCAAATGTCGACGTCAAACTCTTCTGGGAGGATTGGGAGCACCGCAACATCGCGCAATATTGGCAGCCCTATCGCGGCTACCGCGCGATTTGCCGGGACTCGCTCGCACAATCCTTCGCGCATTTTGGGCTCGACGGCGATGCGGCCCTGATCGAGCGCTATTTCGCTGCCTTCGGCGATTTTCCGCTGTTTGCCGACGTGCAGCGAAATCTCGAGAGCTTCGCCAAACGCGGCCGACTCGCCGTGGTGTCGAACATCGACGACGATCTTTTGGCCGCAACCAAGTTGCCGCAGCTGTTCGATCTCGTGTGCACCGCCGAGCGCGCGCGCGGCTACAAGCCGGACGGCACGCTGTTCCGCTATCTGCTGGACAAGGCGGGTGTGCCGCGCGAAGCCATCCTGCATTCCGGCCAGTCGCAATTCACCGATCTTGTCGGCGGCAAGCCGCTTGGACTTGCGATCGCTTGGGTCAATCGGCGCGGCGTCGAATTGTCGCCGGACGTGCCCAAGTCCGATTGGATCGTCGCCGATCTCGACGGCGTTGCCGCTTTATTGGGCTGACGCCAGCGCCGTTCGAAGGCTGGAAAATGTGCCGCAAGCGTGTTAGACGCTTTGCCAACGATAAAATCCAGGGACGCCCGCTTGACGCTTCATTCCGAAACGCTGCCGCCGCCCGTGCTGTCTCCGCCTTTGCTGTCGGTCGAAGACCTGCACGTGCATTTCGTCACTTCGCGCGGCGTCGTGCGCGCGGTCGAGGGCGTGTCCTACGAAATCCGTCCGGGCGAAGTTTTGGCCATCGTGGGCGAGTCCGGCTGCGGCAAGTCGGTCTCCTCGCTTGCCGTGATGCGCCTGCTCGCGAAGCCCGCGGGCCGCGTGGTGCACGGGCGCATCATGTTCGAAGGCGTCAATCTCCTGGACCTTTCGGACGAAGAGATGCGCGAGCGGCGCGGCCGCGACATTTCGATGATCTTCCAGGAGCCGATGACCTCGCTCAATCCGGTCCTGCCGATCGGGCTGCAGATCAAGGAGCCGCTCTTCATCCATCTCAAGATGACCGAAGAGCAGGCGCAGGCGCGCGCGGTCGAGCTCTTGAAGATGGTCGGCATCACCGATCCCGAGCGTCGCTTGGACCAGTATCCGCACCAGTTTTCCGGCGGCATGCGCCAGCGCGTGATGATCGCGATCGGGCTTGCCTGCAATCCGAAGCTCATCATCGCCGACGAGCCCACCACCGCGCTCGACGTGACGATCCAGGCGCAGATCCTGGAACTGATGAAAGAGCTGTCGCGCAAGCTCAACATTGCGCTGATCGTGATCACGCACAATCTGGGCGTGGTCGCGCGCTATGCCGACCGCGTGAACGTGATGTACGCCGCGCGCGTGGTCGAGCAGGGCACGGCCGACCAGGTGTTCCTGGCGCCGCGCCATCCTTACGCGATGGGGCTCATGCGCTCGGTGCCGCGCTTGGACCAGCCGCGCGGCCTGAAGCTCGAGACGATCGAAGGCCTGCCGCCCAATCTGCTCGACCCGCCCAAAGGCTGCCGTTTTGCCGCGCGCTGCGCCTTCAAGGCCGACATCTGCGCGCAGGATCCGCCGCTCGTCGAAATCGAAGCGGGCCATTTTTCCGCCTGTTTGCGGGCACCCGAACTTGCGGTCGGCACGCTGAAGGCGGCCCCGCAGGCACGCGTCGACGCGGGTGTGCGCGTCGCCAAAGACGCGCCGCCGCTGCTCGACGTGCAGGGCCTCAAGAAGTTCTTCACGGTCACGCGCAAGGGCGGCCTTTTCAGCAACACGACAAGCCAGGTGCGCGCGGTCAACGACGTGTCGTTCAAGATCGCACCCGGCGAAACGCTGGGCCTCGTGGGCGAGTCCGGCTGCGGCAAGACCACGATCGGCCGCCTCGTGCTGCGGCTCGAGAATCCGACGGAAGGCGCCATCAAATTCAAGGGCGAGGACATCGCGGCCAAAAGCCTCAACGAGCTGCGCGACATCCGCCGCAAGATCCAGGTCATTTTCCAGGATCCCTACAGCTCGCTCAATCCGCGCATGACGATCGGCCAGATCATCGCCGAGCCGCTGCTGGTCTACAAAATCGTGCCGAACGCCAAAGCGGCGGCCGAACGCGTGGCCGAGCTTCTCGTGCAGGTCGGGCTCTTCGCCTACATGGCCGAGCGCTATCCGCACGAAATGTCGGGCGGCCAGCGCCAACGCGTGGGCATTGCGCGCGCGCTGGCCATGGAGCCCGAGTTCATCGTCTGCGACGAGCCTGTCTCGGCCCTCGACGTGTCGATCCAGGGCCAGATCATCAATCTGCTCGAAAATCTGCAGCACAAGCTCAATCTCACCTACCTGTTCATCGCGCACGATCTGGCCGTCGTGCGGCACATTTCGGATCGCGTCGTGGTCATGTATCTGGGCCGTCTCATGGAGATGGCCGACGGCGACGCGCTTTATGCGGAGCCTTTGCACCCGTACACGAAGGCGCTGCTGGACGCCGCGCCCGTGCCCGACCCGTCGGTCGAGTGCGCGCGTGCACCCCGCGCACTCAAAGGCGAAACCCCGTCGCCGCTGAACCCGCCTTCGGGCTGCGTGTTCCACACGCGCTGCCCGCTCGCCGACGGCGACTGCAAAAAGATCGTGCCCGAACCGCGCGAGGTCAAACCCGGCCATTTCGTGGCCTGCATCAAGGTCTAGCGCTTGACGTGACGCCTGCAACGCGTCTTCCATTGCAGGCAACAGAACGGACGCGGGGACTGGACCCCCAAGAACACCGCGCCGTCTTCGAAGGAGGAACTGTCCCGATGAGCTATCTTCGTTTGCTTGCTGCAGGCTTTGCCGCAGCCGGTCTGGCCCTTGCGGGGGCGGCCGACGCCCAGACGCCCAAGCGCGGCGGCACGCTGACTTACGCGATTTCGGCCGAAACGCCGCATTACGACTGCCATGCGTCCGACACGTTCGCGACGCTGCATTTCGCCTCGCCCTTTTATTCGACGCTGATGCAGTTCGATCTGTCGAAATATCCCGGCGTCAAAGGCGATCTGGCCGAGAGCTGGACGGTCGCCTCGGACCTCATGAGCTACACGTTCAAGCTGCGCGGCAACGTTTCCTTCCACGACGGCACGCCGCTCACCTCGGCCGACGTCAAGGCGACTTACGACCGTCTGCGCAGCCCGCCTGCGGGCATCGTGTCCACCCGCCAAGCCACGTTCGGCGACATCGACGCGATCGAAACGCCGGACGCGACCACGATCACCTTCAAGATGAAGGCACCCAATCCCGCGATGATGGAGCATTTCGCGAGCCCGTGGAATTGCGTCTATTCGGCGGCGAAGCTCGGCGCCGATCCCAACTTCCCGCGCAACAACATCATGGGCTCGGGTCCGTTCCGCTTCGGCGAGCACGTCAAGGGCAGCCACGTCACGGGCCTGCGCAACGAGCGCTATTTCGAGCCCGGCAAGCCCTATCTCGACGGTTTCCGCGGCGTGTTCATGAGCCAGCCCGCCGCGATGCTGAACGCGCTGCAGGGCGGGCAGGTGATGGCCGAATTCCGCGGCATCAGCCCGGCCGAGCGCGACCGTCTCGTGCAGGGCATGGGCGACAAGGTGCGCATCGAGGAATCGGGATGGACGCTCAATCTGCTCGTCGTGTTCAACGTCGAGAAGAAGCCGTTCGACGACGTGCGCGTGCGCCAAGCCCTCAACATGGCGATCGACCGCCGTGCGGGTGCGCAAGGCCTTGCGCGTCAGGCAACGCTGCGCGACGTGGGCGGCCTCGTGCGCCCCGGCTCGCCGTTTGCGATCAAGGATGCGGACCTCGCCAAGGTTCCGGGCTACGGCAGCAACATCGCCGCCGCCCGCGCCGAGGCGCGCCGCCTGCTGCAGGCGGCGGGGGCGTCGAACCTCAAATTCGTGCTGCACAACCGCGCCACGCCGCAGCCCTACACGCCGGCCGGCATCTATCTGGTCGACCAGTGGCGCCAGATCGGCGTCGAGGTCGAGCATCGCCAGTCGGAGACGTCGCCGTATCTTGCGGCCATGTCGAGCGGCAATTTCGACGTCGCGGTCGACTTCTCGAACCTGTTCATGGACGAGCCGAGCCTGGGCCTCGCCAAGTACGTGTCGTTCGACCGGGCGCCCGAAAACCGCTCGCGTTCGATCGATCGCGAGCTCGACCGGCTCTACGATCTGCAGGCGCGCGAGCGCGACACAAGCAAGCGCTACGACATTATTCGCCAGTTCGAAGCGCGCATGTTCGAGCAGGTCTACCAGGCGCCGCTGCTGTGGTGGCACCGCATCATCCCGACCAACAAGGCCGTGATGGGCTGGGAAATGTCGCCGAGCCACAATCTGGGCCAGAATCTGGCCGGGGTTTGGCTGAACCAGTAGCGTCGTCCTCCACGCCAGAAGAAAGCCGCCGTCGCCGATGCTCGGATATCTCGCCAACCGAACCCTTCTGATGATCCCGACCCTGGTCGGGGTCGCGATCCTGATCTTCTTCATGCTCAGGGTCGTGCCGGGGGACATTGTCGAGGTGAAACTGCGCGGCGACGGCGGCAGCGTGACCCAGGAGACGATCGAGAAGGAGCGCGCGCGCCTCGGCCTCGACCAGCCGATGATCGTGCAGTTCGGCCATTGGATGACGGGACTCGCCACGCTCAATCTCGGCAATTCGATGTGGACGGACCGGCCGGTGGTCGAGGAGATCGGCCTGCGCCTCGAACTCACCTTGCAGGTGGCGCTGATGGCGACGGTCATCGCGATCTTCATCGCGATCCCGCTCGGCACGTTGTCGGCGCTGTTCAAGGACACTTGGATCGACTACGCGATACGTATTGTCACCATCGCAGGTCTGGCCGTGCCGAGCTTCTGGCTCGGCATGATCATCATTCTGGGCCTGCTCTATCTTTTCAACTGGCTGCCGCCGATCACCTACACGCCGTTCTACGTCGATCCGGTCGCGAACATAAGCCAGCTCATCTGGCCCGCCTTGGCCGTGGGATACCGCTATTCGGCGGTCGTGGCGCGCATGGTGCGCTCGTCGATCGTGGAAGTGATGAAGGAAGACTACATCCGCACCGCGCGCGCCAAGGGCGTCTACGAAAAGCTCGTCGTCTCGCGCCACGCCATGCGCAACGCGATGCTGCCCGCCATCACCGTGATCGGCCTCGAATTCGCGTTCCTGATCGGCGGCCTCGTGGTGACCGAGCAGGTCTTCAACCTGAACGGCCTCGGCCGCCTGTTCGTGCAGGCCGTGAGCCGCAACGATTTCACGCTGATCCAGTCCATCGTCATGCTGATCGCGGTCGTGTTCATCCTGACCAATCTGGTCGTCGATCTGCTCTACGCTTGGCTCGATCCGCGCATCCGCTACGGGAGCAAGTAGGATGGCGGCCGTTTCCCAACCGAGCGTTACCTACAATATCCGCAAGCGCCGTTCGGCCCTGGTCGAGTTCTGCATCGCCCAGCCTTTGGGGGCGATCTCGGGCGTCGCCATTCTCGCGATGCTGTTCGCGGGCATGTTCGCCGAGCTTGTGGCCCCGTTCGATCCGCTGACGATCGATTTCGGCGCCATGCTGGCCGCCCCCTCGGCCGAGCATCCGATGGGGACCGACGCGTTCGGGCGCGACATTTTCAGCCGTGTGATCTACGGTGCTCGCACCGCCCTCACCATCGGCTTCTTCGCGTCGCTGTTCGGCTGCACGCTGGGTGCGGTCGTCGGCGTGTCGTCGGCCTATTTCGGCGGGCGCATCGACATGGCCGTGCAGCGCTTCATCGACGTGATGCTGGCCTTCCCGATCATCGTGCTCGCCCTCGTCGTCGTGGCGATGCTGGGCCGCAATCTCGTGGGCGGGGTGGACGTGAACCTCATCGTCGCCATCGCGATCCCGATCGTGCCGAAGGTGGCGCGCGTCGTGCGCTCGGCGGCTTTGTCGATCCGCGAAATGCCCTATATCGACGCGGCGCGCGCGGCCGGCTTCAGCCACACGCGCATCATCTTCCGCCACATGGTGCCCAACGTTTCGGCCCCGTTTCTCATCATGTTCACGGCCTTCATCGCGCAGGCGATCCTGCTCGAGGCCTCGCTGTCGTTCCTGGGCCTGGGCGTGACGGAGCCCACGCCCGCATGGGGGCTCATGCTGTCGGGCAACGCATCGGACTTCTACCGCGAAGCGCCGTGGATGATCCTGTTCCCGGGCCTCGCCATCTCGGTCGCCGTCTTCGCCTTCAACCTGTTCGGCGACAGTTTGCGCGACTGGCTCGACCCCAAATTCAAGGTTTGATATAACCACCCTCAATTTTGGAGGGTGCTATTCCAAATCAACGACTCCGAGAGTTATGCAACTCTGCAGCAGCGACGCTACCGTTACTGCCATTAACCCACGTGTGCTCAGGCTTTGATTTTCGTGACATAGCAAATGATGGAAAGATTGTTCCGTCCGATTGCGGTGTTTTTGGCGAAAAGCTGCTCTACACCTTCTACGGACGCCCAGCATATAAGATCAAGGATGCGCAGACATCGCCGTCACAGAGCTACAACATGCCAATCTGTTTTCTGATTTCCGCCAATAAGTTAAGTTCAGTGAAGAGGGTAAGCGCACTTGATACAGGCGCTTTTTCACATGATTTTTATTTAAATAACTTTCATAGAAAAATGGTCCGAGAGGATTTCGCTCTTGAGCCAAAAATTGAGAGCGCAGCTCGGCTTGTAACATTGATTTATGGGTCAAATGGACGGTATCTGCGTAACGAAATCTTACCTGATCTGCCGAAGAGCGTATTTGACTACGAGGTAGAAGCGCTGGTAGCGGCAGCAACGAATTCAACAAACTCTGGAGCAGATGAGCGATCCACCTCAATCGAGGTTCAATTATCCGATTCTGTTGATCTTCGCACACATTGCGAAGCTATTGTTTTGCCGTACTCCTTTGCAGAAAATCGAGAGATCCAGGTCAAAACGGGTGGTGTTACCCTGCTTCCATATAGTGTCGTTCAGAATATGCCTCTAGTCGGGTACACATCTCAAATATATGACTTGGTCGTAAGGCATCTAAAGAATTCGGGTCCTTGATATGCAAATACGCATGAGGTTAACGGGATTTATTGATGTCTTTGGTTTGCCGATTGGGGTGGTTATACCGATTTTTCGCCGTATCGATCAAAACGGAGCTCTATCGAATCAAGAATTTACACAGATCATTTCGGAAGGCGACCAGATCCTTGATTTTTTTGGTGCAGCAGACCACCCGGCTCATATTGAAAACTTTCTCCGGCATGGCTCTCCTATTGAGGTCCAAGTATCTGACCCAGCCATTTGGATGTTTAAGGTGGGCACGAGCTTTCACTTTGGAACGCGGCGAGAGGTACAAAGTCAAATCAAAGAGCACGAAGTCGAAAACAAGATCGCTGACTCGCCGCTTCAGCTACTTGAGCTGTATCGGTTGATAGATGATCGTAAGCGTCTTGAATCTGCTCTTGAGGGTGCGGCAAAATGGCTTGGTGATCGCTATCCAAAGTCGCTTCAAACATGGAAAGAAGCACAGCTGCTGCATGACTTTCGACGTAAACTTGTAGAAGAGATGCGCCGTAGTGAATTGCCAACATTAACTGATGAGAGAATATCTACAATTGATGGCGCATTGATTGAAAATGGCGGCTTTAACGTACTGCTGCCGACGGAGTTCATTGACAAGATACCAGCGAACGTTCGCCAAAATCTTGCTATTGCCACGCTAAACTCACCAAGTTTTGAAGCCTTTGCAGTTCGTTCGATCGCTATTTCACGTGATGAACCTGGCCCCTCCGAAAAATCCATTCGTAGAAGAGCAATACTAGTTGTATCGGATCATGGGTACGCAAGACGAGCTGCAGTAAATGCGGGCCTCCACAGCGATACTCTTCTATACTCTGCCGTGGGAGATTCAGCCGATATTGTGCAAAGTGCTCTAGAGAAAAATGTTAATCTGCATATTGTGCTTGTGCTAGGTGGCCTGGGTGCACGTGACTTTCCTTCTAAAGATTTTGTTTCTAAGATAAAGAAATCAGCCAACAATGTGATGTTTACTTTGCTTATCGTTTGTCCAAGCGGAGTTCGCCCATTTGACGACTGGATTAGTGATCTGCCCCCTTCAGAGCGGTCCAAAAGTTAACTTAGACTGGACCCTGAAGGAGACTGAACATGGGCAAGAAGCACGGGCCTGAAGAAG
>JBILXZ010000110.1:0-3886 GCA_044378015.1 Tagaea sp.
AGGCACTGCGCCACAGCGACAGCCACACGAGACCGGCCGAGACGGCGACAAGCCCCCAGACCGGCATGGCCGGCAGCAACGCCACCGCCCCCTCGAGCCCCGCGACCCATCTTGCGATGGCGAGCAGCCCGTCCACGCCCCAGCCCAACGGCACCAGCGCCCACGCCTCGAGCCCGAACGGCAGCAAGAGGCCCGCCGCCAGCGCCAACGGCATCACCCACAGGCCGGTCAGCGGGACCGCGAGCAGATTGGCGAGCAGCCCGTACACCGTGAAACGGTTGAAATGGTAGAGCGCGAAAGGCGCACTCGCCATGCCCGCCACCAGCGAAGTCATCACGGTGCCCATGAGCCACACGCGCGCCTTGGCGGCCCATCCGCCGTTCGCGCGCGCCTGCGCGAACGGCCCGCGCGCGGCTTCCCACGCCGCCACCAGCGCCGTGACGGCGGCAAACGACATCTGGAAGCTCGCCGAGACCAAAGCTTCGGGCATCGCCAGCAGAATGAGTCCGGCCGCCCACGCGACCAGCCGCAGCGTGATCGCCTGGCGGTCGATCAGGATCGCCGCCAGCACCACGCTCGTCATCAGCCACGAACGCTGCGTGGGCACGCTTTGGACGGCAAAGGCCGCATAAAGGCTGATCGCGAGGAAAGCCGCGACGGCCGCGATCTTCTTGGTGTTCCAATAGAGGGCCGCGCGCGGCACGAGCGCCAGCCCCAGCCGCACGGCAAAAAAAACGATGCCCGCGACCATGCCGATATGCAGCCCCGAAATCGACAGAATGTGCTGCAATCCGCTGTCGCGAAACGCGGCCAGCGCCTCCGGCGCCACGGCCCCCTGCTCGCCCGCGATGAGCGCTATTGCGACGGCCCCGGCGGGATCGGGCAGCACGGCGCGGATGCGCGCGACCACGCGCGCGCGCAGCGCATTCATGGCCAAGCGCCAGTCGGAAATCTCGCCGCGCGCGACAAGCTCCGCGTTTCCGCGCGCGCTGCCGACGCCGCCCAGCCGGTCGAACCAGGCTTGGCGCGCGAAATCGAACGCGCCCGGCGCACTCGGCCCCGGCGGGGGCAGCAGCGACACGCGCGCAAGGCGTATCTCGTCGCCGGGCCGCAGATCGCCGACATTGTCGAGGCGCACGCGGATGCGCTCGGGCGTCTGCGCAGGTGCCAGCCCCGCGATCGACAGCCGGTCGAGCAGCACGCGCTCGCCCTCCGCACGCGGTTCGATCGCGACGATGCGGCCCGCAACCGCAACGGATGCCAACCGCCGCTCGAGCACGGGGGCTGCCACGTCGTGGCTTCGCCACTGCGCCACCGCAAAACCCAGCGAGACCGCCGCCAACGCGACCGAAGCGACGAACACGCTGCCCACGCTGCGGCCGAGGACGGCAAACACGAGCGCGACCGCCAGAAACGCCGGCGCGATCCACGCTTCGGGCTCCCGCTCGAACGCGAAATAAAGGGCGATGCCGACGCCCAGCAGCACCGGCAGCCACAACGCCAGTTGCGGCCGCTCGGCCTCGCGCGTACGAAGCCAGAACTCGCGCCAGGTCGGCAGCCGGCGCGCGTCTTGTGCCGATGCTGCCTGCGGCCTGTGCATCCTGGCGGCCCCATGATAGGAGAAGCGCGCCGTCGTTCCGCGGACCTCTCACCTGCAGATGTAGCCCGATTTCGCCATGACCCACAACGCCGCCGCCCCGATCGTCTGCCGCTTCGCACCTTCGCCCACCGGCTATCTGCATATCGGCGGGGCCCGCACCGCCCTGTTCAACTGGCTTTACGCCAAGCATGTCGGCGGCAAATTTCTGCTGCGCATCGAAGATACCGACCGCGCGCGCTCGACGCCGGAAGCGACGGCGGCGATCCTGAACGGCCTCAAATGGCTCTGTCTCGATTGGGACGGCGACGTCGTGTTCCAGTTCGCGCGCATGGACCGGCACGCGGCCGTCGCGCGCGAACTGATGGCCAAAGGCGGGGCCTATTTGTGCTACGCGAGCCCGCAAGAGCTCGAAGAAATGCGCAGCGCCCAGAAAGCGGCCGGCAATCCGATCCGCTACGACGGGCGCTGGCGCGACCGCGATCCCAAGGAGGCGCCCGACGGGGTCAAGCCCGTCATCCGCCTCAAAGCGCGCCAAGACGGCGAGACCGTGATCCGCGACCGCGTGCAGGGCGACGTCGTGGTGCGCAACGAACAGCTCGACGACATGATCCTGCTGCGCGCCGACGGAACGCCCACCTACATGCTGTCGGTCGTGGTCGACGACTACGACATGGGCGTGACGCACGTCGTGCGCGGCGACGACCATCTCAACAATGCGGCGCGCCAGATGCAGCTCATCGAACGGCTCGGCTGGCCGGTACCGGTCTACGCGCACATCCCGCTGATCCACGGGCCGGACGGCGCCAAACTTTCCAAGCGCCACGGCGCGTTGGCGGTCGAAGCGTATCGCGACATGGGCTATCTGCCCGAGGCGATGCGCAACTATCTGCTGCGCCTCGGCTGGGGCCACGGCGACGCCGAAATCGTCGACACGGCCCAGGCGATCGAATGGTTCGATCTCGACGGGATCGGCCGCAGCCCCGCGCGCTTCGACTTCAAGAAGCTCGACAGCGTGAACGGTCATTACATGCGCGAGGCAAGCGACGCGCATTTGCTCGCGTGTGCGGCACCGCTGATCGAAGCGGCTGCCGCCGCCAAGATCGACGATCTCGCGCGCACGCGCCTGCTTGCCGGCATGGCCGGGCTCAAAGCGCGCGCCAAGACGCTGCTCGAACTTGCGAAGGCCGCGACCTTCTATGTGCAGGCGCGGCCGTTGGCGCTCGATGCGGCTGCCCAAAAACTGCTCGCGGGCGAGGGTTTTGCGCATCTGCGCGCGGGCCGGGCCGTGCTGGCCGCCGCCGAAGACTGGACGGCCACCGCCCTCGAAGCTTCCTTCCGCACGGCGAGCGAGACGAGCGGCGTCAAGCTCGGCACGCTTGCCCAGCCTCTGCGTGCGGCACTGTCGGGCCAGGGCACGTCGCCGCCGATTTTCGAAGTTATGGGGATTTTGGGCCGCATCGAGACGCTAGAGCGCATCGACGACGCGCTCCAGGCGGCGCCAGCGGCCTGAATTCACCAGTCACGACTTGCCAAAACACGAGCACTAGGCTCCAATACTGCACCTGCGAACAAACCAAAAAGAGAGCCGCCGCATGACCCAGGACAAAGCCACGGTCACCGTCATCGACAACCAGACCAAAAAGCAATTCGAGCTGCCCGTGCTGTCGGGCTCGGTCGGGCCGCAAGTTGTCGATGTGCGCAAGTTCTACGGGGATACCGGCTATTTCACCTACGATCCCGGCTACACCTCGACGGGTGCCTGCAAATCAAAAATCACCTATATCGACGGCGACGCGGGCGTCCTCCTGCACCGCGGCTACGCGATCGAGGATCTCGCCGAACATTGCGACTTCATGGAAGTCGCCTATCTGATCCTCAAGGGCGAATTGCCGAACGCGGCCGACAAGAAAAAGTTCGAACGCGACATCACGCTGCACACGATGCTGCACGAGCAGATCAACCGCTTTTTCTCGGGCTTCCGGCGCGACGCGCATCCGATGGCCGTCATGTGCGGCGTGGTCGGCGCACTTTCGGCCTTCTACCACGACAGCCTCGACATTTCCGATCCGCACCAGCGCATGGTCGCCTCCTACCGGCTCATCGCCAAGATGCCGACGATCGCGGCCCAGGCCTTCAAATATTCGGTCGGCCAGCCCTTCATGCATCCGCGCAACGACCACGCCTACGCGGCAAACTTCCTGCAGATGACCTTCGGCGTGCCGTGCGAGCCCTACGTGGTCAATCCCGTGCTCGCCAAGGCGATGGACAAGATCTTCATCCTGCACG
>JBILXZ010000023.1:0-54716 GCA_044378015.1 Tagaea sp.
CGCGCGCCCTCGGCCATCTGCGGCAGGAGCTCGTCCGCCAGCACGTCGCGCGCAAGGGCTGCAAGCTCGCCCGCATCCGCGCGGTCGCGCGGCAGCCCCGGCGGCAGCGCGCTCGCCTGCGCGTCGGCGTCGATCGCCGCCAGCAGCTCGTATTCGAGTTCGGCGATGCGCCGGCCGGTCAAGGCGAGGTCGAGCGAAGCTTCGCCGTCCGCGACGAAACGTTCGTTCTGCTGCAGTGCGATGGTCGCCCAGCGCGCATGCGCCATGATCTCCCAATAGCGGAGCTTCGCGGGATCGACCGCGCCGCCGCCCGCCTCGGCGTAGCCGCGCAGAAAATCCTCCTGCGAACCGATGCCGCCCGCCGCGCGGGCGACTTGGCCGAAGCGCCAGCATTTGGCGCAGAACCAGCCGATGTCTTCCAGCGGATCGCCCCAGCCTGCGAACTCCCAGTCGAGGATGCCAGCAAGCCCCGCCGCGTCGGCCATGAAATTGCCGGTGCGGAAATCGCGGTGGCACAGCACGACGGCGTCGGTCGCGGGCGCGTTTCGCTCGAGCCAGCGCAATGCCAGCTCGAGTGCCGGCCGCGCGACGCGATAGCCGTCGAGCCATTTGCGATAGGCAGCGACGGCGGCCAACGCAGGCGACTCGGGCGGCTCGCCAAGAAAAGCGAGCGAGGCTTGCGGCGGGCGGATCTCGTGCAGCTTTGCAAGTTCGCCGCCGAGAACCGCGACCAGAGCCGCACGGTCGCCTGTCCATTTGGCGTCGTTGACCAGAATATGGCCGAGTGCCGTGCCTTCGAGGCGCCGCATCACGCAAAAGGGGTTGCCGATCACAGCCGGGTCGGCGCACACGGCGAGCGGTTCGGGTACTTTGACGCCGGCTTTGTGCGCCGCATCGAGAATCGCGTATTCGGCGACGCGCCCGTGGCTGGCCGCAACGCCTGTCGGCGCGTCGGTGCGCAAGACGGCTTCGAGCGTGCCGGCGAACGGCCCGCCGCGCAGGCGCGCCTGGAATGCCCAGTTCTCCTGGATCGCACCGCCCGACAATTGCCGCCACCCGAGCACCTGGACTTGGGTGGCGCCGAGTGCTCCCACCAGCCAGCCCGCCAGCCCCGGCGGCGCCGCGTGCGCGCTCAGCGCCATCCCCAGAACTCCGTGCCCTCGTCGGCGAGAACGCGCGCCAGCACCATCTTGTGCACTTCCGAAGCGCCGTCCACGAGGCGCGCCTGTCGCGCGTAGCGGTACATCCATTCGAGCGGCGTGTCTTTCGAGTAGCCGCGCGCGCCCATGAGCTGGATCGCCGTATCGATCGATTTGTGCAGCACGTCGGCGACGGCGACCTTGGCCATCGACACTTCCTTGCGCGCGAAATCGCCCCGGTCGAGCTTCCAGGCCGCGCGCATCGTGAGCAAGCGGCCGATCTCGATCTGCATCGCCGCTTCGCCCAGCATCCACTGCACGCCCTCGCGGTCGATCAGCTTGTGGCCGAAGCTTTGGCGCGACTTCACGTAGGGAAGCGCGATTTCCAGCGCGCGGCGCGCAAGCCCCAGCCAGCGCATGCAATGCGTGAGGCGCGCGGGCCCCAGCCGGATCTGCGTGACCTTGAGCCCGTCGCCGACTTCCATCAGCCGGTCGGCATCGTCGATTTCCAGCCCGTCGAACTCGATCTCGCAATGTCCGCCATGTTCCTCCGGCCCCATGATCGGAATGCGCCGCTTGATGCGCCAGCCGGGCTGTTCGGCGTGGAACAGGAAGGCGCTGAGACCTTTGCGCGCATCCTTCGACGTGCGCGCGATCAGGATGAAATGCTTGGCTTCGCCAGCCCCGGTAATGAACCATTTGCGGCCCGATATGCGCCACGTCTTGCGCCGCTTCGTGGCGGTCGTCAGCATCATGCCGGGATCGGAGCCGGAACCGGGGTCGGGCTCGGTCATCGCGAAAGCCGAGCGCACGTCGCCGGCGGCGATGGGGGCAAGCCATTTCTTCTGCTGCGCGGCCGTCGCGACTTTGGCCAGCAGCATCATGTTGCCGTCGTCCGGCGCGGCCGAATTGAAGCACACCGGCCCGAAGAGCGCGCGTCCCATCTCCTCGTAGCAGGCGGCCATCCCGACCATGTCGAGCCCGCCGCCGCCGTGGGATTCCGGCAACTGCAGCGACCAGAGTTTCGCTTTCTTGGCCTTGTTGCGCAGGTTCGCAAGCGTGTCGAGGCGCACGTTTTCGCCGTCGCCCCAACTCGCAAGATCGGCTTCGGCCGGAAACAACTCGCGCTCGACGAAGGCTCGTACCGCAAGGCGCGTGCGCTCCGCCTTGGGCGACAGCGTGAATTCCATGGCGGCGGCCGTCAGGGCTTGAAGAACGGCGCGTTGACGAGCAGCTGCACGTCCATGCGCTGCAGCAGCGGCGTGCCGCGCTTCAGATAGTCGCCCCAAGCCGGGTCGGCCGCCATCGCGGCGCGCTTGGCCTGGCGCTCGCCCATGTCCTTGTAGCCCCACATGTGCAGAACCTGGTTGATGCCGCCGATGTCCGACTGGTACCAGCCCACGCAGTTTCCGAGATATTTGAGCTGCAGCTGCAGCGCCATGTCGCGGTAGACGGCGAGGAACTCCGGCAGCTTGCCGTGGTGCGCGGTGTAGACGCGGAAATCTAGCACGCCGTAGCCGCCCGACGGCTGCCCCGCGAGCGGCCAGAACGGCGCGGGTTTCATGATGCGGTTTTCCTGCGAGACGAACGTGCCCGCGGATTTGCCGAGCCAGGCCGCCCACGCGGGATCGGCCTGCATCGCGTCGCGCTTGGCCTGGCGCTCGGCAATGTCGCCGTAGCCCCATATGTGGATGGCCGTGTTCATCGCGCCGATCTCGACGGCGTAATAGCCGAGCGGCTGCCCGAGATGGCGCTTCTGCACCTCGAACCCTTCGGCCGCGTAGCCCGAAAAATAGCCCGGCAGCTTGCCGGGATGGGCCGTGTAGCTGCGCACGTCGACGATCATGGAAACCGCTCCGTCCTCTAGAGAAACGCCAAAGTATGGCCACCGTCGACGACGAGCGCGGTGCCCGTCATGAAGCGGCCCGCATCCGACGCCAGCAGCAACAGCGCGCCGTCGAGATCGCTCGCCTGGCCGAAGCGCCCAAGGGCGACGCGCTCGACCAACTTAGCACCGGCCGCCGAGCGCAGATAGTCGCGGTTGAGATCTGTTTCTATGTAGCCCGGCGCGATCGCGTTGACGCGAATCCGGTGCGGCGCATAAGCGAGCGCCAGCGACTGCGTGAGGCTCACGATCGCGGCCTTGGCGGCCGAATAGGCGGGCACGCGCACGCTGGGGCGCAGGCCCAGGATCGACGCGATGTTGACGATCGATCCGCCGCCGCCTTGGGTCCGCATCGCGGCCGCGGCCGTGCGCGCGACCAGATTCGCGCCGTCGAGATTGGTCGCCATTGTGTCGCGCCAGGCCGCGTCGTCGGCGATGTCGGGCGATTCCTTGCGCACGATGCCGGCGTTGTTGATGCAGATGTCGAGCGGCCCAAGCTCGGTCTGCGCGCGCGCGAAACCGCCCGCGACGCTCGCCGCATCCGTCACGTCCATGGCGACCGCAAGCGCGCGCCCGTCGAAAGCGGCAATCTCGGCGCACAGGCTTTCGAGCCTGTCGATGCGACGCGCCGCAACGGCGACCTTGGCGCCGGCGCGCGCGAGCGCAAGCGCCATCGACCGGCCGAGCCCCGACGACGCCCCCGTCACGAGAGCGGTCTTTCCGGAGAGATCGAAGGGATTCATCAGGCGATCTCCCGCGCGCGCTGGCGCAACACGAATTTCTGGATCTTGCCGGTCGAGGTTTTGGGCAACGGGCCGAACACGACATAGCGTGGGCATTTGAAGCCCGCAATGCGCCCGCGCAGCCAGGCGACGATCTCGGCACCGGATATGCCGACGGCGTCGGGCTTCAGGGCCACGAACGCGCACGGCGTTTCGCCCCATTTGGGATCGGGCTTGGCGACGACGGCCGCTTCCATCACCGCCGGATGCCGGTAGAGCGCCTCCTCGACCTCGAGCGAAGATATATTCTCGCCGCCCGAGATGATGATGTCTTTGCTGCGGTCCTTGACCTCGATATAGCCGTCCTTGTGGCGCACGGCGAGGTCGCCCGTGCGGAACCAGCCGTTCTTGAAGGCGCGCTTGGTGGCTTTGGGATTCTTGAGATAGCCCTTCATCACGGTATTGCCCTTGAGGGCGATCTCGCCGAGCGTGGCGCCGTCCGACGGCACCGGGCTTCCGGTCTCGACGTCGAGCACGGCAAGTTCGCCCAGGGTCGGATAGGCCACGCCCTGCCGCGACATGAGCTTTGCGCGTTCTTCGAGCGGCAGATCGGGCCAGCCTGGCTGCCATTCGCACAAGGTCGCGGGGCCGTAGCTTTCGGTAAGGCCGTAGGCGTGCGTCACGCGAAAGCCGAGTTCCTCCATGGCGGCGATGATGGCCGAAGGCGGTGCAGCCCCGCCGGTCATCACTTCCACGCGATGCGGCAGCTTGCGGCGCACGTTCGCGGGCGCGTGCGCAAGCGTGTTGAGCACGATCGGCGCACCGCACATATGCGTGACCGCGTTGTCCGCGATCGACGCGAAGATGGCGCCGGGTTCGACCTTGCGCAGGCACACATGCGTGCCGCCCACCGACGTGACGGCCCAGGTGAAGGACCATCCCGAACAATGGAACATCGGCAAGGTCCACAGATAGACGCTTTCGGGCCGGAGGCCGAAGGACAGCGCATTGCCGAGCGCGTTCAGGTAGGCGCCGCGATGGTGGTAGACGACGCCTTTGGGATCGCCCGTGGTGCCCGACGTGTAGAGAAGGCAGATCGCCTGCCATTCGTCCGAAGGCCATCGGCCCGCGTAATCGGGCGCACCTTCGGCCAGAAAAGTTTCGTAGTCGAGCGCCGACAGGCGCGGCCCCTCGCCCGCATAGGCGCGGTCGACGATGTCGACAACCGTCGGCTTGCGTTTGCACAGCGCGAGGGCGGCCTGCAGCGTCGCCGCGAATTCCCGGTCGACGAGCACGAATTCGGCTTCGCCGTGGTCGAGGATGAAAGCGATCGTCGCGGCGTCGAGCCGGTAGTTCAGCGCGTTCAAGACTCCGCCCGCGAGCGGCACGGCATAGTGCGCCTCGAGCATCGCCGGAATGTTCGGCGCAAGTATCGCCACCGTCTGGCCCTGCTTCAAACCGCGCCGGACAAGCGCGTGCGCCAAGCGCCGAACGCGCGCGGCAAATCGCGCATAACCGATGCGTTCGCCCCCGTGCACGACCGCTGTCTTGGTCGGGTACACGGCCGCCGCGCGGAACAGAAACGCCAGCGGCGTGAGGGCGGCAAAATTGGCCGCCGTCTGCGGCAAATCCGTTTCGAAGATCGAGCGCTTCGGCGCCATCGGCGTTTCCTTCCCTGGCGCATTCTCGGGAACCGCCCCTAGCCGCGTCAATGGCGACGATGCTAGACTGGTGTCCATGATCCGCATCGACATCGTCTCCGACGTCATTTGCCCCTGGTGCTACATCGGCAAGCGCCGCCTCGAGCGCGCCCTGGCGGCCGAAATGCCGGGCAGCATCGCCGTCGGCTGGCGTCCCTTCCAGCTCAATCCGGACATGCCGGCCGAAGGCATGTCGCGCAAGGACTATCTGCGCGCCAAGTTCGGCACCGACGACGGCGGCGAACGCTACAGACACGTGGTGGCCGCCGGCCTCGAAGAAGGCATCCCCTTCGCGTTCGAGCGGATGCAGCGCACGCCAAACACGGTGTGCGCGCATCGCCTCATCCGCATGGCCGACAAGCACGATGCGGCCGACGCCGTCGTCGAGGCTCTGTTCGCGGCCTATTTCGCGCAAGCGCGCGACGTGGGCGATCTCGACGTGCTCGCAGACGTCGCCGGATCGGCAGGCCTCGATGCGAACGAGGTGCGGCTCTATCTCGCGTCCGACGAGGACGAGACGATCGTCCGCGCGGAAGACAAACACGCGCGGGAACTCGGCATCCGGGGCGTGCCTTGCTTCGTGATCGAGCGCAAATACATGGTCTCGGGCGCCCAGCCTGCCGAACTGTTCGCCGACGTGTTCCGCCAGGTGCGCGCGGCGGCCTGACGCGTCCATGGCTTGTTCCTGCCTTTCCCGTCGCGTTTTCCTGCGCTGCCTGGGGGCCGCCGCCGCAACGACGCTTGCACCCGCCCCCGCGCCCGCCCAAATGCGCGAATGTTTCGGCACGCCCGCGCGCTTCGTCGTGCGCACGAAACCGCTGGGGGCCGCTATCGATTATTCGCTGCAGGTGGCCGATCTCATGCACGTGACGGCCGCCCGCGACGGAATGTTCGGAACCCGTGCGCAGCACGGCCAGCGTCCCGCCGGCCTCACGCTTGCCGACATCAAGCTCGAATGGAATGTCGGCCTCTTGGCGCGCGGCCAGGGGCGCCAGGCCTGCATCGAGCCCGAGCGCATCGAGGTCACGGTGTCGATGGACCGCCACCGCATCTACGTTGCGCGCGACGCGACCCGCTCGGGCACGTGCGAGCGCGACGTGGTGCTCGAACACGAAAGCCGCCACGTGCGCATAAATCTCGAGCTGCTCGAAGACGCCAAACACCGCATCGAGCGCAGCCTTGCCGACATTGTTCCGCAACTCGGTCCAACCGATGGCGGCCGCGATGTGGCCAATGCCGCATTGGCGCGCTACCGCGCAATCTTGCGCAAACCCATCGAAGGCGGCTTCGAGCGCGCCTTTGCCGCCGCCAATGCGCGCCACGCCGAAATGGACACCGCCCAAGCCTACGCGCGCGACTGGGGGCGCTGCGCGTGAGCCTTACGCCGCGAGCTTGGCCAGCTCGCCGAGTAGACGGCGAATGCCTTTGACGCGGTCGCCCGCATCGTCCCACGCGCGCAAATACACAAGCCGATGGTCCGGCCGCAGCTTCAGCAAAGTCGGCTGCTTGAACACCATCTGGATGAGCTTGTCGGGGTTCGCGAATTTGTTCTTGCGGAACCCGAGCACCGTGCCTTTGGGGCCTGCATCGACTTTGTCGACGCCCGCAAGCTTGCACAGCCGCTTTAGCTCGATGACGTCGAGCAGGTTCTGCACTTCGCCCGGCAGCGGCCCGAAACGGTCGACGAGTTCGGCCGCAAACGCGTCGATCTCGCTGCGCTCGACGAGCCCCGACAGGCGGCGATAGAGGCCCAGGCGAACGTTCAGATCGCGCACGTATTCTTCCGGAATCAGCACGGGCGTGCCGAGCCCGATCTGCGGCGCCCATCCCTCGGCGCCCTGCACGGGGCCGGACGTGCGCGCGGCGTGCACGGCGTCTTCCAGCATTTGCTGGTAGAGCTCGACGCCGACCTCGCGGATATGGCCCGACTGTTCCTGGCCCAGAAGATTGCCCGCCCCGCGAATGTCGAGATCGTAGGAGGCAAGCTGGAAGCCCGCCCCCAGGCTGTCGAGCGTTTGCATCACTTCGAGGCGCTTCTGCGCGCCCGCCGACAGCACGCGGTCGCCGGGAACGGTGAAATACGCGTAAGCGCGAAGCTTTCCGCGCCCGACGCGCCCGCGCAGCTGGTAGAGCTGGGCAAGGCCGAACATGTCGGCGCGATGGATGATCATCGTGTTTGCGCTCGGGATGTCGAGGCCGCTTTCGATGATGTTGGTGGACACGAGAATGTCGAACCGGCCTTCGACGAAGCCCACCATCACGTCCTCGATCTGGGCGGGCGCGAGCTGGCCGTGTGCCACGGCAAGTCTGCATTCGGGTACCAGCTGCACGAGCCGTTCGCGCACGGCCTCCAGATCCTCGATGCGGGGAACCACGTAGAACGTCTGCCCGCCGCGGAATTTTTCGCGCATGATCGCTTCGCGCACCACGACCGGATCGAAAGGCAGGATGAAGCTGCGCACCGCCAAGCGGTCGATCGGCGGGCTCGCGATCAGCGATAGGTCGCGCACGCCCGCAAGCGCCATCTGCAGCGTGCGCGGGATCGGCGTCGCCGACAAGGTCAGCACGTGCACGTCGGCGCGCAGTTCCTTGAGGCGTTCTTTCTGCGCGACGCCGAAATGCTGCTCTTCGTCCACGATCACGAGACCGAGCTGCTTGAACTTGACGGCTTTGGCGAGCAAGGCCGTGGTGCCGATCACGATCTCGACGCGGCCCGCCTCGGCGTCGATGCGCGTCTGCGCCTGGTCCTTGACGGGCACCAGGCGCGAAAGCTGGGCGACGCGCACCGGAAAACCTTCGAAGCGCGCCTTGAAATTCCGATAGTGCTGGCGCGCGAGCAGCGTCGTGGGCACCACGACCGCGACCTGCACGCCCGCCATGGCCGCCACGAACGCCGCGCGCAATGCGACCTCGGTTTTGCCGAAGCCGACGTCGCCGCACACGAGCCGGTCCATCGGCTTGCCGGCGGCGAGATCGTCGAGCGTTTCCTGGATCGCGCGCGCCTGGTCGTCGGTCTCGACATAGGGGAAACGCGCGCAGAATTCGTCGAACAGGCCTTCGGCGGGCGCCAGCCGCTCGCCCTCGCGCAACTGGCGTTCGGCGGCGAGCTTGATGAGATGGTCGGCGATTTCGAGCACGCGTTTCTTGACGCGCGCCTTGCGTGCCTGCCAGCCGGCCCCGCCGAGCTTGTCAAGCTGGGCCCCCGCATCTTCCGAGCCGTAGCGGGACAGCATCTCGATGTTTTCGACCGGCACGAAGAGCTTGTCGTTGTCGGCGTAGACGATGCGCAGGCAATCGTGCGGCGCGCCGGCCACTTCGATCGTCGCAAGCCCGTCGTAGCGCCCGATGCCGTGGTCGACATGCACGACGAAGTCGCCCTCGCCGAGCGCCGCCGCCTCGGTAAGGAAATTGTCGGACCGGCGCCTTTTGCGCGCCGCGCGCACCAGCCGGTCGCCGAGAATGTCCTGTTCGGTGATTGCGGCAAGGTTCGGCGTGGCGAAGCCGTTGTCGAGCGACAGCACGGTCGTCGCGACGATCTGCGGCGCCAAGGCCTCGGCCTCGGCCCAGTCGCGCACGGAAGCCGTCTCGGTAAGCCCGTGTTCTCTGAGAAGATGCGCAAGCCGCTCGCGCGATCCCGGCGAATAGGCGCAGACAAGCACCCGGCGACCCGCCGCGCGTTCGGCGGCCACGCGCACGCGCACGGCATCGAACAGGTTGGCGTCCGCTTTGGCGCGCTCGGACGCGAAATCGACGCCCGTTCGCCCGCCCGCATCGATGCAATCCGCGCCCACGGGCCGCGCGAACGGCGTCAGCGCCACGACCGCGCGCTTGCCCAGAGTGGCGCGCCATTCGCCCGGCTTCAGATAAAGCAGTTCGCTCGGGAGCGGATTGTAGCTCGACGCCGTTTCGCCGAACTGGTCGGCGGCTTTGCCTTTTGCGAATGCCTGGCGCGCGAGGACGCGCGCCTCGTAGAACTCGTCGATCTGCTCGAAGCGTGCGGCGGCCGCCTCGTCGATCTGGTCGTCGAGCGAGACGACCGCGTTCGGCAGATAGTCGAACAGGGTTTCGAGCCCGTCGTGGAACAAGGGCAGCCAATGCTCGAGCCCCGCATAGCGCTGGCCCGCCGAAACGGCGGCGTAGAGCGCGTCGCGCGCGTCGACGGCGCCGAACTGCGCGCGATAGCCCAGGCGGAAATTCTCGATCGAGTCCGGATCGAGCAGCACTTCGCTGACGGGCTTGAGCGCGAAAGAGTCGAGCGTGCCGGTGCTTTTCTGCGTCATCGGATCGAAACGGCGTATCTGCTCGATCGCGTCGCCGAACAGGTCGAGCCGCACGGGCTCGGCCAGGCCCGGCGGAAACAGATCGACGATCCCGCCGCGCAGCGCGTATTCGCCCGGCTCGCGCACGGTCTCGGCGCGCCGATAGCCGTCGCGCACCAGGAAGGCCGACAATGCGTCGAGCTTCAGCGCGGCGCCGCGCTTGGCCTCGAACATGGCTTGCGCGAATTTCGCGCGCGGCACCACGCGCTGCGAGATCGCGTTGACGGTGGTCAGTACGATGCGCCGTCCGCCGACGACGGCAGGTTTTGCGAGGTCGACGAGCGCATCGAGACGCCGGCTGACGACCTCGCTGTTCGGCGATACGCGATCGTAAGGGAGGCAATCCCAGGCCGGGAAGCTCAGCACCTGGGCGCGCGCACCGGCAAAGGCGAGCGCTTCGGCGAGCTGGCTGAGCCTGGCATCGTCGCGTGCCACATGCAGCACGTCGTGGCCCTGGCGCACGAGTGCGGCCAAGACCGCACCGTCCACGCCGGCTGGAGCCCCGGCAATTTCGAGCCTCTTGCCGACGGCGAGACGATTTTCAAATTCAATATTAAGCAATGGGTTATCTTGCGATCTTGAAGTTTTGAAGAAGTTTCATGACGGGGCCGTCATAAGCGACCGGCGGGACGGCGCGCCCAAGCGCCCAATCCAAGATATTGGGGTCGCCCGCACCAAGCAGATTTTCGTATTCGCCAAGCTCTTCGGCCGTGAAATCGGGCACGTGCGTGCGCGCAAACGCTCCCAGCAGGATGTCGGTCTCCTTCATGCCGGTATAGACGCTGCGATGGATGAGGCGCTTGCGGCGGATTTCGAGGGATTCGGACATAGCGGCCTTGTTGGAATCGGGGCATGGATATAGCGCCGCACGCCCCGTCTGTCACTGACCCCGAAAAAGGCTCCGCCGCCGCCCGATGCGCCCCGCGATCCTGTTTCCGCTTTTTGCCGATATCCGCACCCTGCCGGGCGTGGGACCGAAAATCGCCCCGCTGCTCGAGCGCGCGTCGGGGTCGGCGGTCGTGGACGTGCTTTGGCATCTGCCGACCGGGCTGATCGACCGGCGTTTCAGTCCAAGCGTTGCCCAAGCCCCCGAAGGCACCGTCGTAACCTTGAAGCTCCAGGTGCTGGGCCACGAGCCGGGCCGCACGCCGCGCCTGCCGTATCGCGTTCATTGCCGCGACGAGTCCGGTCCCATCGATCTCGTTTTCTTCCGCGTCAAAGGCGACTATCTCGAGCGGCAATTGCCGACGGGCGAAATGTGCGCGGTGAGCGGGCGCGTCGAGCGCTATCGGGAGGACGCGCAGATGGCGCATCCCGACCATATCGTGCCGCTGGCGCGCTTCGACGAAATCGCGGTCGTCGAGCCGGTCTACGGCCTCACGGCCGGGCTATCGCCCAAGATCGTCGCCAAAGCCGCAAAAGCGGCGCTGGCCGCCGCACCGACGCTGCCGGAATGGGCGGACCCGCATCTGGTCGCGCAGAACGGTTGGCCCGATTGGCGCGCGGCGATCGCGCGGGCGCACGCTCCCGGCGACCAGGCCGACACCGCTCTCGACACGCCCTGGCGCAGCCGCCTTGCCTACGACGAACTGCTCGCCAATCAGCTGGCCCTGGCGCTCGTGCGCGCCCACCAGAAGCGCCGCAAGGGCCGCACGCTGAAGGGCGACGGGCGCCTGCGGCAAAAAGCGCTTGCAGCCTTGCCCTTCGACCTTACGGGGGCGCAGAAAACCGCACTTGCCGAGATTCTCGGCGATATGGCGATGGCCGGCCGCATGCAGCGGCTGCTGCAGGGCGATGTCGGCAGCGGCAAGACGGTCGTGGCTTTGCTTGCGATGCTGAACGCGGTCGAATGCGGCCTGCAAGCCGCCCTCATGGCGCCGACCGAAATCCTCGCGCGCCAGCATTTCGAGACGATCAAACCGCTCGCCGAAGCGGCCGGCGCGCGGTTTGCCGTGCTCACGGGGCGCGACAAGGGCAAACCGCGCCAAGCCGTTCTCGACGGGCTTGCGGCGGGCGAACTCGATCTGGTCGTCGGCACGCACGCGCTTTTCGAGGACGAAGTCGCGTTCAAGGAGCTTGGCCTCGTCGTCGTGGACGAGCAGCACCGGTTCGGCGTGCATCAGCGCGTGGCGTTCTCGGCCAAGGGCCTGTCAGAGGCGGGCGAAGTCGACACGCTGATCATGACCGCGACGCCGATCCCGCGCACGCTGGTGATGTGCGCCTACGGCGACATGGACGTGTCGAAGCTCGGCGAAAAGCCGCCGGGGCGAAAACCGGTCAAGACGGTGGCGGCCCCGCTCGAGCGGCTCGACGACATCGTGGAAGCCGTGCGACGCCAGATCGCCAAGGGCGCGCGCGTCTATTGGGTGTGCCCAATCGTCGAAGAGTCCGAATTGCTCGACCTTGCTGCGGCAACCCAACGCCACGCGGCCTTGGCCGAAGCGCTGGGCGAGACCCGCGTGCATCTGATCCACGGCAAGCTCAAGCCCGCCCAGAAAGACGCCGCAATGGCCGCCTTCGTCGACGGCCCGCCGGGCGTGCTCGTGGCCACCACGGTGATCGAAGTCGGCGTCAACGTGCCCAGCGCGACTGCGATCGTCGTCGAGCATGCCGAACGTTTCGGGCTCGCGCAGCTGCATCAGCTGCGCGGGCGCGTGGGGCGCGGGGCGGACGAAAGCAGCTGCGTGCTGCTCTATGCGCAGCCGCTGGGGGCGACGGCCAAGGCGCGCATCGAGATCCTGCGCGAAACCGAAGACGGGTTCCGCATCGCCGAAGAGGATCTGCGCCTACGCGGGGCCGGCGAAGTTCTGGGCACCAAGCAGTCGGGATTGCCGCAGTTTCGCCTGGCCGACCTTGCCGCACATGCCGACCTCGTCGAAATCGCGCGCAGCGACGCCAATGCCGTGCTCGCGCGCGATCCCAAGCTCGAAAGCGCGCGCGGCCAAGCCTTGCGCACGCTGCTCTATTTGTTCGCGCGCGACGAGGCGTTCAAGCTCGCGCGGTTCGGCTGATCGGCGCGTTTTCGGTCAGAGGAATTCTTCGAGCGCCTTGGCCGTCGCTTCGGGCGCTTCTTCCGGCAGGAAATGGCCGCAAGCCAGCGCGCGGCCGCGCACGTCGATCGCCCATTGGCGCCAGATCGCAAGCGGATCGTCCGCGCGGCGGGCAAGACCGCCCTCGCCCCACAGCACCAGCGTGGGCGCAACGATCTTGCGGCGGCCGAAATCTTCGCCGTCGTTCGCGTCGTCGGCCGTAGCCCCTGCGCGATAGTCCGCACAGGTCGCCGCGATCGAGGCCGGATCGCGGAACGCGGCCTTGTAGGCCTCGAGCGCTTCGGGCGCGAACGCCGAAAAATCCTTCGACCAGCGCTTGAGCTTTTCGAGCAGGTAGTAGTCCGGATCGGCGCCGATCATCTTTTCCGGCAGGCCGCCGCCTTGCGCCAGAAACTGCCAATGGTACATGCCGAGTGCCAGCCCCTTCTCCATGCGCCGCCAGGTCGAATGGGTCGGCAGGATGTCGAGCACGCAGAGTTTCACGACGGCGTCGGGATGGTCGAGGGCCAGACGATAGGCCACGCGCGCACCGCGATCGTGGCCGCAGACGGCGAATTTCCCGAAGCCGAGGCCGCGCATGAGGCCCGCCATGTCCTTGGCCATCGTGCGTTTCGAGTAGACGACGCCGTCGGCATCCGCCGCCGGCTTGCCGGAAGCGCCGTAGCCGCGCGTATCCGGGCACACGACCGTGAAACGCCGCGCCAGACGCGGCGCCATTGCGTGCCACATCGCGTGCGTCTGCGGATAGCCGTGCAGCAGCAGCAGCGGCGGGCCTGTCCCGCCTTTGCGGTAATGGATGGAAACGCCCTCGGGGGACGCCGCGCCGACGCTGAAATCCTCGAACATGGACCCATGTTAGCCACGAAATCTTTGCGCTG
This sequence comes from Tagaea sp., assembly GCA_044378015.1. Taxonomy (GTDB): domain Bacteria; phylum Pseudomonadota; class Alphaproteobacteria; order CACIAM-22H2; family CACIAM-22H2; genus Tagaea. The sequence goes on from JBILXZ010000023.1 coordinate 13,694, forward strand.
GCCAGGGCGAGGCCTTAGGCTCGACAGCACCATGATCGACAAACAAAAGGCCTCGCTCGCCGAAGCCATGGCGGGCATCGCGGACGGCGCGGTCGTGCTGATCGCAGGCTTCGGGAACTCCGGCATTCCGGTGGAGCTCATCGACGCGCTGATCGACCAAGGGGCCAAGGACCTCACCGTCGTGTCGAACAATGCGGGCTCGGGCCGCACGGACGTGGCGAAGCTCTTGGCTTCGGGACACGTGCGCAAACTCGTCTGCTCCTACCCGCGCACATCGGGCTCTGTCGTGTTCGAGGAAATGTACGGTGCCGGGCGCCTCGAACTCGAACTCGTGCCGCAAGGCACGCTCAGCGAGCGCCTGCGCGCCGCTGCGGCCGGCATAGGCGGCTTCTACACGCCCACCGCCGCGGGCACGAAACTCGCCGAAGGCAAGGAAACGCGCACGATCGACGGGCGCGATTACGTGCTGGAAATGCCGCTCAAGGGCGACGTGGCGCTCGTCAAGGCCGAGTGCGCCGACCGCTGGGGCAACCTCACCTATCGGCTGGCCGCGCGCAATTTCGGGCCGACAATGGCGGCGGCGGCCGATCTCACGATCGTGCAGGCGCGCCGGATCGTCGAACTCGGCGGCATCGACCCCGAGCATGTGGTGACGCCGGGCTTGTTCGTGGACCGGGTCGTGCATGTGCCCAACCCCAAACAAGCAGGCACGCCCGGATGAAAGCGCTCCTTCCCAAAGGCTTGGATCGCGCGGCGATCGCGCGGCGTGCGGCCCAGGATCTTTGGGACGGGGCCGTCGTCAATCTCGGCATCGGCCTGCCAACTTTGGTCGCGAACTACGTGCCCGCCGGACGCGAAATCGTCTACCACTCGGAGAACGGCGTGCTTGGCGTCGGTCCTTCGCCGCTGGCGAACGACGTCGATCCCGATCTCATCAACGCTTCCAAAACGCCGATCACGCTGGTGCCCGGCGCGTCCATTTTCCACCACACGGAGGCGTTCGTGATGATCCGCGGCGGCCATATCGACCTCGCCTTGCTCGGCGCCATGCAGGTTTCCGCCCAAGGGGATCTTGCCAATTGGTCGACCGGCGACGAGACGATGCCGCCGGCCGTCGGCGGAGCGATGGATTTGGCGGCCGGCGCCAAGGGCGTCTATGTGCTGATGGAGCACACCACCAAAGACGGATCGCCGAAGATCGTCGAGGCCTGCACCTATCCTTTGACGGCTGCCCGCGTCGTCACGCGGATATTCACGAATCTGGCGGTCATCGACGTGGACAAAGACGGGCTTGCGGTACGCGAATTGGCCCCCGGAATCGGCTTCGACGAGCTCTCCGCGCAAACGGGCGCCAAACTTCGTTTGGCGCCGGATTGGCGGCAGATCGGCGCTTGATTCCGGTTAATTTTGCATTAATCTATCGGTTGCTGACTGCGATGGCGTATTGAAATCGCCGCGGGCGAGAAGCAGCCCCGTTGTCCGAGCATAACTTGACACGGCCCCGGCTTGCGGGGGCCTTGTGGAGGGTGTCTTGGTCGCTTCGCTTTCCAATTCGGTCAACACGAATACCGGCTCGATGACGGCCCTCGCGTCGCTGCGCAGGATCAACGCCGACCTGCTCGTCGCCAACAAGCAGCTGCAGACCGGCTATCGGGTCGCCGATGCGGCCGACGACGCGTCGACCTTCTCGGTCGCGCAAGGGCTTCGCGGCGATCTCCAGGCCTTTTCGGCCGTGCAAAACTCGCTTGCCAACGGCGTTGGCCTTGGTTCGGTCACGCAAGCCGCCCTCACCTCGATCTCGAACACGGCCGGCAACATCCAGGCGAAGCTCGTGCAGCTTTCGGACGCCTCGATCAGCGCTTCGCAGCGTACGATCCACACGGCCGACTACAACGCGCTCGCCTCCCAGATCGCCAATTTCATCGCGCAGGCCAACTACAACGGCGCCAATCTGATATCGGCGGGATCGGCGTCGCGAACCTACCTTGCGAGCACATCGGGCAGCACCCTCAGCCTTTCCGGCCTGGGCTCGACGGCGACGGCGCTCACCACCTTCACCGGGGCCGTCAACGTTTCGACCGCGTCTGACGCCACGAACTCGCTCGCCGCCGTTACGACCTTCCAGAACGCGATATCGCAGTCGCTGTCGACGAGCGCGACGCAATCGCGCGCGCTGACGGTGCAGTCGAGTTTCCAGTCCGCCGTCAGCGACGCGGTAACGACCGCTCTGGGCGCGCTCGTGGACGCCGACATCGGCAAAGCTTCGGCGCAGAGCCAAGCGCTTCAGGTGCGCCAGCAATTGGCCGTGCAGTCGCTGTCGATCGCCAACCAGCAGCCCAGCGTGCTGCTGGGCCTGTTCCCGACCGCGCGCTGAAAGCCTTTCGTCAGTTGACGGGCGTCAGTTTCGGACGCCCTTCGAAATGCGCGAGCAGGTTGTCGACCGTGAGGTCGCCCATCGCTTTGCGCGTCTCGACCGTTGCCGAGCCCACATGCGGCGCGAGGGCCACGTTTTCGAGCGCGAAGAACGCCGACGGCACGCGCGGCTCGTCTTCGAAAACGTCGAGCCCGGCGCCCGCGATCGTGCCGTTCTGGAGCGCCGCCAGCAGTGCCGCTTCGTCCACGACCGAACCGCGCGCCACGTTGACGAGATAGCCGTTCTTGCCGAGCGCCTTCAGGACGTCCGCATTCACGAGACGGCGCGTCGCCGCCCCGCCCGGCGTGATCACGACCAGCACGTCGCACCAGTCCGCGAGATCGACGAGCTTGTCGAAATAGCGAAAGGCGACGTCCGGCTGCTTGGTGCGTCCGTGGTAGGCCACCTCCATGTCGAAGCCGCCGGCGCGCTTGGCGATCGTCTTGCCGATCCGCCCGAAACCGATGATGCCGAGTTTCTTGTGGTGCACCGACGTGGTCAGCGCCTGGCCGCCTTTGAGCCAAGCGCCTTCGCGCACGAAGCGGTCCGCCTGCGGCAATTTGCGCATGACGCCAAGGATGAGGCCGAATGTGGTGTCGGCCACGCAGTCGTTCAGCACGTCGGGCGTGTTGGTCACGACGACGCCGCGCGCCGATGCGGCCGCCACGTCGATCCCGTCGTAGCCCACGCCGTTGCTCGCGATGATTTCGAGCTTCGGCAGGGCCGCTATCGTCGCGGCCGACACGATGCTGCCGCCGCTCGCCTGCATGAAGCGCACGTCGGCGGCGCGGGCCGCGAGGAAGGCGTCGCGCTCGGCGCCGTCGGGCGGCAGCATGTGGACGGCGAACCGTTCCTGCAGCCGCGCCCAGCACGTGTCGGGCAATTTGGCGGTCGAGATCAGATCGGGTTTGGCGGCCATGGCGACGCCCCTTTCGGGCTCAGGATTTGAAACGCTGCGCGAGCGCGTCGGCGTTCTTGAACAGCACGCCGTTGTCGGAGCCGACGGCGACGAACTGGTAGCCTTCGCCAAGCCGCCGTTTGGCTTCGTCTTCCACGGCCGTCAGATAGCCGCCGGCCTTGCCCGCCGCGCGGATTTCGCCGATGGCCGCCGAGATCACCTTCTGCACGTCCGCGTGCTGGAAATTGCCGAGATGCCCCATCGATGCCGCGAGGTCCGACGGGCCGATGAACACGCCGTCAACGCCGTCCACCGACGCGATCTCGCGCAGGCGGCCGATCGCCTCCATGGTTTCGACCTGCACCAGCACGCAGATCTCGTCGTTGGCTTTGCTGAGATAGTCCTTCACGCGCCCAAAATTGGAGGCGCGCGCCGTGGTGGCCACGCCGCGAATGCCCTGCGGCGGATAGCGCGTCGCCGCGACTGCGCGCTTGGCCTCTTCGACCGTCTGCACGAACGGGAACAGCAGGCTTTGCACGCCGATGTCGAGCAGGCGCTTCACGAGCACGGCGTCGTTCCAAGCCGGGCGGACGATCGGCGTCGCGGTGCCGCCCTTCATGGCCTGGAGCTGCGAAACGAGACCCGGCAGTTCGTTGGGCGAATGTTCGGTGTCGAGGAGGATCCAGTCGAAGCCCGAATGGGCGATGCCCTCGGCCACCATGTTCGAGCCAAGGCTCGACCACAGCCCGATTTGCTTCTTGCCCTGCTTGAGCGCCTTCTTGAAGGCATTGACCGGCAATTCCATGGCGACGTTCTCCCCCCTTGCTTTTCCGCGTTTGGTTACCAAGCGTCTTAAGCCGCTCCGTCCTGTTGCGCAACAAGATCGGCGACGTAGCCGCCGATCGCCCCCGCTGCGGTGAGACCGGGAGATTCGATGCCGTAGAGCGCGTAATAGCCTGGAACCCCGTGCGTTTCGGGTCCTTGGATCGCGAAATCCGGATTGCCGGCGCCCGGCGGCGCGATTTTCGGGCGGATGCCGGAATAGGCCGGTTGGATCGCGCCGTCTTTAAGGCCCGGCCAGTAGCGGCGCACTTCGGCATAGAAGGAATCGCTGCGCTTCGGATCGACGTCGTAATCGATGGCGTCGATCCATTCGACGTCGGGGCCGAATCGTGCCTGGCCCGCAAGATCGACGGTAATGTGCACGCCGAGCCCGCCCGGCGCCGGCACGGGATAGATCAGGCGCGAAAATGGCGTGCGGCCCTGCAGCGCGAAATAATTGCCTTTGGCATAGTAGAGCGGCGGCACGGAAGCCTGCGGAATCCCGTCGATGGCGCCGGCGATTTTCTGCGCGCCCAGGCCAGCGGCATTCACGAAGGTGCGCGCCTTGATCCGCATCGGAGACGCGCCGCCGGTCGCGAGCACGATCCCGTCGTTGGCGACGTACCCGCCCGCCACCGGCGTTTCGAACGCCAGCATGGCGCCGTGTTCCTCGGCTTCGCCCTGGAAGGCCATCATCAGCGCGTGGCTGTCCACAATGCCTGTCGAGGGCGACAGCAGTGCCGCAACGCACGCGAGCTCTGGCTCGAGCGCGCGCGCCTGCGCGCCGTCGAGCAGTTCGAGGTCGTCGACGCCGTTGGCCGCACCCTGGGCGCGCAGCTTTTCGAGCGACGCCACCTGGCCGTCGTCGGTCGCGACGATCAGCTTCGTGCAGCGCCGATGGGCAAGCCCGCGCGCCGCGCAGTATTCGTAGAGGAAACGCTTGCCCGCGACGCATAGCCGCGCCTTGAGACTGCCGGTCGGGTAGTAGATGCCGGCGTGGATCACCTCGCTGTTGCGCGACGAGGTTTCGGTGCCGATCGCGTCCGCCGCTTCGAGCACGATCACGTCGCGCCCGGCGCGCGCCAGCGCGCGCGCGACGGCGAGCCCGACTGCGCCCGCCCCCGCCACCACGCAATCCGCCGTTTCCAAGCGCCGTCCTTCTCAATCGCCGAAAGGGCTCGGCCGCGCTTCGAGCATCGCGTGCCATATGGGCTGGACGACGTCGACGGGCCGTTTGATGCCGTAGAGGATGGCCTTGACGGCCGCGTCGAACATCGCGCGCGACGGGACCACCGGCACGATGACGTAGCCGTTGCGCCCGAGCGCCTGGATCGCGGCCTGCGCCTGGATATTGTAGTCTTCGAAGAAATAGTTCTTGTCGGCGTCGCGGATCGCGCGGGCGACGATGAGATCGGGCGTATCGGGCATCAGTCGAAGAGTTTGTCGACGTCGGACTGCGAGTTGCCCTTCTCGGCGTTCTGCGGGCCGTGCAGCACCACGCCGCCGACGTCCTTCATGTGGATTTCGTTCTCGGGCACGGGCAGCAGCTTGATCTCGTCGGCGCCCCAGATTTCCATCATCTTCTGCACGCGCTCTTCGATGAAGGCGAGTGTGCGCACCACTTTGTTAATGCGCTGGCCGGTCAGATCCTGGAACGAGCAGGCCTCGATGATGCCGGTGCACATGTCCGATATTTCGGCGATCCGCTGCTGGCCGTATTCGTCGATTTTCATCGTGCGCAGTTCGCGCGCGATCTCTTCGATCTTCTCGACGCCGTCGAAAATCTGCGAGGTCGCGGTTTCGGTCTGGGAAACGACCGAGGAAAGCTCCATGGAAGCGCTCGCAAGCTTGTCTTCGGTCGCGAGCGGATGCTTGAGCGCGCCGATCTCGCGCTTGGTCTGCGCGATACGCGCGGCGATGCCGTGGACCTCGTCGCGGATCTTGTTGATTTCGGACATGTCGAAGCCGGGGGCGGCGGCGGCCGCCGTTCCGATTCCGTCGATCTTGCGGCCGAGATCGGCGATGTCGGCGCGCAAGGCCGCGATCGCGGCAGCGGCTTCGCCACCGAGCGAGGCGGGCACCGCAAGCGCGCCCGACTTGGCGAGCGGGGCGAGCGCATGGCCGTTGGCCGACATCTTGCCTTCGCGGATCAGGAGCTTTTCGGCCGTGAATACGGATCGTTGCAGCGGCGGCATGGCGTCATGACCTCAAAGTTACGGCAGCATTGGAAACAGCCGTTTTTATCACAAACGACTCGCTGAAATCCCGAGATAATTCGCAAACCGCGACAGTCCCTCAAGGTCGGGTGGATACGGTCGGAATGCGATTTTTGACTTCAATTCCAAATGCTTCCGGCACTCGCAGATCGGTCGCAATGCCGAAATCGACGGGGTTTCTGGCTGCACCCGACCCGGCATAGGACGGCCGCAAATGTCGGCGCAAAGACTATAAACATCCGCCGCATTGCCGCGATCGCGGCAAGCGCGCAACAAGCTTCAACGACGGCAAGGCGCGCCGGAGCTACGCCTCGTCGGCCAAAAACCCAAAACGCTCAGCTAAGAAGATTGACTTGGCTGCCGCGGCTCTGAAGCGCGGTGGACGAGACGTCGGAGGCTTCGCTCGCGGCGGCTTGCAGGCCACGCTGGACTTGCGTTTCAGCCGTCTGTGTCGCCTGCCTCGTCGAATCGTTCTGTAGTTCGCCGCGAGTCAAAGCGATTTTCTGGATAGGCAGAAAGCTGGCCGTGAGGCCGGATACGCCGTTTGCAGATGCCATAGGGATTCTCCATGGTCTCGAATTCGTTAACCTTATTTAACCAAAACTTCGCAGGCTGTCGAGGATTTTCGGACGGGACGCGGTTCGGCGGCTATTTGCGGCTCTTCTTTGCCTTTTTGGCGCGCGAAATGCCATCGGCAATCAGCTTTTCAGCCCCTTTTGCATCGACCCATTTGACGATCGTGACCCACTTGCCCTTCTCGAGATCTTTGTAGTGTTTGAAGAAATGAGCGATCTGCTCGATCAGGATCGGCGGCAAGTCGGTGTAGTTTTTGACGCCCGAATAAAACGGGTGCAGCTTGTCGACCGGAACCGCGACGATCTTTTCGTCGGGGCCGCCTTCGTCTTCCATCAGCAACGCGCCGATCGGCCGCGAACGGATCACGGCCCCGGGAACCACCGGCACGTGTCCGACCACGATAACGTCGACCGGGTCGCCGTCGCCCGACAGCGTATGCGGAATGAAGCCGTAATTGGCCGGATAGCGCATCGCCGTATGCAGAAAGCGGTCGACGAACAAGGCACCCGACTTCTTGTCGATTTCGTACTTGACCGGCTCGCCGCCGAGCGGAATTTCGACAAGCACGTTGACGTCGTGCGGCGGCTTCGCGCCGATCGAGATCTTGTTGATGTCCATTGCTGTTCTGGTCCTTGCGTTTGGCGACGTAGGGGCGGTCGGAAGCGGTTCGAAAGTCGTGTTCAGGCGGCGGATCGCGACGTACGCGCGGGACCACGGCGATCTGCGCGGTTTATGCGCAACCGGGCGGTTTGTAGCGAGTTTTGGCCCGCAGCACCAGCCGCGCTGCGCGCGGCGCATCTCGCTTTGCGACGGAGCTATTGAAATATTCGGTCTCGATCCACATATGCGGGACCTAATAGAAGCGGTGCGTCGAGGGTCTGTCGCGCCTTCTGCATATTCAAAAGGGGTTGCGCGTACAGATGCTCGAAGCTTCCATTGGCGCGCTCGACGCGTCGCTGCCTTGGTTGTTGACGGTCGCCGCAGCGGCGATTCTCGCGGGCAATCACTTGGCGCGGTCGGTTCTGGTCGATTACGGCCTTTCGTTGCGCGCGAGGCAGTATGTCGGCCTTGGATGCGCGGCGGCGGCGCTTGCGATGTGGTCGGGCATAACCTCGTGCCACGCGACGACCGGATTGATTGCCGTGCTGGTGGGCTTGAGCGTGAACGCTGTGCGCCTGAACCGCTTTGCCCACGCGACCGTTTCGACCGTGTTTGCGGCCACCCTCGTGCCGGTCGTGGCAGTGTCGTGAACGGCGCGCGTCTCTTTTTTCCGGCTGCATGGTCGCTCGACTCGTTTGCCGTGCTCGATGCGATGCGTCCGCTCTACCAGGCGGGCGCAAAAAAATCACCAGCTATCCGCTCAAGCATCTGCGCTACTGGTTCATGCGCCATTTGCTCGAGGAAAAGGCTTTGAGGCTGGGCCGTCCGCTATCGGTACTCGAAGTCGGCGTCGATCGCGGGCAGATGCTGGCTTTCATGGAAACGCGCGTGCGCGCCTCGAAGATCGTCGATCGGTGGGACGCGATCGATGTCGCGCCCGCGCACGAAATGCTGCGACGCGTCGGCTACGACGACGTCCGCACCATGGATGTCGACGGCGGCGCAGACCCGCATCTCGAGCGGCGCTACGACGTTATGGTCTTTCTCCATCTTCTGGAACATCTGCGCGCACCCGAACAATGCTTGGCGCGCTTCCAGCAATATCTGCCGCCCGGCGGCACGATGATCGGCGGCAGCCCGACGATGCCGCGCTTCGTGGCCGACGCCGGCTACGAACGGCGCCTTGCCCGTCGGGCAAGGCCCTTCGGCCATGTCAGTGTCCTGTCGCCCGAGCGCATCGACAGCTTCGCCGAACAGGCAGGCTTGCGCGTAGCGTTCATGTCCGGCGCGTTCTTCATGAGGCGCCAAGGCAGCCGGCTCGAAAATTCCCCGTTGTGGCTGCGCGCCAATTTGGCGTTCGGCGGGCTGTTCCCGTCGCTCGGCAGTGAGGTGTATTTTGCGCTCGAACGCAACTCTTAGAGCAAGCGCCGGTTGGTGAGCCCGCCGGGACTCGAACCCGGAACCCCAACATTAAAAGTGTTAGAAAAATTGTTTAGTATCAACAGCGTTCTCCACAATAACTGTCAGAAACGCGCAAATTCGAGCAAAACCGCATCAGTTAAGCTTACGGCTTCCGTTTGGGCAATGGCATCGCCGCTTCAAGGCGAGGAGAGCAGTTCGTCGTCGACGGCTAAAATCCGGCAGTTTTCGCGTTGGCTGTGACAGGCGTTGAGGGCCGCCGCGCGCGCGGCATCGGCCGATCTCATTCCCGACCGAAACGACCAACTCCCCGACCCATTTGCCGCAAAGGCTTTATGGGGACTCTGCCGCAAGAACTGTGTCCATCCCGCTTGTGCGGCGGGCGAGAGTCCGGCCGGCGGCGCAAGGTCCGGCCATGGCGGGTCGCTTGGCGGTCCAGCCCAGTTCGGCAAACCTGCGCCGTTCAAGAGGCGATCGACAACAGGGCGCCACTCGGGAATGCCCGCTCGGCTGAACAGCATATGGCCATCGGTCCCCCAGGCCGGCAATTCCACGAATTCGGCCGTGCCACCGCCCGCCGCATAGGCCGCGTGCATCCGTCGTGCAAGCGCCAGATTCGCAAACGTGTCGTTGGCCGTGTAGATCCAAGCCGTCGGCACCCGGGACGTGCGGCCGATTTCCTCGGTCGCTGCGACGAGCGCTCCGGGATTGCAAGTATCGTTGGGCGCGCGCGATCCGCGCGTGGGTTCGAATGCAATGACATAGGCAAGCCCCTCGACCGGTTCGCGCGCCATCGACAGCACCGCCAAACCGCCCGTCGAATATCCGACGGCGATGAAGTGCGACATGTCGAGCCGCGCATGCCCGCGCAAGACAGCCACGGCCGCGCGCATGTCTTTCCCGCCCTCGCGCGTCGTAAGCCGATGGTCCGCACCGTCGCAGACGTTTTGGAACTCGGCGACGGGGCCGCCCGACTCGCCGAACCCGCGGCGCATGACGAGTACGCTCGCGTAGCCGCGACGCGCAAACTCCTCCATCTGCGGCACGAAGCCATGCGGAGCGACCGACGGAAACGCGGCAGGCCCGCCGCGCGGCGAGCCGTGCGCGAAGAGAGCAAGCGGAAACGGCCCGTCGCCGGGCGGATAAATCGCCAAGGCTTCGAGAGCGTAGACGCGCCCGTCGATCGTCGCGGCGATCTTCAGCGCCTCGCGCGCCATAGCTTCGCGCGGCGGCGTTTCGGCCGCCGCGGCACCGCCGATCAGAAGCCCAAGCAACAAGCCGCCGAGATAGCGCAGCGGCGTGCTGGCGCGCCAGTCGCCCTCAAGACATCGCCATGTCGTTCGTCGCACCATCAACGTCCCGTCCTGCCGCCAACCTCGCGCGGGATACGGCTCAACGCGGCGTTCCCCACGCGCGAGCCAGCGTTTCGGCGACGACCGCTTGTGCTGCCGCCGTCGCTTGGGCGTCCGGCGCATAGACATGTCGTCCCCCGCCCGCGACGAAAGCACCGCGCCACGGCGAATCGAACCCATGCAGCGCTCCCGGATATTCATGATACGCAACGCCGCTTCGCGCCAAGGCGCGGCAAGCACCGATCGTATTCATGTGAGCACCCCAGCTGTCCGCGCTGCCGTAGAAGACATGCACGGGAACCTGCGGCGCCAACCGCGACCAATCCGAGGGGCAAGCGCCGCTGCATCCGGGATAGAATGCGAAGACCGCTGCGGGCTGGCTTTCGGCGCCGACGAAATGCGGCGCTCCGCCCAGCGCCTCGGTTCCGCCGCGCGAGAATCCCATCACCGCAAAACGAGAGGCGTCAATCCCGGGCCAGTCTTTCAAATGCGCGACGACCGCACGCGGGTCTTCGGCATATTGCAGTTGGCAGCCAGTACCTTGCCAATTGGCTCGGCCACGCGCGCGGGCCGATTGTATCTGCACGACGGCGATCCCGCGCGCGGTCAGGAACGGTCCCCAGGTCGGGTGCATCCGGCTCGAGCCGTCGTTGCCCTCCAACAGCAGGACGACCGGCGCCTTGTCGGCGCCGGGCGGCAGGGACACGATCAGCGCTTGGGCGAACCTGTTCGCCTGCGCCTGCGCTTGGGTCATTGGACGCGGCGCCGACGGATCGGCGGTTTGGCACGCGGCGAGCGCCAGTGCCGCCAAAATTGCGCAAACTTTCATGGCCGCTCGAACGCCATGCTTGAACCGTTGCTCAGACTGGCGGAGCCGTCGCCAAGCCGACCGATCGGACGGCAGAACCTGCGCCGATCGCCCCAATTGTCGTATTGGCGGCACAGGCGCTCGCCGCCAAGTGTCACGGGTCACAGCCGCAAGCTGCTGCCATGCCGGGTCGGCCTGGAAAGCCCCGCTCAGCTCGCCGAACGTCCCGGCTGCTCGAATAGCTGCCCACCCCTCGGATAGCTTCTGTAGCGCTTCGAGTTTAACAATAACGGCCGCTTCGTTGGCAGAGCTACCAAGGTTCATGCCAGTGCGGTGGTCGCGGTAATAGATCCGCTCCGAACCGTCAGCGCGCTTCAAAACTCGCGCGTGAACGCCGGGAAGAGAGAGTGCCATTTCGCCTCGCGTGAATTCATACGCAAGAATTCTAGTCGAATGTACAACGGTCGGACAATACCTGTACAACGAAGGACGGAAAAGCTGGTGAGCCCGCCGGGACTCGAACCCGGAACCCCAACATTAAAAGTGTCGTGCTCTACCAATTGAGCTACGGGCTCGTCGCCAAAACGACGTCGAAACAGGCCGGGAACCTAGTGTCCTTGGGCCTGGGGGTCAACCCCTTCTAAAGCGGCGCGCGCGGCACCGTGACGGGCGGCAAGGTGGGGGCCGGATCGCCGCCCGCGAAGGCGGTGCCTGTCGCGAATTTCGCCCGCATCGCCGCATGGATCCGCGGCGACACGAAATGCGAGATGTCGCCGCCGAGCCGCCCCACCTCCTTGACGAAGCGCGAGGAGATGAATTGCTGGTTTTCCGACGCCATCAAGAACAGCGTTTCGACGGTGGGATCGAGGCGCTTGTTCATGCCGGCCATCTGGAATTCGTATTCGAAATCCGAGACGGCGCGCAGGCCCCGCACGATGATCTTGGCGCCCACGCTCTGCGCGAAATGCATAAGAAGCGTCTCGAACGGGCGAACTTCGATCTTGTGCGCGACGTCGGCCATCGCGGCCGCCTCGCCGCGCATCAGCGACACGCGTTCGTCGAGCGAAAACAGCGGCCCCTTGCCGGCGTTGACGGCGACGCCCACCACCAGCCGGTCCACGACCAAAGCGCCGCGATGGATGATGTCGATGTGCCCGTTCGTCGTCGGATCGAACGTGCCCGGGTAGATCGCAACGCGCGTGCTCATGTCGCCCCCGTTTGGGTCCCCGCTTTTCAGCCCCCGCTTGTCAGCCGGCGCCCGTCTCTTCGCCCCCGGATGCTTCGTCGCCGACCGGGCCCTCGCTTGGCCCGATGTCGCCGAGCCTTGCGACCGACACGACGCGCTCGCCCTCGCCCATCCGGAACACGGTGACGCCCTGCGTCTGGCGGCGCGCGATGCGGATGTCGTCGATCGGCGTGCGGATGAGCGTACCGGCATCCGACACCAGCATCAACTGGTCGCCCTCGCGCACAGGGAACGAGGCCACGACCGCGCCGTTCTTGTCGGTCGTCTCGATGTTCGCAATGCCCGAACCGCCGCGCCCGGTGAGGCGGTATTCGTAGGCCGAGCTGCGTTTGCCGAAGCCCTTACTGGTGATCGCGAGCAGGAATTCCTCGGCCGCCGCCAGTTCTGCGTAGCGCTCTTCGGACAGCACCAGGGCGGCCCCCTCGACGGACGCGCCCTCGATGGCGGTTTCGACCTCGGGCCCGTCCGCCTCCATGCCGCGGCGCTGGCGCGACATGCGCAGATAAGCCTCGCGCTCGGGCGTGTCGAGTTCCGTGTGGCGCAGGAGCGCCATCGAGATCACCTCGTCGTCCGCGCCGAGCTTCACGCCGCGCACGCCGGTCGAATTGCGGCCCGCGAACACGCGCACGTCGTCCACGGCAAAGCGGATGCATTTGCCGCCGCGCGTTGCGAGCACGATGTCCTGGCGGTCCGAGCAGGGTTGTACCGCCACGAGCCGCTCGCCGTCTTCCTCGAGCTTCATCGCGATCTTGCCTTTCGACATGACGTTGGTGAAGTCCGAGAGCGCGTTGCGGCGCACGTTGCCTTTCGACGTCGCGAAGACGATGTGCAGGCTGTCCCACAGGCTCGCGTCGGTCGGCAGCGCCAGCACCGTCGCGATCTTTTCGCCCTCGCCCAGCGGGAGAAGCTGCACCATCGGCTTGCCCCGGCTTTGCGGCGTGCCGAGCGGCAGGCGGTAGCATTTGAGCAGGAACACGAGGCCGCGGTTGGTGAAAAACAGGATCGGCGCGTGCGTGTTCGCGACGAACACCTGGCTCACGAAATCTTCCTCGCGCGTCGCCATGCCCGAGCGGCCCTTGCCGCCGCGGCGCTGCGCGCGGTACGCCGACAGCGGCGTGCGCTTGATGTAGCCCGCATGCGTGACGGTCACGACCATGTCTTCGGGCTGGATCAGATCCTCGATGTCCTGGTCGCCCGCACCCTCTTCGAGCGTGGTGCGGCGCTTGTCGGCGAATTCGGTTTTGTAGGCGACGAGCTCGTCGCGCAGGATGCCGAACAGCCGCTCGCGCGAGCCGAGGATGTCGATGAAGTCGGCGATCTGCGCCACGATCTCCTTGAGCTCGCCGAGTATCTTGTCGCGCTCGAGGCCCGTGAGGCGCTGCAAGCGCAGCTCGAGGATCGCCTTGGCCTGCTCCTCGGAAAGCCGGTAGGCGCCGTCGACCACGCCGCGCCCCGGCTCGCCCACCATTTCGATGTAGCTGCCGACGTCGCGCACGTCCCAGGCGCGGGCCATCAGCCCTTCGCGCGCGGCGACCGGGTCCGGCGAACGGCGGATGAGTTCGATCACGGGGTCGAGATTGACGACCGACACGGCAAGGCCGATCAGGATGTGCGCGCGCTTGCGCGCTTCGCGCAGTTCGAAGCGCGTGCGCCGCGTGATGACTTCCTCGCGGAATTCGACGAAGGCGCGGATCAGCTCCTTCAGGCCCATCAGCACGGGCTTGCCTTCGTCGAGTGCAAGCATGTTGTAGCCGAACGAAACCTGGAGCCCCGTGTATTTGTAGAGCTGGTTCAGCACGATTTCGGGATTGGCGTCGCGCTTCAGTTCGATCACGACGCGCACGCCGTCGCGGTCGCTCTCGTCGCGCAAGTCGGAAATGCCCTCGATGATCTTCTCGTTGACGCATTCGGCGATGCGTTCCATGAGGCGCGCTTTGTTCTGCTGGTAAGGCACTTCCGTGACGATGATCGCTTCGCGATCCTTGCGCACCTCTTCCGTATGCGCGCGCCCGCGCACGAGGATGGAGCCGCGCCCCGTGCGATAGGCTTCGCGCAAACCGCCGCGCCCCATCACGATGCCGCCCGTGGGGAAATCGGGGCCGGGCACGTGCTGCATCAATTGGTCGAGCGTGATTTCGGGATCGTCGAGATAAGCACAGCACGCGTCGATCACTTCGCCCAGATTGTGCGGCGGAATATTCGTCGCCATGCCGACCGCGATGCCCGAGCCGCCATTCACCAAAAGATTGGGGAACACGGCCGGCAGCACGCCTGGTTCGCGCGTGCTGTCGTCGTAGTTCGGCACGAAATCGACCGTGTCCTTGTCGATGTCGGTCAGCATCAACGACGCGGCCTTGGCGAGACGCGCTTCGGTGTAGCGCATGGCCGCGGGCGGATCGCCGTCCATCGAGCCGAAATTGCCCTGGCCGTCGATCATCAAGAGGCGCATCGAAAAATCCTGCGCCATGCGGACCATGGATTCGTAGATCGCGCTGTCGCCGTGCGGGTGGTATTTGCCCATCACGTCGCCGACCACGCGCGCCGATTTGCGGTAGGCGCGGTTCCAGTCGTAGCCCGCCTCGTGCATCGCGAACAGAATGCGGCGATGCACGGGCTTCAAACCGTCGCGCGCGTCGGGCAGAGCGCGGCTCACGATCACGCTCATCGCGTAATCGAGATAGCTGCGCTTCATCTCGTCTTCGATCGAAACCGGCGAGATGTCGGTGGGGCCTGGCGTGGTTGGCAGAATGTCGCTCAAGTGAGGGTGCCGATCATGTGGAAACGTCGCGAATCAGAGGCGCAAAATCT
This sequence comes from Tagaea sp., assembly GCA_044378015.1. Taxonomy (GTDB): domain Bacteria; phylum Pseudomonadota; class Alphaproteobacteria; order CACIAM-22H2; family CACIAM-22H2; genus Tagaea. Next base: position 28,852 of record JBILXZ010000023.1, read on the forward strand.
ACCAGTGCCCGCATCGCCAAACAATGCGGAAAAGGTGCCCTTCGGCACCCGATAAGCACCTGAAAAACTAGCGTAAAATTACGACCGCGCGTTCCGCCTCAGAACGGAATGTCGTCGTCGATGGGGCCGGCCGGTTTGCGCCCTGCTCCGCCGCCGCCCGAGCGCCCGCCGCCACCGCCAGAGGGTGCGCCGTAATCGTCGCCGCCGAAATCGTCGCCCCCGCCCATGGCGCCACCACCACCGCCCATGCCGCCGCCCTTGCCGCCGTCGAGCATCGTGAGTTCGCCGCGGAAGCGCTGCAGCACCACTTCGGTCGAGTATTTCTCGGCACCGCTATTGTCTGTCCATTTGCGCGTCTGCAAAGCGCCCTCGACATAGACCTTGGCACCCTTCTTCAAGTATTTCTCGGCCACTTCGCCGAGCTTCTCGTTGAAGATGACCACGCGGTGCCATTCGGTCTTTTCCTGGCGCTCGCCCGAGTTCTTGTCGCGCCACGACTCCGACGTCGCGATCGAGAGATTGACGACCTTGCCGCCGTTCTGCATCGAGCGCACTTCCGGGTCTTTGCCCAGATTGCCGATAAGGATCACTTTGTTGACGCTGCCGGCCATGGTCTTCGAATCTCCGCGTGCGAATCCTGGGAACGAAGCGCAAACTAATACGCTGCCGTCGCCAACGCAAAGCCCAAAACGCGCGACGGCGGAGTTACGCACAGGGCAAGCGCGGGGGCATCGCCATTGCATGGCGGGCGACCTATATTCGCTGCCTTCACAACACGGGACGACCGATGGCGCCGCAACCGCATTTGCACCGCATTTCCGTTCGCGGAGCGCGCGAACACAATCTCAAAAACGTCGACGTCGATCTGCCGCGCGACGCGCTGGTGGTCGTCACCGGCCTGTCGGGCTCGGGCAAGTCGTCGCTCGCGTTCGACACGATCTACGCCGAAGGCCAGCGCCGCTACGTCGAGAGCCTGTCGGCCTATGCGCGCCAGTTCCTCGAATTGATGAGCAAGCCCGACGTCGATTCGATCGACGGCCTGTCGCCGGCCATCTCGATCGAGCAGAAAACCACGAGCCGCAATCCGCGTTCGACCGTCGGCACCGTCACCGAAATCTACGACTATCTGCGCCTGCTTTACGCGCGCGTCGGCGTGCCCTACTCGCCCGCCACGGGCCTGCCCATCGAGAGCCAGACGGTGAGCCAGATGGTCGACCGCATCCTGGGCATGAAAGACGGCACGCGCATCTATCTGCTGGCTCCCGTCGTGCGCGGCCGCAAGGGCGAGTATCGCAAGGAGCTGAAGGAGTTCCAGCAGAAGGGTTTCCAGCGCGTCAAAGTCGACGGCAAGCTTTACGACATCGACGCGGTCCCGGCACTCGACAAGAAACGCAAACACGATATCGACATCGTCGTCGACCGGCTCGTCGTCAAATCCGATCTCGGGCCCCGCCTCGCCGATTCGGTCGAAACCGCGCTCAAGATCGCCGACGGTCTTTTGTACGTGGAGAATGCCGACACGAACGAGCAGACCGTCTATTCGTCGAAATTCGCGTGCCCGGTCTCGGGCTTCACGATCACCGAAATCGAGCCGCGCCTTTTCAGCTTCAACAACCCGTTCGGCGCTTGCCCTTCGTGCGACGGCCTGGGCGAGAAGCAGTATTTCGATCCGGCCCTGGTGGTGCCCGACGGCCGCCTGTCGCTCGACAAGGGCGCGGTCGCGCCGTGGGTTTCCGAGACGCAGAAATACTACGCCCAGACGCTTTCGAGCCTCGCCAAGCACTACAAGGTGTCGCTCGCCGCACCGTTCGAAACGCTGCCGAAGAAAGCGCAGGACGGCATCCTGTTCGGCTCGGGCGAAGAGCCGGTCACGATGGTCTATTCGGACGGGCTTCGCGACTACAAGACCAACAAGCCCTTCGAGGGCGTGATCCCCAATCTCGAGCGCCGCATGCGCGAAACGGATTCGGCCTGGACGCGCGAAGAATTGTCGCGCTACCAGTCCGCGCGGCCCTGCGAGGCGTGCAACGGCCATCGCCTGAAGCCCGAAGCGCTCGCCGTCAAAATCGGCAAGCTCAACGTCTCGGAAGTCACGCAGTTTTCCATCGACGAGGCGGCCGCCTGGTTCAAGGCGCTGCCCGGCAAGCTCACGGCCAAGCAGAACGAAATCGCCGCGCGCATCCTCAAAGAGATCAACGCGCGCCTGGGCTTCCTCGTCAATGTGGGTCTCGAATATCTCACGCTGTCGCGCGCGTCCGGCACGCTCTCGGGCGGCGAGAGCCAGCGCATACGCCTCGCCTCGCAGATCGGCTCGGGCCTCACCGGCGTGCTCTACGTGCTCGACGAGCCGTCGATCGGCCTGCACCAGCGCGACAACGACCGCCTCCTGGAAACGCTGAAGCGCCTGCGCGATCTCGGCAACACGGTCATCGTGGTGGAGCACGACGAAGACGCGATCCGCGTCGCCGACTGGGTCGTCGACATGGGTCCGGGTGCCGGCATCCATGGCGGCAAGATCGTGGCGCAGGGCACGCCCGACGACATCGTCAAGAACCCCGCGAGCCTCACGGGCCAGTATCTTTCGGGCTTCCGCCAAGTGCCGATCCCCAAGACGCGCCGTGCGGGCCACAAAGGCCAGAAGCTGCGCGTGCGCGGCGCGAAAGCGAACAATCTCAAAAACCTCACGGTCGAAATGCCGCTCGGGACGTTCGTTTGCGTGACCGGCGTTTCGGGCGGCGGCAAATCCACGCTCGTGATCGAAACGCTCTACAAGGCGCTCGCACGGCGCCTCATGGGTGCGCGCGAAATCCCGGCCGAGCACGAAGCGCTCGACGGCGTGGACTTCCTCGACAAGGTCATCGACATCGACCAGTCGCCCATCGGCCGCACGCCGCGCTCGAACCCGGCGACCTATACGGGCGCCTTCACGCCGATCCGCGACTGGTTCGCAGGCCTGCCCGAGGCCAAGGCGCGCGCCTACGGCCCCGGTCGCTTCTCGTTCAACGTCAAAGGCGGGCGCTGCGAGGCCTGCCAGGGCGACGGCGTCATCAAGATCGAGATGCATTTCCTGCCCGACGTGTACGTGACCTGCGATTCCTGCCACGGCAAGCGCTACAACCGCGAAACGCTGGAAGTGACCTACCGCGACAAATCGATCGCCGACGTGCTGGAAATGACGGTCGAAGAGTCGGCCGAATTCTTCAAAGCGGTCCCGGCGATCCGCGAGAAGATGGAAACGCTCGTGCGCGTGGGCCTCGGCTACGTTCATGTGGGCCAGCAGGCGACGACGCTGTCGGGCGGCGAAGCCCAGCGCGTCAAACTCGCCAAGGAATTGTCGCGCCGCTCGACTGGCAAGACGCTCTACATCCTCGACGAGCCCACGACCGGCCTGCATTTCGAAGACGTGCGAAAACTCCTCGAAGTGCTGCACGCCCTCGTGGACCAGGGCAACACGGTCGTGGTCATCGAACACAATCTGGAAGTCGTCAAAACCGCCGACTGGATCCTCGACCTCGGCCCCGAAGGCGGCGGCAAAGGCGGGCGCCTCGTCGCCAGCGGCACGCCCGAAGACGTCGCAAAATCGAAAGAGAGCTACACGGCGAAATACTTGGCGCCGTATCTCGCCAAGGGCGGCACGACGGCGAAGAGAAGGGCCTAAAGGCGCCTATGTTCTGTTGAAGCTTAAATCAGCTATTTCGCGACGACAGCGGTACCGCCGACAACGCAAGCCGCCATCTTCAATTCATCCAAGTTAATCGACAATCCGACTGCAACTGCCGACGATACCGCGTGATTTAGCGCGCTTTCGGCTGGAATCTCCGATCGGAGATTGGGCCACCTTTTCAGGAAGGCATTGCAAGCGAGTTTTGCGTCACCATCGTGTGTATTTTCAATACTCTTCATAGCTCCGCTAACAAAAGCTTCCCATAGAAAAAGCCCGCCATTTTTTTTGAAACGTTGTAGGTCTACCGTTGTCGCAACATTCCCAGCACTTCGAGCTATTCGCGAAAGGCACCATGGCATCAATGCTAGAGCGGCACCGAGCGCTCCTGTACCGGCTCCGGCGGACCACGCGCGATTGTACTTCGTCTCAATGCCATCGCGGCGGGCGGTGATCCGAGAAAGATCGTTACGTACTGGCGTCCAAATCGGCGCCTCGAAGCCAAGTGCGACACGGTGCCCGGCGCGAAGACGATCGGACAACTTCTCCAGCGCTTCGCCGAGCTTGTCGCCAGTACCCGAGTGTCCGTCGGAATCTGCCCATCCAATTCTCTTCGGACTGCCGACATCGACGCAAAAGACGTATGGCTTGTTACGCTGCAAATTGAAGTCCTTTACGATAGCGAATGCACCGCTCTCGGTCTGTCGAGACGTTAATTCTACATTGCTAGCAGAAACTCGGTCAAGGCTTTGCAGTAGCAGGAGACGGCGGCATTATAGGGCGCAACAAATTTGAGTTTTCAGCATAAACACAATAAAATTTATGAGCTAAGTTTCGAACAAACAAGGGGAAGATACCTTTGGCAAAAAGAGCGAAGCGCCGCAGTGCGAAGCAAACCGGCTCCTTCGAAAGCTGGCAAATCGAACGCATCGAAACCGGTCTTGCGGACGCCAAAGCGGGCCGCACGATCCCGGCCGACGCTCTGTTCGCTGCCATCTCCGAAAAACACGGCTGGCGTCGTACGCCGTGAACGCCGCCGTCGCGATGGCTTTGGGATCGGCGGTGCTGTTCGGCGTTTCGGCGCCGGCGGCGAAGTGGCTGCTGGGTGCGCTCGATCCGTGGCTTCTCGCCGGGCTCCTCTATCTCGGGGCTGGGGTTGGGTTGGCGCTGGTGCGCGTCTTTAAGGCCGCCGACCGGGAAACGGCCGAGGCGCGCCTTGCGCGGCGCGATTTGCCGTGGCTGGCGGCAAGCATTCTGTGCGGCGGGGTTGCAGCACCCGTGCTGCTCATGTTCGGACTCTTGCATGTCGATGCGGCGGCGGCGTCCTTGCTGCTCACGCTCGAGGGCGTGTTGACCGCTCTGCTCGCTTGGTTCGTGTTTCGCGAGAATTTCGACCGCCGCATCGCGGTCGGCATGCTGTGCATCGTCGCCGGTGCGGTCGTGCTGAATTGGCAGCAAGGTGTGGCCGTGCGCGATCTCGCGGGGCCGCTTGCGATCGCGGGGGCGTGTCTTGCCTGGGCGATCGACAACAATCTCACGCGCAAGATCGCGTTGGCGGATCCGATGCAGATCGCCATGGTGAAGGGCCTCGTTGCCGGCCCCGTGAGCCTCGCCGTTGCGTTCGGCACGGGCAGCGCCCTGCCCGGTTTCGGTGTCGCGGGGCTCGGGCTCTTGGCTGGATTTCTGGGCTATGGCGTGAGCTTGGCGCTGTTCGTGCGTGCACTTCGCGATCTGGGGACGGCGCGCACGAGTGCCTATTTCGGCCTCGCCCCGTTTGTGGGGGCGCTGGTGGCGGTCCCGCTGTTCGGCGAACCCGTGCAGGTGCAGCTGTTCGCCGCCGGTGCGCTTATGGCGGTCGGCGTGTGGCTGCATCTGAGCGAGCGCCACGAACATGCGCATGCGCACGCCCGTATCGCGCACGAACATCGCCACGCCCACGACGAACACCATGCCCATGACCACGACACGCCCGTGGCGGCCGGGGTCGCGCACAGCCATTGGCATGCCCATGAACCGCTGCGCCACGCGCACCCGCATCTGCCCGACAGCCACCACCGCCACACGCATTGAGAGGATGCGGCGGGTGCTTCTTTTTCTCGGCTTTTTATGCTATGTAGACTTTATATCTTAGTACTCGAGGCTGTGCTGTTTGACATTGTGAATAGAGAAACGACAAAACCCGCGTACGCGGTCGATATAGCTGCTTTTCGCCTGCAACCAAAAACGCGCGCGGAGGCGACATTGCTGGAATATCAACAGGCTAATCAGGTTGCCGTCGCGTTTGGTAACCTATTGTCGCCGATCAACGGCCCGCTCCGACGCGCATCCTCTCGGGGTCGTTGTAAGGGTCTTCCGGATCGCTGACGTCGCCGATCGGAACGGGGCTCGGGCGCCATGCCCGCACCCGCGCCATGGCGGCGTCGATGTCGACTTGGATCATGGCTTTGGCCAGCTCGTTGCGCAGCGCCGTCGCCTCCGCGCGCACGTCGGGGCCGCCGCGCTGCTGGGCGAGCGTGAGCCACGCATAGGCGTTCACGCGATACTCCACGCTCGTGCGATTGGTGCCGAAGCCGAACTGCGCCATGCGAAACAAGGCCCCCGGATGGCCGCGCGAACTCGCCGCCACGTACCAGCGTTGGGCTTCCTCGCGATCCATCGCGATGCCGTCGCCCGCGTAGAGCCGCTCGGCGATCATGAAGCGCGCTTCGGTGTTGCCCAGATCGGCGGCCCGCTTGTAGAGCGCGTAAGCATGCGCGCGGTCGCCTTCGACGCCGCGCCCCTCGTCGAAAAGCGAGGCCATGTCGAGCAGCGCCGGCGTGAAATCGGCATCGGCCGCGCGCGAGAGATAGTTCAGCGCCTCCTGCGGATCGGGCGGGACGCCGCGGCCGGTGGCGTAGGCGCGCGCCATCGTATAGAGCGCTTTGGGGAAGTTTTTCGAGGCCGCTTGCCGATACCAGCGCATCGCCTCGCGCGGATCGAGGGCAATGCCGCCACCGCCCTCGTCCGAGATGCGGCCCAGCAGGTACTGGGCTTCCACATCGCCGCGCTGGCCGTGCGGCAGCAGCAGCAGATAGGCCGGGCCGAAATTGCCTTTGTCGAATTCGGCCTTGCCGCGCACCAGATCGTCGGGGCCGCGCTGGGCGGGCCGGAATGTCGGCGGAATGCGCGCGGTCGGCGGACCGATCATGGGCGGGCGTTGCGTTTCGGGGGTGGCAACCGGCGGCGGCGGGGATTCCGGCGCCGGCGCTTGGGCACCGGCCAGAACAAAGGCGGCAGCCGCAAGAACGGCGCCGAAGCGTCGGGTGCGTTTGGAGGTCGGCAGCGCCATCGTCTAGACCTTGGCCGCGATCGCCTCGATTTCGATCAGGAAATCGGGGCTGGCGAGGGCCGTCACGACCGACAAAGTCGAGGTCGGCGGCATGGCCGAACCGAGGGCGCGGTCGCGCGCTTCGCGGCTGGCGGGCACGAAACGCGCGTCGGTCAGCAGCACGTTGATTTTGACGAGATCCTCGAAGCCCATTCCCGCATCGGCAAGGACGGCCTTGAGATTGGCCCACACCGCATCGGCCTGCGGCCCGATGCCGACCGCGATGCTGCCGTCGGGCAGATTGCCGACCTGGCCCGAGACGTAGAGCCAGCGCGCGCCGGGCGGAACCGCAATCGCGTGCTGGTATCGGCCGGTCGGGGGTGCGATGGTCGCGGGATTGTGGATCTTGAACATGGCGCTGCGACGGCTCCATTGCGATGGATCGGCGAATCAACGTTGGAACAATAGCAGGTTGGGCGCAATGGATCGAACGAAGCCGGTGCATGTGATCGGGGGCGGGCTCGCGGGCTCGGAGGCGGCGTGGGCGCTTGCGCAAGCGGGCGTGCCCGCGATCCTCCACGAAATGCGCGGGGTCAAAAAGACCGAGGCGCACCACACCGACAAGCTCGCCGAACTCGTCTGCTCGAATTCGTTCCGTTCCGACGAGTGGGATATCAACGCGGTGGGCCTTCTGCACGCCGAGCTGCGCCAGATGGGCTCGCTCGTGATGCGCTGCGCCGACCGCCACAGAGTGCCCGCCGGTGCGGCTTTGGCGGTGGACCGCGAGGGCTTTTCGCAGGCCGTGACCGACGCGATCGCCGCCGAGCCGCTGATCCAAGTCGTGCGCGGCGAAATCGAAACGCTGCCGCCGTCCGACTGGGACAGCGTGGTCGTAGCGACCGGGCCGCTCACCGCCCCGGCCCTCGCCGAAGCGATCCGGGCGCGCACGGGCGAGCAGGCGCTCGCGTTCTTCGACGCGATCGCCCCCATCGTCCACAAGGACAGCATCGACATGTCGAAAGCCTGGCTGCAGTCGCGCTGGGACAAGGGCGAAGGTGCGGACTACGTCAACTGTCCGCTCGACAAGGACCAGTACGAGGCGTTCGTTGCCGGTCTCGTCGCGGGCGACAAGACCGACTTCAAGGAATGGGAGAAATCCACGCCCTATTTCGAAGGCTGTCTGCCGATCGAGGTCATGGCCGAGCGCGGGGCCGAAACGCTGCGCTTCGGCCCGATGAAGCCGATCGGCCTCACGAACCCTGCAACCGGGGGACGTGCCTATGCGGTTGTGCAACTTCGGCAGGACAACGCGCTCGGCACGCTCTACAACATGGTGGGCTTCCAGACCAAGCTCAAATACGCCGAACAGGTGCGGCTGTTCCGGACAATACCGGGGCTCGAGAACGCCGAATTCGCGCGGCTCGGCGGCATCCACCGCAATACGTTCCTGAATTCGCCCAAGCTGCTCGACGGCGAGCTGCGCCTCAAGGCCGAGCCGCGCTTGCGCTTCGCAGGGCAGATCACCGGCGTCGAAGGCTACGTCGAAAGCGCGGCGATCGGGCTGCTGGCGGGCCGGTTCGCCGCGGCCGAAAAACTGGGCCGCGCGGAGGCGCCCCCGCCGCCGACCACCGCGTTCGGGGCGTTGCTGGCGCATCTCACGGGCGGGGCGAACGCCGAAACCTTCCAGCCGATGAATTGCAATTTCGGGCTGTTTCCGCCTCTGGCCGAAACGTCCAAGCGCGTCAGAGGCCAGGACCGCAAAAAGCTCTATGCGCATCGCGCGCGCGCCGATCTGGCGGCGTGGCTCGCGGCCCGAAGCTCAGAGGCGGCCGCTTAGCCGCACGCACAGTAGCCGCCAGACATCGCCCGGATGCGGAGCCTGCAACGACGGCGCGAACGGATCGAAGCGGCTTGCCGCCAGCCGCTTGAGCCACATCCGCGCCAAGGCCGCCGGCAAGGCGGCGGGCAAAGCCGCGCGCGGGATCGGGGCCTCCAGCAGATCGCGCGCGCGATGCACGATGGGTTCGATCGCGGCCGCGATTTTGGGACCCGCCTTGCCTTCGTGGATATTCTCGGCCGTCAAACCCGCCTCGGCGATCAGATCGGCGGGCAGCGGCAGACGGCGCTGGCGCGCATAGAACGGCAGGGCGCGCACGATGCCGGCGAGCGCGTAGCCGGTGCCGAGCTCTTCGGCGGCCGACATATCGCACCCGCCCGCCGCAAACGCCGCCTTGAAGATGCTGCCCGAGGTTTCGCGCGCGTAGGCCGCCATGTCGGCCATGTCGGAAAAGGGCGCGTCGTCGAGATCGCGTTCGCGCCCGTCGACGGCCCGGCCGAGGGCCGCAAGGTCGAGCCCGGCCGCCGCCACGCAGGCCACGATCGGGTGCTTGCGCAAAGCCCCGCCCGCCGCGATTTCGGCCAAGGCCTCGCGCCACCATTGCAGGCGTATCTGGCCGAGCAGCGGCTCGGACACGGTTTCGCGCACGCGCGCGATTTCGACGTTGAACGCGTAGAGCGCCGTCAGGCGCGCGCGCAAAGCGGCCGGGGCGAACAGCGTCGCGCGCCAGCGGTCGGGATCGTAGCGGCGAAACTGCGCATCGGCTTCGGCGACGGCGTGCGGGTCCATGCGATGCTATATAGACGGACCCTCCAACGGAATCGACCTTCGTGAGCAGCCGCACCGCCTCCACCGAGAATTTTCCGGTCGCCTCGTTCCTGATCGCGCCCGCGCATCGGCCGGCGGTGATGGCCTTCTACCGTTTCGCGCGCGCGGCCGACGACGTCGCCGACGATCCGGCGTTGGACGGCGATGCCAAAACCGCGCGGCTCGAAGCCTTCGATCGCGCCCTGCAAGGCGACGCCGGCGGCCCCGAAACGGCAAGCGCCTTGCGCGCGGTCCTCCTCGAACGAGGCCTCGGCCTCGACCATCCGCGCCATCTTCTGCAGGCGTTCCTGGCCGACGCGCGCGGTCGGCCCTGCCGCACCTGGTCGGACCTCATCGCCTATTGCCGCTTTTCGGCGGCACCTGTCGGGCGCTTCCTGCTCGATCTGCACGGGCAGGATCGCGCGGCGTGGCCCGCATCCGATGCGCTGTGCACGTCCTTGCAGATACTCAACCACCTGCAGGACGCCAGGCAGGATTGGGCAGAGCTGCGCAGGCTCTATGTGCCGCGCGACTGGCTCGTGCAGGCGGGCCTTACCGAGCGCGATCTGCTCGAGCCCCGCCTGTCCGCGCCCTTGCGCGAGGTGTTCGACCGCGTCCTCGAACGCGTCGAGGAGCTGAATCTCCAGGCACGCCCGCTCGTGCGCGCGATCTCGGACAGGCGCTTGCGCATGGAAGCGGCCGGCATCCACGCGATCGCCGTGCATCTCGCAAGGCGCCTGCGCCGCTTCGATCCGCTCGCCGCGCGCGTGGCGCCGACGCGCGTGGGCAAGGTGGCCGCTCTCGTGCGTGCGCTGGGGGCGGGGCTTCTGCGATGAGCGAGGCGCGTCGCCGATCGACCTTCTATTGGGCGATGCGGCTGCTGCCGGCCGAACGTCGCGCGGCTTTGTTCGCGCTCTACGACATCGCGCGCGCGATCGACGACGTCGCCGACGGTCCGGGCAGCGCGGCGGAACGGCGCGAAGGGCTCGCCCGCTGGCGGGCGGAGGTCGCCTCGATCTACGAGGGCGCGCCTTGCGAGCCCGTCGCGCGCGGCTTCCAGACGCATGCCAAACGCTTCGGCCTGCCGCGCGCCGAACTCGACGCGCTGATCGACGGACAGCTCATGGATCTGGAGCCTATGGTCTTCGACGAGGCCGCCTTCGTGCTCTATTGCCGCCGCGTGGCCGGAACCATCGGCCTCCTTGCCCTGCCGATCTTCCGCGCCGACGGGCCTGCGGCCGAGCGCTATGCGTTGGCCCTCGGCGAGGGTCTGCAGCGGGTCAATGTGCTGCGGGATATCGCCGAAGATGCCGCGCGCGGACGCAGCTACCTGCCCGAGCCGGTCGATGTTTTTGCCGCCCGCGCCGCGGCAAAACTCGCCGAAGCCAAGGCCATGTTGCCGGAACTCGACCGCCGCGCGCTGCGTCCTGCCATCGTGATGGGCGAGCTCTACGAAGCGCTGCTGCGGGCCGTCATGCGGGGCGATAGGCTCGGGCTCTGGGGCAAGTTCGCGGCCGTGCTGCGCGGCCTTTGGCGCAGCAGATGAAGCGCCCGGACGTCCATGTCGTCGGCGCCGGGCTCGCAGGCCTCGCGGCTGCCCTCGCCCTTTCCGAGGCGGGTGCGCGCGTGCGCGTCCACGAGGCGGCGCCGTTCGCGGGCGGACGCTGCCGCTCGTTCGACGATCCGGTCCTCGAACGGCGGATCGACAATGGCGGCCATGTCGTGATGTCGTCGAACACCGCCACCTTCGCCTATCTGGGCGCGATCGGGGCCGCCGGCCGGCTCGACGGAATCGTGCCCGCCCGCTTTCCCTTTTTCGACATCGCCACGGGGGAAAGCTGGACGATTAGGCCCAATGCGGGTCCGATCCCGTGGTGGATAATGGCCGCCGGGCGTCGCGTGCCCGGAACACGGCTGGCCGACTATGCCGAGGCGCTGCAACTCTATTTTGCGCCGGCCGAAGCGCGCGTGGCCGATCGCCTCGACCCAAACGGTCCGCTCTTCGAGGCTTTGTGGGCACCGCTTGCCGTCGCCGTTCTCAATACCGATCCAAGAGAAGGCGCGGCCCGTCCGCTCGCCGCGATGCTCGCCAACAGCTTCGGCAAAGGCGAGGCGGCGTGCCGCCCCTATCTGGCCGCCAACGGCCTTTCGGAAGCGTTCGTCGATCCGGCAATCGAAACCTTGGCGCGGCGCGGCGTGGCGATCGAAACCGGGCGCGCGCTTTCGGGGATCGCGATCGAACGGGGGCAAGCGGCCGCGCTTCATTTCGCCGACGAGCGCCTCGCGCTGGGCGGCGCTTGCGTGGTGCTGGCCCTTCCGCCTTATTCGGTAGCACGCCTGCTGCCCGGCATCGTCGTGCCGACCGAGATGTCCCCGATCGTGAACGCGCATTACCGCCTGGACGCTGCCGTCGAGCTGCCCGGCGGCACGCGCCTGTTGGGCGTGGTCGGCGGAACGGCGCAATGGATGATCGCAACCGGCGACGTGCTCAGCGTCACGGTCAGCGCGGCCGATGCGCTCGTCGAGCGGCCGAGCGAAGCCGTCGCGGCGCTGCTGTGGCGCGATTGCGCGGCAGCCCTCGGGCGCCCCGCCCTTCCCGTGCCGCCGTGCCGCGTCGTGAAGGAAAAGCGCGCCACCTTGCGGCTTACCCCGACGCAGGAAGCGCAGCGGCCGGGCGTCGCAACGGCCACGCAGAACGTCTTTCTCGCGGGGGACTGGACGCAGACCGGGCTTCCGCCGACAATAGAAAGCGCGATTCGGTCCGGATCAATCGCGGCGCATTCTGTGCTCCAAGGGCACAGCGTTCGGCCGCGCGCACCTTCACCTTTGGAGTAAATGAAAAATGGTCGATTTTCTGGCAAAACTCGGGCTCGACAAGCTCGACCGCGCGCTGATGTACGGCGTGGCACTGGCCTTGATTCTGGCGGTGCTTTCGAACTCGATCTATCTCGAAGCAAGCTGGATATCCTTCTTCGTGCGCTTGCTGCACGTTCTGTCCGGCGTGATGTGGGTGGGCCTGCTCTGGTACTTCAATTTCGTGCAGATCCCGTCGATGCCGAAAATTCCGGACGAGCAGAAGCCCGCAATCTCGAAGGTCATCGCGCCCACCGCTTTGTTCTGGTTCCGCTGGGCGGCGCTCGCCACCCTCGTGACCGGTCTGCTGCTGGCCGTTCTCAACGGCTACATCGTGGAAGCGCTGACGCTGACGGGCACGGGCCCGGCCAAGCTGATCGGCATCGGCATGTGGCTCGGCATCGTGATGGCCTACAATGTTTGGATGATCATCTGGCCGAACCAGAAAATCGCGCTCGGCATGGTCGAAGCCGACGCCGACACCAAGAAAAAGGCGGCCCGCACCGCGATGATCACGAGCCGCTTCAACACGATGTTCTCGATCCCCATGCTGTACTTCATGGTGGGCGCTCAGAATATCGCGGCCGGCTGATCAGAGGACGCCAGCGTCCGAACGACGAAACGGGGCCCATCGTCGGGCCCCGTTTTCGTTTCTAGAGTGCCATCAGACAAGCCGCCACGCGGCGTTCTTCGGCGAGCAACACGTTGTAGGTTCGGCACGCGGCACCGGTGTCCATTGCGTCGGCCACCATGCCCAGATCACGCAAGGCCGCACGCACGGCGGGCTTCAGAAACTGTCCGCGCGCACCCATGCCGATCAAAAGAATTCTGGGGCGCCGTTCGGGCGCGAGCGAAGCGAGCGCCTCGAAATCCGGCACGCCAAGGGCTGCGATGTCGGCAGGGCGCCAGGGCAGAATCGCGTCCGGCAGCAGGATCACTGAACCGTCGTGGCGCTCGCCGCGAATGGTGAAAACGCCCGGCCCATAGCCGTCCACAACCTTCCGGTCGGGATGCGGGGCGGGTGGCGGGGCGGCCACGGGCGGCGGCCGTCAGGGCGCGGCCGGTGCGGCGGCGTCGGTCTTGCCCGGCGGCGGCCCGCGGCGCAGCTTGTCTTCGCCCAAGAAAAGCAGGATGGGTGCCGCAATGAAGATCGACGACGAAGTCGCGAGCACGATCCCGAACAGCATGACCCAAGCGAATTCCTCGAGCGCCTCGCCGCCGAACAAGGCGAGCGGCAAGGTCGCGAGGAAGGTCGCCACAGACGTGCCCACCGTGCGGGACATGGTTTCGTTGATCGAAAGATCGATCAGATCGCGAAGCGGCATCGATTTGTACTTGCGCAAATTCTCGCGCACGCGGTCGTAGACCACGACCTTGTCGTTGATCGAATAGCCCATCACGGTGAGCAAGGCGGCGATCGCGACGAGATTGAACTGGAAATCGGTCACGACGTAGAACCCGACCATCTTCGTGATGTCGAGAAGCAGCGTGACGACCGCTCCCACGCCGAACTGCCATTCGAAACGGAACCAGATGTAGAAGAGCATCGCGACCATGCTGAGCCCGAGTGCGAGCATGCCGTTGCGGAACAGCTCTTCGGAAACGGACGCGCCGACCGCCTCGACGCGCCTGATCTGCACGCCGGGGAAGCTCTGCTGGAGGGCGCCGCGCACGCGTTCGACCGCGCGCTGCTGGGCCGCGTCGTCGCCGGGCTGGCGCTCGAGGCGGATCAGCACGTCGTTGGGGGAACCGAATTGCTGCAGGCCTGCCTGGCCGACATTGAGAGTCTGGAGCATGCCGCGGATCGCGGGGAAGTCGGCGGGCGCCTGCGTGCGCGCCTCGATCACGATGCCGCCTTTGAAGTCGATGCCGTAGTTCAAGCCGGGATGGAAATAGAGCACGACGGACAGGACCGACAGCAGCGCCGACAGGCCCACGCCCGCAAAGCGGCCCTTCATGAATTTGATGTCGGTCTTGTCGGGGAACAGCCGCAGACGCGGGAACAGGCGGATCATGGGCAGGGTGTCCTTCAGACCGGCAGCGTTTGGCGCTTTTTCGCGCGCAGCCAGACGACCATCATCAGACGCACGAGAACCGTGGCGGTGAACATCGAGGTAAGGATGCCGAGCGTGATCGTCACGGCAAAGCCGCGCACGGGGCCCGAGCCGAACGCGAACAGCAGCATCATCTTGATGAGGGTCGTGAGGTTCGAGTCGACGATGGTCGAAAATGCCCGCGAGAAGCCCGCTTCCATCGCGGCGTAGGGTGACTTGCCGGCGGCCGTTTCCTCGCGGATGCGTTCGTTGATGAGAATGTTCGCGTCGACCGAGAGGCCCAAGGTCAGGAGCAGCCCTGCCATGCCGGGCAAGGTCAGCGTGGCATGCAACATCGACAGGGCCGCCACGGTCAAAAACAAATTGGCGACCAGTCCCAGACAGGCGAACACGCCGAACAGACCGTAGCTCCAGACGATGAAGCCGAATACCAGCACGAGCCCGACGAGAATCGAGGCGATGCCTGCGCGAATGGCGTCGGCCCCGAGGTCGGGGCCGACCGTGCGCTCCTCGACGATGGCGAGCGGCGCAGGCAACGCGCCCGCGCGCAGCAGCACGGCGAGGTCTTGCGCGTCGCGCGCGGTGAAACGGCCCGAAATCTGGCCGCGGCCGCCGGTGATCGGTTCGCGAATGACGGGCGCGCTGATGACCTTGTCGTCGAGCACGATCGCGAAAGGCCGCCCCACATTCTGGCGCGTCACGTCGCCGAAGCGCCGTGCCCCCAGCGAATCGAACTCGAAATTGACGACCCATTCACCGGTCTGCGGATTGGTGCCGGCCGACGCGCGCGTGAGATTGGCGCCTTCAACTTCGACGCGCTGGCGCACCGCATACAGCGTCGGCTGGCCGTCGCTGCGCCGCTCGTTTTCGGCGCGCATGATTTCCACGCCCGGCGGCGGACGCTGGCCGGAATTGGGATCGAAATTCGAATCGAGCAGCCGGAACGTCATCTTGGCGGTGGTGCCGAGCAGGCGCTTGATGCGGTCCGGATCGTCCACGCCGGGCAGCTGCACCAGGATGCGGTTGGCCCCCTGGCGGGCGATCGTGGGTTCGTTGACGCCTGTCTCGTCGATGCGACGGCGCACGATCTCGATCGACTGTTCGACCGCTTGCGTCGCCTTGTCACGCAAAGCGACTTCGGTGAGCAGGATCGTGATCGTGCCGTCGGGCGCGGATTGGATGTCGAGATCGGGCGTGCCGCCGCCGATCCCGCCCGTGCCGACATTCGTCACGATCTCGCGCAAGGCCCGCACGGCCTCCGCCGCCTGCGCCGGATCGCGCACTTGGAAGACGACAGCGTTGTCGCGGGCCGCAATGCCGAGGATGGCGATGTTGCCCGCACGCATGCGCGTACGAACCTGGTCCTGGATGTTGACCAGGCGCTCGCGCACCACGGCGGGCATATCGACCTCGAGCAGCAGGTACGAACCGCCGCGCAGATCGAGGCCCAGATTCATGGCCGCATACGGCACCGATTCCGGCCACCAGGACGGACGCGGAATCACATTGGGCAACGAAAGGACCACGCCGGCCAAACACAGACCGACGATCGTCCAAATCTTCCAGCGCGCGAAAAACAGCATTTTGGGGTCTCGGCAGCGCTGCCCCGCAACGGAGCAGCGCCGTTCTTCTCAATCCTTCAGGGTGGCGACGAACTCGTCGTGCCCCAGACGCGCGTAGAGCTTGCGCTTAACGGGATCCTTGAGCGTGTCGATCGCTTCGGCAGCCGTCGGATCGTCGGCTTTGGCCGCGGCGGCCGTATCGACCTCCGCTTGGCCGGCGTTTTCGGGAACGCCCAGAATCTGCCAGTAGGTCGGACCGGACGGGACCTTCTTTTCGGCTTTCTCGGGCTTTTCTTCGCCGCCGCTCGCACCCGGTTTGGCGGTGATTTCGACGACCATGGCGCGCATGATGCGCACGCGAACGCCGTCCGCGATCTCGATCACCGCCTCGCGGTCGTCGACGACGCGCTGCACGGTGCCGATAAGCCCGCCGCCCGTGACCACACGGTCGCCGCGCTTCAGCGCGTCGATCATCGCCTTGTGTTCCTTCGCCTTCTTCTGCTGCGGCCGAATGATGAGGAAATAGAAGACGACGAAAATGAGCACCAACGGGAGCAGCTGGACCAGAAAGTCGCTGCCGCCGCCGCCCGCAGCCTGGGCATAGGCGGGAGAAATGAACATCGAAGAAAACTCCATCGAACGAGGGGTTTTTGGATCGGGCGCGAACTATAGCCACCCCGCCCCGAAAAGCAACGTCCCCCTTTGGGTCGGATTTTCCTTTTGGATTGACCACTTGGCGACTGGGAGATAGGTTGCGCGGCCGTTTCCCAAGCCATTTCCTCGCGCCGGACTCCGAACCGATGGACGCTGCCAAGATCGAAGACCTGCTGGCCCGAATCGCCGACGCGCTCGAGCGGTTGGCGCCGCCAGCCTCGATCTCCGCCGATCTCGACGCCGGCGACGCTTTCGTATGGCACGCCGACGGCCAGCGCCTGGAAGCGATTGCCAAGGTCAACCGCGTCGATCTCGATTTGCTGCGCGGCGTCTATCGCCAGCGCGAAACGCTCTACGCCAACACGTTGCGCTTTGCCCGGGGCCTGCCGGCCAACAACGTTCTGCTGTGGGGTGCCCGCGGCACCGGCAAATCCTCGCTCGTGAAGGCCGTTCATGCGGCCGTAAACGCCGAGATGCCGCGCAGCGTTGCGCTCGTCGAGATCCATCGCGAGGACATTCCCTCGCTGCCGCTGCTGCTGTCGCATATTCGCGGCAAGAAGCGCCCGGTCGTGGTGTTCTGCGACGATCTCTCGTTCGACGGCCAGGACGCGGCCTACAAATCGCTGAAAGCGGTCCTCGACGGCGGCATCGAAGGCAGGCCAGAAAACGTCGTATTCTACGCCACCTCGAACCGCCGCCATCTGATGGCGCGGGACATGATCGAAAACGAACGCTCGACGGCGATCAATCCCTACGAGGCGGTCGAAGAGAAAGTGTCGCTCTCAGACCGTTTCGGTCTGTGGCTCGGTTTCCACAATGCCGACCAGGACACGTATTTCGCGATGATTGACGGCTACGCCAAGCGCTACGATTTCGGTCTGCCTGTGGAGGAGCTGCATGCGCAGGCGAACGAGTGGTCTGTCACGCGCGGCGCGCGCTCGGGGCGCGTTGCGTGGCAGTTCGTGCAGGATCTCGCGGGGCGTTTGGGCAAGCGGCTCGACTGACCGTCAAAGCCCCGCCAAGCGCCCGCTCTGCAACGCGCCGATCGCGAAATCCAAGGCGCGGAACAGCGTCGCGCTGTATTCGGTAATCGCGATCTTCGCATCGCGCGCGCCGTTGGGGCCCGGCGTGACGAGGGCCTTGCCGGACGCCCCCGACCTGCGCGACAGCTCGTAGCTTACGGCGTTTGGATTGGCATTGTCGCGCACTGCGCGAATTTGCCAGTCGGAGAGCGGATCGCGCAAATCGCGGATTGTGGCCTCGTATTCGGTCCGCATTTTGCGCGCCGTCTCGGCCAATCGCAGAACCAGCGGATCGTTGCGGCTGGCTTGCTCCCAAGAGGCGATTTTCGCAGCAGCCGAAGGCAATTCGACCGTATCTTCGGTCGGTTTCGAGCCCGTCTTTTCCGGCGGCTTGGGGGCCGCAGAAGCCGCGCGGACAAGGGCGGCAGGCATTGGCGACGATACGAGGTCGCGTAGCACGCGAAGATCGCTCATGGGCATTCTCCAATCGATCGCGCATGCATTCTGCATGCAAAGACAGAATCGCACTTGAGGGCCGACGTGTCAACGCGCGAGAAAACTCAGTTCGCGGCCGACGCCGATCCCAGAAAATCGATTGGATTGACCGCACGCGCGCCGCGACGCACCTCGAAATGCAGCTGCGGGGTCGTTACGTTGCCGGTGGCGCCGACCCGACCGATCGTCTGGCCGCGCCGCACCTGATCGCCGCGCTGGACCAAAAGCTCGTCGGCATGCGCATAGGCGGTCACGATGCCACTCTCGTGGCGCAGCAAAAGCAGATTGCCGAAGCCGCGCAGCTCGTTGCCCGCATAGATGACGACGCCGCTTTCGGCCGCGCGAAACGGCGTGCCGCGCGGTGCCGCGATATTGATGCCGTCGTTCTGCAGGCCGCCGGGTTTCTGTCCGAAGTCGGACGTGATCACGCCGCGCACCGGCCACAGCATGCGCCCGCCCGAAGCGCCAAAATCGCCGCCGGCCGGTGCGGCGGGCGGATTGGCCGGGACCGGCGGCGGGATCGGCGAAACTGCAGGCGGAACCGATACGATTTGCGGAAGCGGCACCGGCGCAGCGGCGGCGGCAGAAGCCGGAGCCGCCAGCGGCGCTGCCGCGACCGGCGGAACGGGCGCCGCCGGACCTGGAGCGGCAAAAACCACCTGCGGCGGCGGAGAAGAACTCGCACTCCCGATCGGCGAAGGCGCGGGACCCGGGACGGGCATGGGTGTCGGCGCAACGTTGCGCACGCTCGCCGCGCGCGCGATTTCAGGGATCGCCAGACGCTGGCCGATGCGGATCGTATATGGCGGCTCGATCGCGTTCACGCGAACCAGCTCGCGCATCGGCACGCCGTAGCGCTGCGCCAACTGCGAAACCGTGTCGCCTGCCCGCACTTCGTGCACAATCACGGTCGGGATCGAAAGACGCATGCCGGGCTCGAGTGCAAAAGGCGGCACCAGGCGATTGGCGTCGATCAAAGCGCGCGTCGGCACGCCGGCGCGCCGGGCAACCGTAAACAGCGTATCGCCGTCGCGCACGACGTAGCTCGAACCGGGCGCGATCGGAGCAGCTGCGGCAGTCGTGCGCGCGGCATTTGCGGCTTGCTGTTGGACACTGCCGATCGTGACCGGCGCCGGGGGGCCGCTGCGCGCGCAAGCCGCCAATGCGGCAAGTGCGGCACCGCAAAGCAGAATCCGAAACGAACGCGCCGGCAAGGGTGCCTCCTGCCATTACGACGGCAATCCTGCCACCATCGGCACGAATCGCACGGCGTCGAGTTCCTCGATGGTGGCACGGCCGCCGGTTTTGCGCACGCGGATCAGGCTTTGCGTGCGTTTCTCGCGCCCCACGGGCAGCACCATGACGCCGCCCTCGGCGAGTTGGTCGATCAAAATGCCCGGAATCTCGCTCGGTGCCGCCGTCACGATGATGCGCTCGAACGGGGCTTGCGCGTCCCAGCCCTGCCAACCGTCGCCGAACTTGGTCGTGACATTGTAGATGCGCAGCGCATTGAAACGCGCCTCGGCCTCCTGCATCAGCTCGCGGTGGCGTTCGACCGTGTAGACCCGGCGCACCATCCGCGCGAGCACGCAAGTCTGGTAGCCCGAGCCGGTGCCGATCTCGAGCACTTTCATGCGCGGGCCCGCCTCGAGCGCCTGGCTCATGAGCCCCACGACGGACGGACGCGACAAGGTCTGCGCATGGCCGATCGGCAGCGCCGCGTCTTCGTAGGCGCGGTCGCGGAATGTCGGCGGCACGAAGGCTTCCCGCGGCACGCGCTCGATCGCCGAAAGTACGGCAGTGTCGCCGATGCCGGCGGCCCGCAGATCCATCAGCAGTCGGATGCGATGGTTGGGCGTGCTCATGCCGCATCCTTGAAATGGCGGCCAAGCGCTTTGTGCATGGCGCGGTGCGTGAGATCGAGATGCAACGGCGTGACCGTGTTGTAGCCGCGGTCGGTCGCCCAAATGTCGGTGCCTTTGCGTTCGTCGTGGCCGCGCACGGCCGCCCCGATCCAGTAATAGGCCTGGCCGCGCGGATCGGTGTTGCGCACGATGTCGTCGGACGTCTTGTAGCGCCCTTGCGTGGCGCGCACGGTGCCGCGCACCCGCGCGTGCGGCACGTCCGGGAAATTGACGTTCATCAGCACGTTTTCCGGCCAGCCGACGGCCGCGAGCTTTTTCACGATTCCGCCCGCGAAATGCGCGGCCGTCTGCCATCTGATCGGATGCGGTCCGGCCACGACTTGCGAGAGCGCGATCGCCGGCACGCCGAGGATGGTGGCTTCCATCGCCGCCGCAACGGTGCCCGAATAGGTCACGTCGTCGGCGAGATTGCCGCCGCGATTGATGCCGGACAAACACAGGCTCGGCGGCTTGTCGCGCATGATTTCCTGCAGCGCCAGCATTACGCAGTCGGTCGGCGTGCCGTCGACGGCAAAACGCTTTGGCCCGATCCTGCGCACGCGCAGCGGGCGCCGGATCGTCAGCGAGTGGCTGACAGCGCTTTGCTCCGACTCGGGTGCGACGACCCACACGTCCGCGCACAGCTTGCGCGCGGTTTTCTCCAGCAAGACAATGCCCGCCGCATCAATCCCGTCGTCGTTGCAGACGAGGATCCGCGCTTTTGCAAGGTCGATAGGCTTGCCGAACATCCGGATCCTTGACAACTCGCCAGCCGTACTTCGCAAAATCGCGAATCGAGCGGCAAATCGAGCGCCTCCGTTATACGGGTCGCTCGAGTCGGGTGTCCACAGATCGGCAATCTGCTTTTGGATTTAGGGAGTTAACGAGACGCGTTGAAATCCGTCTCGGGCACGCCGCTCGCGATTCCGGCGACCGGCGTTGTTGCGGCAGCAGGGGCTGCGGCCGGGCCGACAGGCGCAGCCGCTTGGGTGGGCGCGTCGTCGGGAGCTGTGTCGGCGCGTTTCTTTTCGATCAAATAGCCGATCCAGATCGAACCCTCGTAGAGCAGATACATCGGCACGGCGAGCGACAATTGGCTGAACACGTCCGGCGGCGTGACCACGCCAGCGAAGGCGACGACGCCGACCACGGCGTAGCGGCGCTTCTCGGCCAAAGTTTTGGCCGACAGCATGCCTACGCGCACCAGCAAAAGCAGCAGCACGGGCAGCTGGAAGCTGACCCCGAAGGCAAGGATCAGCGTCATGACGAGCGACAGATATTCGCTCATCTTCGCTTCAAGCTGGATCGGCAACGCCCCCTCGCCCGCCGGCATTTCGAACGAAGCGAAGAACTGCATCGCGACCGGAAGCACGCCGTAATAGAGCAGCGTCGCCCCCAGCGTGAACATCACCGGCGTTGCGACCAGGAAGGGCAGGAAAGCGTTGCGCTCGTGCTTGTAGAGCCCCGGCGCGACGAACTTCCAAAGCTGGTTCGCGATGATCGGAAAAGAGAGACAGATGCCCGCGAAGAACGCGACCTTGATGTAGGTGAAAAACGCCTCGGTCGGCGCCGTGAATATCATGCGCCGCCCCGCCTGGCCCTCGAACACGTGGTTGAGCGGCTGGACGAGAAAATTGAAAATCGGCTGGTGGAACTGGTAGGCCACGATAAACGCCGCGAAAAACGCGACGATCGAATAGAGCAGCCGCTGGCGCAGCTCTACCAGATGCTCCATGAGCGGCATTTTCTTGTCGTCGATGTCTTCGGCCACGGCGGACTATGCGCTTTGCTTTGAGGCTTCGGGCGGCGGCGGGATTTGCGCGGGCACCGCCGCGTCTTGCGTCTTGGCCGCCTCTGTCAGGACAGGCGTCGGCGGCGGCGGCGGCGCCAGGGCCGTTTCGACCTGCGATTTAAGCTCGCCCTTGGGGTCGATCGTGTTCTGGATGGCCGTGGAAATGCCGCCGCTCGCGAGACCCTGGGCCGACTGGACGTGCTTTTTGACCTCGTCGAGATCGGCCTCGCGGATCATGTCGTCGACGTTGTTCTGGAAGTCGCGCGCCAGAGTACGCGCTTTGCCGACCCAATGGCCAAGTGCGCGCAATGCGCCCGGCAGCTCCTTGGGGCCGATGAAGACCACGGCGACCGTACCGATCACCACGATTTCGCCCCAGCTCAAATCCAGCATGTCGCCCCCGCGCGTCGACAGCTCGGCCGATCGCCTGCCCGGATCAAACCTTCGGCTTTTCGGCGCTCGATGCGGAAACCGACGGCGCGGCCGTCACCTGGGCGGTTTGGCTCGGCGCCGCAGCGGCCGTATCTGCCGGAGCTTCGTCGTCCTTCATGCCCTTTTTGAAGGCCTTGATGCCCGAGGCCATGTCGCCCATCAACTTCGGGATCTTGCCCGCGCCGAACAGCAGCAGCACCACCACGAGCAGGATCAGCCAATGCCAAATGCTTGTCATACCCATCTAAAAAGCTCCCATGATTCCAGCGCCCGACTGCGCTTTGCCGCAGGATCGGGCCAAATTCGGGCCGGAGTGTGGCAGACCCTTGCGTCTGCCGCAACCGATCCGGCGTGCGCCCGCAATTGCTTACATGGTGTCGTGCATCTCGAAAACAAAGACTTGAGCGGGATCGATTTCAACGCCGACCACATCGCCTTCGGGCGGCAGGAAGCGGCCCGGCGCGCGCGCATGGAAATGCGCGTGATCGGGCGCGTCCTCGGATCCTGCGGCGCCAAGGCAAAGATGGATCCACGACGAACGCCCGAGCAGGCGGGCCGCCAAAATCTTCGCAGGTATCCCCGTTTCGGCCGCAAGCGCCATGCGAATGCCCTCCGGCCGCACGAGCACGCACACGGCCGTCCCGTCCGCAAATCCTGCGGCACCGATCGGCCCCAGCGGCGTCTGGGCTATGCCGCCGGCCACGATCGCCCGGTACTCGTTGATTTGGCCGAAAAACCGCGCGACGAAGGCGCTGGCCGGGGCGGCATAGACGCGCTCGGGCACGTCGTCCTGTTCGATGCGCCCGGCGCGCATCACGGCGACGCGATCTGCCATGAACATCGCCTCTTCGGGATCGTGCGTGACCATCAAGGTCGCAGCACCGCTGCGCTTCAGCACATGCAGCGTGTCGTCGCGGATCGTCTCGCGCAGCCGCGCATCGAGGCCGGAAAAAGGCTCGTCCATGAGCACCACGCGCGGCTTGGGCGCGAGGGCGCGCGCCAATGCCACCCGCTGCTGCTGCCCCCCCGACAAGGTATGCGGCCAAGCTTGCGCCTGTTCGGCCATGCCGACGGACGCCAACATCTCCGCGACGCGCGCGTTGCGCGCGCCGGTCGGCCAGGCGGCAAGGCCGAAGGCAATATTGTCGGCCACATTCAAATGCGGAAAAAGCGCGTAATCTTGGAAAACGAGCCCGATGCCGCGCTGCTCCGGCGGGACGGCCGCGCCCGGCTCGGCGATCGGCACGCCGTCGAGCGACACGCTGCCAGCCTGCAGCGTTTCGAGCCCGGCAGCGATTCTCAGCAGCGTGCTTTTGCCGCAGCCCGAAGGCCCCAGCAGGCACAGCAGCTCGCCCGGCGCGACTGTGAGGGATACGTCGGTCAACACGCGCTGGGCGCCGAATCGGTGCGATACCGCGCGCAATTGCAGGCCCGGCGTCGGATTGCCGCATGCAGGGGCGGACGGGTGCGACATTGCGCGGAAAACTAGGCCCGTTCGGGCGGCGGCGCTTCGTCCGCAGGCTCGTCCGGTTCGGCAGCAGCTGATTCGGCGTCTTCGGCTGCCATCTCGCGGTCGTCGATCGGGCCCGTTTCATTCTCGGCCGTTTCGCCCATTTCGGGGCCGACCGACAGGCCGCTATCTTCGCTGTAGGCACTGACGGCCGGGCGCGTGTCCAGCAAACCAAGGTCGCGCAGCTCTTTTAGCCCCGGCAGCGACTTGATGCTGTCGAGACCGAAATGCTCGAGAAAGCGGTCGGTGACGGCATAAGTCACCGGGCGGCCCGGCGTTTCGCGATTGCCTTTGGGGCCGACAAACTCGGCTTCCATCAGCACTTCGAGCGTGCCCTTGGACAGCGCAACACCGCGAATTTCTTCGATTTCAGAACGCGTTACAGGACGATTCTCAGATGTCTGATAAGCTATGATCGCAAGCGTTTCGAGGGCAGCGCGACTTAGTTTGCGCGTCTGCACGCGCTCGATCTTGAGGCGGTCGGCAATGTCGGCGGCGGTCCGGAACGCAACCTTGCCTGCAATGCGCACAAGATTTACGCCGCGGGGCGCGTAATGCGCCTCAAGCTCGGCCAAGATGGCTTTGACGTCGACGCTTTTGGGCAAACGTTTGGCGATTTCGCGCACCGTCAACGCCTCGGCCGAGGCAAAAATCAACGCCTCGACCACACGCAAGGCCTGGGCATGCAGCTCTTCGGGCGGCAATTCGTCGGCTGCAAATGCCGTATCCGGCGCCGCAACACCCTCGCCAGTGCCGACGGCTTCTTCCGCTTCGACGGCAGCCGAAATTTCGGCTTCCTCGGGCGCTTCGGTCATTTCGATTTGGGCTGGATTGGTCGAGGCGGTCATTGCGGCGTCCTGTCGACGGGGAATTCGGCAATCGGATTTTCGGGCGGCCGGCGCAGATAGATGGGTCCGAACGTGCTGTCCTGACGGATCTGCAAACGGCCCGTGCGCACGAGTTCGAGCGTTGCCGACAGTGTTGCGGCAACGTGCGAACGGCCGACCGTATCGTCGCGCAGATCGCTCGGCAAAAACGACTGCAAGGTGGTCCAGTCGGGAATGTTCATGGTCCCGAGCATCGAGGACAGGCGCTCGATCGCGGCCTCCATCGTGTCGAGTTCGGTCGCGACGATTCGCAAAACAGGCTTGTCCACGCGCGTGCGGTACTCGGCATAGGCGCGCAAGACCTCGACCAGCTTCACGTCCCACACTTCGGTCGTATCGACCGGCGTGCCTTCGGGCATGCCGCGTCCGAACACGTCGCGCCCCAGAACGCCGCGCGCATAGAGACGCGCGCCCGCCTCCTGCATCGCCTGCAGCCGCTGCAGCTGGTAGCGCAAGGCCGCTTCCATCTGGGCGGCCGTGGGTTCGGGCTCGGGCTCTTCGGGCGTCGGCGGCAACAGCAATTTCGATTTGAGGAAGGCAAGCCACGCCGCCATCACGAGATAGTCGGCGGCAATCTCGAGCCGCAAACGGCGGGCAGCGGCGATATAGGCGAGATACTGCTCGGCCAATGCCAGGATCGATATGCGCGTGAGGTCGAGCTTCTGGTCGCGTGCCAAGCCCAGCAACAGGTCGATCGGCCCGTCATAAGCGCCGAGATTCAGCACAAACGTGCCATCCTCGCGCACAACGGTGCGGCGTTCAGGGTCCTGTTCGAAATCGGTTGCGGCCGGTTCGATCATCGATTTTTCCTGGCTTTCGCTTTCGTTTCAAAAATTTGCCAGGCGATCCTGTAGCGTTACATTTGCTTTCTACGGAGCCGCTAAGCAAGGGTTGGCACGAATATGTATGCTTTTGCCGATGCGACTCGAGAAAACAACCCGTTTTTGGATACAGCATGCCTTGGCACGACGGAAGCGTGACCTTATCCCTGATCGGCCCCCATCGAGTGGTCCGAGTAAAATGTTAGTGCATTGTGGCCTCCTTCGCCATTGCCGGCTGTAGGTGGAGCGAAGCGGAACCGGAAGGCG
>JBILXZ010000111.1:0-3834 GCA_044378015.1 Tagaea sp.
GCCTCGCCCATCCACTACCAGTTCGATCCCGTGCAGACGACCAAAACGTCCGTGCACGGCGCCATCAACATGCTGGGCCTCGCCAAGCGCGTGAAGGCCAAGATCTTCCAGTCCTCGACCTCGGAAGTGTACGGCGATCCGGAAGTGCATCCGCAGCCCGAGGAGTACCGCGGCAACGTGAACCCGATCGGCCCGCGCGCCTGCTACGACGAAGGCAAGCGCTGCGCCGAAACGCTGTTCTTCGACTACCACCGCCAGCACGGCACCAAGATCAAGGTCGCGCGCATCTTCAACACCTACGGGCCGCGCATGCATCCCAACGACGGGCGCGTGGTGTCGAACTTCGTGGTGCAGGCGCTGAAGGGCGAGAACATCACGATCTACGGCGAGGGCACGCAGACGCGCAGCTTCTGCTACGTCGACGACCTCGTCGAAGGCTTCGTGCGCCTGATGGACAGCCCCGACGCGATCACCGGTCCCATCAATCTCGGCAATCCGCACGAATTCACGATCCGCCAGCTTGCCGAGCGCGTGATCGCTCTGACGGGTGCCAAGTCCAAGCTCGTGCAGCGACCGCTGCCCGCCGACGATCCGATGCAGCGCAAGCCCGACATCTCCAAGGCCAAGAATCTGCTCGGCTGGGAGCCCAAGATCCAGCTCGACGAAGGCCTCAAGAAGACCATTTCCTATTTCGACGACCTCCTGCGCCGCAATGTGGGACCGGCTCCGGTGGGCGCCAAAATCTAGCCCGCATGGAGATCGTCGGCTTCCTCCTCGTCGGTTCGCTGGTCGGCGCCGTCGGCGCCTACTTCGCGATGCGCGGCCGCGGGCGCGAAGCGATCTACAAGGAAAAGCTGGTCCAGGCGGCCGATCTCGAACGCGAGCTGCGCGAACGCTTGGATGCCGCGACCCGCGCGCAGAGTGCGGCCGAGGCGCAGGTCCGGCGCATTGCGGGCCTCGAGGACGATCTCGCGCGCGCGCAAGGCGGCTTTTCCGAAATTCGCGCCAAGGCGGCGGGCCTCGAAGCCGAACTCGCGGCCGAACGCGCGCAAGGGGCCGAGAAGCAGGGGCTGCTGCTGGCGGCCGAAAAGCGCCTCGTCGACACGTTCGACGCGCTGTCGGCCAAAACGCTGCAGGCCACGACCGCGCAGTTCCTCGAACTTGCCAAAGCGAGCTTCGCGGGCGAACAGGAAATCGCCAAAGGCGATCTCGAAAAACGCCAGCAGGCGGTGGGCGAGATGGTAGCGCCCGTGCGCGAGGCGCTCGAAAAAATGGGCGTGCGGCTTGCCGAAATCGAACAGGCGCGCGCCCAGAGCTACGGCGCTTTGACCAAGCAGGTCGAGAGCCTGGGCGAGCGCAGCGACCGCCTGTCGATGGCCACGACCAACCTTGCCGCAGCGCTCAAGAACCCGGCCGTGCGCGGCAAGTGGGGCGAAAACACGCTGCGCCGTTCCTTCGAACTCGCGGGCCTCAACAGCCACATCGATTTCGACGAGCAGTTCAGCGTGGCCCACGAAACCGTTTCGGCGCGCCCTGACGCGGTGGTGCGCCTGCCGGGCGGGCGCGCCATCGTGATCGACGCCAAGGCGCCCGCCGACGCCTATTTCAAGGCGCACGACGCGAGCGATCCGGCAGAACGCGCGCGCTTTTTGAAAGAGCATGCCGCCCAGCTCAAGGGCCATGTGCGCGCGCTTGCGGGCAAGGACTACGGCGCCAAGGTCGAAGGTTCGCCCGAATTCGTGCTGATGTTCCTGCCCAACGAAGCGCTCTTGAGCGCGGCCGTCGAAGCCGATTTCGAGCTGCTCGAATTCGCGGCCAAACAGCGCGTGGCGCTCGCCACGCCGCTCACGCTGCAGACGATGCTGTGGGTCATCGCCTATGCCTGGCGCCAGGAAGGCTTGGCGGCCAACGCGCGCGAGATCCAGAAGCTCGGCACCGATCTCTACGAGCGCATCGGCACGGTGGCCAAACACGTGGCCGGCATCGGCAAGGCGCTCGACGACGCGACCAACGCCTACAACAGATCGGTGTCTTCGCTCGAAACGCGGCTTCTGCCGAGTGCGCGCAAGCTGCGCGATTTCGAAGCGGCCGGGCCCAACGCGCCCGACATTCTGCTGCCCCCCGTCGAAGCGGCGACCAAGCCCTTTACGAAGGGCGAATTGCTCTGATCATTCGGCCGCGTATTTCTTCTCGGCTTCCCAGTAGGCGGGGAAGCCGACGGCCTCTTGCAGGGCCGTGAAATCGAGCTGCGGCGGATGCGCGATGCCCGAACCCGGCACCAGCGCCGCATAGGTCTGGCGCAGCGACGCGACGAGGCCCGCCAAAGCCGCGATCGGATAGACCGCGAGGCGATACCCGATTTCCTGCAGCTCGGCGGGCGGCAGCACCGGCGTTTTGCCCTGGAACACCATGTTGGCCATGCAAGGGCGCTTTGCGGCGGCGCAGAAGCGGCGCATTTCCTCGACGCTCTCGGGCGCTTCGAGAAACAGAATGTCGGCCCCTTCGTCGGCGAAATCCTGGCAGCGCGCGAGCGCGTCGTCGAAGCCGTTCACCGCGCGCGCATCGCTGCGCGCCAGCACCAGGATATCGCCGCTCCCTTCCGCGCGAAGGGCGTCGCGGGCCTCGCACGCCGCGCGGATCTTGAGGCGCGCTTCGTGGCGCGAGACCACCTGCTTGCCCTTCGTGTGCCCGCATTTCTTCGGGCTCGCCTGGTCCTCGAGCATGATCGCTGCGGCCCGTGCGCGCGCGTATTCGCGCACCGTGCGCTGCACGTTCAGCGCGTTGCCCCAGCCCGCATCGCCGTCCCCGACGACGGGGACATCGCCCGCCGCCGCCACACAAGAGCGCAGCTGGTCGAGCATTTCGCCCATCGAGATCAGGCCCGCGTCGGGGGAAGCGAGGCGCACGGCCGAGACGCCGAAACCGGTCATGAACAGCACCTCGTGCCCGGCTTCGGCCGCGAGCTTGGCCGACAGCGCGTCGAACACGCCCGGCATCACGCACAGGCGATTTTCCTCGAGGCGGCGGCGCAGGCGTCGGGCGGCGGTCATGGCGGCTTTCCTATCGGGGGCAACAAGGCGGCGGGGCAAGGCTTGACCAAGCCCGCATCTCATCATAACTAACGTTTTATGGCACTGCGCGAAATTCTCGTGGCCCCCGATCCACGCCTCAAAATCAAGGCCCAGCCCGTCGGCCGGGTCGACGCGTCGATCCGCGCGCTCATGGACGACATGCTCGAGACCATGTACGCGGCCAACGGCATCGGCCTTGCGGCCCCGCAGATCGGCGTTTCCAAGCGCGTGATCGTCATGGATCTCGCGCGCGAGAAAGAGGACGCCCCGCCGCGCCCGATGCGTTTCGTCGATCCCGAGATCGTCTGGATGTCCGAAGAGCGCGTGCCCGGCGAAGAGGGCTGCCTGTCGGTGCCCGAGCATTATGCCGACGTCGAGCGCGCCGCCAAAGTGCGCGTGCGCTACCGCGACGAAAACGACGCGATGCAGGAGCTCGACTGCGAGGGTCTGCTGTCGGTGTGCATCCAGCACGAGATCGACCATCTCGAAGGCACCCTGTTCGTCGACCATATTTCGTCCCTCAAGCGCTCGATGATCTTGCGCAAGCTGCAGAAGGCAAAACGCATCAAGGCGGATGCGTGAGCGCTGTGCGCCGGCGCGTCTGCTTCATGGGCACGCCGGCTTTCGCCGCCGCCGCGCTCGACGCGATCGCGGATGCGGGCCACGACATCGCGTGCGTCTACACCCAGCCGCCGCGCCCGAAAGGCCGCGGCCACGGCGTCCAGCGGAGCCCCGTGCATCTGCGCGCCCTCGAACGGGGCTT
>JBILXZ010000061.1:0-14267 GCA_044378015.1 Tagaea sp.
CCCACGATTTCGACTTCGTCGTTGACCTTCACGATGCCGCGTTCCACGCGGCCCGTGACGACCGTGCCGCGACCCGAGATCGTGAACACGTCTTCGATCGGCATCAGGAACGGCTTGTCCTTCGGACGCGTCGGCTGCGGGATGAACGAGTCCACATGCCCCATCAGCTCGAGGATCGCGTCGTGGCCGAGCTTCGGATCGCGGTTTTCGAGCGCGCACAGCGCCGAGCCCTTCACGATCGGGATCGTGTCGCCCGGGAAATTGTACTTCGACAGCAATTCGCGGACTTCGAGCTCGACCAGCTCCAGAAGCTCCGGATCTTCGACCATGTCGACCTTGTTCAGGAACACCACCAGCGCCGGAACGCCGACCTGGCGCGCCAGCAGGATGTGTTCGCGCGTCTGCGGCATCGGGCCGTCCGCCGCCGAAACGACCAGGATCGCCCCGTCCATCTGCGCCGCACCCGTGATCATGTTCTTCACGTAGTCCGCGTGGCCCGGGCAATCCACGTGCGCGTAGTGGCGGTTCTTCGTTTCGTATTCGACGTGCGCCGTGTTGATCGTGATCCCGCGCGCCTTCTCTTCCGGCGCCTTGTCGATCATGTCGTACGCCATGAACGTGGCGCCGCCCGTCTCGGCCAGCACCTTCGTGATCGCAGCCGTCAGCGACGTCTTGCCATGGTCGACATGGCCGATCGTTCCGATGTTGCAGTGCGGCTTGTTCCGCTCGAATTTAGCTTTCGACATGTGGGATGCCTCGACGGTCTTTTGGCGAAAGGGGTGGGGTTACCAGCGATAGTGCGAGAAGGCGCGGTTGGCGTCCGCCATGCGGTGCGTGTCTTCGCGCTTCTTGATGGCCGCACCGCGGTTGTTGGCGGCGTCCATCAGCTCGATCGACAGGCGCTCGGTCATCGTGTGCTCGGAACGGCCGCGCGCGGCCGTGATGAGCCAGCGGATGGCCAGTGCTTGCGAGCGTTCGGGGCGGACTTCGACCGGCACCTGATAGGTGGCACCGCCGACGCGGCGCGAACGCACTTCCAGGTTCGGTTTGACGTTGTCGAGGGCCTGGTGGAACACCTTGATGCCCTCGGTATTCAGCTTCTTGGCGACGATGTCGATGGCACCGTAGACGATCGATTCGGCGACGGAACGCTTGCCGTCGTACATGAGGCTGTTGGTGAAGCGCGAGATGACCAGATCCCCGAACTTGGGATCCGGCAAAACTTCCCGGCGCTCGGCGCGATGGCGACGCGACATATTCGGCTTCTCCCTGGCTTATTTCGGACGCTTGGCGCCGTACTTGGACCGGCGCTGCTTGCGGTCCTTGACGCCTTGCGTGTCCAACGTGCCGCGAATGATGTGGTAGCGCACGCCGGGAAGGTCCTTGACGCGGCCGCCGCGGATCATCACCACGGAGTGTTCCTGCAGATTGTGGCCTTCGCCCGGAATGTAGCTCGTCACTTCGAAGCCGTTGGTCAGGCGCACGCGCGCGACCTTGCGCAGCGCCGAGTTCGGCTTCTTGGGCGTGGTCGTGTAGACGCGCGTGCACACGCCGCGCTTCTGCGGGCTCGCCTCGAGGGCGGGCACCTTGTTGCGCGACGGCTTGTCGGTGCGGCCGTGGCGGATAAGCTGGTTGATCGTGGGCATTCCGATCGGTTCCTTCGCACTCGGTCTCGAACGTATTATCGCTGCAACATTCCGTTCTGCGCGCGCATGCGCCCAGGACGGGGTGACGAAAAGCCCCAGGCGACGACAGAACCCCCTTGGGGCACCCCTCGTCGCGCAGGAACTTCGGACTTTTTCGGCCGGTTTAGCGTCCGGCCACGACGATTACCGCATTTCGCCCGGGTACCCGAGTTTCGGGTGGCGTTGCACCCGACGTTCCGGCCCCTCTTGAAAGGCGCGCGGAACATATGTTTTGGGGCACCCACTGTCAATCGGAAAAGAAAGATTCCGACGCGATGCGGCTGCTCCCGCACAAAACGCTGTTCCACATACGAAAACGGCCGCTTCCGAAGAAGCGGCCGTTGCCGGTTTGGAGGGTCGAAAACGCCTATTTGGCGCGTCGGCGGCCGCCGATCGCACGCTTGGGCGTTTCGCCATCGGATTCGACGGCCGAATCGTTGGCCGCCTGCTGATCCTGCTGGGCAGCCAGCAATTCGCGGTCGCGATCTGCCGCCACGCGGCGCAGCCGGTTCATGACCGAGCCTGTACCGGCCGGGATCAGACGGCCGACGATCACGTTCTCCTTCAAGCCGCCCAGATCGTCGGTTTTGCCGTTGACGGCAGCCTCCGTGAGGACGCGGGTCGTCTCCTGGAAGGACGCCGCCGAAATGAAGGACTGCGTCTGCAGCGAGGCCTTGGTAATGCCCTGCAGCACCGGCTTGTAGGTGGCCAGCCGCAGGTTTTCGATCGCCAGCTTCTCGTTGGCCGCATCGACGTCGACCTTGTCGATCTGCTCGCCCGCGAGGAACACGGATTCGCCCGGATCGTCGATTTCGACCTTCTGCAGCATCTGGCGCACGATCACTTCGATGTGCTTGTCGTTGATCTTCACGCCCTGCAACCGGTAGACGTCCTGGATTTCGTTGACGAGATACGTCGCCAGCGCTTCCACGCCCATCACGCGCAGGATGTCGTGCGGCACGGGATTGCCGTCCATCAGCAAGTCGCCGCGCTGGACGTAGTCGCCTTCCTGCACCGAGATGTGCTTGCCCTTCGGGATCATGTACTCGACCGCCGGCAAAGCTTCGTCCGACGGGCGCACCACGATGCGCCGCTTGGTTTTGTAGTCCTTGCCGAACTCGACGCGGCCTTCGCCTTCCGAGATGATGGCGTAGTCCTTCGGACGGCGCGCCTCGAAGAGTTCCGCCACGCGCGGCAGACCGCCCGTGATGTCGCGGGTCTTCGAAGATTCGCGCGGGATGCGCGCGATGATGTCGCCCGCATGGATCTCCTGGCCGTTCTCGACGGACAGAACCGCGTCGACCGACAGGAAGTAGCGCGCCTCGAGCCCGTTCGCGAGCTTGATGACGTCGCCCTTCTTGTTGCGCAGCTGGATCTGCGGCTTCAGGTCGGCACCGCGCGGCTGCTGGCGCCAATCGACAACGACCTTCGAGGAAATGCCGGTCGCTTCGTCCATCACTTCGCGGATCGACACGCCTTCGACGAGATCGACGTAGTGCGCGATGCCTTCCTTCTCGGTGATGATGGGCAGCGTGTAGGGGTCCCACTCGGCGAGCTTCTGGCCCTTGGCGACGGTCGCACCCTCGTCGCACAGCAGCTTGGCGCCGTACGGCACGCGGTGGCGCGCGCGTTCGCGCTTCTGGTCGTCCACGAGCACGATTTCGGTGTTGCGGCCCATGACGACCGGAACGCCAGCGCTGTTGAGCACGACGTTGCGGTTGACGATCTGGACCTTGGCCCCGTACGCCGCTTCGACCGACGATTGCTCGGCGCCGCGCTGCACCGCGCCGCCGATATGGAAGGTGCGCATCGTCAGCTGCGTGCCGGGTTCGCCGATCGACTGGGCGGCGATGATGCCGACCGCTTCGCCGGAATTGACGACAGTGCCGCGAGCAAGGTCGCGCCCGTAGCAGGCGGCGCAAACCCCGCCCTTCGACTCGCACGTCAGAACCGAGCGGATCTTGATGCGGTCCACGCCCGCCTTTTCGATGCGCTCGACCGTCTCTTCGACGATCAAGGCGCCCTTGGGCGCGATGATCTCGCCCGACAGCGGATCGAGCACGTCTTCGGCGGGCGTGCGGCCGAGAATGCGCTCGCCCAGCGACGAAATCACCTCGCCGCCTTCGACGATCGCCTTCATCGACAGGCCTTCGGTCGTGCCGCAATCGGGCTCGATGATGATCGCGTCCTGGGCCACGTCCACGAGACGGCGCGTCAGGTAGCCCGAGTTCGCGGTCTTGAGGGCCGTGTCGGCGAGACCCTTGCGCGCGCCGTGCGTCGAGTTGAAATACTCGAGAACGGTGAGGCCTTCCTTGAAGTTCGAGATGATCGGCGTCTCGATGATTTCGCCCGAGGGCTTGGCCATCAGGCCGCGCATGCCGGCGAGCTGCTTAATCTGGGCGGGAGACCCGCGCGCCTGCGAGTGCGCCATCATCCACACCGAGTTGATGGGCTTGCCCTTCTCGGTCTTGGAGATTTCCTTCATCATCGCGGTCGCGACGTTGTCGGTGCACATCGACCACGCGTCGACGACCTTGTTGTACTTCTCGCCCTGCGTGATCAAGCCGTCCTGGTACTGCTGCTCGAACTCGGCGACCTTCGCCTTGGTCTGGTCGACGAGCTGCTTCTTGGCGGCCGGGATGATGAGGTCGTCCTTGCCGAACGAGATGCCGGCTTTGCAGGCCTGGGCGAAGCCCAGCGCCATCAGGCGGTCGGCGAAGATCACGGTCTCTTTCTGGCCGCAATGGCGGTACACGACGTCGATGACGTTCTGCACGTCCTTCTTGGTCAGGAGATTGTTGACGAGCGCGAACGGCACGTTGGGATGGCGCGGCAGAATCTGCGACAGCATCATGCGGCCGGGCGTGGTCTTGACCACTTCGATCTTCGTGTTGCCGTCCTTGTCCACGCCGCGGTAGCGGCACTGGATGCGGGCCTGCAGCGTAACCTTCTTGTGGTAAAGCGCTTGCTCGATTTCGGCGAGATCGCCGAAGGTGAGTCCTTCGCCCGGCTCGCCTTCGCGCTCGAGCGACAGATAGTAGAGTCCGAGCACGACGTCCTGCGACGGCACGATGATCGGCTTGCCGTTGGCGGGGCTCAGGATGTTGTTGGTCGACATCATGAGCACGCGGGCTTCGAGCTGCGCTTCGAGGCTCAGCGGCACGTGGACGGCCATCTGGTCGCCGTCGAAGTCGGCGTTGAAGGCCGTGCAGACGAGCGGATGCAGCTGGATCGCCTTGCCTTCGATCAGCACGGGCTCGAACGCCTGGATACCGAGGCGGTGCAGCGTGGGGGCTCGGTTCAGCAGCACCGGATGCTCGCGGATGACCTCTTCGAGAATGTCCCACACTTCGGGACGCTCCTTTTCGACCATGCGCTTGGCGGCCTTGATCGTGGTCGCCATGCCGTAGAGCTCGAGCTTCGAGTAGATGAACGGCTTGAACAGCTCGAGCGCCATCTTCTTGGGCAGGCCGCACTGGTGCAGCTTGAGTTCAGGGCCCACGACGATGACCGAACGGCCCGAATAGTCGACGCGCTTGCCGAGCAGGTTCTGGCGGAAGCGGCCCTGCTTGCCCTTGAGCATGTCGGAGAGCGACTTCAGCGGACGCTTGTTGGCGCCCGTGATCACGCGGCCGCGGCGGCCGTTGTCGAACAGCGCATCGACGGCTTCCTGCAGCATGCGCTTTTCGTTGCGCACGATGATGTCGGGCGCGCGCAGTTCCATCAGCCGCTTCAGGCGGTTGTTGCGGTTGATGACGCGGCGATAGAGATCGTTGAGATCGGACGTCGCGAAGCGACCGCCGTCCAAGGGGACCAAAGGCCGCAGTTCCGGCGGAATGACCGGGATCACATCGAGCACCATCCATTCCGGCTTGTTGCCGGAATCGACGAACGCTTCGGCGATCTTGAGGCGCTTGACGAGCTTCTTGCGCTTGGCGTCGGACGTGGTTTCGCGCAGTTCCTGGCGGATGCGGTCGCGCTCTTCGACGAGATTGATCTCGCCCAGCATGCGCTTCAGCGCTTCGGCGCCGATGAGGGCCTGGAACGCGTCTTCGCCGTACTCGTCCTGCGCCTTCATATAGGCTTCTTCGGACAGCAGCTGGCGCATCTTGAGCGGCGTCAAGCCCGGCTCGACGACGACGTAGTTTTCGAAATAGAGCACGCGCTCGAGATCCCGCAGCGTCATGTCGACGAGCAGGCCGATGCGGCTGGGAAGCGACTTCAGGAACCAGATGTGCGCGACGGGCGAGGCAAGCTCGATGTGGCCCATGCGCTCGCGCCGGACCTTCGAGAGCGTGACTTCGACGCCGCATTTTTCGCAGACGATTCCCTTGTACTTCATGCGCTTGTACTTGCCGCACAGGCACTCGTAGTCCTTGATCGGCCCGAAGATGCGCGCGCAGAACAGGCCGTCGCGTTCCGGCTTGAAGGTCCGGTAGTTGATCGTCTCGGGCTTCTTGATTTCGCCGTGCGACCAGGCGCGGATCTGATCGGGGCTCGCGATCGTGATCTTGATCTGGTCGAACTGGAGCGGCTTGGCGGGTGCGCCGAAGACGTTCGCGATTTCGTTCTGCATTGCCATCTTGTTCTCCGTTGGGTCCCGCGTGGGAACCCGATGTCGGGTCGGCGTCGGATACGGTCGTTGAAGCCTAGAAGCCGCGCTGGTTCAGCTCGACATTGAGGCCGAGCGAACGCAGTTCCTTGACCAGCACGTTGAACGATTCCGGGATGCCCGCCTCGAAATTGTCCTCGCCGCGCACGATCGCCTCGTAGACCTTGGTGCGGCCCGCGACGTCGTCCGACTTGACCGTGAGGATTTCCTGCAGCGTGTAGGCCGCCCCGTAGGCTTCGAGCGCCCAGACTTCCATTTCGCCGAAGCGCTGGCCGCCGAACTGCGCCTTGCCGCCCAAGGGCTGCTGCGTGACGAGACTGTAGGGACCGATCGAACGCGCGTGGATCTTGTCGTCCACGAGATGGTGCAGCTTCAGCATGTAGATGTAGCCCACCGTGACCGGACGGTCGAAACGCTCGCCCGTGCGCCCGTCGGTCAGCCAAACCTGGCCCGTATGCTGGAGGCCCGCCTGCTCGAGCATCGTGTTGATGTCGGCTTCGCGCGCGCCGTCGAACACTGGGGTCGCGATCGGAATGCCGCGGCGCAGATTGGCGCCGAGATCATAGATTTCCGGATCGGTGAGCTCGCGCCCGCCCTCGACGAGTTCGTCCTTGCGGTAGATCTTCTCGAGCCGCTTGCGCAGATCGCCCATCTTGCCGGACTTGCGCGCTTTGTCGACAAGCTCGCCCACTTCGCGGCCGATGCGCGCCGACGCCCACCCGAGATGCGTCTCGAGAATCTGGCCCACGTTCATGCGGCTGGGCACGCCCAGCGGATTGAGCACGATGTCGACCGGCGAACCGTCGTCGAGATACGGCATGTCTTCGGCCGGCATGATGCGGCTGATCACGCCCTTGTTGCCGTGGCGACCGGCCATCTTGTCGCCGGGCTGCAGCTTGCGCTTAACGGCCACGAAGACCTTGACCATCTTCATGACGCCGGGCGACAGCTCGTCGCCGCGTTGCAGCTTCTCGACCTTGTCCTCGAAGCGCTTTTCGAGCGCCTTCACGGACTCGTCGAACTGCTTTTTCAGCGCTTCGACGTCCTGCATGACCTTGTCGTTTTTCAGAACGACCTGGCGCCACTGGCCGGGCGTGTACTCGGCCCACAGCGCTTCGTCGATCTTCGCGCCCGACTTCAGGCCCTTGAGGCCGCCGGCCACTTCCTGGCCGATTAGACGCTCCTTGAGGCGCTGCGACATCGAGCGGTCGAGAATGCCGCGCTCGTCGTCGCGGTCCTTCGCGAGACGCTCGATTTCCTGGCGCTCGATCTGCAGCGCGCGCTCGTCCTTGTC
Organism: Tagaea sp.; assembly: GCA_044378015.1. GTDB lineage: Bacteria > Pseudomonadota > Alphaproteobacteria > CACIAM-22H2 > CACIAM-22H2 > Tagaea. The sequence goes on from JBILXZ010000061.1 coordinate 7,592, forward strand.
GACGCCGCGCCGCGAGAAGACGCGCACTTCCACGACCGTGCCTGCCACGCCCGGCGGCAGACGCAGGCTCGTGTCGCGCACGTCCGACGCCTTTTCGCCGAAGATGGCGCGCAGGAGCTTTTCTTCCGGCGTCATCGGGCTTTCGCCCTTGGGCGTCACCTTGCCGACGAGAATGTCGCCGGGTTTGACTTCGGCGCCGATGTAGGTGATGCCGGCTTCGTCGAGGTTCTTCAGCGCTTCTTCGCCGACGTTCGGGATGTCGCGCGTGATTTCTTCCTGGCCCAGCTTCGTGTCGCGGGCCATCACTTCGAATTCCTCGATGTGGATCGAGGTGAACACGTCGTCCGAGACGATGCGCTCCGAGATCAGGATCGAATCCTCGAAGTTGTAGCCGTTCCACGGCATGAAGGCGACGAGAACGTTGCGGCCGAGCGCCAGTTCGCCGAGTTCGGTCGACGGACCGTCGGCGATGATCTCGCCCGCGCGCACCGCGTCGCCCTTGCGCACCAGCGGACGCTGCGTGATGCAGGTGTTCTGGTTCGAGCGCTGGAACTTCAGCAGACGGTAGATGTCCACGCCCGATGCGGCGGCCGAGGTTTCTTCCGTTGCGCGGATGACGATGCGGGTCGCGTCGACCTGGTCGACCACGCCCGCGCGTTTGGCGGCGATGGCAGCGCCCGAATCGCGCGCCACCACGCCTTCCATGCCGGTGCCCACGATCGGCGCTTCGGCGCGGATCAAGGGCACGGCCTGGCGCTGCATGTTCGAGCCCATCAGCGCGCGGTTGGCGTCGTCGTTCTCGAGGAACGGGATCAGGGCGGCGGCGACCGACACGAGCTGCTTGGGGCTCACGTCCATCAGATCGACCTGGTCGGGCTTCACGAGGAACAGATCGCCCGCCTTGCGGCAGTTGATGAGTTCGGCCGTGAGGCGGCCCTTGCCGTCGACTTCGGTGTTGGCCTGGGCCACGTAGTAGCGGCCCTCTTCCATCGCCGACAGATAGACAACCTCGTCGGTGACCTTGCCGTCCTTCACTTTCCGGTACGGGCTTTCGATGAAGCCGTAGGGATTGACGCGCGCGTAGGTCGCCAGCGAATTGATCAGGCCGATGTTCGGGCCTTCCGGCGTTTCGATGGGGCAGATGCGTCCGTAGTGCGTGGGATGCACGTCGCGCACTTCGAAGCCCGCGCGCTCGCGCGTGAGGCCGCCCGGCCCGAGGGCCGAGAGACGGCGCTTGTGCGTGATCTCCGACAGCGGATTGGTCTGGTCCATGAACTGCGACAGCTGCGAGGAGCCGAAGAATTCGCGCACCGCGGCGGCCGCCGGCTTGGCGTTGATGAGGTCGTGCGGCATGACCGAGTCGATTTCGACCGTGGACATGCGTTCGCGGATCGCGCGTTCCATGCGCAGGAGACCCACGCGGTACTGGTTTTCCATCAGCTCGCCGACCGAGCGCACGCGCCGGTTGCCGAGATGGTCGATGTCGTCGATTTCGCCGCGCCCGTCCTTGAGCTCGGTCATCGTCTTGACGATCGAAAGAATGTCGGCCTTGCGCAGCGTGCGCATCGTGTCCGGGCAGTCGAGCTGCAGGCGCGCGTTCATCTTGACGCGGCCCACGGCCGAAAGGTCGTAGCGTTCGCTGTCGAAGAACAGGCCCTTGTAGAGCGATTCGGCCGTCTCGAGCGTCGGCGGCTCGCCCGGACGCATCACGCGGTACATCTCGATCAGCGCTTCTTCGCGGCTGCCGTTCTTGTCCGCCTTCAGCGTGTTGCGGATGTAGGGGCCGAAATTGATGTGGTCGATATGCAGCGTCGGGATTTCCTTGACGCCAGCCTCTTCGAGGAGCTTGAGGCTCTGCGCGGTGAGCTCGTCGCCCGCTTCGACGTAGATCTCGCCCGTCGCCTCGTTGATGATGTCGATGGCGACGTACCGGCCCTTGATGTCGTCGACCGTGGCGAGCACGTCCTTGACGCCCTCGTCTTTCAGCTTCTTGGAAAGACGCGGGCTCACCTTCGTGTCCTTCTCGGCCAGGACCTTTTCGGTCTTGGCGTCGACGAGGTCGGCCACGAGCTTCTGGCCGCGCATGCGCTCGGCGTCGAACGGCGTCTGCCAGCCGCGCTTGCCCTTCTTGAAGACGACCTGGCCGTAGAAATAGGCGAGGATCTCCTCGGCCGACATGCCGACGGCTTCGCCGAGCTCGATTTCCTTGCCCATCGCCTGGCGCTCTTCGCGCAGCTTCTCGGTACGCAAATCGTCGAGCGCCATCAGGAACGTGGTGACCGGCAGCTTGCGGCGGCGGTCGATGCGCACGTAGACGAGGTCTTTGGCGTCGAATTCGAAATCGAGCCACGAGCCGCGGTAGGGAATGACGCGGGCGGCGAACAGATACTTGCCCGAGGCGTGCGTCTTGCCCTTGTCGTGGTCGAAGAACACGCCGGGCGAGCGGTGCATCTGGGAGACGATCACGCGCTCGGTGCCGTTGATGACGAACGTTCCCTTGTCCGTCATCAGGGGCATGTCGCCCATGTAGACGTCCTGTTCCTTGATGTCGCGGATCGAGCGCGCGCCGCTGTCTTCGTCCACGTCCCACACGACGAGGCGCAGCGTCACTTTCAGCGGGGCGGCGAACGTCATGCCGCGCTGCTGGCACTCTTCGACGTCGTATTTCGGCTCTTCGAGTTCGTAGCGCACGAACTCGAGCTGGGCACGCTCGGAAAAGTCCTTGATCGGGAAGACGGTGCGGAAGACTTCCTGCAAACCGACGTTCTTGCGTTCGGACGGAGACGTTTCCATCTGCAGGAACGACGCGTAGGAGCTCATCTGAATTTCGATGAGGTTCGGCATCGGCGCCACCTCGGGGATACGCCCAAAGCTTTTGCGGATTCGCTTGCGACCCATGACCGTCTGCAACATCTCGACCTCATCCGTCCGTTTCGGGACCCGACGGCGCTGGAGGCAGCGCCGTCCAAAAATTCGTTGCGGGGCTTGTCGGGGCGCCCGCGCCCGACCGGCCCGTCTGCCGCATGGCCCCTGGAGGCGCTGCGGCAGACCGACCGGGTTTGGGTCTTACTTGACTTCGACCTTGGCGCCCTGCTCTTCGAGCGCCTTCTTGATCTTGGCGGCGTCGTCCTTGTTGACGCCTTCCTTGACCACCTTGGGGGCGCCTTCGACGAGGTCCTTGGCTTCCTTGAGGCCGAGACCCGTGATTTCGCGGACGACCTTGATCACGTTGATCTTCTTGTCGCCGGCGTTGGCCAGCGTCACCGTGAATTCGGTCTGTTCGGCGGCGGCGGGGCCGGCGGCGGCGGCCGGGCCTGCAGCGGCGATCGCCACAGGTGCCGCGGCCGAAACGCCCCACTTTTCTTCGAGCAGCTTCGTGAGTTCGGCGGCCTCGAGGACCGTCAGGGTCGAGAGTTCGTCGACCAGTTTGCCGAGATCGGCCATTTCAATCACTCCTGTTTTTGCGACTTGGGGTTCTTTTGGGGATGGATGGTTCGAAGACTTAGGCTGCGTCCTGCTTCTTTGCGTAGGCGCCGATCACGCGCGCCACCTGTGCCGCGGGGGCACCGATGACGGTCGCAAGGCGGGTCGCCGGCGCATTGAGGAGGCCCAGGAACTTGGCCCGCATCTCCGGCAAGGAGGGCAGGGTCGCAAGCGCCTTGACCGCGGCAACGTCGAGCGCGCGCTCGCCGAGTCCGCCGGCCACGATGGTCAGCTTTTCGTTCTTCGCCGCGTATTCGACCGCGATCTTCGCCGCCGCCACGGGATCCGTGGAATAGGCGATCGCGGTCGGACCCTTAAGCGAAGGACCCAAATGCTGGAACTTCGTGCCGTCCAGTGCACGACGCGTGAGCCGGTTCTTCGCGACTTTGAAACTGGCCCCGGCTGCGCGCATCTTGCGACGCAGTTCGGTCACTTCGGCGACAGTCAAGCCCGCTTGGCGCGTCACGATGACGACGCCTGCGTCCTTGAGCTTGCCGTGAAGCGATTCGACCAGTTCCTTCTTTTGCGAACGGTCCACGATCGTCTCCTGGTTTGCCCCGCCGACGCCATGCCGACAGGGCCGTTTCACGCGAGAGCCTCGTGCCACCCATCCGAAGCGCTCCGATGCCCCTGCCTTGCGGCGCGGCCGTCTTCGCATTCCGGCTGGAACGGCCGAGCCTCGGCTCGACCTGTCCCAGAAGTCCCAAGTCGGACACGCCCGAAAGCGCGTCCAATTTGCCACCTCTGTCTATGCAGGCCTGTTCCTAGGCGGAACGTTTACGCAAACACCGGCCGAAGCCGTCGCTTGCACCTGCAGTCTCGGACAGGAGCGGACGGCGTCCGGCCCCTCGGGGGCCTTGTTCCGTCCGCCTGTACCCGCCTTTTTGTGTCGCCACAAAAAGGCGGAATTGCGTACGCCCGATCCGGCGGCCCTCAGGCCGCCTGCTGCGCGGCGGCAGTGCCGCCGAACGCCGCGATATCGAGCTTGAAGCCAGGGCCCATCGTCGAGGACACCGTGGCTTTCTTGATGTAGTTGCCCTTCACGCCCGAGGGCCGCGCCTTGACGATCGCGTCGAGGAACGCCTTGAGGTTCTGGGCGAGCTTGGCTTCGTCGAAACCGGCCTTGCCGATCCCGGCGTTAATGTTGCCCGTCTTGTCGGCGCGGAATTCGACCTGGCCGCCCTTGGCGTCCTTGACTGCTTGCGCCACGTTCGGCGTGACGGTGCCGAGCTTGGGGTTCGGCATCAGGCCGCGCGGGCCCAGCACTTTGCCGAGCTTGCCGACGACGGCCATCATGTCCGGCGCCGCGATCACGCGGTCGAAATTGATTTCGCCCGCGAGCACCTTTTCGGCCAGATCGTCGCCGCCGACGAGGTCGGCGCCCGCCGCCTGCGCTTCGGCGACCTTCGGACCCTTGGCGAACACGGCCACGCGCACGGTCTTGCCCGTGCCGTTCGGCAGGGCCACCATGCCGCGCACCTGCTGGTCGGCCTGGCGCGGGTCGATGTTGAGATTGAGCGAAACTTCGACGGTTTCGTTGAACTTGGCCGAGGCGCGCGCCTTGACCGACTTCACCGCGTCTTCGATCGTGTAGGTCTTTTCGATGTCGAGGCCTTCGTAGGCCTTCTTCATGCGCTTTCCGATGCGAGCCATGTTCAGCCCTCCACCACTTCGAGGCCCATGGAACGGGCGGACCCTGCGATCATGATCATCGCCGCTTCGACGTCGTTGGCGTTGAGGTCGACCATCTTCTTCTCGGCGATGTCGCGCAGCTGCGCCTTCGTGACCTTGCCGGCCTTGTCGCGGCCCGGCGCCTTCGAACCGGATTCGATCTTGGCGGCCTGCTTCAAGAAGTACGACACCGGCGGCGTCTTCATCACGAAGGTGAAGGTGCGGTCGCCGTAGGCGGTGATGACCACCGGGATCGGAATGCCCGCTTCGATCTTCTGGGTCTGCGCGTTGAACTGCTTGCAGAACTCCATGATGTTGAGGCCGCGCTGGCCCAAAGCAGGGCCGATCGGCGGCGAGGGATTCGCCTTGCCGGCCGGGACCTGCAGTTTGATGTAGCCGACGATTTTCTTTGCCATCTTCTCTCTCCTTTGGGCTCCCGGCTTGCATCCGATAGCGAGGATCTGTGCCGGTAGGCGCCCGTTGCGACTTCCGGACGGGTGCTAGACTTTTTCCACCTGTCCGTATTCGAGTTCGACCGGCGTGGGTCGGCCAAAGATCGAAACCGCGACCTTGAGGCGCGACTTCTCTTCGTCGATCTCTTCCACCATGCCGTTGAACGACTGGAACGGCCCGTCGGTGACGCGCACCTGCTCGCCGATTTCGTAGGTGATCGCGGGCTTCGGCTTGTCGATCCCGTCCTTCATCTGCTTCAGAAGGCGGTCGGCTTCGCCGTCCGAGATCGGCTGCGGCTTGCCGCCCGCGCCCAGAAAGCCCGTGACCTTCGGCGTGTTCTTGACGAGATGCCAGGTCTCGTCGGTGAGGTCCATGCGCGCCAGAACGTAGCCGGGGAAAAACTTGCGTTCCGCCGACACCTTCTTGTTGCCCTTGCGCACCTCGACCACGCTGTCGACGGGAACCATCACCTCTTCGATCATCGGATCGAGGCCCTTCTGGACGGCCTGTTCCTTGATCGACGAGGCGACCTTCTTTTCGAAGCCCGAATAGACGTGCAGTACGTACCAGCGCATCGCCATGGCGAGTTCAGCCCCCCAGCCCGAGAATGAGACGCACGGCCCATGCGATGATCGAATCGACGGCGAAGAAGAAGATCGCCGCGAGCACCGACATCACGAACACCATTGCGGTGGTGACCATCGTTTCCTTGCGCGACGGCCAGGTCACCTTGTTGGCTTCCTGGCGCACCTGGCGGGCAAACTCCGCAGCGCTGGTCTTTTGTGTGGCGGGCGGCATCATGCCGATGGTCCTACTCTGGAAGTCCGTATGCGTGTCGGCGTCGCGTATCGTGTTCGGTGGCAGGAGTGGAGGGGCTCGAACCCCCAGCCCCCGGTTTTGGAGACCGGTGCTCTACCAATTGAGCTACACTCCTAAGTGGGTCTACTTGATGATCGAAGCGACGACGCCCGCACCGACGGTGCGGCCGCCTTCGCGGATCGCGAAGCGCAGGCCTTCGTCCATGGCGATGGGCGCGATCAGCGTCACTTCCATCGACACGTTGTCGCCC
>JBILXZ010000017.1:0-66347 GCA_044378015.1 Tagaea sp.
TTGAGATGCGTCATCTGACGGCGCGCGAGCGGGCTGTCCTTCTTCATCATGCGCTCGACCGCGCGTTCGAGCAGGCGCTCGGGATGCTTGCCCGCGAGCGTGGCCTTCGGCGTGATTTCCTTGACGCCGCCCGGATGGCCGGTGTGCCAATAGAAAACTTCGTTTTCCATCTTGCGACCCGTCATGCGGATCTTCTCGGCATTCACGACGACGACGAAATCGCCCGCATCCAGATGCGGCGAGAAGCTCGTCTTGTGTTTGCCCTTAAGGCGCATCGCGACAAAAGACGCCAAACGGCCCAGCACGACGCCCTCGGCATCGATCAGGATCCACTTTTTGCTGTCTTTTGCCTCTGCCACCGTCAAATTGGGGGTCGACATGGGTTGGCTCGTTTCTTTCGGGTTCGACATCGTCTTGGGCCCACTGGACCGAAGGCGCGCGAATATCAGTTTTCGGGACGCTCAAGTCAATGCCTAAAACCCTATATAATTCAATAGCATTGTACTATGCGTATCAAGATACCGCGTTCTAAGTCAATGTTCTAGAGCGCTATTCGTCGATTTTCGGCGGAATTGAATACGTTCCCGTAACATGGGCGACGGGCTCGTCGAAACCGGCCGAGGTCAACGTAACTTCGAGCACCGCCAAACGCTTGCCGAGCTTGAGGATGCGCCCGTGCGCCAGCATGTCCTTCTGGGCGGGCTTGCGCAGGAAATTGATGTTGAGATTGGTCGTGACCGCAAGCTCGACGCGGCCCACGAGGCTCATCACCACGACATACATCGTGAAATCGGCGAGCCCCATCATCGCGGGCCCCGAGATGGTGCCGCCGGGTCGGATGAAATCCGGCTTGAAGGGCATGCGCACCGTAGCTTCGCCCGCTTTGAGCTTTTCGATTTCGGGCCCGAGCATTTCGGCGAAAGGCAGCGCTTTGGCCACGATGTCGGCGATTTCGGCTTTGGTGATGCGGCTCATGGCGCGTCCTTGCTTGCGGCGGCGAACCGACGCAAAGTGCCCGACGATGGACCTCGCACGCAACCCCTCGCCGCTCCTGCTGCGCCAGGATCGCGACCATGTCGCGACCCTGACGCTCAATCGCCCGGCCATGCGCAACGCGCTTTCGGTCGGGCTCATGACGGCGCTCGAAGCCGCGCTTGCCGACATTCGCGGCGACGCGAACGTCAAAGCCGTGATCATCGCGGCAGCGGGGCCCGTTTTCTGTGCGGGCCACGATCTCAAGGAAATCCGCGCCCATCCGGGACGGCAGAACTACGAAGCGTTGTTCGCGCAATGCTCGCGCCTGATGACGGCGATCGTGCGTCTGCCCAAGCCCGTGATCGCGCGCGTGCAGGGCGTCGCCACCGCGGCCGGCTGCCAACTTGTGGCAAGTTGCGACCTCGCCGTGGCGGCGGCCGACGCGCGCTTTGCCACGCCGGGCGTGAATATCGGGCTGTTCTGCTCGACGCCGATGGTGGCACTTTCGCGCGCGGTGGGCCGCAAAGCCGCGATGGAAATGCTGCTCACGGGCGATCTCGTCGATGCCCCAACGGCAAAGACGCTGGGGCTCGTCAATCGCGTCGTCGCCGCCGACGATCTCGCGGCCGCGACGCAGGCGCTGGCAGCGCAGATCGCGTCCAAATCGCCCTACGTGCTCGCGATCGGCAAAGAGGCCTTCTACGCGCAGGCCGAAATGCCGCTCGACCAGGCCTATGCCTACGCGAGCGAAACCATGACGCGCAACATGCTGGCGCGCGACGCCGAAGAAGGCATCGACGCCTTCATCGAAAAACGCCAGCCCGTATGGCAGGGAAAGTGACCATGGAACCGCTCGACTACGACAACGGCTTCATTCGCGGCATCCTGCGCGACACCAAAACCATCGCGATGGTGGGGGCCAGCACCAATTGGACGCGGCCCAGCTACTTCGCGATGAAGTATCTGCAGCTCAAGGGCTACCGCGTGATCCCGGTCAATCCGGCGTCGGCGGGCCAAGAGCTGCTCGGCGAAACCGTGCGCGCATCGCTGAAGGACATCGACGTGCCCGTCGACATGGTGGACGTGTTCCGCGCGTCCGAACATGTCGGCCCCATCGCCGACGAGGCGATCGCCATCGGCGCCAAGGTGCTGTGGCTGCAGCTGGGCGTGCGCAACGACGCGGCGGCCGCCAAAGCCGAGGCCGCCGGCCTCAAGGTCGTGATGGATCGCTGCCCCAAAATCGAGTTCGGCCGCTTGAGCGGCGAACTGTCTTGGGGCGGCATCAATTCGGGCCTGATCTCGTCCAAGCGCGCCAAGATCGTCCGGCGCGCCTGACCTAGGCTTTTGCGGCGACAGCGTCCCTGATGGCGGCCAAAGCCGCGTCGGCCTTGGCGCCTTCGGGACCGCCGCCTTGCGCCATGTCCGGGCGCCCGCCCCCGCCTTTGCCGCCGAGAACGGCCACGCCGATGCGCACGAGATCGACCGCGCTTGCTTTGGCCACCGCATCTTCCGTGACGGCGACGACGAGCGAAGCCTTGCCGTCCTCGACCGAGACGAGAGCGACCACGCCCGAGCCGATCTGTTTCTTGATCTCATCGGCCGTGGCTTTGAGTTCGCGCGCGGGCGTGTTGTCGAGCTTGCGCGCGGCGTATTTGAGGCTGCCGACCTGCTCGACGCCGCCGCCGCCGGAGGCGCCGCCGCCGCCCACGGCCAATGCACGGCGCGCATCGGCCAATTCGCGTTCGAGCTTGCGGCGCTCTTCGAGCAACGCCGCCAGGCGCGCGGGCACATCGGCTGGCACGGTTTTGGCGATGCCGGCGGCATCGGCCAACAGGCGCGTCTGCTCGCCCAAATAGGCGCGCGCGCCGTCGCCCGTGAAGGCCTCGATGCGCCGCACGCCGGCGGCGACAGCACCCTCCGACACGATCTTGAAGAGGCCGATATCGCCCGTGCGCCGCACATGCGTGCCGCCGCACAACTCGGTCGAAAACGGTTTCTCCTCGGCATTGCCGCGCGCATAGCCCATCGAAACGACGCGCACTTCTTCGCCGTATTTTTCGCCGAACAAGGCGAGCGCGCCCGCCTCGACGGCCGCGTCCGGCGTCATCAGGCGCGTGGCGACGTCCTGGTTTTCGAGAATTCGGCGATTGACGTCGTCTTCGACCGCCGCGATGTCGTCGGCCGTCAAGGGCGTGGGCTGCGAAATGTCGAAACGCAGCCGATCTGGAGAAACGAGCGAGCCTTTCTGCGTCACATGGTCGCCCAAGCGGCGGCGCAACGCTTCGTGCAGCAGGTGCGTGGCCGAATGGTTGGCGCGCGTGCGGTCGCGACGCGCGCTGTCCACCCGCAGTTCCGCGAAGTCGCCGACCTTGACGCTGCCCTTGGCCACGCGCCCGACATGCGCGAACACGTCGCCCGCCATTTTCTGCACGTCTTCGACGGCGATCTCGGCGGCGGCGGCCGTGAAGATCGCGCCGGCATCGCCCGTCTGTCCGCCGGATTCGCCGTAGAACGGCGTCTGGTTCGCGACAAGCCACACGGCGTCGCCCTGCTTGGCGGCATCGACTTCCTTGCCGTCGACCACGAGGGCGACGATCTTGCCCTCGGCGGCTTCGGTGTCGTAGCCCAAAAACTCGGTCGCGCCGACCTTCTCGCGCAGTTCGAACCACACGCGCTCGCCCGCTTTTTCGCCCGAGCCTGCCCAGCTCTTGCGCGCTTCGGCCTTGGCCGCTTCCATCGCGGCGGCAAAGCCGTCGGTATCCACGCCCACGCCGCGCCCGCGCAGCACGTCCTGCGTGAGGTCGAGCGGAAAGCCGTAGGTGTCGTAGAGCTTGAAGGCGACGTCGCCCGCCAGACGGTCGCCCTTGCCGAGCGACGACGCGGACTCGTCGAGCAGACGCAGGCCGCGCTCGAGCATCTGCTTGAAGCGCGTTTCCTCGAGCTTCAGCGTTTCGCCCGCAAGGGCCGCCGCGCGCACCAGTTCGGGAAAGGCCTGGCCCATCGCGTCGACGAGCGTGGCCACAAGCCGATGCATCAGCGGCTCCTTGCAGCCGATGATGTGCGCATGGCGCATGGCGCGGCGCATGATCCGGCGCAGCACGTAGCCGCGCCCCTCGTTGGACGGCAGCACGCCGTCCGCGATCAGGAAGCAGGCCGAGCGCAGATGGTCCGCGATCACGCGATGCGAAACCGCATGCGGGCCGTCGGCGGCCACACCCGAGGCGTCGGCCGAAGCGAGGATGATGCGGCGCATGAGGTCGATGTCGTAGTTGTCGTGCTTGCCCTGCAGCACGGCCGTGATGCGCTCGAGCCCCATGCCGGTGTCGATGGAAGGCTTCGGCAAAGCGATGCGTTCGGACGCCGAAATCTGCTCGAACTGCATGAAGACGAGATTCCAGATTTCGATGAAACGGTCGCCGTCCGCGTCGGGCGAACCCGGCGGGCCGCCCGCGACCCTTGGGCCGTGGTCGAAGAAGATTTCCGAGCACGGGCCGCAGGGTCCCGTGTCGCCCATGGCCCAGAAATTGTCGGAGGTCGCGATGCGGATGATGCGCTCTTCTGGCAAGCCCGCGATCTTCTTCCAGAAACCGGCCGCCGCGTCGTCGTCGTGGTAGACGGTGACGCTGAGGCGCTCCTTCGGCAACCCGTATTCCTTGGTGATCAAGGTCCAGGCATGTTCGATCGCCTGTTCCTTGAAATAATCGCCGAACGAGAAATTGCCGAGCATCTCGAAGAACGTGTGGTGCCGGGCCGTGTAGCCGACATTCTCCAGATCGTTGTGCTTGCCGCCCGCGCGGACGCATTTTTGCGACGTCGCCGCGCGCGCGTAGCCGCGCTTTTCCTGGCCCGTGAAGACGTTCTTGAACTGCACCATCCCGGCATTGGTGAACATCAAGGTCGGGTCGTTGCGCGGCACCAGCGGCGACGACGCCACGACCTGGTGGCCGTTCTTGGCGAAATAGTCGAGAAAGGTCTTGCGGACGTCGCTTGCACTCGTCATCGGAAAAGACTGCTCCAGGCTCGTCTGAAAGGAGCCTAGATGTAGCTTCGCGGCGGCGGGGTGTCTAGTTTCGGATGCGTTAGGCTGCTTTCACGGTTCGATGCCGAGCAGAACCAGCGGAACCCCGGGAACGCCACGCCCTTCACGAATTAGATTGTAAAGCTCTCCCTCGTAATAGGATATGCCTGAGGACATCCGCTCCTGCATAGACTTCATCGGAAGTATCTCTACGCCAACATCAATTAGGTCACCGACATAGAATGCAAGATGTTTGACAAAAAGGTCGTAGGCAACAAATGCATACTTACCGAGCTGCACCTCTACGGCAACACGTTCCTTTACAAAATCAGTCTGATTGTATGAGGAGATAGGCCTTCCACCCGCCGCTTCAATGGTCGCTTTTTGATCGTTCGCAGACATATGCATCGTCTTGCGAATCAATCGTTCATCCTGAGTAACCCAATACGAAGCGCGCCGCTCGTTCCACCCGCCCATTTCGCTAAATGCAGTCTTGAATGTTTTATTGAGATCAACCGGTGAATACAGTTTATTTCCGATCTTACGTTTTTCTTTTGAAACCTTCGTCCTACAAGATTCCGCATCGATCTCTGCAATAACCTTTTCGATCTCTCTCCAAAGCTTCTTGCGATGAACCAGAAGATACTCAAGACCATTTAAGTGCGAGTACTTTGCGCCGATTTTCATTTCTGTCCGCCACGCAGCTTGCTGGGATCGTAAACAGGCTTGTCCATGGGTCTAGTCTTCAAGACTCCTTTTCGCAACGCATCCACTCGCTTCCAAGCTACTGAGATATAATCTGAAGAAGTATCGCATCCCATCCCCTTGCGACCGCATTTTAGGGCGCCGATGACGGTACTGCCGACCCCTACGTAGGGATCAAGAACCCAATCTCCAGGCTTCGTTAGAGAAAGAACCAAACGTTCTACAAGCTCCACGGGAAACTGACAAGGATGAATAGTCTTCTCGACATGGTTGTTTTTTACATTTGGAAATATCCAAACGTCGCCAGGATTCTTGCCTAACGGATTACACGAGAATAATCCCACTTTCGGACCCTTAAAGTACTTCTTTCCGGGATATTTTTGCGGAATACGGATGGGGTTTAAGTCAAAAAAATAATTGTCACCCTTAGTAAACCACATAATTGTTTCGTAGCGACCTGAGAGCCTTCTGCTGCAATGCAATCCGTGCTCAAAATGCCAAATAATGCGATTACGAAGCTTCAGACCGGCGGATATAAATGCCTCGTACAAAACTATATCGAGTGGAAAAATCTCGCCACCGTGAACATGATTGCCGACCTGCCAGCACACCGATCCTCCAGGCGCAAGTACACGAACACACTCTGAAATTACCTTTTTCTGATCTTCGACGTACCGATCAAGCGGACGTCGCTTTTCATACGATTTTCCGATGTTGTAAGGTGGCGAAGTTACAACTAAAGAGACAGATTCGGACTTTATGTCTTTCAAAAAATCAAGGTTGTTTTCATTAGCAAGCCGAACGTCAATCACATGATCCACAGAATTGGCGTTTGACGCGCCGTCCGCGAAAACAGTCGAAGCTTGATTCTCGTAAGTACGCATTGGATTCGCCCTCAAAATCTTATTTTCCGATAGAGGAGGCCGAAGCGCAACAACGCCGGAGCTACATAGCTTGACAGGACTAGACGAAAGACGGGTCGGCGGTCGCGGCGCTTCGGGCTTATGCGGCAGCCGACCCGTTTTGGCCCGGGAAAGACCCGCCGACCGCCGAGCAGGCGGTACGGGCGATCCGGGGCGGCAATTGCGTCGTCGAAAACAGGTCGTCGGAAACAAGGTCACGGACCGGACGGGTTCGGGGCCACTCTCCCCTTGCCCGTCCGGGCAGGCTTTAGAGGTCGAAAATCAGCTTTCCCCGCCGCCGGGTTCGGCGATCATGGCGCTCGCGACGTTGCCGGCATTGCCGCGGATCGCGGCTTCGATGGCGGCCGCCGCCTCGGGGTGTTCCTTGAGATAGGTGCGCGCGTTTTCGCGGCCCTGGCCGATGCGCGTGCCGTCGTAGGAGAACCAGGCCCCCGATTTTTCGACCACGCCCGCCTTGACGCCGAGATCGATGAGTTCGCCCGTCTTGGAAACGCCCTCGCCGTACATGATGTCGAACTCGACGACCTTGAAAGGCGGGGCCATCTTGTTCTTGACCACTTTCACGCGCGTCTGGTTGCCGACGATCGTTTCGCGGTCCTTGATGGCGCCGATGCGGCGGATGTCGAGACGCACCGAGGCGTAGAATTTGAGCGCGTTGCCGCCCGTCGTCGTTTCGGGGTTGCCGAACATCACGCCGATCTTCATGCGGATCTGGTTGATGAAGATCACGAGCGTGTTCGAGCGCGAAATCGAGCCCGTGAGCTTGCGCAGCGCCTGGCTCATCAGGCGCGCATGCAGGCCCATATGGCTGTCGCCCATTTCGCCTTCGAGTTCGGCGCGCGGAACGAGGGCCGCAACCGAGTCGACGACGAGAACGTCGACGGCACCCGAACGCACCAGCGTGTCGGCGATTTCGAGCGCCTGTTCGCCCGCGTCGGGCTGCGAAATCAGCAGATTGTCGACGTCGACGCCGAGCTTCCGCGCGTAGCCAGGGTCGAGCGCGTGTTCGGCGTCGACGAACGCGCAGGTTCCGCCGGCCTTCTGGGCTTCGGCGATCGCGTGCAGTGCCAGCGTTGTCTTGCCCGAGCTTTCGGGCCCGTAGATCTCGACGATGCGGCCCTTGGGCAGGCCGCCGATGCCGAGCGCGATATCGAGCGACAGCGAACCCGTCGAAATCACTTCGGCCGCGACCGTCTGGTCGCGCGAGCCGAGCTTCATGATCGAGCCCTTGCCGAACGAGCGTTCGATCTGGCTCAGGGCGGCTTCAAGTGCCTTGTTCTTGTCCATGCTGTCCTTCTCGTTCGACTCCTTCGGAGACGACCGCAACGCTGTAACTGACGACATCCTCACACCCTCCATATCAGGGGCGGTTGCCGAGGCCAACGCCCCATCGCAAACGCCGTTTGACCATTCGCCGGAATAACGCGCCGTAAAATTTGCCGATACCTTGAGTACTTTATTTGTTCCCAAAAGCATCCCGACGCAAAGCCGCAACGGCTCCGCATCGTGATCACAGAGTACCAGCTTTGTTCCGGAACACAAGGGGAAAATCGTACGGCTCCGAGATTTTTATTCGCACTCAGCCGGTCGCGGGCTTCGCGGGTCCGGCAAGGCGTTGGCGATAGCCGGCCATGAAGGATTCGAAGGGCGCAAGCGAGGAAACGCGTGCCGCGATCGACGCAATATCCGGGGTGGCGCCGGCTTTGTCCGCCGTGAGCACGCGGAAAACTTCGGCATAGGGCGAACGGCTCATGGCGGGTCCGAATCGTTCGCGCAAGCGCGCAGTCCCGGCATCGTCGCCCGCCAGCGCGAGCGACACGGCCAAGTGCAGGGTTTGCCGCGCACGATTGTCTTCGAACGGCTGATTGGCCGTCGGCGGCGCGCCGACCAGGCGCTCGAGCGCTTGCGCGGCGGCAGGCCACGCGCGCGTACGCAACGCGATTTCCGCACGCAGCAGATCGGCATCGCTGCCCGTATCGCCGTCGAGCCGCGCCAACGCTTCGGACGCGCGCCCCAAATCGGCCAAAGCACGGGCCGCCAAGCGCCCGCGCTCGCGCCGGACGGCGGCGGGCTCGCCGACGCCCTCGGAGGCATTGAGCGCGTCGAGGGCCAGCTGCGGCTTGCGGTCGAGCAGCCGTATCGCCGCAAGCCGGGCGCCCGCCTCGGCGCGCGGCGGCCCCTGCAAGCGGTTGCGCACCTGATGCTCGAGCAGCCCGCCCGCGCGATCGAGCAGATCGACCGCGACCAGGCGCTCGACGAGCTTGCGCACCATCTCGTCGCCCGCCGGACCCATCGGCACAAGATCGCGGTAATCTTCGAACAGGCCGATCGCGGTGACGGGCGACATGCCGTCGGCGCCGCCGTCCAAAAACAGCTTGCGGAACTCGGCGCGCACGTCGTTCTCGAGTTCGGCGCGGTCGCGCGCCATCGGGAAACGCTCGGCCGTTTCGCGCAAGGTCCGCACGCCTTGGCGGAAATCCCCGGCGGCCAGCTGGGCGTTGCCCAAACGGCGGTGGATTTCGAATTCGAGCTCGTCGCCGCGCCAGGCAAAACGCATCCGATCGAGGGCGGCGACGGTTTCCTGCGGCGAGATCTCGCCCTTGCCCGACTGCAACTCGATGCGTGCGAGTTCGGCCTGCACGCGCGCGCGCGTGACCGTGCCCAGCGACAGCGTGCGCCATGCGGCGAGCGCCGCGCGCTCGTCGCCGCGCTCGAGCGCGATGCGCCCGCGCAAATAGTCGGCGCGCGCCTGGTCGCCGCGGCTCGGGCTTGCGGCCAGCACCTGTTCGATGCGGCGCTGGGCGACGTCGAGTTCCTTGCCCTCGATGCGCGCCTCGGCGATCGCAAGGCCCAGGCGATTGGCGAACAGCGGCGGAAACCGGCCGGACACGTCGGTCGCGCGGTCGAACTGCAGCAAAGCCGCCTGCGGATCGTTCTGCGCCATTGCCAGGGCGCCGCGCCACATCGCGGCTTCGCCCTCCTGGTCGAGGCTCGAATGGTTGAGCCAGCGCGCGGCCTCGTCGAGATTGCCGCTGTAGAGCTCGGCCACGCCGCGCATGGCGCGGTTCTGCGGCCCATCGAGCAGCTGCGGGCGCTCTTCGCCGATCAGGCGCAGCATCGCATTGGTCTCGGCGAACAGACCGTGCGAGAACATGAAGCGCGCGTAGTCGAGCCGCGCCTGGTTGCGCGCGTCGCCTGGGCGGCTTGCCGCGACCGCGCGCTCGAGAGCAGACTGGTCCTCGTTGAATTTCGCAGGTCCTCCGCGCTGCCAGGCTGCCAGATCGAGCAAAGCCCCCTGCCGCAACGGCGGTGCTCCCGGCGTGCCGATCGCGGTGGGCGCCGTCACGAACAGCGCCCGCGACGACGAGATTTCGACCGCCGTGCCGAGCGGGCGCACGGCAACCGTGTCGTCGTCGGGGCGCACGACGGCGCCTTGCATGCTGGCCAGTATCTGAAACTGCGGATAGCGGCGCGTTTCGGCAAGGCCGTTGCCCGCCACCGCCGTCGGCACGATCGCCAATTCGTCGCCGATCTCCGGATCGCGCAAGCGCAGCACGGTCTGCGCGCCCTCCATCTCGATCGACACCCGCGCGTCGGCAGGCGTATCGGGATTGCGGATCACGATCTGCAGCGGCTTTTCCGGGCGACGCGGCAGACGGCCAAGCTCGACCACCCATGCCGCCCCGTCGCGCCGCACGAGCGCGAAGGCGCCGTTGCGCGGGCTCATGCGCAAGACCGTGCCTTGGCTTTCGACGATATCGACCTCGCCCAGCATGTCGCGCATCTGCGGCCCGCTCTGCAGAGCGGCGAGGTCGAGATTGACCGGCTTGTCGAACGCAATCCAAAGATTCTGCCCGCGCCCGAACACGGCAAGGCCGATGGGCTCGTCGAAGCCGAAGCGCAGCGCATCGAAATTCTCTTCGCGCGTCACCTCGACCGGTATGCGCCCCCGCAGCGCCACCAGATTGGCAGCTGCCGAGCGGCCCGAGGCCGCCGGCGCCGCCGACTGGTTCAGCCCCAAAGCCTGCGCTTGCTGGGCGAGCACTTCGAAATCCGGCGTGCCCGAGCGACGAGCGGCTTGGGTTGCCGCCGGAGCTTGCGCAGCGGATGCCGGCTGCCGGGCTTGGGCCCCTTGCGCCTGGGCTTGGGCCGCCTGGGCTTGGGCCGCCTGGGCTTGGGCCGCCTGGGCTTGCGTGGCCTGGGCTTGGGCTGGCGTCGGCAATTGCACCAGTTGGGTTGTCGGCCTGTCGGTCGGGATCGAACCGTCGCGAACCAGATCGAGCACGACGCGCGGCCCCGCCCGGAAATGCCGCAAGCCGACATTTTCGTTGAGCGTCATCTCGATCGTCGCGCGGTCGGCCGTGCGCGCCGTCCGAACCGACGACGTCGAGGCCTGCAATCCGGCGGCGATCGCGGCTTGATTAAGGGCGACAGGCGCGCCGAATGTCATCGTCGCGGTGCGCCCGTTCTGTTCGATGCGATAATCGACATCCTCGGGCCAATCGAAGACGGCGCGATCGAAACCGGGATTGCTGCCGAAGCGCACGGCGACGCCTGCCGCAGGCGGCGCAGCACCGGGCGTCGCCGATGGCGGCCGAACGGCCGCTGGAGCCGCAGTGGACCCGTCGGGTGCGGCAAATGGCGGCGGTGCGCTTGCCGGGGCCGAGGCCCAGGGCGGCGGCGCGATCGCGGCACCCGGCGCGACTTCCGGAGCTGACGGCGTCTGCTGAAAGCCGGGTGCGGCTGGTGTTCCGGCTTCGGGCGAGGCAGGGAAATTGCGCCAAGGGGCGGTCTGGGCCGCAAGGTCTCCGGCGCTCAGGCACGCCAACGCAAGCAGAAACGCCGCAAAGCGGCCTGCCTGTGCGCGTGCGTGCCATTGGTTTCGCGTCGCCATCGCGTTGCGCGTACCTGTTCGCTGTCCTGTCTCGACCGACTTGGCATGCCAGTTTACACCGGACGCCGCTCGGCTCGAGCTAAGTGCCCGAATCGACTGAATATTCTAAGCGTTTGCGCAGGTCTTGTCGAACAGCGCGTCGAAATTCAGCTGATTTTAAGTCCCGCCCGGCGCCTGCAGACCGTTCGGCGGCACGTTGGCGCCACAACGATTTCCATCCGCACCGAGGCGAGCTTTGAAATGCGCCAGTGCGTAAAATGCCGGAAATTGCGGGTCTCGAAGAGCGTCAGCGCGACCCGCCCGTTCCGACGCGGCCTAGAAGTCGCCCAGCACGGTGGCTATCTTGCCCTTCAGGGTTCCGGCGTTGAAGGGCTTGACGATGTAGTTGTTGACGCCTGCCTGCTTGGCCGCGACCACGTTTTCCGTCTTGCTCTCGGCCGTGACCATGATGAACGGGATGTGTTTGAGCTTGGGGTCTGCGCGCACTTCCTGGAGCAGCTGCAGCCCTGTCATCGGCTGCATGTTCCAATCGGAAATGATCAGACCGTATTCCTTCTGTCGGATCTTCGCAAGCGCCGCCGAACCGTCCTCCGCCTCGTCCACGCTCGTGAAACCGATCTGGTTGAGAAGATTTTTCACGATACGAAGCATCGTCTTGTAATCGTCGACGATGAGAACGTTCATGCGAAGATCGACGGCCATCTAGTTTCTCCTGCCCCTGACGCAATATCGGGTGCTGCCAAGATCAGCACGGCGAATCCGACCGGACCCGCCCCCCGCGACGTCCATTTTTAGACGACGAATGTTAAAAGCTTACTAATCGAGCCCGGCGCCGACGTAAAGCCCCTGTTTGCTGTGCTGGAATGTTTGCCGAAGCGACACCCGGCCGCAAACCCTACCCGGCGCGTGCAGGGATCTGCGAGGCGGGCTGATTGCCGGGTTGCCGACGGCGGGCAAGTTCGGCCGTGACCTGCTGGGCCCGGATCGGGTTCATCTGCGCCAGGATCGGGGCGGCACGGCGTTCGTTCATTGCCTCGACCAGCTCGAGCAGAACGGGCAGCTCCATTTGCTCGAAGATGCGCGCGGCTTCCGTCGGCTTCATGTTCTGGAACATGCGCACCAGGCTTTGGCGGCGCGCCTGCTCCTGGTCGTCGTATTTGGCGATAGCGCTTTGAACGGCAGATTGCAGACCTTTGAGTTCGTCGACCTGCTGTTGAATGCGCCGTTCCGCCGCCTGGAGGATCGCTTCGCGCTGCTCGAGTTCGGCCTCGCGGCGGTCGATCTCCTCGCGTCGCTTGACCAGATCTTCGAGCATCTCGAGTTCGCCCGGGCTGAAGGAGCGTTCTCCGTCGGCTTGCATGCCGCCGGCACGGGTGCTCGTCGGCGCCGGCTCGGCGGGCGGCGTCGCCTGGGCAAGCTGGACGGGCGGCGCCGTCGTTTGCAGAACCGCGCGCGGCCCGGGTGCCGGTGCGGCCGGCACGGCGGCGCGCTGCGGGCTCGGCGACTGCTGGGCCACCGCACTGCCAAGATTGCCGAGCCGCAAGCCCAGAATCAACACGCCGACCGCAATGAGTATCGGCAGAAGCCGGATGCGTTCTAAAATCTTCATGCCCCGCGCGCCCCGGCTTGCGCTGCCGCCGGAATTGCCGCCCTCCGGCGGTCCGCGATCGCGCGCAGCAATTCCTGCTCGGCCATCGAGCGCACGGGCGAACGATCCTGCCCGCGTTCGGGGACCGCAGGCAGCGCGGCGGCACGCAACGGCACGCGCGCGGCGGCGGCACCAAGCAAGGTCGGCGCATGCCCGCGCGGCTCGGCCTCGAGCGGCGCGGGAGCGGACGAAGGCCGGGTCTGCAGGCGATCCAGCAATTGGTCAGCGGCGGGCGCTGCGCGCGCTACGAGCATTTCGAGATCGTCTTTGAGGGCCAGCGCGGTGCGCGTCTGGTCTTCGAGCAGGCGTCCGGAGGCTTGGCTTGCCGCCTTGAGTTCGGCGACCGCCGCTTCCGCGCGTTCGGCTGCTTTGGCGAATTGGGTCGCCGCGCGATCGAGCTCGGATTTTCCGTCGCGCCAGGCGCCCAAGCGCTTATGCAGCCGCATTGCGTAGACGATGACGGCGACAAGCAAAGCCGCCAGAACCAGGTTCAGCGCCAGTTCCAGATTCATCAGCCGTCCTCGTATTTGTTGATTTTGCGCTCGATCATCACCGCGACGTTCTGCCCGCGACGTCCCATGCGCCCGCGGAACAGGCGCTCGGGCCCGCACAGCACCATGATCTCGCTCTCCGGCGTGGCGTTCAGCATGAAGCGCGTGCCCACGCGGAAATCGAGCACGTCCTGCAGCGTCATGACCTGCTCGTCGACGACCGCGTGGATGTCGACGTCGGTGGCCCACAATTCGGTGGCCAAGTGGCCTTCCCAAATCGAGTCGCGGCCGAATTTTTCGCCCATGAACTGCTGCAGCAGCATCTCGCGCACGGGTTCGAGCGTCGCGTAGGGCAGCAGCAGCTCGAGGCGGCCGCCGCGGTCCTCCATGTCGATACGTAGCTTGGCGATGATCGCGGCGTTTGCCGGGCGCGCGATCGTCGCGAAGCGCGGGTTGGTTTCGAGACGCTCGAAACGGAAATTGACCTTGCTGATGGGATCGAACGACGCCGAAAGATCGCCCAGCACGACCGCGACAAGGCGTTCGACGAGATTGCGCTCGATCGTCGTGTACGGCCGACCTTCGATGCGCATCGCGGCCGTGCCGCGCCGCCCGCCGAGGAGCACGTCGACGATCGAATAGATGAGGGCTGAATCGACCGTAAGCAGGCCGAAATTGTCCCACTGCTCGGCCTTGAACACGGCGAGCATCGCGGGCAGCGGGATGGAGTTCACGTAGTCGCCGAAACGCGTCGAGGTGATGACGTCGAGCGACACTTCGACGTTGTCGGACGTGAAATTGCGCAGGCTCGTGGTAAGCATTCGCACCAGACGGTCGAACACGATTTCGAGCATCGGCAGGCGCTCGTAGGAAACAAGCGCGCTGTTGATGATCGCCTGCATGCCCGAGGTGCCGTCGCCTCCGGCCGCGGCGCCGTCGAACCCGAGCAGCGAGTCGATTTCGTCCTGGTTCAGCACACGCGCCGTCCCGTCGCCCGCGCCTGCGCCGCCCGCGTCGCCGCCGGATTCCATGGACGCCCATTCGGCGGCCATCTTCGCTTCGTCGGACATATTCTTTGGTTCGGCCATCGTTCCCTCGAGGGTCTTTTAGGATGCGGCGGGCGGGCTACTGGACGAGCATTTCGCGAAACAGCAGGTCGTTGACGCGGGCGGGCGCTGCAGCGAGCTGCACGCGCGTGAGCAGTTCCTCGCGCAGCCGCAGAAAGCCGGATGATCCGCGCAGATCTTCGGGCCGCAGCTCGCGCAGATAGATTTGGAAATTGTCCACGATTCGCGGCAGGTTGGCCTCGAACACGCCGGCATCGTCGACGCTGCGCAATTCGACCGCCATCGTCAGCTTCAGAAACGAAGTGCGCCGTCCCGCCCCTGCATTCAGGTTCACGAGCAAGTCGGGCATGTTGTAGTAGACGACTTTCTGCGAGCCTGCGGGCTCGGCGGGAGCCGCATCTTGACCTGCTTCGGCATGCTGCTCGTCGGGCTTCGGGCCAGCAAACAAGAAGAAGTACGCGCCCGCGCCGCCGCCCAGCAACAAGACGAGCGCAGCGCCAATGATGATCAGCATCTTGCCGGACAGAAACTTTTTCTTCGGCTGTTCGCCTTCCGGCGCCGCCCCGTCCTCGCCAGTTGTCTTTTCGTCGTCGGCCATGGTCCGCCTTTTTCGATCCGGAAAAATCGATCCAGTCGATTCAATCTTACCCGGATTTAACTAAACTACCGCTTAATATTGCCGCGAGAAGGTTAACAAGTCGTTATCGACGCCGAGAATCCACATTAATATTCGAATTCAATATCCTGATAAAAAACAAATAAATGCCGAAAAATTTCTATTGAACAAGAATCTCGCGAAACAGCACATCGTTGACCCTCGCGGGCGCGGCACTGACTTTAATGCGCGCAAGCAGCTCCTCGCGCAGGCGCATAAGGCCCGCCGACCCGCGGAGATCGTCCGGACGCAACTCGCGCAAATACGTGATCAGCGTATCGATGACCCGCGGCAAGGCCTCCTCGAACGGCGTCAGGTCTTCTTCGACGATTTCGACGGTCGAGGTGAGTTTCACGAAGGCACTGCGAGCCGTGGGAGCTGTATTCAGATTCACCAATATGTCCGGCATCGCATAGATCATGGTCGGCGGCGGGGGCGGCGGAGGCGCCTCGGCGGTTTCATCGTGCGCTTCGTCCTTGCCGCCGATGAACCCCAGGAAATAAGCAGCACCGCCGCCCGCGATCAGCAGCAAAACCGGAATCAGAATGATGATCAGTTTTTTGCCCGAGAGCTTTTTCTTTGGCGCGTCGGCGCCGTCGACTGGATCGGCCATGGGCAATCCTGGAGTAGACGAATCGGCGCGGAGAGGCCACGCCCCCCTACTCTAGCCGCATTGCCCGCCTGCCGCTATTTTCGGCGCGCGCGCAGCAGCTTCTTGAGCATTTCGAGTTCTTCGATCGCCGCCAGAATGGCGGAGCGGTCGGGCATGCGGGCGAAAAGCGGCAGATCCTCCACCGCCGCCGAAGCGCGGTTCGGCAAAGCGTGGGCGGTCGCTGGCATTGCGGCGACAGGAGGCGACGCAGCAACGGGCGCCGGTGCGTCTGGGGCTGCAACGACCGGTGCCGAGACGGGCACCTCGATCAGACCGTTGTCTTTGAGGAGCCGCTGCACGCCCTTGATCGTGTAGCCGTGCTTGTAGAGGAGTTCGCGAATGCGTCGCAGCAGCTCGATGTCTTCAGGACGGTAGTAGCGGCGCCCCCCGGCCCTTTTCAGCGGTTTGATCTGCGCAAAGCGTGTTTCCCAGAACCGCAAAACATGCTGCGGAACTTCAAGATCACCCGCTACCTCGCTGATAGTACGGAATGCATCGGCTGATTTGGACGACCGCCGCGCGACCATGGCGAGAGTCCCGGCAGAAGGTTCGGCCATCGCCGACTAGCCCCTGGCCAGCGGGGCCTTGGGGGGCAATACCGGCGGCGCGGGCGCCGTGGCAGCTGCGACCGATGGCGCGACTTGACCGGCTTGCGCCTTGGTCATTGACCGATTGATGCGGTTCTTCAACACATGCGACGCGCGGAACACGAGCACGCGGCGCGGCAAAATCGGCACTTCTTCGCCGGTCTTGGGATTGCGTCCCACGCGCTGGCCTTTTTGGCGTACCGAGAAACTGCCGAACGACGAAATTTTGACGGTCTGGCCTTGCGTCAACGCATCGACGATCTCGCCGAGGACGGTTTCGACCAAAGTCGCCGAATCGTTTCGCGACAGACCGACCTCTTGGTAAACCGCCTCCGCCAGATCCGAGCGCGTAACCGTGGTTTCCGACATGCCGTTCTCCGGGCCGAGATTGAAAATCGCAAAATCTGTAAAATGCTAGCCCAGCGACCTAAAGCGGTCAATTACAAAGGTTTGGCGCCCGGACTTGAATCTCGGGCCGCAGTTTCGCCGATTACCATCGGATGACGCTCGCGCCCCAGGCCAAGCCGCCGCCGATCGCCTCGAGAAGTACGATTTGTCCCTGTTTGATGCGCCCGTCGCCTGCCGCCTCGGCAAGGGCAAGCGGGATCGAAGCGGCCGAGGTATTGGCGTGGCGCGCCACCGTCGAGACGACGCGTTCGGGTCCAAGTCCCAGCTTCTTGGCCATCCCGTCAATGATGCGCTGATTGGCTTGATGCGGCACCAGCCAATCGATATCCGCGCCGACCAAGCCATTGGCTTTCAAAGCTTCTTCGACCACGTCGGCCAATTTCACCACGGCATGCTTGAACACTTCCTGGCCGTTCATGCGCACAACGCCGGCCCCCCGCGTGGCGCTGGGCCCGCCGGTCGTGTAGAGGGCTTTGTTGAAGCGCCCGTCCGAATGCAGATGGCTCGAGAGGATGCCGCGCCCGCCGGGCCCGGTCTCGGCCTGCAGGACAACCGCCCCTGCCCCGTCGCCGAACAGCACGCAGGTCGTGCGGTCCTCCCAATCGAGAATGCGGGTGAAGGTTTCGGCCCCGATCACCAGAGCGGTTTTGACCTGGCCCGCGCGGATGAAATTGTCGGCGACGTTGAGCGCATAGACGAAACCCGCGCACACAGCTTGCAGATCGAAAGCAAATCCGCGCCCGTCCATGCCGAGCTTGGCCTGCACGGTCGTGGCCGTCGCCGGAAACGTGGCGTCCGGCGTGGTCGTGGCAACGACGACCATATCGACCGCATCGGCCGCGATGCCCGCATTGGCAAGCGCTTGGCGTGCGGCATGCGTCGCAAGGTCGGACGTGAACTCGCCCTCGGCGGCGATGTGGCGTTGGGTGATGCCGGTACGCGCGACGATCCAGTCGTCCGAGGTGTCGACGCGCTTGGCTAGTTCGAGATTGGAAACGGCGTTGGCGGGCAGATAGGCGCCTGTCCCCCGCACGACGGAGCGAATGGGCATGGCCGCGCCTACCCGATCGCCGCTTCGGGCGGCGGCGGCGCCAAATGCGCAAGCTCTTTGCGGATCTTGTCGTTGAGGCCGTGCGTGATCATGTCGACCGCCACGCCGATCGCGTTGGCAAAGCCGAGCGCATCGGTGCCGCCATGGCTCTTGACGACGATGCCGTTGAGGCCGACGAACATGGCGCCGTTGTAGCGGCGCGGGTCTGTGCGCAAGCGCACTTTCTTCAGCGCGGATTTCGCGAAAACGTAGCCGAGCTTGGCCAGGAACGACGATTGGAACGCGCCTTTCAGGAAACTCGAGTAGAGCTTCGACGTGCCCTCGGCGATTTTCAAGGCCACGTTGCCTGTGAACCCGTCGGTCACGACCACATCCACTGTGCCGCCGGGCACGTCGTCGCCTTCGACGAAGCCGTGGAACAGGATCGGAAGATTGGTGTTGCGAAGCCAAGCTGCGGCAAGCCGAAGCTCCTCGTGGCCCTTCATTTCTTCCGAGCCCACATTGAGCAGGCCCACGCTGGGCTGCTCGAGCCCCAAAACGGTGCGCGCGAAAACCTCGCCCATGATCGCGAACTGCACGAGATTGTCGGCATTGCACTGAACATTCGCGCCCAGATCGAGCATCACGCTCTCGCCGCGCATCGTGGGAAAAAGCGAGGCGATCGCCGGCCGGTCGATGCCCGGCAGCGTCTTGAGCACGAACTTCGCCATTGCCATCAGGGCGCCGGTATTGCCGGCAGACACGACGCCCGCACTCGCCCCGTCGCGCACCGCGTCGATCGCCAAGCGCATGCTCGATTTGCGGCCCGAGCGCAACGCGATCGCGGGCTTCGCGTCGCTCGCCACGAATTCGTCGGTGTGCACGATCTTGTGCCGCGCTTTGTCGAGGCGCGTTGCCGCGAAAAGCGGAGCAATCTTCGCTTCGTCGCCGAACAGAAGAAATTCGACGAACGGAAAACGCTCTTGCGCCAGCTCGCAGCCCTGGATCGCCATTTCGGGTGCGTTGTCGCCGCCCATTGCGTCGACGGAAAGCACGAGCCGTTGGCTCAAGATGTCCAGCCCTCCGGTCGGCAGCTTCGCGGACTGCGGATGCCGACGTGGCCCCGCCGCGATGCCGGTTCGGCGTGCGCGCTCAGGCCTGCGCCGTTTTGGCCACAACTTCGCGGCCGTCGTAATAGCCGCAAGCGCCGCAGATGTGGTGCGGACGCTTCAGTTCGCCGCAATTCGGGCATTCCGAATAGGATGCAGCCGCGATCGCATCGTGCGAGCGGCGCATGTTGCGACGCGAGGGGGAAACTTTTTTCTTGGGAACCGCCATAACACAACCTCGTCCGTGAGCCGCCCCAAGCATAGCAATGCGGGAGGCAAACCCGGTCAAACCAAAACGCCGTTCGGAATTCAGGCGCTTAGATAGACAATTCCGCCGTCCGGCTCAAGTCTTCTTTCTGCCGCATACCGGCTATTTTTCCTTGGCCAGTTTCGCCTTGAGGTCAGCAAACGGCTTGATCTTGCCTTCTGCGGCCGCAACCGCGCCGATGTCGCCCCATTGCGGCTGGAACTGCGCGCCGCTCGCGCGCGGATAGGGGTCGATCGTGACGGCGAATTCCTGGGCAACCAGTTCGCCAAGATCGAGCGGGCCGTCGGGCAGCGATTCTTCAAGCTCGTCCTCGGCAGCGATCGCCGCGACATCTATCTCGCCGTCGGCGTCGACCGGAATCGGCTTCAGATCCTCGGGCGGCACGAACAGCACCGAAAATTTCTCGACGACCCGCTGCGCCACCGGCTGCAGCGACACCACGCACGCCTGCTGCAAATCCGCCGCAATGCGACCCTCGACGCGCACCGCGCGCCCGGCGCGCACGCGCTGCAAAACGAGTTTCGCTTCGAGCCGGTCGATCGCGAGCACGTCGAAGCGCTTGGCCAGAGCAGCGCGCTCCTCGGCCGCTGCCGTCACCGTGTGGCGAACAGGGCGCTCGCGCAGCGCGTCGAGCGCGAAGGGGCGCGCGAACTCGCTCACGCTGCAGCACCCGCAGCCGGCGGAAAGACGACTTGCCCAAGCGCCAACGCGTCGAGCGATTGGGCGGCGAGAGCGGCGGCGGCGGCGCGCACGTAGCGCGCCACAAGGGCGATCTCGTCTGGCGACGCATCTTCGCGCGTGCCGTAGAGATTGCGCGCAAGTGCGGCCGACAGAAGGCCTGCGTCTTCGCTTGCCAGCGCCTGCTCGTAGACGGCGGCGCGGCCGTAGAGCGCTTGCGCCATCTGCTTCACGCGGCGCGACACGCCCATGTCGCCGACGCCGAGTTCGCGCACCGAGCGGTCCATGTCGGCCACGAAAAAATCGACGATATTCTGCGCCAGGCCCGCCGCGCGCGCATCCGGGTCGCGCTTCAGGCGATTGAGCAAGAGGAAAACGTGCAATGCGACCGCGTCGAACCGGCCGTCCAGCGAATCGGGCACGCCCGCGACTGCGTAGAAATACGGGTCGCGCGATTGCGTCGCCAGGGCCAGATAGAGAAGTCGGGCCCCCTCTTTGGTCGCGTCGCGCTTGAAAAGCCTCGCAAAAACCATTGCCGTCCGAATCCTTTTGACTTGCTGCCCGGCCTGTTCCATTGACACCGAGCGCGCGACAGCCCACTTATTCCCGCTATGATGTGGCGCAAACATACCAGGGAATCAACGGAGATGCTCGCCCCCCCCCGCTCGCGCGTCGCGTGGCTAGTCCTTGCGGTTTCGCTCGGTCTCGGCGGCTGCTCGCTCGGCTTTACCGAAACGCGCGGCTTCGTGCCCAACGACGACGATTTGGCGCGCCTCGAGCCGGGACGCCAGAG
The DNA here is from genome assembly GCA_044378015.1 of Tagaea sp. GTDB lineage: Bacteria > Pseudomonadota > Alphaproteobacteria > CACIAM-22H2 > CACIAM-22H2 > Tagaea. Next base: position 20,902 of record JBILXZ010000017.1, read on the forward strand.
CCGCGACGACGTGCAGCAGCTTCTTGGCACGCCCGCTTCGCAAGGCGTTTTCGACGCCGACCAGAGCTGGTACTACGTCGTTCGCAAGACCCACAAGTTCGCGTTCTTCGAACCCGAAGTGCTGGAACAGCGGGTGGTCGTGGTGCAATTCGACAGTGCGGGCCAGTTGGCCGAAGTGCGGCGTTATTCCTACGAGGACGGCATCGTTATCGATCCTGTCACGCGCACGACGCCTTCGCCGGGCAAGGAACTCACTTTCATCGAGCAGCTGATCGGCTCTGTCGGCAAATACAACAAGGCAGGCCCCAGGCGCTGACGGCCGCGTACGCGCAAAGAAGAACGGCCCCGGATTTTGCGTCCGGGGCCGTTTTTGTTTGCCGTGCGGGGCGAGAGCGGCTTTTAGCCGGCGCCGCCCGCAAGGATCGCAAGCAGCAGAATCGCGACGATGTTGATGATCTTGATCATCGGATTGACCGCCGGCCCCGCCGTGTCCTTGTAGGGGTCGCCGACCGTATCGCCGGTGACGGCCGCCTTGTGGGCGTCCGATCCTTTGCCGCCGTAATGGCCTTCCTCGATGTACTTCTTCGCGTTGTCCCATGCGCCGCCGCCCGAGGTCATCGAGATGGCGACGAACAGGCCCGTGACGATCGTGCCGAGCAGCATCGCACCCATGGCGGCAAAGGCCTGCGCCTGGCCGGCCACGAGATTGATCACGACGTAGAGCACGACCGGAGCGAGAACCGGCAGCAGCGAAGGCACGATCATTTCCTTGATCGCAGCAGCCGTCAGCATGTCCACCGCACGGCCATAGTCGGGCTTGGCGGTCCCTTCCATGATGCCCTTGATCTCGCGGAACTGGCGGCGAACTTCTTCGACCACCGACGCCGCCGCCTTGCCCACCGCCGTCATGCCCATTGCCCCGAAGAGGAAGGGCAGCGAGCCGCCGATGAACAGGCCCACGACCACGTACGGGTTCGTGAGGCTGAAATTCACCGTGTCGGCGATGTTCGGGAAGTAGTGCTTGAGGTCGTAGATATAGGCCGCGAACAACACGACCGCCGCAAGACCCGCCGAACCGATGGCGTAGCCTTTCGTCACGGCCTTCGTGGTGTTGCCGACCGCGTCGAGCGCGTCGGTGAATTTGCGCACTTCCTTGGGCAGACCCGACATTTCGGCAATGCCGCCGGCATTGTCGGTGACGGGGCCGTAGGCATCGAGCGCCACGACGATGCCGGCCAGGGCCAGCATTGTTGTTGCGGCGATGCCGATCCCGTAGAGACCGCCCGTGATGTGCGCGACCAGGATGCCCACGCAGATCACGACGACGGGCAGGAAGGTCGATTCGAGCGACACGGCCAGCCCCTGGATCACGTTGGTGCCGTGGCCGGTCTGCGAGGCGTGGGCAACCGAACGCACCGGGCGATACTCGGTGCCCGTATAGTACTCGGTGATCCAAACCAGCAGGGCCGTGACGCCCATGCCCACCAGCGCGCACACGAACATGCCGAAGCCGGTGGACTCGCCGATCTTGGTGTCGAGCCCCACATACTGCTGGGTCACCACGAAGATGAGCCCGGTCGAGATCACGCCCGTCACGATCAGCGCCTTGTAGAGCGCCATCATGATGTTGTTGTCCGCGCCGAGCTTGACGAAGTAGGTGCCCACGACGGAAGCCGCGATGCAAACGCCCGCGATCAGCAGCGGATACATCATCATGGTCAGCGTCTGCTCGCCCGTGAAGAAAATAGCGGCGAGCAGCATGGTGGCGACGATCGTCACCGCATAGGTCTCGAAAAGGTCTGCCGCCATGCCGGCGCAATCGCCGACATTGTCGCCGACGTTGTCGGCGATCACGGCCGGGTTGCGCGGATCGTCTTCGGGAATGCCCGCCTCGACCTTGCCCACGAGGTCGGCGCCGACGTCCGCACCCTTCGTGAAGATGCCGCCGCCCAGGCGCGCGAAGATCGAAATCAGCGAGGCGCCGAACGACAAGGCGACGAGCGCTTCGATGGTGGCGCGCGACGTGGCACCCTTCCAATTGCTCAGCACGCCGAAATAGCCGGCGACGCCCAGCAGGCCCAAGCCCACCACCAGCAGCCCGGTGATGGCGCCCGCTTTGAACGCGATGTCGAGCGCGGGCTGCAAGCCGCCGCGCGCTGCTTCCGCCGTTCGCACATTGGCGCGCACCGAAACGTTCATGCCGACATAACCCGCCGCACCCGAGAGCACGGCGCCGACGACGAAGCCGAGCGCCACATGAATGCCCAAGGTAAAGACCAAGATCAGCGTGACGACGGCCCCCACGATCGCGATCGTGCGGTACTGACGGTTGAGATAGGCCGCCGCCCCTTCGGCGATCGCCGCCGCAATGCTGCGCATCGTTTCGTTGCCTTGAGGTGCCGCAACGACCTGGCGATACGCGACGATCCCGTAAAGGATCGCCAGGGTACCGCAGGCAATAATCAGCCAAAACGCACCGGACATGATGGTAAGCCCCCTATTTCTTATTGTGGTTCAATTGCTTGCACGAAGACTCGCGAACTCCGCAAAACTTCAGGCGAGCGACCTTGCCAGATGGTATGTGCGCACGCAAGAGCTTGCGAAACACCAATCTTTCGCGCCTAATCCGGCGGCCTCTGTCCGAAACAACGCGAGCTTGAGCCGATGGCTTTGCTGATCCTGGGACTGTTTTTGTTTTTGGGGACCCACCTCGTGACGACGCAACGCGGGCTGCGGGCAAGCTTGCGCGAACGGTTCGGCGAAAACGGCTACAAAATCGGCTATGCGGTGCTGTCGCTGGCAGGGCTGGCGCTGGTCGTCAAAGGCTACGGCGACTATCGCGCGTCAGGCTTTGTCGAAGTGTGGACGCCGCCGCGCGCCCTGGCGCACGTTTCCTTGCTGCTGATGCTGCCGGTATTCGTGCTGCTGGCGGCCGCGTACGCGCCGGGCCTCATCAAGCGCACGGTCCGCCACCCGATGCTAGCGGCCGTGAAGTTCTGGGCGCTCGCCCATCTGCTCGCCAATGGTGACCTCGGGTCGATTCTGCTTTTCGGCGGTTTTCTGGCTTGGGCCGTGTTTGCGCGGATATCGCTCAAACGGCGCGAGACGGCGGAGGGCGCTCCGGATTTCGCGGCGATGCGATTCGGCAGCGGCGACATCGCGGCGATCGTCGGCGGGCTCGCAGCCTACGGGATATTCGCCTTCGTTCTGCACCCGCTCCTGATCGGTGTCGCCGTGGCGGGCGGCTAAGCCGCCCCGCGGCGCCGGTTGCGCAGCGCGAGCCACAGCAACGCTGCCAGAGCCAGACCGACCGGCGGGAGCGCGCCGAAATTGATGGCCTCCCACCCGACTATGTTGTGCATCCAGCCCGAGAGCGCTGCGGCCAATGCCACCGAGCCGAAAACGATGCTGTCGTTGGCGGCCTGCATCTTGGCCTTTTCGGCGGGCTTGTAGGTTTCCGTCAGCAGCGACGTCGCGCCGATATAGAGGAAATTCCAGCCGAGCCCGAGCAGGATCAAGCCCGCATAGAAATTCCAGAATTCGATGCCTGCAAGCACGACTGCAGCCGAGCCGAGCAGAAGCGCCGCACCGACCGCCATCACGCGCACGACGCCGAAGCGCCCGATGATAGAGCCGGTGAAAAACGACGGCACGAACATCGCCAGCACATGCGCCTGGATCGTGCGCGCGGCATCGCCGAAAGCCATGCCGCAGGCGATCATCGCAAGCGGCGTGGCATTCATAACCAGCGACATGACCGCATAGCCGACCGCACCTGCGAACACCGCGACCGCCGCTTTTGGCTGGGCCAGCAGCTCCGCCAAGGGGCGCGCGGCACCCGTTTGCTCCTCGCCTGTGGGCACGGGAATGTCGATGCGTTGCACGACCAGCAGCGCGAGGCACGCGAGCAATGCAAGCGCAGCGAACGACCCGCCGAAGGCGACGGGTTCGAACATGTCGTGCGTCAAGCGCGCGATCTCCGGTCCGATCACGGCCGCCGCGACCCCGCCCGCCAGCACGTAGCTGATCGCCTTGGGCCGCAAAGACGGCCCCACCCCGTCGGCGGCGGCAAAGCGGTAGAACTGTCCGGCCGAATTGTAGACGCCGTTGATCGCCGAGCCAGCGCAGAAAAGCAGAAACGAGCCGCCGAAAATCGCGTACACGCAAAGCGCTTGCCCCGCGATGCCGCACGCGGCCCCCAGCGTGAAGCCCGCGCGCCGTCCGTAGCGTTTCATCAGAAACGACATCGGGAAAGTCGCGAGCATCACGACGAGCTGCATCAGCGCCACGGGAACGGTCGCAAGCGACTTGTTGTCGGCCAGCATGTGGCCGACGAGCGCGGCTTCGGCGATCATCGTCGAGGTGCCGATCATCAGCAGCGCCTGGGAAACGGACAGAACGAGGGTGCGGCGCCGGGACGCGGCGTCGAAGACGATGGCTAGAGTCATGGGTCGTGGGCGTCTTTCAGTGTCCGATCCGCCGTTCGAGCACGCGCTCGAAGACGATTTCTTCGATGATGTCGTCGCTGCCGAGAATGCGCACGGCCGACGCCGTCAGACGCCGCCTCGCGCGATCGCGGTCGAAACTGGGGCCCTGCGCGGCAACGTCGTTGAGGTCGTAGACGAAAGCGTTCTGCAGCCGGTCCATCGCGGCGGTCACTTTTTCGGCGTCCGCGCGGCGGATCAGGCGCAGCTTGATGAGCAGCGCGTAGTGCCGCTTGACTTGATTGTCCTGGATCGCGGGTACAATCATGCGCGGCAGAAATATCTCGGCGCCCGGATCGTCGCCGGTTGCAGGCGCAGGATCGGCCGCGAATGCCGACCGCGCCAAAAGCACCGAAGCGGCCGCAACAATGAGAAAGCGTCTGTCCACGATGTCCGGACTATGGCGCATCGCTAGAAATGGGTAAAGCCCGCGCGCGCGAAGCGCTGCCGTCGGCCCGCCGCGTCGACGAAGCGGACCTGCGGCGCGCCCTTCGCAAATGCGCCGATGCGCGTCGCCTGCGTTTTGGCGGCAAGGGCTGCCCGCGTTATCGCCGCGCGCGCCGACGGCGGGGCCGCAAACAGCAATTCGTAGTCGTCCCCGCCCGTCGCGATCGTCTCGATCAGGCGTGGATCGGCGGCAAGTGCGGCGATAGCCGCGCGCGACAGCGGCAGGTGCCCGAGTTCGACGATCGCGCCGAGTTTCGAGCGCGCGCACATATGGCCGAGATCGGCGGCCAGGCCGTCCGATACGTCCATGCACGCATGCGCAAGCCCGACAAGTTTTTGCCCCAACGCAAGTCGCGGCTGCGGCAGGCGATAGCGCGCAAGCAGCGCCTTGCCGGGCGCCAAAGCGCCTTTGGCGACCAGCAGGCCCAGAGCGCCGTCGCCGAGCGTTCCCGAAAGCCACAGATCGTCGCCGGGACGCGCGCCATCGCGGCGCAGCATCGTGCCCTGCCCGACTTCGCCGAGTGCGGTGATCGCGACTGCAAGAGGCCCCGGCGTGGAGGTCGTGTCGCCGCCCAGCAACGGAATGCCGAAGAATTCGCCATCTTGCGCAAGACCGCGCGCGAATGCCGCAAGAGCGCGGTCGGCCATCCCCGCCGGTCGCGCCAGCGCCAGGAAATAGCCGATGGGCTTGGCTCCCTTTGCCGCAAGGTCGGAGAGATTTACGCGCAGCGCCTTGCGCGCGATCGCCGCCGGCGGATCGCCCGGAAAAAAATGCACGCCCGCCACGAGCGCGTCGGCCGTCACGACCAGATCGCGGCGAGACCGAAGGCGGATGCAGGCCGCATCGTCGCCGAGATCGAGGGCCGCTTTGTCGCCGCGCGCCAACGGCCGGAACAGTTTGGCGATGGTCGCAAATTCGCCGGACCGGGCGGTACGGCGCGCCATCGTCAGCGGCGCTCCGCCATCTCCGGCGCCCGGCACCCTTTGGCAATACGATCGAGCACGCTGTTGATGAAGCCGACCTCGCGCCCGGCGTCGAACTCGAGCGACAGATCGACATAAGCGTCGATCGCCGCGCGCGCGGGCACGTCGCCGCGCGCCAGCAGCTCGTACGCGCCCGCGCGCAGGATCGCGCGCAGCACGGGATCGATGCGCGCAAGCGTCCAGCCTTGCGCGAGGGCCGGCGAAATCAGCCCGTCGATCTCGGGCTTGCGCGACCATGTTCCTTCGACGAGATCGACGAAAAACTGCGGCTCGGCGTCGGGCCAGTCGGGTCCGCCGAAGCCGGGCTTCAAACGATAGCGGCGGAACTGCTCGACCACGCCATGCGGATCTTCGCCGGCGAATTCGATCTGGTAGAGCGCCTGCACGGCCGCCAGGCGCGACGTGGTGCGGCCGTTCCTGCTGCGCGCATGCTCGCGGCCCGGCGCGCTCATGGCGTCGAGGCCAAGCGGCGCTTGAAAGCGACCATGGCAAGGGCCGCAACGGCCGCCCCATGGCCCTTGTCGCCTTCGCTGCGGCGCGCGCGCGCCCAGGCTTGCTCCATGTTCTCGACCGTGAGGATGCCGTAGCCGATCGCAAGGCCGCGTCGCACGGCGAGATCTTGCAGACCGCGCGCGCTCTCGCCGCATACATAGTCGTAATGCGTGGTCTCGCCGCGGATGACCACACCCAGCGCCACGTAGCCGTCGTAGCCCGCGCCCGCGATATCCGCCATGGCGATGGCGCCGGGCAGTTCGAACGCGCCCGGAACGGCGACGCGTTCGGCGATGCCGCCGACGGCCGCGATCGCGGCTTCCGCCCCCTTGGCGAGCTCGTCCGCCAGATCGGCGTAGAATCGCGCCTCGACGATCAGCACGCGCGGGCGCGTGCCGGCAAAATCGGCCGCCGTAGGCGACGTGAAATCAGCGGACGCGAACATCGATGCTCTTGTGCCCCACGATGTTGAGGCCGTAGCCCTCGAGACCGACGACGGCGCGCCGAGCGTTGGAAAGCAGCACCATGTCTTTGACGCCGAGGTCGAGCAGGATCTGGGCCCCCACGCCGTAGTCGCGCAGTTCCGGCCCGCCTTCCGACGGCTTGCCGTCGTTCGTTTTTTCCGAACCGACGCGCGCGCGCACGCGGTCGGAGAGGCTCGTGGCGCGCGGCTCGCGCAGCAGCACGAGCGCGCCGCGGCCGGCCGCGGCGATCGTGCGCATCGAGGCCTGCAGCGTGCCCGCGCGCCGCAGCGTCTGGTCGCCCAGCACGTCGTCGAGCACGCTCAGCGCATGCATGCGCACGAGCACGGGCTCGGCCGTGGAAATGTCGCCCTTCACGAGGGCGATGTGCTCGGCATAGGCCGCGCGGTTGACGTAGACGAGCATGCGCCACGTGCCGCCATGCTCGCTTTCGAACGTGCTCTCGTGGACGCGGTCGACGATGCGGTCGTTCTTGCGGCGGAACGCGATGAGATCGGCGATCGTGGCGACCTTGAGCCCGTGGTACTGCGCGAATTTCACGAGATCGGGCAGCCTTGCCATCGTGCCGTCGTCGTTCATGATCTCGCAGATCACGCCCGCAGGGATGAGGCCCGCCATGCGCGCGATGTCGACGGCCGCCTCCGTATGGCCCGCGCGCACGAGCGTGCCGCCGTCTCGCGCCACGAGCGGAAAAATGTGGCCGGGGCTCACGATGTCGCGCTGGTCTTTCGCCGGGTCGATCGCGACCTGCACGGTGCGCGCGCGGTCGTGCGCCGAAATGCCGGTCGAAATGCCGTCGCGCGCTTCGATCGAAACGGTGAACGCGGTCTGGTGGCGCGAGGCGTTGTCGGCACTCATCAGCCTCAGCCCCAGCGTTTCGCAGCGCGCGCGCGTCATCGAGAGGCAAATGAGACCGCGCCCGTGCTTGGCCATGAAATTGACGGCCTCGGGGGTCGCGAACTGGGCCGGGATCACGAGATCGCCTTCGTTCTCGCGGTTCTCGTCGTCGACGAGAATGAACATGCGGCCGTTGCGCGCATCCTCGACAATCTCGTCGATCGAAGACAGGAATGCGACTTCCGTCTGTCCGGTCGACATTATCTCGGCTTGGCGCTGGGAAGGCTTGAAGGGCAAAGGGGCGTATCCGCGTTTGTTGGCTGAAGTGGGTGCCGGGTCAGGACCTGGCGAGAATACGCGCAACATAGCGCGCCAGCGCATCGACTTCCATGTTCGCCCGCATTCCGGGCTGGAGCGTGCCCAAGGTCGTCGCTTGCCACGTATGCGGAATGATATTGACGCCGAACTCGGCCGAGCCGTCGGCCAAGTCGCGCACTTCGTTCACGGTCAGCGAAACGCCGTCGATCGCGACCGAGCCCTTGGGCGCCATGTAGCGCGCAAACGCCGCCGGCACGGCGAAAACCAGCCGCCAAGAACCCTGCTCGGGTGCTGCCGAGCGCAGCTCGGCCGTGCAGTCGACATGGCCCGAAACGATGTGGCCGCCAAGCTCGTCGCCGACGCGCAAGCTGCCCTCGATATTGACTTCCGTGCCGACCTGCCAATGGCCGAGCGTCGTTTTCGACAAAGTCTCGCCCGAGGCTTCGACCGCAAACCAGCCGGGTCCCTTGGCAACGGCGGTGAGGCAGCAGCCCGAACACGCGATCGAAGCCCCGATCGCGAAGCGCTCGGTATCGAGGGCCGTCGCGATTTCGAGCCGCGTATCGCGGGAGGCTTTTGCAGGTTCAAGGGCGCGCACGCGCCCGCGATCGACGATGATGCCGGTAAACATGGCGGGCAACTTAGGGCGCCCGGCCCCAAGTTTCCAGCACATCCTCGCCGCACGGCTCGAGGGCAGCGCGCACGAAACGCGGCGCTCGGTCGAGTTTTTCGAGCCCGAGGGCCGCCACCGCCGCGATCCCGTCGCCCCCGATCACGCAGCCGGACCCGAACCGGACCACGCGATCGACGAGATCGGCGCGCAAAAACGCCGCCGCGAGCCGCCCGCCCCCTTCGAGCAGCACGCGCGTGATGCCGCGTGCGGCGAGCCCTTTCAGCACGTCGAGCGGCGCCATATGGCCGTCGGCCGCCGCAGCCAGGCGAAAAACCTCGACGCCGCTTGCGTCGAGCGCAGCCGCCCGCGCGCGGTCGGCGTCGGATCGCGCAAAAACCCAAGTCGGGTGCTGCCGCGCCGTCGCGACCAGACGCGACGTAAGAGGCATGCGCAAATGGCCATCGACGACGGCGCGCACGCGATGCGCCGCATCGGTTCCGGGCAGGCGCACGTCGAGCATGGGATCGTCGGCGGCAACGGTGCCAGAGCCGACCAGGATCGCGTCGTGCGACAGGCGCAGCGCATGCGCGCGCGCGCGCGCCGCCGGCCCCGTGATCCAGCGGCTCTCGCCGCTGCGCGTTGCGATGCGGCCGTCGAGCGACGTCGCGAGCTTCAGCGTCACGAGCGGCCGACCGGCCGCGATGCGCAGCAGAAAACCCGCCGCCACCGCCTCGGCCTCCGCACGCCGCACATTCTCGATGACGGCGATCCCGGCTTGGCGCAGGCGCTGGAAGCCGCGTCCCGCAACGCGCGGATCGGGATCGCCCAAGGCGGCCACGACGCGCGCGATGCCGGCGGCGATCAGCGCGTCGGCGCAAGGCGGGGTCTGGCCGTGGTGGCTGCACGGCTCGAGCGTGACGTAGGCGGTCGCGCCTTCGGCCGCCGCCCCGGCGCGCGCAAGCGCCTGCGTTTCGGCATGCGGGCGCCCGCCCGGTTGCGTCCAGCCGCGCCCGACGACGTGGCCGCCCTTTACGACCACGCAGCCGACGGCGGGGTTCGGCCATGTCTGCCCCAGGCCGCGGCGCGCTAACGAGAGCGCCGCGTCCATGAAGCCGAGGTCCGACTCACTCGTCGCTGTCACCGAGCTTGCCGACAAAGTCTTCGAAATCCTTCGCCTCGCGGAAATTCTTGTAGACCGACGCGAAGCGGATATAGGCGACGTGGTCGAGCGTGCGCAGCGCGTCCATCACCATCTCGCCGACCACGGTCGACGGTATCTCGCTTTCGCCCAAGCTCTCGAGACGGCGCTGGATGCCCGAGACGATCCGCTCGACGCGGTCGGGTTCGACGGGGCGTTTGCGCACCGCATGCGTCAGCGAGCGCAGTATCTTCTCGCGCTCGAAAACTTCCTTGGCGCCGTTTTTCTTGACGATGGTGAGTTCGCGCAGCTGCACGCGCTCGAACGTGGTGAAACGCGAACCGCACGACGGGCAGAAGCGCCGTCGCCGGATCGCCGAACCGTCTTCGGTCGGACGCGAATCTTTGACCTGGGTGTCTTCGTGGCCGCAGAACGGACAGCGCATGGGCGGGTTTTTCCCTTCTTCTTGTCTGGCCTAGAAGCCGCGATAGATGGGGAAACGCGCCGTGAGCGCTTTCACCTTCGCGTGGACGGCCGCTTCGACGGCCGCATTCTCGCCCGTGTTGGATTGGGCCAGGCCGTTCAGCGTTTCGGCGATGAGGTCGGCGATCGCGCGGAACTCGGCCGGGCCGAAGCCCCGCGTGGTCCCCGCGGGCGTGCCGAGCCGGATGCCGGACGTGACCATCGGCTTTTGCGGATCGAATGGAATGCCGTTTTTGTTGCAGGTAAGGCCAGCGCGCTCGAGGCTCTTCTCCGCGACCGTGCCGGTGAGGTTCTTGGGCCGCAGATCGACGAGCATCAGATGGCTGTCGGTGCCGCCCGAGACGATCGCGAGCCCGTGCTCGACGAGGCGGGCGGCAAGGGCGCGCGCATTTTCAACCACGCGCGCGGCATAGGCCTTGAACTCCGGGCGCAGCGCTTCGCCGAAAGCCACGGCCTTGGCCGCGATCACGTGCATGAGCGGGCCGCCCTGCAGCCCCGGGAACACGGCCGAGTTGAAGCGTTTGCCGAGATCTTCGTCCATCGACAGGATCATGCCGCCGCGGGGTCCGCGCAGGGTCTTGTGCGTGGTCGTGGTCACCACATGCGCGTGCGGCAGCGGGTTGGGATACGCCCCGCCCGCGACGAGCCCCGCATAATGGGCCATGTCGACCATCAGCACCGCGCCGATCTTGTCGGCGACGGCGCGGAAACGCGCGAAATCGATCTGCCGCGAATAGGCCGAGCCGCCCGCGATGATTAGCTTCGGCCTCTCGGCAAGGGCTTTGGCTTCCATCGCGTCGTAGTCGATGAGCTGGTTGTCGGCGCGCACGCCGTAGGAAATCGGCTTGAACCATTTGCCGGACTGGTTGGCGGGCGCGCCGTGCGTCAGATGTCCGCCCTCGGCGAGCGACATGCCCATGTAGGTGTCGCCCGGCTGCAGCAGCGCGAAGAAAACGGCCTGGTTCGCCTGCGCGCCCGAGTGGGGCTGCACGTTGGCGTAGTTGCAGCCGAACAGTTTTTTGGCGCGCGCGATGGCGAGCGCTTCGGCCTCGTCGACGAAGGCGCAGCCGCCGTAATAGCGGCGGCCGGGATAGCCTTCGGCGTATTTGTTGGTCAGCACCGAGCCCTGCGCTTCGAGCACCGCGCGGCTCACGATATTTTCGGACGCGATCAGCTCGATTTCGTTCTGCTGGCGCCCCAATTCGCGGTCGATCGACGCGCGAATGTCGGGATCGGAATCGGCCAAGCTCGTGCCGAAAAAGCGCTGGGCAAAATCGGCATCGAACGGGCGGGCGGGTTCGGCAGGCGACATAGGCGGTGCTTCCTTCGTTGAATCTGTTCGATCAGCTGAGTTTGGCGACGCGAGCCGCGTGGCGCCCGCCGTCGAAAGATGTGGCCAAGAACATTTCGAGGCAGGCGCGCGCCGTTTCGGGCCCGATCAGGCGGGCACCCAGCACCAGCACATTGGCGTCGTTGTGCTGGCGGCACAGGCGCGCGGAGGTCTCGTCGTGGCACAGCGCTGCGCGCAGGTGGCGATGGCGGTTGGCGGCGATGGAAATGCCGATGCCCGAACCGCAAATCAGCACGCCGCGCGCGGTTTCGCCTGCCGCAATGCAGGCCGCCAGACGATCAGCATAGTCCGGATAACCGACGCTGTCGGCTGTATGCGTTCCCAAATCGATGACGCGATAGCCGAGCTCGGCCAGGCGTTTGGCCAGCATTGCCTTGAGTTCGATGCCGCCATGGTCGGCGGCAAGAGCGATTGGTTCCGACATGATGGGTCGGACCCTACCATATCTCGTCGCGGCTCGACAATCGGCCCCAAGCGATTGCGATTTATGCGCTTTTCAACGATTTCCCGCGTCGCCGATGCCGTGCCGCTTCAACGCGGCAGCAAGCTTGCGCAAGGCGTTGTTGCGCAGCACCAATTCGCTCGAACTGGACGGGCCGACGATCGAGACTTCGAGCCCGGTCTCGGCATCGATCGCCGTCGCCTTGGTGAAGGCGCCGATCTGGTGGAATTCGAACAGCGTTTCGCGCGGCATGTCTCGTTCGTGCGGTCGGTTGCGGGAGAAATAGTTTAGGTCTAAACTAATTCCATGTCAGCCGAAGTGTTCAGCGTCGCGCAGCAAATCCGCTTCAGCCATACCGATCCGGCGGGCATCGTTTATTTCCCCAACTATTTCGACTTCGCCAACGGCGTCGTCGAGGATTTCTACACCAAACGCCTCGGCGTGGACTACGCCAACCTTATCTTCGCCGAACGGCGCGCCACGCCCATCGTGCACGCAGCCTGCGATTTCTTCGCGCCGTCGCGGATGGGCGAAACGCTGACGCTGAGCCTGCTGCTGGACCGCGTCGGGAAAAGCTCGATCGGATTTTCGATCTACGGGCATGCCGAAACGCGCTTGCGGCTGCAGCTGCGCGTTGTGACGGCGTACATGGACCTCGACAGCGGCAAGTCGACGCCGATACCCGACGATCTGCGCCGACGCTTCGCCGCCTACCAGCTTGCCGCCGCAGGCTGGACGCCGCCGCCCAAACCCGGAGCCGCCCCATGACCCAAGGCCCGCTCCAAGCGATTTTGCCGCCCGGCTGGGACAAGCCCAAAGGCTACGCCAACGCCGTCGTCGCCAGCGGCCGCCAGATTTTCGTCGCAGGCCAAATCGGCTGGAACCCGGCCAACTCGACTTTCGAAAGCGACGGCTTTGTCGACCAGGCGCGCCAAGCGCTCGCCAACATCGCGGCCCTGCTGGCAGCTGCCGGCGCGACGCCGGCACATCTCGTGCGCCTCACCTGGTACGTCGTCGACAAGCACGAGTATCTGGCCAACCTCGCCGCCGTCGGCAGCGCCTATCGCGACGTTCTGGGCCGCAATTTCCCGGCCATGACGCTGGTCGAGGTCAAGTCTCTGCTCGAGACGCGCGCGCGCGTCGAGATCGAAGCCACAGCCGTTCTTCCGGATTAGGTGGCCAGCCGCCGCAACAGCCCTATAATCGTTCGCCAAAGCCGCATCCGCACGCCCGCGAGGAACCCGCCATGCCCGACACCGCCCCCGTTCCGACGAAAAAAGCCGCCTTCCAGTGGGAAGATCCGTTCCTGATGGACGCCGATCTTTCGGAGGAAGAGCGCATGATCCGCGACGCCGCGCGCGCCTATTGCCAGGAGAAGCTGGCGCCGCGCGTGCAGCACGCGTTCCGCGAGGAAACGACCGACCGTTCGATCTTCTCCGAGATGGGGGCGCTCGGCTTCCTCGGCTCGACCATCGAGGGCTACGGCTGCGCAGGCACCTCTTACGTGGCCTACGGCATCATCGCGCGCGAAGTCGAGCGCGTGGACAGCGGCTACCGCTCGATGATGAGCGTGCAGTCGTCGCTCGTGATGCATCCCATCCACGCCTACGGCACCGAGGCGCAGCGCCAGAAGTATCTGCCGAAGCTCGCGACCGGCGAATGGGTCGGCTGCTTCGGCCTCACCGAGCCCGACCACGGTTCGGACCCCGGCGGCATGCTCACGCGTGCGCGCAAGGTGGCCGACGGCTACGTGCTTTCGGGCAGCAAAATGTGGATCTCGAATTCGCCGATCGCCGACGTGTTCGTCGTGTGGGCCAAGGACGACGCCGGCGATATCCGCGGCTTCGTGCTCGAAAAAGGTATGAAGGGACTGTCCGCGCCCAAGATCGAAGGCAAGTTCAGCCTGCGCGCTTCGATCACGGGCGAGATCGTGATGGACGACGTGCATGTGCCCGAAGATGCGCTGCTGCCGAACGTCAAAGGCCTCAAAGGGCCGTTCGGCTGCCTCAATCGCGCGCGCTACGGTATTGCATGGGGCGCGCTCGGTGCGGCCGAATTCTGCTGGCATGCCGCGTTGCGCTATACGCTCGAGCGCAAGATGTTCGGCCGCCCCATCGCGGCCAACCAGCTCGTCCAGAAGAAGCTCGCCGACATGCAGACCGAGATTTCGATTGGCCTGCTCGCCTGCCTGCGCGCCGGTCGACTGATGGACGAAGGACGCCTGGCGCCCGAGACCATCAGCATCATCAAGCGAAACAGCTGCGGCAAGGCGCTCGACATCGCGCGCATGGCGCGCGACATGCACGGCGGCAACGGCATCATGGATGAATACGGCGTGATCCGGCACATGCTGAATCTCGAAACCGTGAACACCTACGAAGGCACGCACGACATCCACGCGCTGATCCTGGGTCGCGCGCAGACGGGGATCCAGGCATTCGGCCCCTGAGGCCGTCATCAAATTTTCACGAAAAAGAGCTAGCGTGCAGCCATCATGAGTGTCTGCGCTTCCGAGTCGTTCGTCGCCCCGTACCCGGCTACGCCCCTAAGTACCGCCTCTGCCGGCATCGAAGATTTCGTGCTGGCGATCGAGCCTGTGGCGCCGTCCACGCCGTGCGCTGCCGTCTACGACCGTTTCGTTTCCGAACCCGATCTGCTCGCAGTGCCGATCTGCGCGGATGGGCACCCGTTGGGGCTCGTCGACCGGTATCGCTTCCTGCGCCAGCTCGCGCACAGCTACGGGCGGGCCTTGTTCGCCAACAAGCCGGCGACGGCGGTCATGGATCGCGATCCGCTGATCGTGGATCGCGGCATCGACATCGTCGCCCTCCAGCACCTGATCGCCGACGACCGCCCCTCGGCGCTCACGCGCGGCTTCATCGTCGTCTCGGACGGGCGCTATTTCGGCATGGGGGCGGCCTTGGGTCTGCTGCGCGCGAGCCTGTCGGAATCGGCCGCCGTCAATCGGCGCCTAGCGGAGGCGCTCGACGCGTCCGAGTCCGCATCGCGGCTCAAATCGCGCTTCTTCGCCAATCTCAGCCACGAGCTGCGCACGCCTTTGAACGCCGTCATCGGCTTTGCCGAGCTGATGGCGGGCGCCGTGATGGGGCCGATCGACCGGCGCTACCGCGACTATGCCGGCGACATCCACGCAAGCGGCCTGCATCTGCTGTCGCTGATCAACGACCTGCTCGACATGGCCAAACTCGAGGCGGGGAGATGCGCGCCGAACGCCAGGCGACCGACCTTGCCGACGCGGTCGAAGCCGCGCTGCGCATGATCCGCGAGGCGGCAAGACGCGCGAACCTCACGCTCCTCGTCGAGATCGACGATCCTGCCGCGCAGGTCGCGGCCGATCCGCGCCATCTGCGCCAGATACTGCTCAATCTGCTGTCCAACGCCGTCAAGTTCACGCGCGCAGGCGGCAGCATCGCCGTTCGTCTGCGCACCGACGCGGGCGCGGGTCCGGTCGTCGAAGTCGCGGACACCGGGATCGGCATGACAAAAGACGAAATCGAACTGGCGCTGAAGCCTTTCGGCCAAGTCGCGAGCTCGCTCGCGCGCAGCCACGACGGCACGGGGCTCGGCTTGCCGCTGCTCACGGCGCTTTGCGCGCTCAACGACATCGAGTTTAGCATCGCAAGCGAACCGGGCCGCGGGACGCGCGCGACGCTTGATTTTTCGAAGATCGGACTGCCGCAGACGGGAACGGCGGCGGCAATGCTGGCGGCGGATTGAACGATCCGCCATAGCGGGCGCGATGCCGCGCGTTCTGACGCTTCTGCTGGTCTTCCAATTGGCGGGCGAAATCGCCGCGCGCGCTGCAGGTTTGCCGCTGCCGGGGCCGGTCGTCGGGATTGTGTTGATGCTCGGCTGGCTCGCCTACAAAGGCAACGTGGATGCCGACACGGGCAAAGTGGCGGGTACCCTGCTCGAGCATCTTTCGCTTCTTTTCGTGCCTGCGGGCGTCGGCGTCGTGCTGCATCTCGACGTGATCGCCGCCGAGTGGCCCGCCATTTTGGCGGCCCTGTTCGTGTCCACCTTCGCCGCGATCCTTGCCGCCGCGGCGACGATGCGCTGGCTCGCGCAATCCGACGGCGCTGCGGAAAAATGAGCGACACGCTGTTTCGCGCCTGGGTCTATCTTTCGGCCACCCCGCTTGTGGGGCTCACCGCAACCTTGCTCGCCTATCAGATCGGCTATGCCGCGTTCCTGCGCGCCAACCGAAACCCGCTGGCCAATCCGGTGCTGATCGCCATCGCGCTGCTCGCCGCCTTGCTGGCGGTCTCGGGCACGTCCTACCAGCGCTATTTCGAGGGCGCGCAGTTCGTGCATTTTCTGCTTGGGCCCGCCACGGTCGCCTTGGCCGTGCCGCTTTACCGGAATTTCCGGACCATCCGCCGCACGGCCTTCGCGATCGGTGCGGCGATCGTCGTGGGCTCGCTCGTCGCGATCGCGATCGTGACCGCGATCGGCACGGCGTGGCTTCTTGGCGCGTCGCGCCAGACGCTGCTGAGCCTTGCGCCCAAATCGGTCACGACGCCGGTTGCGATGGGCATTTCCGAGCAGATCGGCGGTTTGCCGTCGCTGACGGCGGCGCTCGTGATTCCGACCGGCATCGTCGGGGCGACCTTCGCGACCCTGCTGCTCGACGCGGTCGGAATCAAAGACTGGCGCGCCCGCAGCTTGAGCGTGGGCCTTGCCGCACACGGCATCGGTACCGCGCGCGCGTTCCAGGCCAACGAAATCGCCGGCGCCTTCGCGGACGTGGGGATGGGCTTGAGCGCCCTTGCGACGGCGCTCCTCGTGCCGGCGGTCGTGAAACTGCTGCCGTAGCGCCGCTACTCGGCTGCGGACGTGACCTGCGGCGCGAAGCCGCCCTGGCCGATCGCCGCGATCCAAAACTGCTCCATGCGGCGCAGCGTGTTTTCGAGCTGCGTCAGATCCTGCGGATTGATCGTCGAACGCGTGAGTTCGTCGGCATGGCGTTCGAACACCTTGTCGAGCAGCCCGTGCAGTTTGATGCCGGTCTCGGTCAGCTTCACGCGCACAGAGCGGCGGTCGTGCGGGCTGCGGGCCTGCGAAATGTATTCGTTGTCGATGAGTTTCTTGAGATTGTAGGAAACGTTCGAGCCGAGATAATAGCCGCGCTGCGTAAGCTCGCCCACGGTCAGCTCGTCGGGGCCGATATTGTAGAGGATCAGCGCCTGGACGTTGTTGATGTCCCGGATGCCCATGCGGTCAAGCTCGAGCTTCACGACTTCGAGAAACTGGCGGTGCAGCCGCTCGACCAGCGAGACCGAATCCAGATAGTCCTTTTTCAGCGACATGCTCATGACCCCAAAAACTCACAAATATTTTAACCAAAATACGAGGGACCGTTCGATAAGTCATGACTTACCTTGCAAGATATTGATAATCCCCGAAAAATCTTTTGCGCCGAAGCCTGCCGAAGCCATCGACGCATACAGAGACTGGGCGGCCGCGCCCATCGGCGTCGCTTGGCCGACAGCTTGCGAAGCGCTTTGCGCGAGGTTCAGATCCTTCAGCATCATGTCGGCAGTGAAGCCCGGTTTGTAGTCGCGATTGGCAGGGGAAGTCGGCACCGGGCCCGGCACCGGACAGTAGCTCGTCATCGACCAGCATTGGCCCGACGATTTGGAGCTGATGTCGAACAGTTTCTGCGCGTCAAGCCCGAGCTTGGCAGCAAGGCTGAAACCTTCGGCAACCGCAATCATCGAAATGCCGAGGATCATGTTGTTGCAGATCTTGGCGGCTTGGCCGTTGCCCGGTCCGCCCGCATGCACGATCGTTTTTCCCATTTGCGCCAGATACGGCTGGGCGCGCGCGAAAGCGGCGTCGTTGCCGCCGACCATGAAGGTGAGCGTCCCCGCCTCCGCGCCGGTCGTGCCGCCGGAAACGGGCGCGTCCAGCATCTCGAACCCGCGCATCGCCGCATCGGCCGCCACGCGCCGCGCCGTTTCGACGTCGATGGTCGAGCAGTCGATCAGCAGAGCGCCGACTTTGGCCGCGGGCAGAATCTCCGCGAAGACCTTCTGCACATGCGGTCCTGCGGGCAGCATCGTAACCACGAGATCGGCGCCGACGGCCGCATCCGCAGCCGACCCGCACGCAACGGCCCCAGCCGCCGCAATGTTCGCCCGCGCGACGTCGAAGCCGCGCACGACGTGCCCCGCTTTGGCGAGGTTGCGCGCCATCGGGCCGCCCATATTGCCCAAACCGACGAATGCGACAGTCGCCATTTTGTGATGCTCCTTTTCGATCAGTCGATGAAGGTGAGCTCGTCGCCGAGCGCCAGAGGTGCGAAGTAACGCGCGACGGCCGCCGCGTCGACCGCGTCGAGCGATGCGGGCGTCCATTTGGGCGCATGGTCCTTGTCGATCAGCACGGCGCGAATGCCCTCGTAGAAATCGTCGGCCGCCATGCAGCGCTGGACCATGCGGAATTCCATGCGCAGCCCGTCTTCGATCGACATGGCCGCTCCCAAATCGAGCTGCCGCAGCGAGATTTTGAGGCTGGTCGGGCTCATCTTGCGCAGACGCTCCGCGAGTTTCGCCGTCCATTCCTGCCCCTCGGCGTCGAGCGCCGCCAGAATTCCTTCGATTCTGTCGGGCGAAAAGCAGCGCGCGATCGCGGCTTCGCGCGCCGGCAATTCCGCCGCCCCCGGATCGGCATCGAATTCCGCCAGCACGCGATCTGCCGCTTCGCCGGCCAAGGCCGCTTCGAGTTCGGCAAGGCGCGCGCTCGGCACGTAGTGCGTGGCGAGCCCCAGATGCACGAGATCGGCGGCCTTCAGCCGTTCGCCGGTCAGCCCCAGAAAGCGGCCCACGCGGCCAGGCAGCCGCGGCAGAAAAAACGATCCGCCGACGTCCGGAAACAGACCGATCGCGGTTTCGGGCATCGCGAAAAGCGTGCGCTCGGTCGCAACCCTGTAGCGCCCGTGCACCGACAGGCCCACGCCGCCGCCCATGCAAACGCCGTCGATCAGCGAAACGACGGGCTTCGGGAACCGCGCGAGCTGGCGGTTGAGACGGTACTCCTCGAAGAAAAAATCGCGCGTAAGCGCGCTTTGTTTGCCGCCGCGTTTGACGGCAAGGCCCGCCTCGTAGGCCGCGCGCACGTCCCCGCCCGCGCAGAACGCGCGTTCGCCCGCCCCTTTGAGCACGATCTGGCGCACGGTCGGCGCTGCCGCCCATTCGCGCAGCCTGGGTGCCAGCAGTTCGATCATGCCGAGCGTCAGCGCGTTCAGCGCTTTGGGCCGGTTCAAGGTGGCCGTCGCCGCATGGCCGCTCGTGCCGAACAGGATTTCCGCTTCGTCCACTTGGCTCCGTTCCTTTCGCTTCGGGCGCGCTCAGTCGCCCAACAGTTTTCGCGCCATCAGCACGCGCATGATCTCGTTGGTGCCTTCGAGGATGCGATGCACGCGCGTGTCGCGCAGATGCCGCTCGACCGGATAGTCCTTCAGATAGCCGTAGCCGCCGAACAGCTGCAGCGCCTCGTCGCATACGGCAAAACCGGCGTCGGTCGCAAAACGCTTGGCCATCGCGCACCGGTAGCTGGCATCGGCCGATTTCGCGTCGAGAGCCGCCGCCGCCCGATGCACGAGCAAGCGGGCCGCATCCAGCGACGTCGCCATGTCGGCCAAGCGAAACTGCAGCGCCTGGAACTCGGCCAGCCTTTGTCCGAATTGCTGGCGCGTCTTGAGATGGTCGCGCGCCGCCTCCATCGACGCGCGTGCGGCGCCGATAGAGCAGGCGGCGATGTTCACGCGCCCGCCGTCGAGCCCCTGCATCGCGATTTTGAAGCCTTCGCCCTCCGCCCCCAGTCGGTTGGCGACAGGCACTTCGCAATCCTCGAAGATCACCATCGCGGTCGGCTGCGAATTCCAGCCGAGTTTGTTCTCCTGCTTGCCGAAGGACAGGCCCTTGCTGCCCTTCTCGACCGCGATCGCGGAAATGCCTTTGGGACCGGCGCCGCCCGTGCGCGCCATCACGATGTAGACGTCCGACGCGCCCGCGCCGGAGATGAACGCCTTTGTGCCGTTCAGCGCGTAGACGTCGCCGCGCCGTTCCGCGCGCGTGCGCAAGCTCGCCGCATCCGAGCCCGAGCCGGGCTCGGTCAGGCAGTAGCTGGCGAACTTCGCCATTGCCGTCATGTCGGGCAGCAATCTTGCGCGCAATGCCGCATCGGCGAAGCGGTCGACCATCCAGCACGCCATGTTGTGGATCGAGAGATAGGCCGCCGTCGAAGCGCATGCGGCCGACAATTCCTCGAACACCAAAGCCGCTTCGATACGTCCGAGTCCAGAGCCGCCGTGCGCCTCGTCCGTGTATATGGCGGCGAGCCCGAGGGAAGCAGCCGCGCGCAGCGTTTCGGCCGGGAATATCTTGTCGGCATCCCATAGGGCCGCATGCGGCGCCATCTGCTCGGCGGCAAAGTCGCGCGCGAGATCTCGAATGGCGCGCTGCTCTTCGCTGGGCTCGAAATCCATTGCCGCACGTCCCCCCATTCGGTCTTTGCGGCAATTTCGTCCAGAACGGTTGGAAAGACAATGTCGTTTCGCTAAGTTCGGACGAACAAGGGGACAGAAGGGGGATTCGTCGATGGCATTTCCTGGGCGCTATCCACGCACGCGGCTGCGGCGCAATCGTCGCGACGCGTGGTCGCGCGCTTTGTCGGCCGAAACGAAGCTCGCCTGCGACGATCTGATCTGGCCCGTGTTCGTGGCCGAAGGCAAAGCGTCGCGCCAGGCCGTGGCCTCGATGCCGGGCGTCGCGCGCGTCAGCGTCGACGAACTCGTGAAGGACGCGCGCAAGGCCGCCAAGCTCGGCATCCGCGCCATCGCGCTGTTCCCGAACACGCCGTCCGCGCGCAAAAGCGAAGACGGCGAGGAGTCCGGCAACCCCGACAACCTCGTCTGCCGCGCCGTGCGCGCCCTCAAGAAAGCCGTGCCCGAAATGGGCGTGGTGTGCGACGTGGCCCTCGATCCCTACACGACCCACGGCCAGGACGGGCTCGTGCGCGACGGCTACGTCGTGAACGATCCCACCCTGCCCGTATTGTGCCGCCAGGCTTTGGTGCAGGCGCAGGCGGGCTGCGACGTGATCGCGCCCTCCGAAATGATGGACGGGCGCATCGGCGTTTTGCGCGACGCGCTCGACCAGGGCGGGTTCGAACATGTGCGCATCATGAGCTATGCCGCCAAATACGCATCGGCCTATTACGGCCCGTTTCGCGACGCGGTAGGCTCGGGCTCGGCTCTCGGCAGGGGCGACAAACGCACCTACCAGATGGATCCGGCCAACAGCGACGAAGCACTGCGCGAGGTTGCTTTCGATCTCGACGAGGGGGCCGACATGGTCATGGTAAAGCCCGGCCTGCCGTATCTCGACATCGTGCGGCGCATCAAGGACACGTTCAAGGTTCCGACCTTCGCCTACCAGGTGTCCGGCGAATACGCGATGCTGATGGGGGCGATCGAGCGCGGATGGCTCGACCGCAAGGTCGTGTTCGAAACGCTGCTGGCCTTCAAGCGCGCCGGCGCCGACGGCATCTTGACCTACTCGGCCGTCGACGTTGCGCAAGCGCTGAAAGACTGAACGGACCCATGGACGAAACATCGCTGTTTTTCGTCGAAGGCCTGTTGCTGGGCGCCCTCGTGGCGGCACCGTTCAACGATCGCGGAACCGCCCTCGTTGCGCGCAGCCGCCACGACGGTTTTGCCGCCGGCGTCGCGGCCGCGCTCGGGAGCGCGCTCGCCGATCTGATTTACGCCGGCATCGCAGGCTATCTCGTTGCGGACCTGCTCGCAGGGTGGATCGCCGAAAACGACTGGGTCCGGCAATTCGGCGCCATGATGCTGCTGTGGCTCGGCTGGCAAGCCTACAACGCGCCGCTCCTTGCGCCCGAACGCGCAGCGTCGCGCGCCTCCGCGCCGCAAGCGCTGTCGGCTTCGTTCCTGCAAGTGGCTGCGAACCCGACCGGATTGGTCGTATTCGCGACCGTGTTCTTAGCACTCGGCGCGGATCGTGGCGGCGTCGATGCAGCGGCCAACCTGGCGCTCGGCGTGTTTCTGGGGGCGGTCGGCTGGGGAATAGCGTTGTCGGCCTCGCAAGCGGCCATCGACGCCGCCAGCCAGCGCGCGATCAACCGCACGGCGGCAGTGCTGCTCGCACTTGCCGCGTTTGCGGTCGCCGCCGGCTTCGCGTGAAACGCGACGGCCGCTATTCCAGCAGAAATTCCGAAACGATGCGTATCTGGTCGTGCGCCATCAACGCGGGCGCATGGCCGCAGCCCGCGATCTCGACGCCCGCGCAGTTCTTGCGCTTGGTCATGCGCACGAGCGTTTCGCGCAGCAGCAGATCCGAATCAGCGCCGCGAATGGCAAGGACCGGAATGCGGATCTGGTCCCAGAACGCCCACAGCGCAAGATCGTCGGCGGGCTTGTCCTGGAAGGGCTTGCCGATCGCAGGATCGTAGCGAAGGCGCAAATCGCCGTCGTCGGACTCTTCGGCGCTGTGGAACGCCAAATGCATCCATTCGGCATCGCTAAGCTGGCCGAAGGGCGCATGCACTTTGCGCAAGTACGTTTCGACCGCGCCGAAATCCTGGAAGCGCGGATCGCGCCCGACATAGGCGCCCAGCCGCTGCAGCGCCGCCGAAGGGATGAACGGGCCCACGTCGTTCAGCACCAGTTTGCCGATGAAATGGCCGCGATGGGCCGCGAGCAGCATGCCGATGAGCCCGCCCATCGACGTGCCGATCCAATCCACTTTTTCGACGTCGAGGCGCGCGAACAGCACCGCGATCGTCTGCATATAGGTCGGATAGGCGTAGTCGTCGGCTTTGGGCAGCCAGTCGGACTCGCCGCGGCCCGGCATGTCGGGGCACACGACCCGACAATCCTGTTCGGCAAGGGCGCGCGCCAGAACGTCGAAATCGCGGCCGTTGCGCGTGAGGCCGTGCACGCACAGCACGGTCCGCTTGGCGCGCAAGGGGCCCCATTCGGTCCAGGCGAGCTTGAAGAATCCGGAAGGCCCGAGCACGGGCATGCTGCGTTCACGCGGCGTCATGCCCATGGTTCTACCTTGATCGAGCCGCACTGGACAACCGCGCAGGCAAGTCCCTACAAGGACATCGCCGCCGACCCTGTTTTGGAATCGATTCCGCCGATGAAACTCTCGTCCCGCGCCGAGGGCTATGTTTTCGCCCTCGCCGCCCCTTTGTGCTGGAGCTTCGGCGGCGTGATCATCCGGACGGTCGAAGCCGGCCCTTGGGACATCGTGTTCTGGCGCGCTGCCGGCCACTTGCTTTTCTTCCCCTTTCTGCTGGCCTTCCTGCTGCGCGTACCGATCGTCGGCTCGCTGCAGGCGGGCGGCCGCACGACGCTCGTTTCGGGGCTGATGGTCACGGGCATGTTTTCGCTGCACGTCCTCGCCATGACGTCGACAAGCGTGGCCAACGCATTGCTGCTTCAATCCACCTCTCCGATACTGGTCGCCATTCTCGGATGGCTTGCGCTGCGCGAGCGCGTGTCCTTGACCAGTTGGATCGCGATCGCGGTGGCGTTTTCGGGCCTCGCCGTCGTGATGGGGGGTGGCCTTGCGGACGGGGCGATGTTCGGCAAGGCAATGGCGCTCGGCGTAGCCATTTGCTCGGCCGTCAACGTCCTGCTCGTACGCGCCTATCCGACGCTCGATCTGCGGCCGGCGACGCTGCTCGGTGCCGCCGCCTCTATGGGGCTGGGTTTCGCCTTCAGCGAAGTCCTCGCCGTCGATCTCGGCAGCATCGCCGCGCTGATTTTTCTGGGCATGCTTCAGATGTCGGTCGGCCTCGCGTTTTTCTTCGCCGCGCTCAAGCGCCTGCCGCCGGTCGAAGTCGCGTTGATCACGCTGCTCGAGCCCGTGCTTGGGCCGATCTGGACGTGGCTTGCCGTGGGCGAGGTGCCCGCTTCGAGCACGATCTACGGCGGCGCCATTCTGTTGGCCGCCCTCGCCTTCAACGCCTTCGGCGCCGCGCGCGCCAAGACCGTGCCATGAGCGGGAACGCAAAAGGGGTAGCGCTGATGGTCGCGGCAGCCTTGTTCTGGAGCACGAGCGGCCTTTTCGTGCGCGCCCTCGAAACCGACCATGCATGGCAGATGGTTTTCTGGCGCTCGGTCGGCATGGTGCCGATGCTGGCGGCCTATCTCGTGTGGCGCTACGGCCGCGCGGCACCCGCCGCCGTGTTCGCGCTCGGGCGTGCGGGCTGGATCGCGGGCGCGCTCCTCGCCTCGACCTTCTTTTTCTTTCTCTACGCCGTCAGCGCCACGACGGTCGCCACCGCGCTTTTCCTGATGAGCACCTCGCCCTTGTGGGCGGCTTTGCTCGGCCGCTTCGTGCTCGGCGAAACGCTTGCGCTGCGCACGCTTGTCGCGATCGCGGCCTGCACCGTCGGCGTCGCTATAATGGTCGGCGATGCGCTGTCCTTCGGCTCGGTCCTGGGGCCTTTGTCGGCGTTGTGCGTTTCGCTCGCATTCGCGGCCCAGATCACCGTCGTGCGCAAGGCGGGGGCGAACGTCGATATGGTGCCGAGCGTGCTCGTGGCGGGCGTGCTGTCGGTCGCGCTCGCCTTTCCGTTTGCCGACATGGCGGCGATCTCGGCACACGACATTCTCGTGCTGATGGCCATGGGCGTTATCCAACTCGGCCTCGGCTGCATGCTGATGACCATGGCCGCCCGCCATCTACGCGCAGCCCAAGTGGGGCTGATCGCCCTGCTCGAAACCACGCTCGGCCCGTTTTGGGTTTGGCTCGTCTATAGCGAGGAGCCCGGTGCGGCCACGCTGCTGGGCGGCGGCATCGTCCTCGCCGCCCTTCTCGCAAACGAACTGTGGGCGGCCAAAACCGCCCGCGCTTAAGCCGCTTGGCC
Source organism: Tagaea sp. (assembly GCA_044378015.1). Taxonomy (GTDB): domain Bacteria; phylum Pseudomonadota; class Alphaproteobacteria; order CACIAM-22H2; family CACIAM-22H2; genus Tagaea. Next base: position 45,903 of record JBILXZ010000017.1, read on the forward strand.
GTGCGCTTTGGGATCGGCTAAGACTGTTCCCCGATCCCCAGAGACGCTCGGCAAAACCCCAGGAACAGAACCGACAATGACCGCCGCTCCAACCGGCCCGCTTGCGGGAATTACCGTTGTCGACATGTCGCGCATTCTAGCGGGGCCGTACTGCACGCTGCTGCTGGCCGAGCTGGGCGCGCGCGTGATCAAGATCGAGGATCCGCGCGGCGGCGACGACAGCCGCCAATACGGCCCGTTCATCGACGGCGAGTCCGTCTATTTCGCGGCCGTTAATCGCGGCAAGGAGAGCATCGGGCTCGATCTCAAAAATCCCGAGCACCGCGCCATCTTCGAAAGCCTGCTCGACAGGGCCGACGTGCTGGTCGAGAATTTCCGCCCCGGCACCATGGACCGGCTCGGCTATGGCTGGACCGCGCTGCACGCGCGCTTCCCGCAGCTGATCTATTGCGCGGCGTCGGGTTTCGGCCATTCGGGGCCGCACAAGGACAAGCCCGCCTACGACATGGTCGTGCAGGGTTTGGGCGGCATCATCAGCGTGACCGGCCACGAGGGTGCTCCGCCCGCGCGCATCGGCGTTTCGATCGGCGATCTGGGGGCCGGGCTCTATGCCGCCATCGGCGTGCAGGCGGCCTTGTTCCATCGCTTGCGCACCGGCGAGGCGACGTTCGTGGATATCGGCATGCTCGACTGCCAGCTTGCTTTGATGGAAAACCCGGCCGCACGCTATCTCAACACGGGCCAGGTGCCGGGGCCGATGGGCGGGCGCCATGCCTCCATCACGCCGTTCGGCATTTTCCAGACCGCCGACCAGCCCATCATCATTGCGGCCGGCAACGACGGTCTGTTCCGCAAAATGGCGACCGTACTCCAAGCTCCCGCAATGGCCGAGGACAAGCGCTATGCTACGAACGGCTTGCGCACCGAAAACGTGGCTGCCCTCGAGGCCGAAATTTCCGCCATTCTCGCCAAACAACCGTCGGCCTATTGGCTCGAGCAGCTCGACCAAGCGGGCATCCCCGCCGGGCCGATCAACGATATAAAGAAGGCCATCGACCATCCGCAGACGGCCGCGCGCAACATGGTCGTCGAAACCGCCACCCCGCGCGGGCACAAGATCCGCGCGATCGGCAATCCGATCAAAATCTCGGGCTTTGCCGATCCTGCGACCCGCGCCCCTGCCCCTGCCCTCGACCAAAATCGTACGGCCATACTGGCCAATCTTGCCGCGCCCAAGGAAAAGCCATGACCGAAATCGTCCTCGATCCCGCCGTTCTCGCAGCTCATCTGGCCGCCAAGCATTTCATCGACGGCAAGCTCGTCCCGGCCGCTGCAGGCGCCACGTTCGACGTGCGCAGCCCCGCCACGGGTGCCCTCGTGGCGAAGGCGGCTGCGGGCGATGCGACGGACGTCGACCGCGCGGTCGTCTCGGCGGCGAACGCGCAGATCGCTTGGGCCAAAGTGCCCGCCCGCCAGCGCGGCAAGCTGGTCGGCGACTGCGCGCGCCTGCTCGACGCGCACAAGGAAGAGCTTTCCCGCCTGATCGCGCTCGAGACGGGCAAGGCCTTGCGCACCGAAAGCCGCGTCGAAGCGGGCGTGCTTGCCGATGCGCTGCATTTCTACGCGGGCCTCGGCAGCGAGCTTAAAGGCGAGACCGTGCCTTTCAATCCCGACATGCTGACCATGACGATCCGCGAGCCTATCGGGGTGGTCGGCGCCATCATCCCGTGGAACGTGCCGATGATGCTGATGGCGCTCAAGATCGCGCCCGCCCTGGTTGCGGGCAACAGCGTCGTGGTCAAAAGCGCGGAAGAAGCGCCGTTTGCAGTACTTCGCATCTGCGAGCTTATGGGCACAATCCTGCCGCCGGGCGCGTTCAACATGCTCTCCGGCATGGGGCCCGAGTGCGGCGCGCCCCTCGTATCGCATCCCAAAGTGGGCAAGATCACCTTCACGGGTTCGGTCGAGACCGGCAAGATCGTCTCCAAACTCGCCGCCGACAAGCTCATCCCGGTGACGCTGGAACTCGGCGGCAAAAGCCCGATGATCGTGATGGACGATTGCGATCTCGACCGCACGGTGGCCGGAGCCATCGCGGGCATGCGCTTCACGCGCATGGGCCAGAGCTGCACCGCATCGAGCCGCATGTACGTGCAGGCAGGCGTGCACGACCGTTTCGTGGCCGCGCTCAAAGCCAAGGTCGACGCGATGAAGATGGGCGACCCGCTCGACGAGACGACCGACATCGGCACCATCGTGAGCCAAGGCCAGTTCGAGAAGGTCAAAAACTACATCGCGATCGGCATTGCCGACGGCGGGACAGCCAACGAATGCTCGGCCATGCCCGCGGACGCGAAGCTGAAGCCGGGCTTCTATGTGCGCCCCGTGATCTTCACGGGCCTGCCGGCAAGCTCGCGCGTGATCCGCGAAGAAATCTTCGGACCCGTCACGGCCGTGATCCGCTTTTCGACGTTCGACGAGGCGATCGCGGCGGCAAACGACAGCGAATACGGCCTTGCCGCGACGATCTGGACCAAGGACCTCAAAACCGCCCTCGACGGCGCGCGGCGCCTGCAGGCGGGCTTCGTGCAGGTGAACCAGAACCTCGTCGTGCAGCCGGGCTTGAGCTACGGCGGCGTGAAATCCTCGGGCCTCGGCAAAGAAGCGACGCTCGAAGCCATGCTCGAGCATTTCACGACCAAAAAGACCGTCATCGTGAATCTCGCCTGAGCGCGATGGGCATCTTTCGCTGGATCCTGCGGTTGGCGACGGCGGCCTTGCTGCTCGGCAGTGCGGCGGCCGGAATCGGCGTGCTTTATCTGCGCACCGCCCTGCCGCCGAGATCGGGCACGCTCGCGGTCGAAGGGCTCGAAGCGCGCCTCGAGATACTGCGCGACGAATACGGCATCCCCTACGTCTACGCGCAGAACGAGCGCGATCTGTGGTTCGCGCTCGGGCTGCTGCACGCGCACGACAGGCTCGTGCAGCTCGAGACCACGCGCCTGATCGGCCAGGGGCGGCTTGCCGAATTCGCGGGCGCCCGCGCCCTGCCGCTCGACCGCTTCAACCGCATGCTGGGCTTGGCGCAGGAAGCGCGCCGCATCTATGCGGCAATGGAGCCCGATGCGCGCCGCCAGACCGATGCCTACGTCGCCGGCATCAACGCAGCACTTGCGACCCGCGACGGCGCATGGCCGGTCGAATTCCTCTATACCGGCTACCGACCCGAGCGCTGGGACGGCTGGCACGCGCTGCTGTGGGGCCAACTCATGGGCCTCTCGCTGAATGGGAGTTGGCGCGACACGCTGCTGCGCGCGCGCCTCGGCGACCGGCTCACGCCGGACGTGATCGCAGCCCTGTGGCCGCAGGCGGATCCGGCGCGGGCCGCTGCTCCGGCGGACCCCGCCCTTGCAGCGCTCGCCGAAGCGACGGCCGCGCACCTTCCCGAAGCCGACAGCGCGGGTTCGGCCTCCAACGAATGGGTCGTGGCCGGATCGCGCACCGCAAGCGGGAAGCCGATCCTCGCCAACGATCCGCATCTGAGCCTTGGCGCTCCGGGCGTCTGGTATCTGGTGCGGCTCGAAGCGCCCGGCGTGCGCTATGCGGGCGCAACCGCGCCGGGCGCGCCGGCGCTCATCCTCGGCCACAACGGCAACGTTGCCTGGGGCTTCACCACGACGAACGCGGACGCGGCCGACCTGTTCGTCGAGCGGCTCGATCCCAGCGATCCTTCGCGCTATCTGGGGCCCGAAGGTCCGCGCGCCTTCGAAACGCGCGAAGAGCTGCTGCAGGTCAAAGACGGAAAACCCGAAACCCTACTCGTGCGCCGCACGCGGCACGGGGCGGTGATTTCCGACATCGACGCCGCCGCCCAGGCAACAGCCGGCGCGGACCACGTTCTGTCGCTCGCGCTGCCTTTCATGTTCGAGCTCGACCGCACGGCCGAAGCGCTGATGCGCCTCAACCGCGCGCGCAATGCCGCCGAGGCGGTCGAAGCCACGCGGGCCTGGCAGTCGCCGGTGCAGAACATGGTCTACGCCGACACGGCGGGCGCCATCGGCCTGCGCACCGTGGGCGCCGTGCCGGTGCGCGCCAGCGCCGCCTCGCTTTTGCCCTATGCGGGCTCGAGCCGCAATGTCGGCTGGACCGGCTTCGTGCCGTTCGCGCGCATGCCTGCCGTCGTCGATCCGCCGTCGGGCTTCGCGTCCAACGCCAACGACCGCGTCGCGGGCCCCGACTATCCCTACCATCTGAGTTTCGCGTTCGATCCGGCCTACCGGCAGCGGCGCATCGCGGAACTGCTCGAATCGCGAACGCAACAGGACGTTGCTTTCCACGAAGCGGTGCTCGCCGACGCCCACTCGATCTTCGCGCGCGAGGCGATGCGCGCTGCCCAGCCCCTCGCCCCGCTCGATGCCCAATCGCGAACCGCCCTCGATTTGCTGCGTGCCTGGGACGGCCGCATGGACCGCAATCGGCCCGAGCCGCTGATCTTCACGGCTTGGATGCGCGAATTGACGCGCCGCGCCCTCGATGCCGCTTTGGGGCCGATGGCCGAGGCCGCCGTGCGCGAACGCCCGGCGCTCGCACTGGGCGTTCTCGACGGCACCTCGCCCTTCTGCGCGCCGAACTGCACGGCCATGGCGGAAGCAGCGCTCGGCGTGGCGCTCGATGAACTCGGCCAGAAATACGGCCGCGATCCCAAAAGCTGGCGGTGGGGGGCCGCCCATCGCGCGCCCTTCGAGAACCCGATCTTCGCGCGCCTGCCGATCCTGGGACCGCTGCTTGCCGTGGACGTGCCCACGCATGGCGACTACTACACGATCAACCGCGGCGGGATGCGCCTGTCGAACGCGGCAGCCCCTTACGCGCATGTGCACGGGGCGGGTTTGCGCGCGATCTACGATCTCGCCGATCTCGACTCGGCCCTGTTCGTGATCGCCCCCGGCCAGTCGGGCCATCCGCTTTCGCCGCATTGGCGCGATCTTGCCCCCGTCTGGGCGGCAGGCCAGCATGTGCGGTTGGCGCGCAGCCGCGCCGAGTTGCCGTCGAGTACGCCAACTTTGGCGCTTGTGCCGAAGCAATAAGATTATGTTTTAAAAACTAAATTGTGGAAGTTAACACACTATAAACAAATTTCCTTTAATTTTACGCGAATATCTTTAAACCTGGGCCTCCTTGTAGATCGGCCCACATCGGCGCATATTCGCGTGCGCTGCCGCAAACGGGATCAGAATGGCCGACGAAAGCAATCATCCAGTCATCATCATCAAGCGCGTCAAAAAGGGCCACGATGCGGCCCACGGCGGCGGCTGGAAAGTTGCATATGCCGACTTCGTGACCGCGATGATGGCGTTCTTCCTGCTGATGTGGCTGCTCAACGCGACCGACCAGGAGAAGCGCCAGGGCATCGCGAAGTATTTCACGGCCTTCGACGCGGTTTCGCGCTCGACCTCCGGTGCGGGCGGCTTGCTCGGCGGCGTGACCCTCGGCCCCGGCGATTTGCTGAACATGACGGGCGGCATCGTCGTCGGCGTCCCGATTGCCCCGACCGGCGAAGAAGCCGAAACCGAAGGTCCGGACTTCGCCGATCCAAAAGGTGCGGCCAACGAGGACAGCGAAAACCCGCAGCCCAACGCGCGCGGCGCATCCGGCGCTGCGACCGGTCCGGCGGGGCGCGAGACGGTCGGCGACAGGCGAACCGGCGAACGCGCTGCGGGCAACCAATTCGTCGGCACGCGTCCCGACGGCGACCAGAACGGTTCGGGTTCCGGCACGGGAACCGGCGCGGCCCAGAACCAAAACAGCTTCCAGCAGCAGATGCAGGCCGAAATGGGTCGCCGCGAGGAGCAGAGCTTCGCGCGCGCCGAATCCGACCTGCGCCAGGCGCTGCAGGAAATTCCCGAACTCAAGCCGCTCGCCCCGAATCTGCTGGTCGATCGCACGCCCGAAGGCCTGCGCATCCAGCTCGTCGACCAGGAGCGCTACGCGATGTTCGCGTCGGGCTCGGCAGCGCCCGCCGAGCAGACGCGCCGCCTGCTTGCCACCGTTGCGCGCATCGTGCAGGCCCTGCCCAACGCGATCGCGATCACGGGCCACACCGACGCCTCGCCCTTCCCGCGCGGGGCCCAGTACACGAACTGGGAACTGTCGAGCGACCGCGCCAACGCCGCGCGCCGCACGATGCTCGAATCGGGCCTGCCGTCCGCGCGCATCGCGCGCGTGATCGGGCGCGCCGACACCGAGCCGCTGATCGCCGACAACCCGGCCGATCCGCGCAATCGGCGGATTTCGATCGTTCTGCTCCGCGACATACCGCAATCGAGCTGAGCGGCGCCCGCAAGCGAAACTTGCCAGCGAGACCTCCGCAGTCCTAGGCTAAGCCGAGTTGGCATCGAGGGGGCTTCGCGTTTTGGGGAAATCGCTTTGGCTTTGGATGCACACGCCGCGCCGCCTGTGATCGACGCCGTGCTGGACGGCGCCCGCGCGTCGCTGCCCGACTTTTCGGGCCTGCGGCGGCGGCGCGTGTTCGCGTGGGCGGTCGATGCGGCGATCTGCGGCGCGCTCGCCGCCGCCGCTTCGATCCCGGCCTTTTTCCTGGGCCTTTTCAGCTTCGGCGTGCTGTGGGCGCCCGCGTGGCTCGCAGTGGCGGTTGTGCCGCTGTTCTACCACGCGATCCTGCTTGCTGGCCCGCGCGGGAGCACCTGGGGCATGCGGCTGGCAGGATTGGAATTCGCCGCCACCGGCGGCGGACGCGCGAGCTTCCTGCAGGCGGCCGTGCATTGGGTGCTTTTCTACATGGGCATCGGCTTTACCGGCGGCCTCGTTCTGCTGTGGTCCCTGTTCGACCGCAACAAAGCCCTGCTGCACGACCGAATCTGCGGCCTCGAGGCGCATCGCTCCGCCCGCGGCGCCCCGCGAGGCCCGGCATGACCGCCCAAGGCAACAGCACCGCGCGCTTCTACTACTCGATGCCCTCGCCCTGCCCCTATCTCGACGGGCGCATGGAGCGGCGCATCTTCGTGGATCTCACCGGCCCGCAGGCCGTGCTGTCCTACGATCTGCTGTCGGAGGCGGGCTTCCGCCGCTCGCTGGGCTTCGCCTACCGGCCCGCCTGTCCGGGCTGCAACGCGTGCGTGGCCGTTCGCATACCGGTCGACCGCTTCGAATACACGCGCCAGTGGCGGCGCGTGCTCGCCAAAAACCGCGATCTGCACGCCGAGATCTGCGCGCCCATCGCGACGGCCGAGCAATACGCGCTGTTCGCGCGCTACCAGGTCGGCCGCCACCGCGACGGCGAAATGGCGCGGATGGATTTCGAGGATTACCGCACCATGATCGAGGTCGGGGCGAACGCCTCGAACGTGGTCGAGGTGCGCGACCGCCACGGCACGCTGATGGGAGCGAGCCTCGTCGATCGCATGCAGAGCGGCCTGTCGGCCGTCTATTCGTTCTACGAGCCCGAGATGCCCGAACGCTCGCTCGGCAGCCATTTGATCTTGGCCCTCGTCGAGGCCGCCCAGCGCGCGCAGCTTGCGCACGTGTATCTGGGCTATTGGATCGGCGAGAGCGCGAAAATGGCCTACAAAGTCCGCTTCCAACCGCTCGAAGCCTTGACCCGCGACGGCTGGCTGCCGATCGACCAAACCGGCACCGTGCTTTAGGCGACGCGCATCGACGCCAGACCATAGTCAATTTTCCCCAACTTCAATCTCGCCCGCATTTTGGCGCCCGCTATTGCAGCGGCGAAATAGGCGACATTGCGTTGCAATCGGTTGCCGCAACCTGTTTAAACCATTGAATTGCAACGAATGTAACCGCAATTCGGAATCGCCCTCGCCCTATTCGACCGACCTTTCGGAAGGCCAAAAGCGATGGTCTCTCTTCACTTTTCAAACAGCGCACGCCCATCGAAGCATGCTCGATATAGAAGCATATTCCTGCGAATTTTTCAAGAATTTCGCGTCAGCGCGCGGACCGCAGCGACGGCGGCGGCGAGACCGGCAACGGGACTGTTCAACGGCCGCGCGTCGGCCTCAAACAAGTCGCATGCAGCGGCCATCGACGCTTGCGCCAATGCGACCCGATCGGCGCCGCCGCGCTTGGCCTCGATTGCGGCGCGCGCGATCGCGTCGAGATAGAGCGCTTGCCGTCCGGCCTTGAAGGCGGCCCAAGCGCCCGGAACAATCTGCACGCGCACTGCCGCCCCTGTCGCCTGCCCCGCCGCCTCGAACAAGCGCTTGGTCGGCTCCAACGTGGTCTCGACGGCGCATAGAACCACGACCTTGCCCCCGCCCTTTGCGGCTTCGAGCGCGAGCGCCGCATCGACCCGCATCACGGGGATGGCGGCATTCGCCGCGGCCGCCTCGGCTGCCGGCCCCAAGGTCGAGCAAGTCAAAAGCACGGCATCGGCGCCAGCACAGAGGTCCATCAGGGCTGCCTCAGCTTGCGCCGCAATGTCGGCCGTGAGGCCCCCTTCGCGTTCAGCTGCGGCAAGAAGGTCCGCACGCACCGCATGGCGCAGATCGACACCCGGCAATCCTGCCTTTCGCAAAGCGTTGTCGAAAACCGCGACGTTGCTCTCGGCCGTGTGAAGACACGCGATCTGGATCGATTCACGGGACACGGGCTGCTCCTGGCGGTCGAAATTCTTTCTACAACAGCCCAAGCGCGCGTCAACGCCGGGCGCACGCCAGAACCGGAACGCGCAAAGTCCAGGCGATGCCGCGCGAAATATGCTTGGTGCGGATGTCCGGACGGCGTACCTGTCATTCTATTCATCTTTCGTTCTATCGCGCATTTTTCATAAATCATGTACATTTCGACGATGACCGACAAAATCGCCGTCAATGCCCTGTATTCGGCTCTTTCCGCGTGCGCGCCGTATTTCGTGCTGGCACTCGTTTTCAGTTTTGCCATCAATATTTTAGCATTGTCTCCAGCAATCTACATGATCCATGTGTACGACGGCGCATTGCACAGCTCGAGCGTACCGACCCTGATCATGCTCACGATCGGGGTGATGATTGCGCTCGTTGCCCTGGCGGCTCTCGATTTTGCCCGCTCGCAGGTTCTGACGCGCGCTGGTGCACGCTTGGACCGGCTGCTTGCAGGGCGCATCATTGCGGCGATGAATTCGCGCGCGCTCGTTCACGGGCGTACCGCAGGCCCCGAACTGCGCGATCTCGACAATTTCCGCCAGTATGCGTGCGGCAGCAGCATGCTCACGCTGCTCGACCTGCCGTGGACGCCGGTCTACATCGCCTTCGCCTACGTGCTGCACCCCGTGCTCGGGATCATGTGCGTGGCGTTCTCGGCCGTCCTTCTCCTGCTCGCGCTCGTCAACGAGTGGCTCGTGCGCGGGCCGCTCAACCGCTCCAACGAGGCCGCGTCGCGCGGCTACCGTTTCGTCGAGGCGGGCCTGCGCAACGCCGAGGTCGTGCATGCGATGGGCATGATCGGCGCCGTTCTCGGGCGCTGGCGCAAGGATCGCAGCGCGCATATCGACGACCAGAGCGTCGCGAGCGACCGCAACGCGATCATGGCCTCGATCATCAAGTTCCTGCGCATGGCGATGCAGTCGGTCATTCTGGGCGTGGGCGCCTATCTGGTCATCGAGCGCGACATCAGCGCGGGCGCGATCTTCGCCGCTTCGATCCTGCTGGGCCGCGCCCTTGCCCCGCTCGAGCAGGCGGTGGCGAGCTGGCGTTCGACGATCATGGTGCGCGAATCCTACGCGCGCATGCGCGATTTGCTGACGGGTTTCCCGGAAGCGTCCAAACACATCGAACTGCCGCGCCCGGCCGGCAAGGTATCGGTCGAACAGCTCGTCTATTTCGTGCGCGGCAACCCCAAAGCGGTGCTGCGCGGCATTTCCTTCACCGTGCAGCCCGGCGAGCAGATCGGCATATTCGGGCCCAGTGCGGCGGGCAAATCGACGCTGTCGCGCGCCATCGTCGGCGCCATCAAGCCCGCGCAAGGCTTCGTGCGCCTCGACGGCGCCGACATCCAGCAATGGAACCGCGAGACCTTCGGCAACTACGTGGGCTATCTGCCGCAGGACATCGAGCTTTTTTCGGGCAACATCGCCGAAAACATCGCGCGCTTCAGAAACGTCGGCGACGAGGAGATCGTGGCGGCAGCCAAGCTTGCGGGCGCGCACGATTTCATCCTGCGTCTGCCGGACGGCTACAACACCCAGATCGGCGAAAGCGGCGCGTTCCTGTCGGGCGGCCAGCGCCAGCGCATCGCGCTTGCGCGCGCCGTGTTCGGCAATCCCGCCCTCGTGGTGCTCGACGAGCCCAATTCCAATCTCGACATAGAGGGCGACCAGGCACTGACCTCGGCGCTCGCCGCCCTCAAGGCCGCGAAAATCACCACCATCGTCGTCTCGCACCGTTCGGTCGCCATGAACGCGGTCGACAAGCTGCTGGTGCTGCGCGACGGCACGATCGAGGCCTTCGGCACCCAGGCCGAAGTGCTTGGCCGCAGAAAGCAGGCCGCCGCCGGCGCCGCCCCCGCGCAGCCGCAGCTGCGCAGAATTTGAGGACATCGCCATGAATGCCGCCGCGCAAAGCGCCCTCGTTTCGACCGATCCCGCTCTGCTGAAATCGGAATCGATCGCAGCTCCGTTCGTCACGGGAATGGCCGTCATCGGCCTGTTCTTCGGCGCTCTCGGCGGTTGGGCCTATGTGGCTCCGCTCAACGGCGCGGTGCTGGCGCCTGCCGTCGTGCGCGTCGAGGGCAACCGCAAGTCGGTGCAGCATCTCGACGGCGGCATCATCGCCGAAATCCGCGTCGCCGAGGGCGACCGCGTGGAACGCGACCAGGTGCTGATCGTGCTCGACACCACGCAGTCCCAAGCCGTCGTCACGCTGATGACCAAGCAATTCGACGCGCTGCAGGCGCAGGAGGCGCGCCTCGTCGCCGAACAGAACGATCTCGACCGCATCGACTATCCGCGCACGCTGCTCGACCGGCGCGACGACCCCGCCATCCGCACGCTGCTCGCGTCCGAGGAACTGCAGTTTTCGACACGCCTCACCGCGCTGCGCGGCCAGATTTCGCTGCTGCGCCAGAAATCAACGCAGCTGCAGCAGCAGATCCGCGGGGCCGAAGCCCAGCTGCGCTCGCAGGTCGAGCAGCTGCGCCTGATCCGCGAGGAGCTGGCCGCGACCAAGGAACTCTACAACAAGGGCCATGCGACCCTGCCGCGAGTGCGCCAGCTCGAGCGCAGCGCCTCGGCGCTCGAAGGCCAGGCCGGCGACATCGACGCCACGATCGCGCGCCTGCGCCAGCAGATCGCGGAATCCGAACTGCAGGCGATCCAGCTGCGCAACGAGCGCTTCTCGACCGTCGCGTCCGAGCTTCGCGACACGCAAAGCAAACTGCTCGACATGGCGCCGCGCCTGAGCTCGGCCCTCGACAATCTGCAGCGCGCCGAAATCCGCGCGCCGGAATCCGGTTTCATCGTCGGCCTCACCGCCTTTACGGTGGGCGGCGTCATCGCGCGCGGCGAGCGGATCATGGACATCGTGCCGGACAAAGAGCAGCTCGTGCTCGAAGCCGCGATCGGCGTCGACGACATCACCGAAGTCACGCCGGGCATGTCGGTCGAGATAAGCTTCGCGGCCCTGAAACAGCGCACGGCCCCCGTCATCCACGGCACGCTGACGCAGATTTCGGCCGACCGCATCAGCGATCCGCGCGCGGCCGCGCCCTACTACCGGGGCATCGTCGCGATTTCGCCCGAAAGCCTCGCCGAGGCCAAAGACGAGCTTCGCCTTGCCCCGGGCATGAACGCCAGCGTCCTGATCCCGACCACGGCGCGCACGGCGCTTTCCTATCTCGTCCGCCCGTTCACGGCGTCGTTCGACAAAGCCTTCCGCGAAAAATAGACGCGGCCGCTCACGTCGGCGCAGCCTGCCCCATCTCGCGCGCAAGATCGGCTTCGGTCCACGGATTGACGATCTTGAAGCGGTGGCCGTGCATCGTCACGCAGAGATCCTGAAACGGCCCCTCGCCGAAGGCACGATAGCGCTTGGCATAGTCGGCCGGCGGCAGGTCGGCAGGGATCTGGCACATCGCCTCGAACTCCTTGCGAAAGCGCGTCGGCCCCGACCAGTTTTCGCCAGACGCCGGAAGGGCGGCATCGCTTGCCGCCAGATCCGGCGCAAGGGACGCGAAAATGCGCACCAGCGCTTGGAACGCGAGGGTCGCCACATGCATGCGCCCCCATCCCGGCTGCACATCGAACCATTCGGTGCGCACGATGGGACCCGCGTCGACCTGCCGCACCATCGCATGCGCGGTCGCGCCGAACCGCGACACGCCCTCCCACACCGCGAAGCTCTCGGGATAGACGCCCGGATAGCTCGGCGGACCGGGATGGAAATTGTAGGCCCCCAGATCGCACGCGGCGAGGTAGCGGCCGGGCACGACGATATTCGTCGCGAAGGCAACCAGGCGGCGGCGCGCGCTGGGCGCCGCGAAAGCCGCATCGAGAGCTTCGCGCGTCGCGACGTGGCGTATCGCGAGTGAGGGCGCCTGGGCCTGCAGATGCTGCGTCAAATACGGCGCTTCGCGCTCGCCCGCCAGAAGCACGATTTCGTCTGGCATCGCTTCCCTTTCCGGCTTGATTTGACCGCGTACGCAGCGCAACCTTGCCATCATCCGATTCTGCCGGAGGAACCGCAAGTGTCTGCCGCCAGCAGCCTGCAATACCCGAGCGACGAGCTTGCCCGGCGCGACGGCGACAATCGCGGCGATTTAGCACCCGAGTTCGGCGTGCCGATCCTGGTCCTTCCGGCGTGGCCGGGGATCGCCGTCCATCCGCCATGAATATCCGCCCGCTGAAGCTGTCGGGCTGTTTCGAGATCGAGCTCGCGCAGCGGCACGACACGCGCGGCTATTTCGGGCGCGTTTTCGACGCGGAGATATTCGCGGCCCATGGCCTGCCCGCGTCGTTCGCGCAGGAAAACGAATCGTTCACGCGCGCCATGGGCACGCTGCGCGGCCTGCATTTCCAGAAGCCGCCTTTCGCCGAAACCAAATTCGTGCGCTGCCTTGCCGGCAGCGTCTTCGACGCTTTCGTCGATCTGCGCGAAGGCTCGCCCACCTACGGCCAATGGGACGCGCACGTTCTGACGGCCGCGAACCCGCGCTGGCTCGTGATCCCGAAAGGCTTCGCGCACGGCTTCTGCACGCTCGAACCCGACACGCTTTTCGCCTACAAGGTCGATTCGCGCCACGCGCCCGAAGCCGAAGCGGGCCTGCCCTGGAACGATCCGGCCTTCGCGATCCCCTGGCCGACGCCCGCCCCGTTCACGAGCGCGCGCGACGAGAGCCATGCGCCGTTCGCGCATTTCAAAACGCCGTTTGTGTCGGGCATTGCATGGTAGCGGTTGCCCTCATCGGTGCCGGCGGCGTGATCGGACGGGCCGTTCGCGCGCGCCTCGAAAGCGAGGGCCACCGCGTGCGCGCGATCGGCCGCGACGCCTGCGACCTCGCCGACCCCGCAAGCTGTGCCGCGCTCGATCTCGGCGGCGCGCAAGCGCTCGTGCATGCCGGCGGCATCACCGAGGAAAGCGCGCGTACCGACAAAGCGTGGGCGCATGCCGCAACAGGCTGGCAAACGGTGCTCGAACGCGCGCAGGCAGCCGGCGTCGGGCGCGTGGTCTACGTGTCGAGCGCGCATGTCTACGGCACGATGGAAGGCGCCATCGACGAAGCCACGCCGCTCGATCCGCGCAGCGACTACGCGCTGCTTCACCATGCGAGCGAGCAGATTCTGCGCCGCTCCGGCTTGCCCGGCTGCATCCTGCGCCCGAGCAACGTCTACGGCATGCCCGGCGACCTCGCGCGTTTTTCGCGCTGGGCGCTGACGCCCTACGGCTTTCCGCAAGACGCGGTGAAACATGGCCGTATCGCGCTCAAAACCCCGGGGCTGCAGATGCGCAATTTCGTGGCGGCGCAAGGCGTGGCGGACGCCGCGTCGCAGGCGCTCGCCCGCCTGCAGCGCACGCTTGACGTGGCCAACGTGGCGGGAAACGATACGCTCAGCATTCGCGAATTCGCCGCCCGCGTCGCGGAAGCGGCCAAGCGCACGCTGGGAATGCTAATCGCCCTCGACATCCCGGCGGCGGCGCCCGGCGCTCCCGTGCCCTTGCCGCTTCGTTTCGCGGCGCGCGAGGGCGCGAAAGCGGGCGATCTCGACGCGTTTTTGTGCGAAATGCTGCGTGCTCTTGCGGCGCCAAAGGAGACCTGAATACATGAAGTTCGATCCTTCCGCCGCAACCGACACGGCGATCGCCAAGGCCTACATCGCCTTTCTGGCGAAAGACCGGCGCCACGACGACCACGCCGCCCGCGCCGAATTCTGCGCCAAGGAAAACGTCGCGCCGAAACTGCTGTACGCCAATCCGCACATCAAGGCGATCGAGGCGCTCTACGCGTCGCACACGAACATCGAGCGCACGGCCGACATGACCTTGCGCGAGTATCTGCGCTACCATTACTACTACATCCACCAGGCCTACAAATACGGCCTGCCCGACATGCAGCAGACCTGGCTCGGCCACCACATCATCAAATCGCCGTCGGACTGCTGGGCCTACCAGGAGCTGATCTGGCGGACCAAGCCCGACATCGTGCTGGAACTCGGCATCATGTTCGGCGGGGCTTCGGTGTTTTTCGCGCATGTGCTGGAGCTGATCGGCCACGGCGAGGTGCTCGGCATCGACATCTCGCTCAAGAACCTCAAGCACAAACCCAAAGAAGGCGGGCGCATCACGTATCTCGAAGGCGACAGCGGGAGCGCCGCGATCCTCGACGAGGTGGCGCGGCGCGTGGCGGGCAAAAACGTGCTCGTGATCGCCGACAGCGACCACGAGAAGGAACACGTGCTGAAGGAGCTGCGCCTCTATTCGCGCTTCGTGCGCCGGGACGGCTACTACGTCGTCGAAGATACGCTCAACGATCTGATGGGCTTCCACCCGGTCCCCAACGAGGGCCCCTTGGCCGCGATGCGCCAGTTCATGGCGGAGACCGACGAATTCGAAATCGACCGCCGTTTGCCGGAGAAGTATCTGATGTCGCTGTCACCCGACGGATTCCTGCGGCGCGTGAAAGGAGGCCCGGCATGATCCGCGCGATCTCCGCCTCGCCGCTGATCGACCGCGCGGCGTTCGCCGCCGCAAACGCCGATGGCGCGCGCATCGTCGCCGATCCCGCGCGCGGCCTCGTGCAGGCGCGCGGATTCCAGACGCTCTACGAAGTGCCGAGCGATCTGCAGACCGCGCTGCGTCTCGACCTTCTCGACCTGCACAAGGCCGAACTCGACAAAGGCGGCCCCGTGCTGTTCGACCACAGCGCGGTCGAGTGGATGGCGGACTGGATGCGCTGGCATTGGGCGGCGGTCTCGACACGCGCATGGGACGCGGCCCTCGCAAAGGCCGAAGCGCTGGTCAAACGCTACGACACGGCGCTGCACCTCGAGAGCGGGCCCAAGCGCGGCTACGACGGCTACAACTGGCTCGACGTGCCGAACGCGCAGCAGACGGAAGAGCTGATGCGCTTCCTCTACGGACGCTTCGGCGTGAAGCCGACCGCCGCAAAAGGATGATCGACATCGATCCGAGCGCGGTCGTCTCGCCCGACGCGCGCATCCACGGCTCGACGCGCGGGACCCGCATCAAGATCGGCGCGGGGACCCACATCTACGATTTCGTCGTGATCCGCGCGGTCGGCGGCAGCGGCGACGTGGAGATCGGGCCTGGCTGCCACATCAACGCGCACTGCACGCTCTATTCGGGCAACGGAATAGCTCTGGGCGCCTATGTGCTGCTGGCCCCCGGCGTCGCGGTCGTGCCGACCAACCACGCGACCGCGCGGCGCGACGTCGAAATACGCCATCAGGGCTTCGCGCCGTCGAAGGGCGGGGTCACGATCGAAGACGACGTGTGGATCGGCTCCAACGCCGTAATCCTCGACGGCGCCCATATCGGGCGCGGCGCGGTGATCGCGGCGGGCGCGGTCGTGGCGGGGAAAGTCCCGCCCTACGAAATCTGGGGCGGCACGCCCGCCCGCTTCGTCAAAGCGCGCCCGTAGCACACCACCGCCGCCACATCGCGCGGTAGAGCCGCTCGTAGCTGCGCGCCTGCCCCACGAGATTGCACAAAGCCGATTTGGCGACGGCCGCGCGCACCGCCGCGCGATCCTGCAGCGGCGCCGCCGCGGCCAGATCGCGCGCCAGATCGGCGAACGCCGCGTCGTCTGCCGCGCACCATTGCCTGAAGCCCGCGCGCGCCAGCATAGCACTCGTCCAGCGCTGCAGCACGGTGCTGCCGGTGCGCGTGAGAACTGGCACGCCCATCCACAGAGCCTCGAACGTGGTCGTCGAACCCGTGAAAGGGAACGTGTCCAAAGCCACGTCGATGTTGGCGTAGAATTCCAAGTGCGCGGTGCGGCCGATCGCGTCGACGACGAAGCCGATGCGGTCCGGATCGACGCCGCGCGCGGCGAAACGCGACGCGAACAGTTCGCGCATCGCCGGTTCGACGTAGGCCTGCAAAAACTTCAGCGACAGGCGCGAATTCGGCACGGCGCGCAACGCCGACGCCCACAAATCGAACGTGCGGCCCGACATTTTCACCGGATTGTTGGCCGAGCCGAACGTGACGAAGCCGTTTCGCAACACGGGCGGCGGCGCGACCGGCGGACTGTCCAGGAGCGGCGGATGCACGTAGTCGAAGCGCGAGCGCAGCGGCCGCTCGTCGAAAAGATCGCCCCGCCCCGCCAGCATGTCCGGATCGAAGACGGCCGCGTCGACGGCGGCGGTGCCGTGCGTGGTGACGTCGCAGATCGAAATCTGGACCGGCGCGGCGCGCTGGAGGAGCACGCCGATGCGGTTCTTGTCGAAATGCCCGGCGATCAGCACCAGAATGTCGATGCCGTCGGCGCGGATGCGCGCGGCCACATCGGCATCGCTTGCGCCCAGCGTCGACATCCAATGGTCCGAGAGCGATTGGTAGAACTTGGTGACGGAGTCGGGCCGTTCGACCTCCGCATAAACGAAGACCTCGAAATTCGCGGCGTCGCGATGCGCGAACGCGCCCTGGATGCTGCGCGCGACCGAATGGTAATGGAAATCGGACGTGACGTAGCCCACGCGCAGGCGTCGGCGAGGATCGCGGTCGTTGGCAAAGGGAAGCGGCTTCTCGGAAGGCGTGTAGGCTGCGGCGAAACGGCGGTTCTCGTCGCGCACGCGCGCGGGCGAAACCGCGTCGAAATAGTTGAGCGTGTTGAGAAATCCGCGCCAGCATTGCATGTGCTGCTCGCCCTCGGAGAGCGCGAGGGCGCGTTTGAATTCTTCGGACGCTTCGTCGTGCCGCGCCTGCACGAGCAGCGCCCTGCCAAGCTCGAAATGCGCGCTGAAATCCATCGGCGCGCGTTCCAGGACGCGGCGCCACGCGCCTTCGGCAGCCACGTAGCGTTCCGCCGCCACCAGCGCGATCGCAAGATTTTTGCAGACGGCGAGGTTGTCGGGCATCTGGCGCAAGGCCGCTTCGAACAGCGCTGCCGCGCGTTCGTATTTGCCGAGCGCGTAGCTTGCCACGCCGCGGTCGACGAGGCTCGGCAGATGCGTGGGATCGAGCGACAGCTGGGCTGCGAACAGCGCGTCCGCCATTTCGAGATTGCCGGCCGCCAGAGCTTTGGCGGCCTGGTCGTAATGCGAAGCGCTCATGGCGCGCACACGCGCGCGAGGAAGTCGCCGAGGGATGCGGTCGTGCGCGCGTCGCGCCACAGCAGCGCGCGCCGCTCGACCGTGCGCGCGGCATACGCGGCAAGCGCCGCACGGTCCTTCGCGAACGCGACCGCCTTTTCGACGTAGTCATCGGGGCTCGTCGCTACGCCTTCGTCGAGACCTGCCATGGCGAGGATCGCGGCGCTGTGCCGGCCGCGCATCAGATCGCCGGGCCAAGTGAGCACCGGCAATCCTTGCGCGATCGCCTCGAGCGCCGTGTTGCCGCCCGACCAGCGCAGCGAATCGAGAAACAGATCGCACGCGCGGTTGAGGCCCTCATAATGCGCAAGATCGAGCGGCGGCAGCATCGCGATCTGGCGTTCGGGCGAAGCCCCACGCGCGGCGAACGCCTTGGCGAGCCTTGCGCGGAAGCGCTGCGTGAGTTGCGGCGCGGTCGGATGGCCCAGAAAAACGAACTGGCTGTCGGGCACCGCAGCGGCAATGCGCGCGAGCACGTCGTCGTCCTGGGGCAGGTATTTGAAGATCGATTGGCAGCACAGGAAACGCATGGCGCCTTCGCGCAGCCCGTGTTTGGCCGCGTCGACAGCCGTCGGCTCGACGGCGGGCGGCGCGTAGTCGATCGACAGTCCCGGCAAGCGCAGCACCCGCTCGGAATAGCGCGCAGCCTCGCCCGGCGGTTCCATGAGGTCGCTCGTCAGGAACCAGTCGATCGTCGGCAGACCCGAGGTTTCCGGATGGCCCCAGCTCGTGCACTGCACGGGCGCAAGGCGCAGCGCGGCAAGCTTGTGCGCGATCGGATCCATGCCGATTTCGGGATAGATCAGCGCGTGCGGCCGGTCCGCGAAGATGCGCGCGGCAAGCGCTTCGAAGCCCGGCACGCCTTCGACGAAAGCGTCGCACGCGGCGCGCGCCTGGCGCGTCTGCGCGTCGTCGGCCGTCGCCGTCATGTAGCCGGTCACGGCAAAACGCGCGCGGTCGAGATTCTCGATCCAGCCGCGAAACAGTTTCCAAATCGAATGCTGGCGGAAATAGCCGGTCACGAAGCCGATGCGCAAACGCCCGTCGGACGCGCGCGGCGGAATGCCGAGCGGTCGCGACCAGTCGGGATAGGTGCGCGCCATCGCAGCCGAGACGAACGCGCCGTAGCGGCGCTGCAATTCGGCGTCGTTGCGCGCCTGGTAGGGCAGAAAGAACGGCTGCTGCAGACCCACGGCGGCGGCGACGGCTTCGGCGGTTCCGGGCGCGTCGAGGTCGAGGGTTGCGACCATGCCGTCGAGGGCGCGCGCATAGGCCGCGCGCGCGGCGTCGATCTCGGCGGACGCCTCGTAGAGGATCGGCAGCTCGGCAAAGCACACGCCCATGCGCGCGCCGACATTGCCGGGCGCCAGCGCCAAAGCGGCCGCATAGGCGGCCTTGGCTTGGCCGCGCTCGTCGCGGTCGAGCAGCAACGCCCCCAGATTGGCATGGGCAAGAGCAAGCCGGGGATCGAGAGCTATCGCGCGGCGAAATGCGGCTTCGGCCGCGTCGAGATCGGCCTTCTCGTGCAGCGCTGCCCCCAAATTGTTCCACAGATCGGCCGCATCCGGCGTTGCGGCGAGAGCCGCGCGGTAGCTTTCGATCGCCGGATCGAGGGCGCGGCGGCGATGGCGCGCGCGCGCCAGCAGCGCATGCGCGCGCGCCGAATTCGGCATCGCCGCGCAGGCCCGCTCGAAACACGTTTCGGCTGCAGCATGGTCCGGCAAAGCCTCGAGGCACACGCCCTGCTCGACCCACGCGTCGCCGAAATTCGGCGCCAAGTTCGCCGCCTGGCCGTAGGCCGCCGCTGCGGCTCTCCAATCGCCTTGTTTGGCAAGCGCGTGGCCGAGATTCGCATGCGCCTCGGAATTGGCCGGGTCGAGACGCACGGCATCGCGCAGATTTGCCGCGGCCGCCGCGTAGCGTTCGAGCGTCAGTTCGATCGCGCCGAGCGACATGTAGACGAGCGGCAGCCGAACGCCGCCGTCAATCAATGCGCCGTAGGCTTTTGCGGCCGCCCCCAGTTCGCCCGCTTGATGATGGGCAACCGCGCGCCGAAAGATCGCCGAAAGATCGCTCATTTGCGCATCGTCTCTCGAATCGTTTTCAAAGCGCACCTCAATCCTGCGTTCTCAAGCGATCTCGGTGCGGAAACAAAAGTTGTTTTTGCATGGTTGGTGTCGCAAGAGTTTTTGGAAAAACAATAATCTGTTTTTTCCGCTTTGGCCGGTACTTAAGCCCAGAAATCTCTTTTTGGCAATTGGATCATAAAAATTTTATGCTTTTTTTAATGAAATGCAGTCATTTTTTTCTTGTCAAGCTGCCCGTAAGGCCTCATATTCTCCAAACGGGCGTCGGGATTGCCTATGCTGAACAAAGTGCATTCTTGGCAGAACGCTAAGTTTGACCCTAAAAGGGAAGGATTTTTCTTATGTCGAATTCGATCAATACGAATATTGGTGCGATGGTTGCTTTGGCTTCGCTTCGCACCACGCAAGCGGCTCTCAGCGTCGCTTCCAAGCAGGTCCAGACCGGCTACCGCGTTTCCGACGCGCAGGACGACGCCTCCACCTTCTCGGTGGCGCAAGGCATTCGCGGCAACTTGCAGGCCTTCCAGGCCGTGCAGGCCTCGCTCGCCAACGGCGTCGGTCTCGGCTCGGTAACCC
>JBILXZ010000007.1:0-91002 GCA_044378015.1 Tagaea sp.
ACATCTCGAACCTGATCGGCAACATGCAGGCCAAGATGACGCAGCTTGCCGACGGATCGATCAACGCCAGCCAGCGCGCCATCTACACCGGCGACTTCAACGCGATGACCTCGCAAATCAACAACTTCATCAGCCAGGCCAACTACAACGGCACGAACCTGCTCTCGGCCGGATCGACCGCCAAAACCTTCCTTGCCGACACCGGCGGCACGGCGCTGACCATGACTTCGCAATCCTCGGCCGCCGCAGCTTTCACCACCTTCACCGGGGCGGCCAGCGTCTCGTCCGCATCGGCAGCGACCGCAGGCCTCACCAACCTCTTGACCTTCCAGCAAGTGGTTGCAACCTCGCTCGGCGCCAACGCGGCCGACGCGCGGAGCATGCAGCTCCAGTCGAACTTCGTGAACTCGATCGTGGACGCAACCACGACCGGTCTCGGCGCGATCGTCGATGCCGATGTCGGCAAGGCTTCGGCGTCGGTGCAGGCGTTGCAGGTTCGCCAGCAGCTCGGCGTCCAGTCGCTGTCGATCGCGAACCAGCAGCCCTCGGTTCTGCTGGGTCTGTTCCGCTAAGACGGCGGCCAAACGGCTGCTTTTGCAAAAACAGGCTGTCTTGCTGCATAGTATTTGAAGCAATCCGATTCGTGTCGAGTCGCCGGTCGGGCGGCTCGGGAGTGACAGATACGAACGTCGCGCCGTCGGATTCTTCGTGCAACCATGTAGGTTTGGCGGATCTGTAGGGCCGCCCTGCCTAAACCGGGGACATGCTGATGTCGAACTCTATCAATACGAATATCGGTGCGATGGTGGCTCTGGCTTCGCTCCGCACCACGCAGGCGGCTCTCAGCGTCGCTTCCAAGCAAGTCCAGACCGGCTATCGCGTTTCCGACGCGCAGGACGACGCCTCCACCTTCTCGGTGGCGCAAGGCATTCGCGGCAATTTGCAGGCCTTCCAGGCCGTACAGGCCTCGCTCGCCAACGGCGTCGGTCTCGGCTCGGTAACCCAGGCCGCGCTCACGAACATCTCGAACCTGGTCGGCAATATGCAGGCCAAGATGACGCAGCTGGCCGACGGATCGATCAACGCCAACCAGCGCGCGATCTACACCGGCGACTTGAACGCGATGACTTCGCAGATCGCCAACTTCCTCAGTCAGGCCAACTACAACGGTTCGAACCTGCTCTCGGCTGGATCGACCGCCAAAACCTTC
Source organism: Tagaea sp. (assembly GCA_044378015.1). Taxonomy (GTDB): domain Bacteria; phylum Pseudomonadota; class Alphaproteobacteria; order CACIAM-22H2; family CACIAM-22H2; genus Tagaea. The sequence continues at coordinate 1,211 of JBILXZ010000007.1, forward strand.
CTTGCCGACACCAACGGCACGGCGCTGACCATGACGTCCCAATCCTCGGCCGCCGCCGCTTTCACCACCTTCACCGCGGCGGCCAGCGTTAGCTCGGCATCGGCAGCGACCGCAGGCCTCGCCAACCTCGCGACCTTCCAGCTGGCGGTTGCGACCTCGCTCGGCGCCAACGCGGCCGACGCGCGGACCTTGCAGCTGCAGACGAACTTCGTGAACTCGATCGTGGACGCAACCTCGACCGGCCTCGGCGCGATCGTCGATGCCGATGTCGGCAAGGCTTCGGCTTCGGTGCAGGCGCTGCAGGTTCGCCAGCAGCTCGGCGTCCAGTCGCTCTCGATCGCGAACCAGCAGCCCTCGGTTCTCCTCGGGCTCTTCCGCTGACGCCGGCGATTGAAGCGACTTCGACCCGGGTTTTCGTCGGGAAGCTTTTGATTGCTTTTGCGAAAACGCCCGGAAAAGGTTAATACTCCGCTAGTCGATCAGGCATTGGCGAGTCGCCGATCCGAAGGAGGAAACGTGCAAAATCCGAATCCACTGGCCACAGGCGCTGCCGAATCGGAGCGGGATCGCGAATACCGCCTGCTCGCGTTGGTCACCAAGAAGCTGACCGACGCAATGACGGTGGTAACGCAGATCGATCCGCAGTCGGTCGGCCAAGTCTGCGACGCTATTTTCCACAATCGCGACGTATGGAATGCGTTCGTGACCGACGTCGCCGCCGAAAAGAACAAGTTGCCGAAAGAGCTCAAGGTGCTGCTGATCAATCTTGCCGCCTACGTCAACAAAAACTCCGACATGATCATCAACAACAACCCGGATGGCGATATCGACATGCTGATTGCCATCAACCGCCATGTGATGGACGGCTTGCGCGGCACCACGGCCGAATAACGCGCGGATAAACGGCTTCGGCTTCCGCCAAATGCAGGGTGCGATGTCCGTAACAGATGCTGCCCGCTTGCATGCCATGCTGGTGGACGGCTTCCAGCGGCACCAGCAGGGCGATCTCGACGGCGCGCTCGTTTGCTACGGCAAGGTCCTGGCGCTCGCGCCGAACAACGCGGATGCGTTGCATCTGAGCGGCCTTGTGGCCCATGCCCGCGGCGACCACGCGACGGCTCTGGTCCGCATCGGCGCCGCGATTGCCGCGCTTCCGAACAATACGGAAATGCTCGCAAATCTTTCCGCCGTTCGCCTTGCCGCCGGCGATGCGGTCGGCGCGCTTGCGGACGCCGACCGGGCTCTAAGCTTCAATGCGCGATCGGCGGTCGCGCATGCGGCGCGCGCGGCCGCTTTGTCGGCTCTCGGGCAAACGGACGAAGCCGCCGCCGCCTACCGCACGGCGAGCGCGATCAATCCGGCGAATCCCGATCCGCTCAACAATCTGGGCAATCTCGAACAGCGGCGCGGCAATCTCGAAGCCGCCATCGGCCACTACGAACGCGCCATGGCGCTGGCGCCTGCCAGCATCCAGGTGCACTCGAACTACGGCACCGCGCTCTACGCCCTTGCCCGTCGCAGCGAGGCCGACGCAAGCGACGCCGCCAGGCGCGTGCGCGCCTGGCGCCAAGCCCACCCCGAAAATCCGATGGCGCGCCATTGGTTTGCGGCCCTCACCCAAAGCGACGCGCCGACGCGCGCAGCCGACGCGTACGTGCGCAACGCCTTCGACATGTTCGCCCCCGCCTTCGAAGAAACGCTGGCCGATCTCGGCTACCGCGCGCCGCAGGCGATCGGCGCCTATCTTGCCGCCCTGTACGGGCCGCCCAACGCGCGACTTTCCGTTCTCGATGTCGGGTGCGGTACGGGCCTGGCGGCCCCGCATCTGCGCCCCCACGCGAACCGCCTGGACGGCGTCGATCTGTCGTCCGCCATGCTCGCCCGCGCCCAGGCACGCGGCATGTACGACGAGCTGCGCACCGGCGAAGCGATGGCCGACATGCACGGCCATCGCCGCCGGTACGATCTCGCCGTGGCGGCCGACGTGTTCGTCTATTTCGGCGATTTGGCCCCGTTGTGCGCGGCTGCGGCGGCGTGCCTGCGCCCGCAGGGGCGCCTCGTTTTCACGCTCGAGGCCATGGATCCGAACGATGCCCGCGCAGCGCAAGGCTGGGGCGTGGGGCCTTCGGGGCGCTACGTGCATGTGCGCGCCCACGCCGAGCAAGCGCTCGTCGCTGCCGGGTTCGCGCTCGAGACCTTCCAGTCCGACGTTTTTCGCCGCGAAGGCGGCTACGACCAGCCCGGCTATCTGGTCGCTGCGGCGCTCGAATAGCGCGCTGCCGCTTCAGCCGAAATCGCCCGCCACGATGCGCGGCTCGAGGCCCGCAACCATCTCGCGCACCGCGTCGCGTCCGTAGACTTCCACCATCATCTGCATGATCACGCTGAAACAACCCACGGTCAAAGAATCGCGCTGCAGGCCTTGGCGCATGCCCTCTTCCATCGCGTCCGCGATCACGCGCATGGCCGCCAGACGCTCCTGGTCGGTGGGGTCCATCTGGAATGCTTCGCTCGACATGAAGTGCTGCTCCGTTTTTCGATTTGCTTCGGCGAGGAACCGATTCTTTCTTGCGACTCGGCCGAACTTGCCTTGAAAAGATAGCATGTCGGGCCGTACGCGACGAAATCGCGCCCCTGCCTTGTCTCCGGCCTAACGGCGCGAACCGCCCTGCAGCAACTGGAGCACGCCGGACAGATCGAAGCCGGAGCCGTACGAAGCCCCCTGCAGCAAACCGCTGTAGAGCGAAACCGCGCCGCTTTTCTGCGAGGTTTCCTCGTCCATCTTGTTGAGATAGCGTTGGATGAATTTGTCGACGAAGGCCTTGTCCTGGAATTTCGAGATCTCGACTCTGCGCGTCAGCAGACCGGCCTGGGATTCCACGCTTTGGATCGCGACCTTGCGCGGGATATCGAGCGTTTTGAGCGCCACCTCGCGCAAGGTGCGGTCGCCGAGAATCGCGTAGGCATTGCGCGCTTTCTTTATGTTGTCGCGGAAATACAGCGCCTCGCGCACGCCCGGACTCTGCTCGCCTTGCGCCTTTTCGAATTCGTTCTTGAGATAGCGCGCTTTCAGCCCTTCGAAAACTCCAGGGGTCTTGACGTTGTCGACGCCGAGCGTCTGGAACTGCAGCGCTCTGGCCATGTCGCGGTACCGCTCGTCGTTCATGCGGTTGGCCAGCGACGCCTTTGAGAGCAGATCCGATTTGAGCACGCGCGCGAGCAGACCCTTCTTGTCGATCTCGCTTTCGAGCCCGTAGGCCGTCAGCGCGAATTCCATGAAGCGCCGGTTGTTCAGAAGCTCGTCGACCGTTTTGGCATTTTTTACGGCGTTTTCGGCAGCCGCCACTTTCTGCTGCACTGTCGCCTGCTTGGAAAAACGCGCCTGCTGGGCGTCGCCGGTTTTCTCGAGCTGACGCCACGCAGCCAAAGCCGTCAAACCGCCTGAAATAGATCCCGACATTTTCAGTCTCCTGAGCGCCGTTCTCGGCTATGGGAACACGCCTCGAACGTCGCATGAAACGCTTCGAAAGTCAATATAAATTGGAAACAATTAAAATTTCGATAAAATTAGAATTTTAAACTATTCCTCGATACTCGCCGAATCATCAGTCTGCGGAGCGGATTTGCGGCTCTTGGCGCCCTCGCCGCCTGCCAACAATTGGCGCGCGCGCTCGGTGGTATTGCCGAGCAACTCCCACTCGAACTTGATCAGCCGCTTGGCGTCTTTCATCGCAGGATAGAGTTCGCCCTTCTCGATGCGCTTGCGCAGCGTTTCGATGATCGGTTTTGAGGTCGGCGCGGCTGTCTCGAAATCGTTCAGAAATTGGATGCACGCATCCGTATAAACCTTTGCTTCGTCTGGAAAAAGATAGATGCACTGGAGCGTATAATAGACCCGCATAGCCGGCGTCGCCGCTTCTTCGAGCTGAAGGATGTCCTTCTGGCGAAGAATGTTGCCGCGATTGCGCACAGCAAACATCGCAAGCCCCCCGGTATTCTCGATAACGACCCCGTTGATGATGATCTTTTCGCCGGGGTTCAAACGCAAAACGAGAGGCATGACGAATCCTTGAAAGAGCAACCGACCTGCAGCGCGATTATACCATTCGCGCAGGACTTACAACGCGCAACCAGATGTCCCGGCAGAGGACCTCGATTTGGCGCGCCAAGCGCGCTCCGTCGCACAGCGGCGAGGCAAGCATGCGCCGGCGCAAATCCGCGCGAATCGCGGCCAAGGCGGGCGGATCCCGGGCAAGGCCGGCTGCGATGCGCGCGAACGCGTCGCAATCCCCGGCAATCCAGTCTTCGGCGCCGATCTGGGTCAGCAACGAGGCCCCCACGCGGGCCGCATGGCGCCGCCCGGCCAAGGTAACGACGGGCACGCCCATCCACAGCGCTTCGCAGGTCGTGGTCGTGCCGTTGTAGGGCGTCGTGTCGAGGGCGATGTCGATGCCGCTGTAGCGCGCGATATGGCTCTGCACGGCGGAATCGAAGGGGATGGGAACAACGCGCGCAGGGTCGATGCCCGACGCGGCGAATCGCGCCGCAAGCCGAGCCTGCGCCGACGCTTCGCCAAGCCCCATCGCCTTCACGGCCAGTTGCGCTTCGGGCACGGCACGCAGCACGCAAGCCCAAAGCGCGACCGAAGCGTCGGAGATTTTCGGCAGATTGTTGAAGGAGCCGAAGGTCGGCACACCGAGTTTCGCGATCGGCGGCGGCGCAAGCGGCGGCGCGAAAGGCGGCGGCATGTAGGCAAGGAACCCGCCGCCGAGCCGCGCCAGCGGCTCGCTTGCCGCATCGTCGCTGTCGCCGGGCGGATCGCTGACGGCATCGACCAGACGCGCATCAAAACACGCCAAACCGGTCGTGTCGGGATAGCCGAGCCAGGTAAACTGCACAGGCGCCGGGCGCTGCGCAAACGCCCCCAAACGGTTGCCGCGCGTATGCCCCGCACAATCGACCAGCACGTCGATGCCGTCGTTTCGAACGGCCGCGCAGAAGGCTGCGTCGTCGAGCCCGAAGGTTTCGCGCCAATTGGGCACCAAATTGCGGAATGCCGCCGTCACGCCGTCCGGGTCGGCGACGTCGCTGTAGGCGAAAAGATCGACCGCGGCGCGGTCGTGGCCCGCCAATAGCGGCACCAGAAAATAGCTGCAGGAATGGCTGCAGAAATCCGGCGACGCATAGCCGATGCGCAAGCGCCGCCCTGCCAGAGGCGCCATTGGCGCGGGGCGCGGGAAAACGCGGTCGGCCCCCGGCCAGGCCTGGGCCTGGGCACGCAGATTGTCGGCCGGCGGATCGTATTGGCACGCCATAAGCGCATTGGAGGCAAGCTGCCGATCGCCGGGCGCCAAGCGCTGCGCCTCGGCAAACACTGCGCGCGCCTCGGCAACGCGCCCCTGCCCTTGCAACGCCAAGGCAAGACTGTTGCGCAAGCCCGGCATGTCCGGCGCGAGCGCGGCTGCCTTTGCGAAGGCCGCCTCGGCGGCCGACGCCATGCCGGCGGCCAAAGCGACGTCGCCCATCGCGCTGTGGGCGGCCGCAAAATCGGCAAAACGCCGCACCGCCTCTTGTGCGGCGACCCAAGCCCCCGCCGAATCGCCCGCTGCCGACAATGCGGCGACCCTGTTGATCCAAGGGCCCGGCAAAGAAGGATCGGCCGCGATCGCGCGGTCGTAGGCTGTGGCAGCGGCGGCAAATTCGCGCCGCCGGATCAGGCTTGCGGCTTCGGCAAAATGGCGCTCGGCTTCGGCTGTCATCGAAACGGCTTTCGGGGCGTGTGTCTACGGCTTGACGCAAGTCTAGCCCGCCAGCGAGGCTCGGGCATGGAAGAAACGATCCGCTCGCTCGAACGCCGCGCCCTCGCCGCGTGGCCCGCCTTGCAGACCGTCGTGGAGGACGGATGGGCGCTGCGCACGGCAAACGGCTACACCAAGCGCGCCAATTCGGCCAACGCGATCGAACCGGCGCGGCAAAGCCTCGACATGCAGATCGCGCGCATCGAGGCGCATTATCGCGCCTGCAGCCTGCCCACGATCGTCCGCCTTACCCCGCTTGCCGATCCCGCCCTCGACCGCGCCCTCGGGGCGCGCGGCTATGCGCCGGTCGATCCGAGCGTGGTGATGGTCGCGCGCCTTGACCGCCGCCCGCACGACCCGCAGGCCGCCGACGCCGACGATCCGTGGACGGGCTGGCTCGCGGATTTCGCCGCGACGGCGAAAACAGCACCCGGCGTCGCGGAAAAACTCGCGGCATTGCTGCGCCGCGTCGCGGCGCCCGCGCTGTTCGTGCGTATCCCGGACGCCGCAGATCGGCCGACCGCGTTCGCGATGGCCGTCGCCGACGCGGGCTATGTCGGCATCTTCGAGGTGCTGTGCGCGGCCCATGCGCGCCGCCAAGGCTTCGCGCGCCGCGCGGTCGCCCACGCGATGGCGTGGGGTTTCGCGCAAGGCGCCCGCACGGCCTATTTGCAGGTAGCCGCCGACAACGCGCCGGCTCTGGCGCTTTACGCCGACCTCGGATTCGCGCCGCTCTACGGCTACCACTACCGCGTTGCTCCCTGAAAAAAACGGCCGCCGGCAGATCGCCGACGGCCGCAAGTCGAACAGCCAGCGAAGGAAACGGCGAACCTCAGCGCTTGAGGTTGACGGCTTCCTGCAGCATTTCGTCCGCCGTGGTGATGAGGCGGGCGTTGGCAGAGTAGGAACGCTGGGCCACGATCATTTTCGTGAACTCGGAGCCGATATCGACGTTCGAGTTTTCGAGCGAGTTGGCGCTGATCGTGCCCGTGCCGCCCTGCAGCGCCTGGTTGAGACCGATGAGACCGGCCGCCGGGTCGTCGCGGAAAGCTTCGCCGTTCGTGCGAACCAGCGCGTTGGCGTTGTTGAAGGTCGCCAGCGCGATCTGGTACTGGGTCTGGCGCTGGCCGTTGCTGTAGGTCGCGTAGACGTTGCCGGCGCTGTCGATGCCCACCCCGTTGTAGTTCCCCGACGGATAGCCGTCGGCGTTGATGCGCGAGATCGAGATCGTGGAACCGCCGAAGCTCGTCAGGCCGCCCGACCGCGTGAGCGCCGACGGGTTCGTCGGAACGGCGTTGGGCGCGCCGAACTCGAGATTGATCGGCTGCATCGGTGCAGCCGCAAGGCCCGGCGCGCCGTAGACGATGGCGAGACGCCCGTCCGTACCGGACGTTGTCGCATTGAGGGTGGCGGTGTTGGTCGACTGGATCGCGAAGCCCGTCGGCAAGCCCGCGTTGGTGCCGACCGTGGTGCCGAACGAGAAGTCCACCACGAGACTCTCGTTGCCGTTGACCGATCGCGTCGGCGCCGTGATGACGGCACGCCATTGCGGCACCGTGCCGGCGGCGGAGGCCGCGACGGGGTTCGTGCCGTTTGCAGCACTCGCGGCGACGCCGGGCAGGACCCCCGTGCTGTTGCGATTGTACCAGGTGACCGAGAAGGCGCGCGCCGCGCCCGTCGCGTCGGTCATCGTGATGGTGCCGCCATTGTAGACGGTGCCGGCCGGCGCGTTCGAGGGCAGGTTCGCCGCGTAATTCGCGGTCGCAGTCTGCATGGCGGGCAAAGCCGACTGGTTGATCTGGACCGGCACCAGCGCGCCCTGGTTGGGCTGCGGATTGGGAACGGTGGCCGTCGGCGCCGGAACGGAGCGCGCGAACAGGAACTTGTTGGCGCCGTTCCTCATGAACGCGTTTTCGTCGAGCGAGAAGTCGCCGCGGCGCGTGTAGAGCGTTTCGTTGTTGCCCGTAAGGCCGCTCGAAGACGAGAAACCCTCCTGCACCGGCATCCAGCCCGCGCCCGAAATCGCGATCGACGTGTTGGAGTCGGCTTGGACGAGGGAACCCTGCTTGTCGTTGACGAAGGCCGCGCGAACCGTGACGCCGCCGGTGTTGAAGAGCCGCTCGGAATTGCCCGAGTGGTAGTTCGACACGTAGCTCGAGAAATTCGCGTCGACGCGCTTGTAGCCGATCGACTGCGAGTTGGCGACGTTGTCGGAAATGTAGTTGAGCTGGGTCTGGAACGAGTTCAGGCCGCTGATGGCGGTGTTCATTGCGACGGTTGTCATGGCTTGGGTTCCTTCTGTCTGGCGCTGTTTTTGGGTTGGCTGGGTTAGCGGAGGAATTTGACGAGCGAGAGTTCGAGTATCTGGCGCGTCGTGACGTAGCTGGCCTCGAGCGAGGTCTGGATGGCTTTGATGCGCGTCGAGACGTCGCCCGTGTCGACCGCTTCGATCTTGCTGGCGCCTTCCTTGGAAGCGTCGATGAGGCTTTCGTGCTTGGCGCGGATCTGCACGAGCTGGGCCTGGTTGCCGCCGTTCACGCCCTCGAGGGAGGAGATGTCGAGCAGCGCGCGATTGACCTGCACGGTCGCCTGCGCGAGGAACGGCGCGGCCGCCGGGATCGCGGAAATGTCCTGCGGCTGGGCGGGCGGCACGACTGCGGCATTGGCGTTGATCGCCGCGCCCAGCGCGATTTTGTAGTTGCGCAGGCCGTTGATGAGATTCTGGAACCCGGCTTCGGACGCGGTAATGCCGAACTGCATGTTCAGCTGGTCGTCGATATACACGCTCGGCTTGTTCGCAATCGATTCGCCGGCCGCGTTGACGAGCTGGCCGCGCAGCGCGGGCGTGATGTAGCCGGGAGCGACGTCGGTCGTCTGGGACGTGACGCTGTCGCTGCGGAAGATGGGTGCGGCGGGCAGCGTCGAGCTCGTCTGGACCGCATTGGCGTAGACGTTGCCCACGTCGCGCGGCGGGCCCTCGCCGGGCTGGCCTGTATAGGTCGCGTAGGCCGGCATCGCCGTGGGCGGCAAGGGATCGAGCGAAGCCAGCCCTTGCACCGGCGGCGTGTTGTAGGACGAGCCGCCGAATACAAAGCGCTGCCCGTCGGTCTGGTTGAGGATCGACTGGATGCGGGTCAAGGCGCTGTTGACGAGACTGAGCTGCGCCCCGTAGGCGGCCGGCCCCAGGCTCTGGGTCTTGATGATCTCGGCCTTGATGTCCTTGGCGATGGTGTTGAGCCCGCCGAGCGATTTGGCGTAGAGGTCCGTCCGGTACTGGGCGGAATCGACTGCGCGGAGGTAGATCGTCGATTCGGCCGTCGTCTGCCGGAACTGCTGGACGCGGACCATGTCGGAGCCGAAGCCCTCGCCGTTGAGCGCGGCGCGCGCGAGGCCCACGAAGCCGTCGCGGCGCGTGCCGCCGAGTTCCTTCTGGAGACCCGAAAGTTCGTTGTTCTGGAGGGACAGCGAGCGCTGGAGATCCAGCAACTGCGCGTAGTTGGCGACGCCGCCGAGACCGCTGGTCATGGCTTAGTTCCTTCCCAGATTGATGAGCGTGTCGAACATCGTGCGGACCGTCTGCAGCACCTGCGCAGACGCCTGGTACGCGTTCTGAAGAACGATGAGGTTGGACATTTCGGTGTCGACCGAGACGCCGACCTGGTTGCGGTAGCTCTGTTCCGTCTGGTGGCGCAGCGTTTCGGCGTCCGTTTCGGCTTTCGCGACCGTGGCGATCGACTGCGACGTGTACGAAATCACCGAAGCGAAGACGTTGGCGGTGGTGAGCTGGCCTTGGATGATGCCGCTGTTGCTGAGCGAGGCAAGCGAAGCCGCGGCGATCGGCACTGTGTCGAACGCGGCAGCGGAGCTGCTCGAAAGCGCCTGCTTGACGGCGGCGGCCGAGCCTTTCGAAACGGTCGTGGTGCCGCCGACGACAGAGGGGTTGACCTGCAGCATCGAGGCGGCCGACGGCACGTTGCGCAAAGCCGGTTCGATCACGTAGGTCGAATTCGCGCCCGGCGCGGCCGAAAACGGCGGATTTACCGTGATGGCGTTGCCGGTGTTGCTGACGATGCGCCCGATCTGGCCTGCGCCGGCGCCGGACGTGATGCGCACCTGGTACTCGATGCCGCTTGCCGTGGGCGCGAACTGGTTGACGTTCCAGGCGTTGTTCGTGTCGGTGATGGTCGTCGTCGTGGCTGCCGTCGTCGTGCCGGCCATCAGCGGACCGGTCACCGACTGGATCTGGTAGACGCTGGTCGCGTCGGTCGCGGCCAAGCCCGGCGCCGTGATCGAGGTGGCTGTGCTCGCGGTGATGATCGCGGACGAGCCTGCACCCTGGCCCGACACGATCGTGACGCGGTGGAAGAGCGCGGGCGTGGGCGCAAAGGCGCCGAAGGCGGCGCCGGTGTCCGTAAGGCTGCCGCCGGTCGAAGCGGTCGTTGCCTTGCCTTGCGCGACGTTGGTCGCCACCGTCGTCGCCGGCGGGGCAGCGAGGGTCGAGAACGTGAAGAAATTCGCCGCAAGCTCGGTGCCGAACGAATTCGACTTGTTGTAGGCCGTGTTCACGACTCCGACGAGCTGGTTGGCCATCGTGTCGATCTGGTTCATGAATTTGCGCAGCGTGCCGTCCGTCGGCGCCGAGGACGTCATGATCGCCTGCGACGTCGTCGTCGTGTCGGCGTAGCCTGCGCGCATGCGCAAGAGCGCGTCGATCTGGCCGGACTGGAAGGCGGTCGACTGCACGTTGGTGGTGCTCGCGCCGTTGGTGACGCGAAGCTGGTTCGTGAGCGAGTCGAAGCTGAAAACCGGCGGCGTTGCCGCGGAAACCAGGCTTTGCCCGCCCGTGGTGAGGATCTGGATCGCGCCCGTTCCCGTGGGCAGCATCTGCACTTTCGTGTAGCTCGATATCTGGCGGATGATCGTGTCCAGCTTGTCCTGCAGCTCGCCGACCGGCTCGCCGGTCGAGGCTTGCGTGACGATCTGCGTGTTGAGCTCGTAGGCGTTGCGGATCAGCGAGTTGAGATCCGTGACGGCGGTGTCGATATCCGACGCGATGCGCGAATCGATGCGCGAAGGTTCGGCGGCGAGCCGGTTGAGCGACGTCGCCAGCTGCTGTCCTTGGTTCGCAATGGCGCGCGCGAGGTTCGGATTTTCCGGGTTTGCCTCGAAATCGGTCCAGGCCTGCTGGAATGCCTGCAGCTGCTTGGTGATGGCGGGCTGGCCGTTTTTGACGTCGAGCAGGCCGCCGATATCGCCCATGTAGCGGGCGCGCACCGCTTCGGCCGACTGGTCGGCCGTGCGCGAGATCAAGTCGTTCTGCAGCGCCGTGCTCACGGTGCGCGTGATCGACAGGATCGACACGCCCGACGGCAGGCCTTGCGAGGCGGGCGTCGTGAGATTGACGTTCTTGCGCGTGTAGTCGGGCGTTTGGGCGTTTGCGACGTTGCCCGACGCGACGCGCGTCTGCTGCTGCAAAGCGAGCATCGAGCTCAGCGAAGAATTGAGGGCGGCGGACAGCGACATCGTCTTTGCTCCGGTTGCGGAGCCGAACATTCGGCCCCGCGATCGCAACGACATTCGCAACCGCCGTGCCAGCGCCAAAAATCGGCGCAAATAATTGAAAAACATGATTTCTTGCCGCAGCTCGACCCGGCAGAACAGGCCACCCTAGGCCGTTCCCGGCAGCTTCGACCCGGCAGGTTTTGCCGGGCCCCGCAAGAAGACAGCTGCGCACAAAAAAGCCGCCCGGGCCGAAAGGCCGGGGCGGCTCAAGCCGCAGACGCGGCTAGATGGCTCAGCCCGTAACCGACAATCCGGTCCCCATCGGGCGACCGGGCGGCGGCGGTGCTGCGGGCTTGGCTGCCGCTTGGGTCGGCTGCGGTGCCAAACCTTCCATGATCGTCTTGTTGACGTTAATCAACGCGTCGATGTCGCCGGTGCCGTCGAGCACCTGAATGGTTTCGCGCCCAACCCACAGGCCGATGCCGATGATCTGGGCGCGCAGTTGGATCGGCAAGCGATTGCCGTCGCTCGACAGATCCATGATGAAAGCATCCCAAACCTTCTTGTTCCACAACAGCGCGTCGACGAATTCCGCCGTGCCGCGCTTGCTTTCGCGCGCGCGCGTCAGCGCGCCGCAGACCTGCGCGAGCAAGCGATATTCCGTCGAGCGCGGGTTTTCGACGATGTTCTGTGCGCGGCCATAGGCTTGGTACCCACTCATTTAAGGTCTCCGCAGAAGGAGTCGACTGGCGTATTGACGCGACTATACGTTCCCAATCATTACCGATAGTTTAACCCGAGTCGCTCGGGCGATGCACGACGTTATTGGCTCCATTATCTCCACGCGCGCGGGGTTAAATGTCCAAACAGATGCTTGAGCAAGCGTTGGCGAACCATCGCGGCGGCGATTTGGATGCGGCCGCGACGCTCTATACGGCTTGGCTCGCGGCGCGTCCGGACGACGCCGCCGCGTTGCATCTGCTGGGCGTGTTGCGCCATCAGCAAGGCCGGTCGGCCGACGGATTGCCGCTCATCGACCGCGCCTTGGCGCTTGCGCCGGACTTGGCCCCCGTCCACGCAAATCGCGCCGCCGTCTTGGGCGCGCTCGGCCAAGACGCGCCAGCCCTCGCCGCCCTCGATCGGGCCGCGTCGCTGGATCCGAGTTTGCGTGCGGGCCTGCAGGACCAGCGCGCGCGATTGTGCCTGCGCTTGGGCGATTATGCGGCGGCCGCCCAAACCTTTCGCGGCTGCGTCGATCGAAATGCCGACGATGCGGCCGCCTGGGCGGGCCTTGCGCTTGCCTTGCACGCAAGCGGCGATGCAGCGCAAGCCTTGCCTGCCTATCGCATCGCCCTTCGGCACGCGCCCGAAGATTTCGGGCTGCGCAACGGCCTCGGCGCCGCGTTGCTCGATACGGGCGACAGTCGCCAGGCGCGCGAAGTGCTCGAGCGTGCCGCGATCGATGCCCCGCCTTGGGGCCCGCTGTGGGCCAATCTCGGCAATGCGCGACGCGCCGAGGGCGATCTCGTCGGCGCAGCCGCCGCCCTCGCCAAAGCCCGCGACCTCGAACCCGCCAACGCCACCACGCTCGCCAATCTGTGCGCGGTGCTGTCCGAACAAGGTGCGCTTGCCGAGGCCGTCGCGGCCGGCGAGGCCGCCTTGGCCGCCGAACCCGGCAATGTGTCCGCCCAGATCAATCTGGCGGCAGCGCTGTTCGACGGCGGCGCGGTCGATCGCGCGCGCGCGCAATGGCTTGCCTGCGGCACGCCGACGGCGCGCGCCAACGCGCTCTATGCGGCCAATTTCGCCGCCGACATCGACGAGGCCAGGTTGCTTGCCCAAGCGCGCGCATGGGCCGAGAAGACCTGGCCGACGCTGGCCCAACGCCAGACGGCTGCGATGCGCTTCGCCGCGACGAAGCGGGCGGACGGAAGGCTGCGCATCGGTTTCGTTTCGCCCGATCTGCGCTCGCATTCGGTCGCTTGGTTCCTGCTGCCCGTTCTGCCGCTGATCGACGCGGCGAAATTCGAGCTGCATGCGTTCAGCGAGCTTGCCCAGGAGGACGCGATTTCGCACCGCCTCAAAGGCAGTTTCGCAAGCTGGACGAAAACAATCGGGCTGTCCGACGAAGCGCTGGCATCCGCGATTCGCGCGCGCGGCATCGACGTTCTGGTCGACCTCGCGGGACACACGGCCGGCAACCGGCTCGCCGCGTTCGCCATGCGCCCGGCACCCGTGCAAATGAGCTGGCTCGGCTATCCGGGGCCGACGGGCCTCTCCGCGATCGACTGGCGCATAAGCGACGCCGATCTCGATCCCGTCGATACGCCGGCGCCCGAACGCCCTTGGCGACTCGATGCGGGCTGCCATGCCTACGCGCTGCCGCCGGGAGCGCCAGAGATCGCGCTGCGCGAGGAAAACGCTGCGCCGGTATTCGGCTCGTTCAACAACTGGCCCAAGCATTCGCAAGCATGCCTCGAAACATGGGCGCGGATCCTGCGCGCGGTGCCGCAGGCGAAACTGTTGCTCAAGAACAAAGCGATGGCCGACGCGGCGACCGCCGCTTCGGCGCGTGCGGCGTTCGCGGCCTGCGGCGTCGATCCGACGCGCATCGAATGTCGCGGCCGCATCGACGACCCGCGCGGCCATCTTGCGCATTACGGCCATATCGACATCGCCCTCGATCCGTTTCCCTACAACGGCACGACGACCACGTGCGAGGCGCTAGCGATGGGCGTGCCGGTCGTGGCCTTGCGCGGCAACACGCCTGCGGGCCGCGTTGCGGCGGCGTTCGTCGCGCGCATCGGCCGCCCGCAATGGGCTTGCGCCGACAAGGAAGCCTACGTGGCCCAAGCGGTTGCGTTGGCGCACGACGCCGAGGAACGCCGCAAGACCCGCCGGACGCTGCGCGCCGAGCTTGCCGGCTCGCGGCTCGGCGATGCCGCGGGCCTCGCGCGCGCGCTCGAAGCCGCATGGAAAGAGGCAGTTTCTGCCGGGTGATTTTTGCCGCAAGGCATTTGCCGCAGGTGTCGACAAGCGAACTTTTTTCGTCGTTTCAAGAACTTGGCAGTTGGCCCCCGACTTGCTGAGCAGGGTGGGTCGCAACTCGTTCGAGGAATGCCGCCCATGGAAGTCAACACGCTCGACCAGCTGATCCGCCCGGAGCCAAAGGCAGGTGCGTCGGCACGGCATGCGAACGATTCCGGTAGCAATCCGTTTTCGAGCCTGCTCGAAGCGCGCGCCGAACGCTCGCAAAGCGAACGCCCGCGCAGCGAACGCCCGCCGGTCGAACGCCAGCGTGTCGAACGCGCGCGCGTCGAACAAAACGACCCCAACGCCCAGTCCGCCAACGGCGCCAGCATCAAGGCGCGCAAAAACGCTTCCGACGATGTGCCCGAAAAACCGACGCACGCCGAGGCCAACGAGCGCCCGTCCGCCAAAGATACCGCCGAACGCGGCAACAAGGCGCACGCCGCCGACAAGGCCGAGCGCCCGGCGGCATCCGAGCCGAAAATCCAAGTTACAGAGGACGTGACCGCCAAAGCGACGGTCGCGCAGCCCGACGCCGAAAATGCGGCGATCGCCGTCGACGATGACGCAAGCGCGGCGGCCGACGCCCAAGCAGCCGCAATCGATGCCGCCGATCCGCTCGCCGTTGTTGCCGCCGTCGCCGTCGATCTGAACTTGGGCGAATCCGATCTCCGCGTATCGGTCGAAAAAACCGTGCAAACGGCCGAGACGTTGCAGCCGGTCGCGGCCGCGATCGCCGCACCGCTCGCAACCCAAGCGGTCGCGGAGCCCAAAACCGCAGCCGCCGCGCCGGCGGCCGCGGTGCAGGCGCCTGCCGCACCGGTTGCGGACGACGCCAAGAAACTCGAAGCTGCGGCTGCGGCCCCGGAAATCGCGAAGCCGACGTCGAGCTTGAGCGCGCAGCAGGCCGCCGTCGATGCGAATGACGGCGAGGACTACGCCGATTTCATGCTGCGCAGTCTCGCCGCGACGCCCGCCGTCGCCGCGACCGAAAAAGATGCCGACAAACCCGAAGCCAAGGCCAAAGAGACCGCATGGACGGTCGCCATCGCGCCCTCGGCCATGGCGACCGCGCCGGTCGCGCCGACCACGGCGCTCGCCGTGCAGGCCGCCGCCGACATCGAAGCCGCAACCGCGATCGATGCCGACGCGCCGAAAATCCAGAACGTCGCCGCCGCCGACGAAAGCGACGCCAAACCGGCCGCCAAAACGGCGGAAGGCACTGCGCAGTTCACCCAGCATCTCGACCCGTCGCGCGACGTGCGCGCGGCCGAAGAAGCGCGCGCCCCTGCCCGCCCGACGGCACCGCCCGCGCACGAGCAGGTCGCCGTGCATGTGCGCAAGGCCGTCGCCGAGGGGCTCGACCAGATTACCATCCGCCTCAATCCGGCCGAACTCGGCCGCATCGAGGTGAAGATCGAGATCGGCAGCGACGGCAGCCTGCGCGCCGCTTTCGCCGCCGACAAGCAGATGACGCTCGATCTTCTCAAAGGCGACAGCCGCCAGCTCGAACAGGCATTGAGCGAAGCGGGCCTCAAGACCGACGCAGGCGGTCTCAACTTCTCTTTGCGCGGCGACAATCGCGAGAACGCGCAGGCTTTCCGTCAACTCGGCGAAGAATTCGCACGCAACCGCGCGGAAGACCCGGCCGCGAACGAGGCGCCAGCCCCGCTCGCGGCCGGATCCTACGCCCGCCGCAACGCCGGCCCCGGCCGCATCGATCTCAACGCCTGATCCGCCCCCGTTCCTTCGCGCCCATTGACGGAGAAAAACAATGTCCTCCTCCCTTTCAGCCGCCCAGTCCGCCTCCAACGCCAGCTCGACCGCCGCCAAGGGCACGACCGCCGGCAGCCGCGCGGCGCTCGGCAACAACTACGACACGTTCCTGAAGCTGCTCACCTCGCAGCTCCAGAACCAGAATCCGCTGTCGCCGATGGACTCGACGCAGTTCACCTCGCAACTCGTGCAGTACTCGTCGGTCGAACAGGCGATCAAGCAGAACGAAAATCTCGAAAAGCTGATCTCGATGCAGAGCAGCACCCAGTCGGCCAACGCCGTCGGATACATCGGCAAGAAGGTCGACATGTCGGGCGAACGCGTGGGCCTGGTCAAAGGCGAAGGCAAGGTCACCTACAACCTGCCGGAGAGCGCCAGCCGCGTGCTCATCAACATCTCCGACGCGAGCGGCAAGCTCGTCGCGCGCCTCGAAGGCGATACCGGCGCGGGCAACCATGCCGTGAAATGGAACGGGCGTTCCGACACCGGCGCCCAGCTTCCCGACGGCGACTACCGCGTCGAAATTTCGGCGCAGAACTCGGTCGGCGCGGCGATGTCGGTCGACAAAAAGATCACCGGCAC
The DNA here is from genome assembly GCA_044378015.1 of Tagaea sp. Taxonomy (GTDB): domain Bacteria; phylum Pseudomonadota; class Alphaproteobacteria; order CACIAM-22H2; family CACIAM-22H2; genus Tagaea. The sequence continues at coordinate 17,899 of JBILXZ010000007.1, forward strand.
GGTCACGGCCGTCGACTACACGGGCAACACCGTCATGCTCACCGTCAACGGAACCAAGCTTCCGCTGTCGCAGCTGGCGACCGTCTACGGTACCGCGACGCCTTGATGGCTGCGTCGGCTGCCGAGGTTCCGCACGCGCAAGACGCCTGCGACGCGCGCGCCGTCGCGCGGGGACGGGGAATTCCGCCTGCAGGCATGCCCGGCTTTGCCGACATGCTGGTATGCGCCGCGCAGAAACCCGCCAACGCGGCGACACCAGCCGTCCTTCTGCCGGCACCGGGCCTCGTCCAGATTTTCGTGGCGCCGAATGCCGAGCTGCATCTGCTTGCCTGGCGACCGCGCGCCCCTCAGCGCACGCCCCTCGCCGCGATCGTGCCGGTCGCCGACGCGCATCGCGAGCCCGCATGGCGACAAGCCTTCGCGCCGTCGGCGGACATGGCGGCATCGGGCAGGGTCGCGACCGGCCTTGCCGCTTTCGATGGCGAAGGCCTCAAAACGCGCTTTGAATTCGTCTGGTCGAAAAGCGCCGACGGGCAATGGACCCTCGCCGACGACAAGCACGCGCGGCGCGACCGCACGCACCACCTGCTCGAACCGATCGCGGCCGCCACTGCAAGCACCTGGTCGGCAAGCTGCGGGCGCTGCCTTCGCTATCCGCTGGCGCAGCGGCTTGCGGCACCGCAGCTCGTTTTGTGCCGCCGCGACTGTTTGGCGCGCGCCACCCCGTTCTGAAACCCTCGAGGAAACACGCCCCATGCACAAAAACAGCGCCCTTTCCCACCGCACCGCCACAGGCGGCGGCGCGGATTTGCCCCCGCCGGGAACCACGCGATGGGTCGTGCGACGCAAGCAAGCGGTCGTCTCGGCCGTGCGCCAAGGCCAGATCACACTCGACGAAGCTTGCCGCACCTACACGCTTTCGCCCGAAGAATTCAATTCCTGGCAGAGGCTTATCGACCGCCATGGGCCGCGTGGTTTGCGCGCGACACGGCTTCAGGAGTATCGTTCGAACGATAGCGAACGCAAAATCGCTTAAGCTCAGATTCGACTCGAATAACCATTCCAAATACTCTGTGAGTCGGCACTTTTTTCCGGGTACCGGGAAAAAAATGCCGGGTGTTAACACTTCATTCATCGATCTTCTCTACGATACTTCTCAAGTTTTGGATAAAATTACGCAAATTGAGGCGTGATTTGAATCAAAACTGAACAGTATTCCGAGGACTGGGGCCCTAGCCCCGGAGAAGGTCTGGGTGAATAGTTTCATGGATGCTTTACGCCAATTGGGGCCCTTGCGCCTCGGTCTGCTGGGTGCCGTGGCTGTCGGGTTGCTCGGCTTTTTCTTCTTTTTCACCACCCGCTTGTCGCAGCCGCCGATGGCGCTGCTCTACAGCGAGTTGTCGCCGCAGGACGCGGCCCAAATCACCACGCGCCTCGAGCAGCAGCAAGTTCCGTACAGCCTCGCCAACGGCGGGGCGACGATCAACGTGCCCGAAGACCGCGTGCTGCGGCTGCGCTTGAGCTTCGCCGAGGCCGGGATTCCGCGCGGCGGCTCGATCGGCTACGAGATTTTCGACAAAGGCGACGTGCTGGGCCAGACCAATTTCATGCAGCAGCTGAACCAGGCGCGCGCCCTCGAGGGCGAATTGGCGCGCACGATCAGCGCGTTGCAGCCCTTGGCGGCAGCCCGCGTGCATCTCGTGATCCCGCGCCGCGACCTGTTCAATCGCGAGCGCCAGGAACCCACCGCGTCGGTCATCGTGCGCATGCGCGATCCCAACAACCGCCTGCCGCGCCAGCAGGTCCAGGCAATCCAATCGCTGGTCGCCGCCGCCGTTCCCGGCATGCGGCCGGTGCGCGTTTCGGTCGTCGACGATCGCGGCAATCTGCTCGCCAAAGGGCAAGCGGAGAGCGAAGATCCGTCGGCGCTGAATTCTTCGGCCGAGGAACTGCGCCGCGCCTACGAGCAGCGCCTTGCGCGCACGGTCGAGGGCATCATCGAGCGCACGATCGGCCCCGGCAAAGTGCGCGCCGAAGTCGCGATCGACCTCGATTTCGACCGCATCGTCACGAACCAGGAATCCTTCGATCCCGACGGACAGGTCGTGCGCTCGACCCAGACCGTGACGGAATCGAACGAAGCCTCCGAAGCGGCGACCCAGGTCACGGTGCAGAACAACCTGCCCGACGCAGGCCAGGATACCGGCGGCCCCAAAACCACGAGCCGCGGCAACCGCTCGGAAGAAACGACAAATTTCGAAATTTCGAAGACGGTCCGCCAGCATACGCGCGAATCGGGCGTCATTCGGCGACTGTCGGTAGCCGTTCTGGTCGACGGCTCGGTGACGGGCGCCGACAGGCAATACCAGCCGCGCACCGAAGAAGAGATGCAGCGCCTGACCTCGCTCGTGCGCTCGGCAATCGGCTTCGACCAGCGCCGCGGCGATACGCTCGAAGTCGTCAATCTGCGCTTCTTCGCGCCCGAGGAGATCGAGATAGACACCAAAGAGCCGGGCCTCTTCGACTTCACGCGCGCCGACGTGCTGCGCCTGTCCGAAGTGCTCGTGATGGCGATCGTGGCCTTGCTGGTCATCCTGCTGGTCGCGCGCCCGATCATCAGCCACGTGCTCCGCGTCTCGCAGGAAAAGCGCGAGGAGGAACGCGCGGCGGCCGAACAGGCCGCCCAGCAGGCGCAGCTGATGGCCGGCGGGGCCGGCAGCTTGGCGCTGCCCGGCGGGCCGACGCCGGGCGAAGACGGTCCCAGCGAAATCGAGCAGATGATCGACATCGCCCAGGTCGAAGGCCGCGTGCGCGCCTCCTCGATCAAGAAGATCGGCGAAATCGTCGAAAAGCATCCCGAAGAAGCCGTCGCGATCCTGCGCACCTGGATGTACCAGGAAACGTAAGCGTTTTCGCAAAGAAAGGCAGATCCTTCCATGGCCTCCCGCGCCTCGCCCCCGTCCGCTTCCCGGCCCCAGCCGGACGCAGCGCTGCCGCCCGCCGACGCGCCGCACTCGGACGGCCGACGCAAAGCTGCTATTCTGTTGCTCGCATTGGGCGAGCATGCCGCCGCCAAGCTTTGCGCCGAACTCAGCGACCGCGACATCACCAATCTTGCGATCGGCTTTGCCGATCTTGGCCGCCTCGACGCCGAGGAGGTCGAAAAACTGATCGAAGAATTCGCGACCCACGTTTCCCTGTCTTTGGCCGCCTGACACGAAGAGCCCCGCCGCCATGCCAGCAATCAGCAAATTCCTGTTCGCCGAAGAGTTCGTCGAGCCCGGCATCGGCCCCGACGGCACGCCGATGCCGGTGATGCTGCGCAGCAAGCCGAAACAATACACGGAAATCGAATTCGAAATGGCCAAGCAGGCCGCCTACGAAGAAGGCCGCCAAACGGGCTACGAAAAGGGCTTCGAGACCGCCCGCGACGAAACGCTGGCATCGGCCGAGCATCTGGCGGCCCAAGCCGTCGCCGCGCTGCAGGAATCGCTGCCGCAAGCGCTGGCGAAAGCCGAGCGCGCGCGCGCGGAAGCCGATGCGGGCGCCGTCACGGCGATGGGAGCGATCGCGCGCAAATTGCTGCCGGCACTGGCGGCGACGCACGGCGTGGACGAAATCGAAGCGCTCGCCCGCGAAAGCATCGAGCGGCTGATCGAGCAGCCGCGCTTCGTGGTCAAGGTCAATCCGGTCGTCCAGCAGACCGTGCTGGCGCGCATCGAAGCAATGGCCGAGACGCTCGGTTTTGCGGGCCGCATCGTGGTGCTGCCGGACGCTGCGATGCCCGAAACGGACGCGCGCATCGAATGGGCCAACGGCGGCGTCGAGCGCAACGTCGCCGACATCTGGAAAGAAATCGAAGACGCGATCGAACGCTATCTTGCAATGCAGCCCGGCGCCGCGGGCGCCAACTGAATCCAGGAAAGGAACATCCAATGGCAGACGAAAAAGTGAGTTTCGACGATCTCGACATGGCCAAAGCCATGGCGGGCGAACCGTCGCTGCAGAACAACAACAACGGCGGCGGCGGAAGCGACGGGCGCCAGGCGCGCACGGCCAAAGAACTCGAAGCCGTCTACGACATTCCGGTCACGGTTTCGGCCGTGCTCGGCAAAGCGACGATGCAGGTCAACCAGCTGCTCAAGCTCGGCCGCGGCGCGGTCGTCGAACTCGACCGCAAGGTCGGCGAAGCGATCGACATCTACGTGAACAACCGCCTGGTCGCGCGCGGCGAAGTCGTGGTCGTCGATGAGCGTCTGGGCGTGACCATGACGGAAATCGTCAAGGTCGACCGGAGCTGACGGCAAAAACCGCGAGCAGGAGTGCGTTGGGCATGCGTCTACTGATTATCGGCACGCTGAGCGGCCAGGTTTCCACGGCCGCGAAAATCGCGATCGCGCGCGGCGCCAAAGTAAGCCAAGCCGACGACGTCGCGCGCGGGCTCGAAGCCTTGCGCGGCGGCAAGGGTGCCGACCTCGTGATGATCGACGTGGGCCTCGACATCGGCGGCCTCGTCGACGCGCTGCGAAACGAACGCATCCACATCCCGGTCGTGGCCTGCGGCATCGGCGCGGATTCGGCGGCCGCGGTGCGCGCGATCAAGGCGGGCGCCAAAGAATACATCCCGCTCCCGCCCGAGCCCGAGCTGATCGCGGCCGTTCTCGCGGCCGTGACGGAGGAAAGCGCGGCCATCGTCTTCAAGGATCCGGCGATGGGCGACACGCTGCGCCTCGCCGACCGCGTCGCCGCCTCGGACGCCTCGATCCTCATAACGGGCGAGTCCGGCACCGGCAAGGAGCTGATGGCGCGCTACATCCACGTCAAGAGCAAGCGCGCGCAAGCGCCCGTGATCTGCGTGAACTGCGCCGCGATCCCCGACAATCTGCTCGAAAGCGAATTGTTCGGCCACGAAAAGGGCGCGTTCACGGGCGCGGTCGCGCGCCGCATCGGCAAGTTCGAGGAAGCCAACGGCGGCACGCTGTTCCTGGACGAACTCGGCGAGATGGACATGCGCCTGCAGGCGAAGCTTTTGCGTGCCATCCAGGAGCGCGTGATCGACCGCGTGGGCGGAACCACGCCCATCAAGATCGACATTCGCATCCTCGCCTCGACCAACCGCGACCTCGAATCGGAAGTGCGCGCCGGACGTTTCCGCGAGGATCTGTATTTCCGCCTCAACGTCGTGACCGTGCGCCTGCCGCCCCTGCGCGCGCGCCCGCTCGACATCGACGTTCTGGCCGAAAACTTCATGCGCAAATACGCCGAAGCCAACGGCACCGACGCGCGCGCGATCGGACCCGAGGCGCTCGCCATGCTGCGCGCGCACACCTGGCGCGGCAACGTGCGCGAACTCGAAAACACGATGCATCGCGCCGTCCTGCTCGCCAAGAGCCCGACGATCGGGCCGGAGGCGATCGTGCTGCAGGGCGCGACGCGCGCCGAGGACCGGCCGAGTGCCGGCGCGCCGCAAGGCTCGACGGGCGGCGAGGCCGGCGTGCCGCGCGCGGGGCTTGTGGGGCGCACCGTCGACGACGTCGAGCGCGAGCTTATCCTCGACACGCTGAACCATTGCCTCGGCAACCGCACGCACGCGGCCAACATCCTCGGCATTTCGATCCGCACGCTGCGCAACAAGCTCAAAATCTACAACGACCAAGGCTTCGCGCCGCCGCCGCCCGTCGGCAACGAACCGCGCGCGGCCTTTTGATGACCGCCGTCTCCACGATCCGAGTCCGCCTCCATGGCTGAACCCAACGCCCAGCCGAGGCTCGAAGCGTCGGCAGCCCCCGCCGCCGGCGGCGCAGGCTTCAATCTCGGCTTCGACCCGATAGCGAGCTTGCGCCAGCTCGGCCGCCAGGGCGACGTCATGCTCGCTTTGGGCGTGTTCGCGATCCTGGTCGTGCTGCTGGTGCCGCTGCCGACCTGGCTCGTGGACATTCTGCTCGCGCTGTCGATCACTTTTTCGGTGCTGATCCTGCTCGTGTCGCTGTTCATCCAGCGTCCACTCGATTTCAGCTCGTTTCCGACCATCCTGCTGATCGCGACATTGCTGCGCTTGGCGCTGAATCTGGCGACCACGCGCCTCATCCTGTCGCACGGCCACGAAGGCATCGGCGCCGCGGGCGAGGTCATCCGCGCCTTCGGCGGGCTGCTGATGGGCGGCAATTTCGTGATCGGCGTGATCATTTTCGCGATCCTGATCATCGTCAATTTCGTCGTCATCACGAAAGGCTCCGGCCGCATCGCGGAAGTGTCGGCACGCTTCAACCTCGACGCCATGCCCGGCAAGCAGATGGCGATCGACGCCGACCTGTCGGCGGGCCTCATCGACGAGGCGTCCGCGCGCAAGCGCCGCCAGGAGCTCGAAGACGAAAGCACGTTCTTCGGCTCGATGGACGGCGCTGCGAAATTCGTGCGCGGCGACGCGATCGCGGGCCTGCTCATCACCTTCATCAACGTGATCGCCGGCATCATAATCGGCACCACGAGCCACGGCCTCACGATCGCCCAGGCGGCGCAAAACTACACGCTGCTGACGGTCGGCGACGGTCTGGTGAGCCAGGTTCCCGCGCTCATCACCTCGGTCGCCTCGGGCCTGCTCGTGACCAAGGCCGGCATTCGCGGCTCGGCCGACAAAGCGATGTTCGGCCAGCTCGGCGGCTATCCCAAAGCGCTCGTGCTGTGCGCCGTGCTGACCGGCGGCCTTGCCCTTGTTCCCGGCCTGCCTTTCATCCCCTTCGCGGTTCTGGCCGGGATCAGCGGCTACGCGGCCTACGAGATGTTCCGCCAGCAAGCGACGGTCGAACAGGAAGAAGCCGCCCGAAAGGCGATCGCGGATGCGCCCCCGCCGCCGTCCGAAGAGACGATCCAGTCGTCGCTGCATATCGATCTCATCCGCCTCGAACTCGGCTACGGCCTGCTGCCGCTGATCAACGCCGACCGCGGCCAGCGCCTCACCGACCAGATCAAGGCGCTGCGCCGGCAGCTGGCGTCCGACATGGGCTTCGTGATGCCGTCGGTGCGCATCCAGGACAACATGCAGCTGCCCGCCACGGAATACGCGATGCGCGTCAAGGAGATCATCGCGGGCCGCGGCGATCTGCGCCCGGGCCAGCTGCTCATCATGGATCCGCGCGGCGAAGCGATCGCGATGCAAGGCGAGGCGACAAAGGAACCGACCTTCGGCCTCCCGGCCATGTGGGTCGACGAGAGCTTGCGCGAGGAAGCGCTCTTCAAGGGCATGACCGTCGTCGATCCGCAGACCGTGATCACCACGCATCTGACCGAGATCATCAAAGACAACATGGCCGAGCTTCTGTCCTACACCGAAACGCAGAAGCTGCTCGACGAACTCGGCAAGGAACACAAGAAGCTCGTCGAGGAGATCGTGCCGGGCCAGATCACCGTCGGCGGCCTGCAGCGCGTGCTGCAGAATCTGCTCGCCGAGCGCGTGTCGATCCGCGATCTGCCCGCGATCCTCGAGGGCGTTTCGGAAGCCACGAGCCATACGCGCAACATCACGGCCATCACCGAGCACGTCCGCACGCGCCTCGCGCGCCAGCTTTGCGAGCAGAACGCCGCGGAGGGCGGCGTGGTGCCCCTCGTCACGCTCGGCCCGGAATGGGAGCAGAGCTTCGCCGAATCGATCGTGGGCCAGGGCGAGGAGCGCCAGCTCTCGATGCCGCCCTCGCGCCTCCAGGAATTCATCCAGATGGTGCGCTCGGTCTTCGAACACCATTCGGTGATGGGCGAAAATCCGGTGCTGCTCACGAGCCCGCTTGCGCGACCCTTCGTGCGCTCGATCGTCGAGCGGTTCCGCCCGGCGACGACGGTGATGTCGCAGAACGAAATCCACCCCAAAGCGCGCATCAAGACCGTGGGGACGATCTAAGCGATGCGCCTCAAAGCCTTCCATGCCGCCACGGCCGAAGACGCGATCCGGCTGGTCCAAAGCCAGCTCGGCGACGACGCGCTCGTCGTTTCGACCGAGAGCGACGCGACCGGCGTGCGGGTGATGGTGGCGGTCGAAGAAGAGCCCGACGCGCCCGAGGCGGGCTTCGCGTTGCATGCGGTCGAAGACGAAGCGGACGAGGCGCCTGCCCGCGACGAAGGCCCGCGCTTCGGGCGCGGCGCGCCGCCGCCCGAACAAAGCGCCCTTGCGCGCGTGCTCGCTTTCCACGGCGTGCCAGCGATGCTCGCAGCGCGTTTCGACGACGGTGCCAGGATCGGCCGCGGCGGCGGCGAAGCCGCTGTCGGCGCAGCGCTCGCCCAGCGCCTCGCGGCACTCTACCGCTTCGCGCCGCTCGCCGCAGCGCGATCGACCGCGCCGCTGCTGCTTGTGGGCCCGCCCGGTTCGGGCAAGACGATGGCGACCGCCAAGCTCGCGGCCCAAGCGATCCTCGAGGGCAAGCGCGTGCGCATCGTGTCGACCGACCGCAACTCGGCGGGCGGCATTCCGGCCCTGGCCGCCTTCTCGCAGATCCTCGACGTGCCGTTCGACATCGCCGACGGGCCCGAAGATCTGCAGCGTTTCGCCTATGCCGCGCGCGACGCCACGCCCCTGCTGGTCGATACGGCGGCGGTCAATCCCTACAATTCGGCCGAGCTTGCGGGGCTTGCCCGCCTCATCGTGGCGACGGGCGGCGAGCCGGTGCTGACGCTGCCAGCGGGCCTCGACGCGTCCGAGAGCGCCGACACGGCCGAGGCCTTTGCGCGGATCGGCTGCACGCGCCTCGTGGCCACGCGCCTCGACATTGCGCGCCGCATGGGCGGCTTGCTCGCCGCCGCCGCCGACGGCACCTACGCTTTCGCCGAGGTATCCGTATCGTGCAGCCCCGCCGACGGTCTCGAATCCGTCGATGCAAATCGTTTCGCCCGCATTCTCGTGGCCGCCGCAGCCCAAGCGCGCGCGGCCCGCAACCCGGAGGCCGTATCGTGAGCCAGATCCACACCCTGCCCTACGCCGAAGCCCATACGCGGGCGGTCGTCGAGACCGGCCAGGATGCGAGGCCGAGCCGGTCGCTGGGCATCATCGCGGTCGCCTCAGGCAAAGGGGGCGTCGGCAAGACCTGGTTCTCGGTCACGCTCGCGACCTGCCTTGCCAAGCGCGGTCTCAAGACGCTGCTGTTCGACGGCGATCTCGGCCTTGCGAATGTCGACATCCAGCTGGGCCTGTTCCCCAAGCGCGATCTCGGCCACTATTTCGCCGGCGCGCACGCGCTCGGCGAATGCACGACCTATTACCCGACCGGAGGATTCGAAATTCTTGCCGGGCGTTCGGGCTCGGGCAACCTCGCCTCGCTGCCGCAGCCGCGCTTCGCGCAGCTCGTGCGCGATCTCTACGAACTCTCGGCCGACTACGAAGCGACCGTGGTCGATCTGGGTGCCGGCATCGAGGCGCATACGCGCGGGCTTGCGGCGCTCTCGCGCACCTGCGTGGTCGTGACCAACGACGAGCCGACCGCGCTGACCGACGCCTACGCTTTCATCAAGGTGCTCACGCAGCAGCGCCAGCGCACCGATCTGCGCATCGTTGTCAACAGCGCCGCCAATCCAACGCAAGGCCAGCGCATCCACGAGACGCTGACCAAAGCCTGCCGCGAGTTCCTGCGCTTCGAACCGCCGCTGCTTGGCGTGGTGCGCCGCGACGGGCGCGTGCGCGACACGATCCACGCCCAAACGCCGCTGCCCGTGCGCCATCCGACGGCGCACGCGGCCATGGACGTGGACGCGATCGCCGCCCGCCTGCTCGAACGTTTGTGAGCGGATCGCTCCCCGCGAATCTTTCGCCCAGCGGCACGCCGTCGCCGAGCCCGACCGCGCCCGCCCCTGCAACGCCCGCTGCAACGGCGCCGACGAGCGCCGCCGCGACCGGCACGGCTGCGCCGCCGTTGGCCGCTGCGGTTTCCGCCGCGACTGCCGAACTCCTCGGCCAACTGCGCGGCCAGTTCATGGCGGCAGTCGCACAAGCCGCAACGCTGGCGACAGCACTCGCCAATGGCGGCCAGATTCCGGGCCAGATCCTCGGCAAAGACGCAACGGGCCAAACCTTGGTCAAAACCGACGCAGGCCCGGTCTCGGTGAAGCTGCCGCCGAACGTGTCGCTGCCGCAGGGGGCATCCGTCACGCTGCAACTCGCGGGATCGCCCAAAGCCGTCCAAGCGCAGATCGTGCAATTGCAGTTGCCGCCGCCGACCGCGCCGTCCTTGCCGGCGCCCCCGCCGCAAGCGGCTGCCCCGGAAGCGCCGGCAGCGCGGATCTCGCAAAGCGTGCAGTCGCGGCCAACGCCGGAAATCACCGCCACCGTCGTCGCGGCAGCGACGCCCAAAGCCGGGACCGACAACGTGGCGCGACTTGCAACCGGTGCGACAGTCCAATTGCGATTGCCGAGCGAAACGAAGGCGGCACCGCCGACAATTCCCGCTTCGACCGTCCTGCAGGCGACGCTTGCTGCCGCGCCCGCCCCCAAGTCTGCATCTGCGCCTGCGTCGGCGCCCGCGTCGGCTGGGGCAAAACCGGCAACCGGCGTCGAGGTACGCGTCGTTGGTCTGATGCCGGGAGGCCAGATTTTGCTGGACTCGCCTGTCGGCCGTCTGGTCGCCGCTTGGCCGCCAGGCTTGCCGCGTCCGGCCGAAGGCGCCAAATTCACGGTCGAGCTCGTACCCCCTCAGCCCGCGCCGAAGCCGATGGAAACGGCGGCCTCCCTCAAATCGACCGTGCCGTTGGCGCGCGAATGGCCGGCGCTTAAAGAGGCGTTCAAAAGCCTTTCGGATGCGGCCCCGGCACTTGCGCGCCGCGTGCTCGACGAAGCGATCCCGCGCCCCGGTCCCAAACTCGCGGTGCAGATCATGTCGTATCTGGCCGCAGACCGCACGGATGCGCGCAGCCTGCTGGGCGAAGCAGTCGCGTCGGCGCTGGAACGCTCCGGGCGCGGCGACATCCTTCAGCGGCTCGACGGCGATCTGAAAGAGATGCAGCGCCAAGCCTCCGCACCCGGCGATTGGCGCGTGGCCTATGTGCCGTTCCAGGACGGCGGCGAACTGCGGCAGCTGCGCATCTTTTCGCGCCGCGAACAGAGCAAAGGCAAAAACGAACGGGATTCGAAGCGCTTCGTCGTCGAAGTCGAATTCTCCGAGCTTGGCGACGTGCAGATCGACGGGCTCATGCGCAAACCGAAGCTCGAGCTGATGTTGCGCACGCACCGGCAAATCCCGGCCGATCTGCGCGACGAAATCGAACTCGTGTTCCTCGAAGGCTGCACATTGGCGGGGCTTGCCGGGCGCCTCTATTTCCAGGCTGGAGAACGTTTTCCCGTCAATCCGATCGAAGAAATCGCGCAGCGGACGCAAGGGGTCGTCGCATGACCGCGCGGCTTGGACGTCCAGGCTGCGCGTCTGCGGTCGGCCGCTCTTTTGGACATCGATTAATCGCCGGTTAAGGTTTCAAGGCGATAAACTCGATGCATCGCATTTCGAAGGTGGATATCCCATGTCAGCACTTGCATCGCTCAATCCCTTCGGCCGCTTTTCTCTGGTGGGACAAGTCTATGCCGCATTCGGTTTGCTGGCGCTCCTGCTGACGGCCTCCGCAACCTACGGCGTCGTCGGCATCACGCAGAGCGCACGCGACACGAGCCAAGTCGCCGAACTCGGCCGCATCGCGGACAACGCACAACGCGTCGATCTGCAGCTGACCCAAACGCGCAATATCATCAACATCTGGCTCCAGGCGCCCACAGCGCAACAGGCCGATGCGGCAAATGCGAGTTTCCGCCGCCTCGAAACGGCCGTGAAGGACCTCGAAGCCAGCGACATCACCGCGGCGGAACGTGCGCTCGTCGCGGACTACGCGGCAACGCTCGCGAAGTACCGCGATGAAAGCTGGACGACGATCCAACGACATTTCGCGACGCGCGGCGCGCTGACGGCCGAACTCGACCGCGTCGGCCCGCCGAACCGGACGACCCTGCAGCGTCTGCGCGACGAAGTGGTCGCGAGCGGCCAAACGGCGGCAGGTGCGGCACTCAATCTTTCGGCCGAGCACTACATGCTCGGCCGCGTGCGCGCCATGCGCTACCGCACGAGCCTTTCCGATACCGACATGGAAAACGCGGCGCGCGCGCTCAACGACGCGATCGCCGCGGCCGTCGACGCCAAGCGCACGGCGCCTGCCGCCTATGCTGCGCGTATCGACGTGTCCATCGCCGCCGTCGCCGCCTACCGCGACGAATACGCGAAGGTGCAGCAGGCGTCCAAAGACATCGAAGCCGTGCGCGCCACGTTCCGCGCGCAGGGGAATTCTCTCTCGGTGCTGACCGACAGCATCCGCAAATCGCTCGAGGCCCGCGCCGCGGCGGCAAGTGCTGCCGCGGAAAACTCGGTCCAGCAGCGCCAATGGCTCATTTCGATGGGCGGGGCATTGGCGCTCGTGCTTGCGCTGGGGATCGCGGTCGGGTTCGTCGCCAGCCTCAAGCGCCCGCTCGCCGTCGTGGTCGACGTCGCCAAACAGCTCGCCAACGGCCGCGACGACGTCTCGGTCGCCGCCAGCACGCGCAAAGACGAACTCGGCGAAATGCTGAACGCCATGCGCGCCCTGTGCGAAACGGTCGGGCAGTCCTTCCGCCTGCGCCAGATGGTCGAGGAAATGCCGACCCCGGTGATGACGGCCGACCCCAAAAACGGCTTTCGGATCGGCTTTGCGAACCGGGCTGCGGTCGATGCTCTGCGCAGCGTCGCCGAGCATCTGCCGTGCGCGCCCGAAGCGCTCGTCGGCACCGAGATCGGCGCGCTCCACCGCGACGGCCTGCTGCAGCCCGCCGCGCTCGCCGACGCCGCCGGCCTGCCGCGACGCGCCACGTTGAAGATCGGCAAAGAGGTTTTCGACGTGCGCGCCTCGGCGATTCGCGACAAGGCCGGGATATATGTCGGCCCGATGCTCGTGTGGAACGTCGTCACCCGCCAGACGATGCTCGCCGACGATTTCGAAAAGAACGTCAAAAGCGTCGTCGACCAGGTCGCAAGCTCGGCCGCCCAGATGAAGACGAGTTCAGCCGCAATGGGCGTATCGGCCGACGAGACGATGCGCCAGTCCTCGGTCGTCGCGACGGCGTCCGAGCAGGCCTCGTCCAACGTCCAGACGGTCGCCGCGGCGGCCGAAGAACTCACCGCCTCGATCCACGAGATCAGCCGCCAGGTGTCGGAATCCGCCGCGATCGCGCGCAATGCGGTCGAGGAGGCCACGCGCACGTCGCAGCAGGTCGACAAACTCTCCTCGTCGGCCGAGAGAATCGGCGAAGTCGTGAAGCTCATCAGCAGCATCGCGTCGCAGACCAACCTGCTCGCTCTCAACGCCACGATCGAAGCCGCACGCGCGGGCGACGCAGGCAAGGGGTTCGCTGTCGTCGCTTCGGAGGTGAAGAACCTCGCGAGCCAGACCGCGCGCGCCACCGACGAAATCGGCAGCCAGATATCGGAAATCCAAACCGCGACCGGCGAGACGGTGGGCGCGATCCGCACGATCCGCGACACGATCGAGCGCATCGACACGATCGCCGCCGCGATAGCCGCAGCCGTAGAAGAACAGGGGGCGTCGACGGCCGAAATCGCGCGCAACGTCCAGCAGGCGGCCCAAGGCACGCAGAACGTGTCGAACACGATCGGCAGCGTCACGCAGGCCGCCCAGGATGCGGGCGTCTCGGCCAAGCAGATGAGCGGCGCGTCCGCTGCTCTGTCGGCCGAATCCGCACGCCTGCGCCAGGAGGTCGATCGGTTCCTGGAGAGCGTGCGCGCCGCTTGAGCGGCGGCGACTGCCTACAGGAAATAGAGCAGGATGTTCGTCGCGCGGTCGACCGCCGCCGTCAGCGCTTCGTTGGACATTCCCGACTCCGCGCAGCGGCGGACCTGACGGCAGGCCTCGAGGAACTCGTCGGACGCGCCGAGCTTGCGCACGTCCTGCTCCCACTCGTCGTCCTGCAAGTTCGCCGGATCGCCGACCCGACGCACCAGGCCGACCAAATCGCCGATCTTGTTGGCCATGTTGGCATCTCGCTTCTGTCAAAAAAAGGGGCGGAAGGTTGCCCTTCCGCCCCGTCTCATCGTGAGAGAGATAGGCGAAAAGGACTTAGAAGTCCATGCCGCCCATGCCGCCCATACCGCCGCCCATGCCGCCGCCCATGCCGCCGGCAGGGGCCTCGTCCTTCTTCGGACGATCGGCGATCATGGCTTCCGTCGTGATCAGCAGGGCTGCGACCGAGGCCGCGTCCTGCAGGGCCAAGCGCACGACCTTGGTCGGGTCGATGACGCCTTCCTTGATCATGTCCACGTATTCGCCGGTCTGGGCGTTAAAGCCCATCTTCTCGTTCTTGCCTTCGAGAAGCTTGCCGACGATCAGCGAACCGTCCGCACCGGCGTTTTCGGCGATCTGGCGGGCCGGAGCCTGCAGCGCCTTGCGCACGATGTCGATGCCGACCTGCTGGTCGTGGTTGGCGGCCTTGACGCCTTCCAGCACGCGGCTGCCGTACAGCAGAGCCGCGCCGCCGCCGAGCACGATGCCTTCTTCGACCGCAGCCTTGGTCGCATGCATCGCGTCGTCGACGCGGTCCTTGCGCTCCTTGACTTCGACTTCCGTGGCGCCGCCCACGCGGATGATGGCCACGCCGCCCGCGAGCTTGGCAAGACGCTCCTGCAGCTTCTCGCGGTCGTAGTCCGAGGTCGTGTCTTCGACCTGGGCCTTGATCTGGGCGCAGCGCGCTTCGATCTCTTTCTTCTTGCCCGAGCCGTCGACGATCGTGGTGTTGTCCTTGTCGATCGTCACGCGCTTGGCGCGGCCGAGCATGTCGAGCGTCACGGTCTCGAGCTTGATGCCGAGATCTTCCGAGATCACCTGGCCCGCCGTGAGGATCGCGATGTCTTCGAGCATCGACTTGCGGCGGTCGCCGAAGCCCGGCGCCTTGACGGCCGACACCTTGAGGCCGCCGCGCAGCTTGTTGACCACGAGCGTGGCCAAGGCTTCGCCTTCGACTTCTTCGGCGATGATGAGCAGGGGCTTGCCCGTCTGCACCACGGCTTCGAGCACGGGCAGCAGCGGCTGCAGGCTCGCGAGCTTCTTCTCGTGGATCAGGATGTACGGATTTTCGAGCTCGCAGATCATCTTTTCGGCGTTGGTGATGAAGTACGGCGACAGATAGCCGCGGTCGAACTGCATCCCTTCGACGACGTCGAGTTCGGTTTCGAGGGTCTTGGCTTCTTCGACCGTGATCACGCCCGAATTGCCGACCTTCTGCATGGCCTTGGCGATCATCTCGCCGATGTCGCGCTCGCCGTTGGCCGAAATCGTGCCGACCTGGGCCACTTCGTCCGACGTCGAGATCTTCTTCGAACGCTTCTTGAGGTCGGCGACGACCTTCTCGACCGCGATATCGATGCCGCGCTTGAGATCCATCGGATTCATGCCTGCGGCCACGGCCTTGGCGCCTTCGCGCACGATCGCCTGGGCCAGAACCGTGGCCGTCGTCGTGCCGTCGCCGGCGAGATCGCCCGTCTTGACGGCGACTTCGCGCACCATCTGGGCGCCCATGTTCTCGAACTTGTCGAGCAGTTCGATTTCCTTGGCGACCGTGACGCCGTCCTTGGTGATGCGCGGGGCGCCGAACGACTTCTCGATCACGACGTTGCGGCCCTTGGGCCCCAGCGTCACCTTGACGGCGTCGGCGAGAATGTCCACGCCGCGCAGCATGCGCGCGCGGGCGTCGCCGCCGAACCGAACTTCTTTAGCTGCCATGATGCTGTTCCTTCCAAAAAAACGCGCTGCGAAAAATCCGCAGCCTTATACGATCACGCCGAGAATGTCGGATTCCTTCATGATGAGAAGGTCCTTGCCGTCGATCTTCACTTCCGTGCCCGACCACTTGCCGAACAGGATCTTGTCGCCGGACTTCACGCCCATCGGCTGCAGCTTGCCGTCTTCGGTACGCGCGCCGGGACCGGCGGCGATGACTTTGCCCTGCTGCGGCTTTTCCTTCGCGGTATCGGGGATGATGATGCCGCCCTTGGTCTTGGTTTCTTGGTCGAGCGCTTCGACCAGGACTCGGTCGTTCAACGGCCGGAATTTCATCGTGTTATCTCCTCCGGGAGGGTTCTTCGAAAACGCCGGGCGGAAATGCCTGTTAGCAGTCTCCCCCAACGAGTGCCAAGCGTTCTAGGCCCCGGCTAGGGCGAAGTCAAACGAATAGAATATTAATATTTTCAGAAAGTTACGGGACGCTTTCAATCTGCCCGACGCCCCAGCGCGACAAGCGCTCGCACCTTGGCCGGAAACGCCCACGGGAACAGCAGGATACCGCGCAGATGAGCGACGCTAAGGGGCCATCGCTCGGCGATGCTCGAAACGCTTGCGGTCGGCCGGATCGAGGGCGACGACAACATGCAGGCGTCCCTCCTCGCTGCGGCTTTCGAGCACGCGGCCGTGCGAATGCAACCAAGCGAGCCCTGCCCCGTCGGCGAAATCGAGATCGTATTCGACCGTCTCGCGGATCGCGGCCAAGCGCCGTTCGATGCGCGCGAGCAGATCGGCGCAGCCGTCGCCCGTGACGGCCGACACCACGGCCGTATCAGGCTCGCGCGCCGCGCGCTCGAGCAGGGCCGCATGCGCCTCGGGCGCAAGCAGATCGGCCTTGTTGAGCACGTCGAGAAAGGGATTGTCGGCGGCCGGGCTTCGGCCGAGTTCGGCCAGAACCGCGCGCACGTCGCTTGCCTGCGCGTCCGTTTCCGGATGGGCCACGTCGTGCACGTGCAGCACGAGATCGGCCGCCAGCACCTCTTCGAGCGTCGCGCGAAAGGCCGCGACCAGATCGTGCGGCAGATCGGCCACGAAGCCGACCGTGTCGGAAAGGATGATTTTGCGGCCCGACGGCAGTTCGAGCGCGCGCATCGTGGGGTCGAGCGTGGCGAAGAGCATGTCGGCGGCCAGCACGCGCGCGTGCACGAGGCGATTGAACAGCGTCGATTTGCCCGCGTTCGTGTAGCCGACGAGGGCTACGACCGGATAGGGCACGCGCTCGCGCGAGCGGCGATGCAGCGCGCGCGTGCGCTTGACCTCTTCGAGGTCGCGCTTCAGGCGGATGATCTTGTCGCCGATCATGCGGCGGTCGCTTTCGAGCTGGCTTTCGCCGGGACCGGCCAAGAAGCCGAAACCGCCGCGCTGGCGCTCCAAGTGCGTCCAGGTGCGAACGAGCCGGCTTTTCTGGTAACTGAGCTGCGCCAGCTCTACCTGCAGGCGTCCTTCGGCCGTGCGTGCGCGTGCGCCGAAGATTTCTAGGATCAGGCCCGTGCGGTCGAGCACCTTGCACGCCCATTCCTTCTCGAGATTGCGCTGCTGCACCGGCCCCAGCGTCGCATCCATGACGACGACGGCGATGCCCTCCTCGCGGATCAGCGCCTTGAGGCGCGCGACGGTGCCCTGGCCCAGCAGCGTCGACGGGCGAAAGGCGTTGAGGCGCACGACCTCGCGGGCGGCGACCGCCAGGTCGATCGCGCGGGCAAGACCGACGGCCTCTTCGAGCTTGGCTTCGGGCGAGCGCTCGAGCGGGGAGCGGCTCTTGCCCTTGTGCGCCGGATGCACGACGAGGCACTTGCCTTCCGTCTTGCGCGCGGCGAATTCGACAAGCGCCTTTTCCTCGGCTTCGGCTTTCTGCGCCTTCAGATCGACGGGCGGTTCGGTCGGTTTGCGCGACAAGGCGTTAGCCTTCGCCCCCGTCTTTGTCGCCGTCGAACAAGGCAATGGGGCCCGTCGGCATCACGGTCGAAATCGCGTGCTTGTAGACGAGCTGGCTGTGGCCGTCGCGGCGCAGCAGCACCGAAAAATTGTCGAACCACGTCACGATGCCTTGCAGCTTGACGCCGTTGACGAGGAAAATCGTGACGGAGGTTTTGTTCTTGCGGATGTGGTTCAGGAAAACGTCCTGGACGTTCTGCGATTTTTCGGCGGACATGATCGGTGCCCTTCTGTTTTTGCGAGCGCTGCCTCTGGGGGCAACGGCCGGTACGAAGATGGACCAAAACCAGACACCAAAATCCCGGTGCAGGCCGCCATCATGGAAATGATTTAGGGCGATCTCGAGGCAATTGCAGCCCCCGCCAGATTTGCCCCAAATCGTCCAGGGTTTCGACGCGAAAAAGCGGCGGATAAGCGGCCAAGGCCGCCTCTTCGCCGTGTCCTGCGCCAAAAAGGACTGGGATACAGCCTGCCGCATGCGCAGTCTGCATATCAAGTGCCGTATCGCCGACGAACCAAACATCTTGGCTTTGCGGTGTTTCGATACCGCTTTCTGCAAGAGCGGCGAGCGCTTTATCGACCGGGGCGCGGTCGGGCTTGTCGCGCGGCGCATCCGCAGCCCCGACAAGGCTTCGGAAATGGCCCGACCAGCCGAGATGGACCACCTCGCGCCGCAATAGATCGCCGTGCTTGTTGGACACGACGCCCAACGGCAGATCGGCCGCAAGCGCGGCGACCAAAGCAGCCGCCCCCGGCAGCGCCGTCACTGTCTTCAGATGCTCGGCTTCGAAGGTTCGGTAGAAAACATCGCGCGCGCGCTGCCAATCTTCGCCGAACAGCTCGGGGAACGAGTCGCGCAGCGAGCGGCGCACGCGCTGTCGGGTCTCGGCGATCGTCCACGGCGTTTGGCCGAACGCGACGAGGGCCGCATTGATCGCCACGCGCAGCGTTTCCCAGCTGTCGACGAGCGTATTGTCCCAATCGAACAGAACCGCGCGCGGCCGGGCGAGGCCAGCGCTCATGCGGCGCCGACCTGCCCGTCCATATGCGCAAGATAGGCCGCGCGCAGCCGCAGCGCCAAGGTGCCGGGCTTGCCGTTCGCGACGGGGGCTTCGTCGACCTGCGTGACCGGCATGGCGAAGGAGGAAGCCGACGTGACGAAAACCTCGCGGGCACGGCGCATTTCCGCGAGCGTGAAGGCGCGCTCTTCGAAGGCCAAGCCCATCGCCTTGGCGATCTTTACGATCTCGAGGCGCGTGATGCCGTTCAGAATTTCGTTGGACGGCGGACGCGTGACGAGCGTGCCGTCTTGCGTGACGATCCAGGCATTGGACGAGCTGCCCTCGGTCACCACGCCGTTTTCGTCGACGAGGATCGCCTCGTAGGCGCCCGCGGCGCGCGCGGCCTGTTTTGCGATGCAGTTGGGCAGCAGCGAGATCGTTTTGATGTCGCAGCGTCCCCACCGGATGTCGGGCTGCACGATCGCCTTGACGCCGTCTTCGACCATCGCGGCCGCGTGCGGCTTGGCGTTTCGCGCGGTCACCACGATCTGGGTCTTGGGATGCTTCGGAAACGCGTGGTCGCGGGGTGCGACGCCGCGCGTCATCTGCAGATAGACGATGCCCTCGCGCACGAGATTGCGCCGGATCGTCTCGCGCATCACGCATTCGAGGGCCGCGCGCGACATCGGCGTCGCCATCGCCATCTCGCGCAACGACCGCTCGAGCCGGTCGAGATGCGGCGCGCTGTCGACCATGCGCCCGCCGCGCACGGCGCAGACTTCGTAGATGCCGTCGCCGAACTGGTAGCCGCGGTCGTCGATATGCACGCGCGCCTGCGCGTGCGGCACGTAGCGGCCATTCACATAGGCTATGCGCGACATCGGAGCCCTCTCGTTCGTTTCAGGAGTCGAGCGCCGGACCGCGCTCGCGGTCGACGCCGTGCACGCCCAGAACCTTCAGCTTGCGGTGGAGCGCCGAGCGTTCCATGCCGACGAAATTCGCGGTGCGCGAGATGTTGCCGCCGAAACGCGTGACCTGGGCGATCAGATACTGGCGCTCGAACAGTTCGCGCGCTTCGCGCAGCGGCAGCCCCATGATTTCGGCGCCGCTCTCGCCGCGCAGGGCGCTCGGCACGGCCGCGCCCAGATCGGGCGGCAGGTTTTCCGAGCGGATCGGCTGCGCGGCGTCGCCGGGCGCCATGATCAGCAGCCATTCCACGACGTTGCGCAGCTGGCGGGCATTGCCGGGCCATTCGTGCGTCTGCAGCGTCGCGATCGCGTCGTCGGCAACCGGGCGCGGATTCATGCCCGTTGCGGCCGCCGCACGCGCCATGAAATGCAGCACGAGATCGGGGATGTCTTCGCGCCGCTCCTTGAGCGCGGGGATGCGGATCGGCACGACATTGAGGCGGTAGAACAGATCCTCGCGGAAGCGGCCCTCCTGGATTTCGCGCATCAGATCGCGGCTCGAGGAGGCGACGACGCGCACGTCGACCTGCACGCGCGCACGTCCGCCGACGCGCTCGAAGCTCTGCTCCTGCAGCATGCGCACGATCTTGCCCTGGGTTTCGAGCGGCATGTCGGCGACTTCGTCGAGATAGAGCGTGCCGTTGTGCGCCTTCTCGAACAGGCCGACCTTGGGCAAAGCCGCGTCCGCCGCGTCCACGGCCGAGCCCGGCTCGATGCCGAACATCTCGATTTCCATCGCGTTGGGCCGCAAGCTCGCGCAGTTGACGGCGACGAACGGACCGTTGGCGCGTTTGGACAGCGCATGGACGAGCCGCGCCGCCGACTCTTTGCCCGCACCTGCCGGGCCCTGCAGCAGAACGCGGCTGCCCGTGGGCGCCACGCGCTCGAGCTGGGTGCGCACCTGGTTGATCGCGGTCGACCGGCCGACGATGGCCGCAGGATCGCCCGCGCGCAGCTTCAGCTCCTCGTTCTCGCGGCGCAGGCTCGCGCTCTCGAGCGCGCGCTGCACGATCAGCAGCAGCCGGTCGGCCTTGAACGGCTTCTCGATGAAATCGTAGGCTCCGCGCCGGATCGCGCCGATCGCCATTTCGATGTTGCCGTGGCCGCTGATGATCACGACCGGAACGTCCGGATGCTCGCGCTTGACGACGTCGAGCACCTCGAGCCCGTCGAGCGCGTTGCCCTGCAGCCACACGTCGAGGATCACGAGGCTCGGCCGGCGCGCGCGCATGGCTTCGAGTGCGGCCGCGCTGTCGGCGGCGTTGCGCGTCTGGTGGCCGTCGTCTTCGAGGATGCCTGAAATCAGCATCCGGATGTCGGCTTCGTCGTCGACGATGAGTATGTCGTGCGCCATAGTCGGGGGACCCTCGATCGGGGCCGCTGTCCTTCGTGGATGCTTAGAAAACCGCCGTCCTGGAGGCTTCGGGCGAGTCTGAGGGCGCAATACTATCCATCTGCGCCGAGGAGGGGAATACCAGCGTTGCGACCGCGCCGCCGCCCGGCCGGTCGCCCAAAATCAGCGTGCCGCCGTGGTCTTCCATGACCTTTTTGACGATCGCAAGCCCGAGGCCGGTACCCTTGGCGCGCGTGGTCATATAGGGCTCGGTCAGGCGGTGGCGGTCGGACGCGGGCAGGCCCTTGCCGTTGTCGGCAACCGACAGGCAGTAGCGTCCTTGCGCGTCGCGCACAACGCGCACCGCCACATGCGGGGCCGGCAGATCGCCGCCCTCGCGCCCGGCTATCGCGTCGAGAGCGTTCTGCAGCAGGTTCGTCAAAGCCTGCCCGATCAGACCCGCATCGAGCTTCAGCGCGAGGCGGCCCGGCGGCAGCTCGACGTCGAACACGGCTTCGCCGTGCGCGTTGGCCTGCAGCAGGACGGTGCGGCGCACGAGGCCGTTGAGGTCTTCGCTTCGCATGCGCGGGGTCGGCATGCGCGCGAAAGAGGCGAACTCGTCGACCATGCGTCCGATGTCTTCGACCTGGCGGACGATCGTCTCGATGCACAGCTTGAACGTATTCGGGTCGCTCTTGATTTCGGCCAGGTACTTGCGCTGCAGACGCTCGGCCGAGAGCTGGATCGGCGTCAGCGGGTTTTTGATCTCGTGCGCGATGCGCCGCGCGACGTCCGCCCACGCGGCGGTGCGCTGGGCCGTTTCGAGCTCGCTCACGTCGTCGAAGGTCGCAACGAGCCCCGCAGCGCCGTCGTCGAGCTGGGCGCGCGCCACGCGCACCACGAAAGAGCGCTTGCGCCCGCCGCGCACGAGTTGCACGGTCCCTTGCGCGGGCCGGTCGGGCGCGGCGGTCGCGGCGTCCAGAAGGGCGGCGAATTCGGGCACGCATGCCGCGAGCGGCGTTCCGATCGCCGCTTCGAGGTCGGCGTCGAGAAGCTGCGAGGCCGAACGGTTCGGCAGATCGATCTGGCCGCGCGCATCGAGGGCGACCACGCCTGCCGACACGTTCGCGAGCACCGCCTCGGTGAAGCGGCGGCGGTACTCGATCTGGCGGTTGGCGTCGACGAGCTCGGTGCGCTGGGTGCCGAGTTGGGCGGTCATCCGGTTGAAGGCACGCGACAAGGTGCCGAGATCGTCGTCGCGCCCCCCTTCCTCGACGCGCACCGACAAATCGCCGTCGCGCACGCGCTGGGTCGCGCCGATCAAGGCGCCGACCGGCTGGGCCACGCGATTGGCTATCGCGATCCCCATCCAGATCGCCGCGAGCAGCAAAAGCAGTGCGACCACGACGAAAATCACCGCGAAGGTGATCTGGAAGCCCGAACGTTTGGCTTCGAGCGACTGGTAGATCTGCACGGCGGCGCGCGTGCTGTCGACATGCGCGACGACGCCGGGATCGACGAAGCGGCCGACGAGCAGGAACGTGTCGTCGAACCCGTCGAGACGGGCAAGCGCGCGCACGCGGTCGCTGCGGCTCGCGTTTTCGGCGTTCTCTTCGGGCGCGAACACCACCACCTCGCCCGCGCGCGCGCGGTCGAGCCCCCAGAACGGAACGGCGAGCTGCAAGGTGAAGCCGTTGCGCGCGTAGACGCGGCCGCGGCCGTCGAAAACGACAGATTCGCTGAGCGAACGGAACTGGGTTTGGGCATCGAGCAGCGTTTGTATCTCGGCGGGTTCGGCCAGCACGAGCGAACCTGCGCGCGACAGGTCGTTGCCCATCGCCAGAATGTCGCCGCGGATATTGTTGCGATGCTCCTCGAGATACGCCTCGACGACGGCAAGCGACTGGCCGAGCGCGTCGCGCACCGGATCGGCGAACCACGCCTGGACGCCCAGATTGAAGAACAGCACGGTCGCCACGGCCATGATCGCGGCGGGCGCGCCGGCAAGCGCCGCGAACAGCACGACGAGCTGCACGTGCAGGCGCGCACCCGCCTCACCGCGCCGACGCTGCAGCCACAGCCGCACGATCTCGCGCGCGATGACCGTTGCAAGGGCGAGCAGCAGCACGAGATTGGCCAGCAGCAGCCAAACCAGCGTCTGCGGATCGGGTCCTTCCGCGCCGGTGATCGCAAGATAGGTGAGGACGCCGGCCAGAACCGACAAGGCCACAAGCAGAAAGGCGAATTTGCGCGTGAGGCCGACGCGGACCGCCCAGCTCAGCAGACGCTGCAGCGGCGGGGCGGCTGGCGCCGATGTTTGGTGGGGTTGCGGTTTAGCCATTGCCACGCAGGTAAAGAGGTCCGCAGGGCCAACGGCCGGGTTTGCGGCGCGTCGCCGTCGCGCGAAGAGGACTTATTTTAGGCCGCGGACGACTTGAATGTCCAATTCGCGGATTTTCTTGCGCAACGTATTGCGGTTGAGCCCCAGGAGCTGAGCTGCCTTGATCTGGTTGCCGCGCGTGGCGATCAAGGTGAGGGACAAAAGCGGGCGCTCGACTTCGCGCACGATTCGGTCGTAGACGCCGGCCGGCGGGAGCCCGTCTTTGTGCGCGGCGAAATAGGCTTTGAGATGCCGGTCCACGGCGGTCCCCAGCGACTCGTCGCTGGGAACGGTTTCAACGACCGGCGCCGGGCCCACTTCGGCAAGCTCGCTCTCGACGATGTCGATGCCGATCACTTCCTGCGAATAGAGTGCCGTGAGGCGGCGAACGAGGTTTTCGAGCTCGCGCACATTGCCGGGCCAGCGATGCTGCTTCAGGCGCTCCATCGCGGTCGCGTCGATCGTCTTGACCGGCAATCCTTCGGTCGCGGTGGTCTGCAGAAAATGGCGCACGAGCAGCGGCACGTCGTCCGCCCGCTCGCGCAGCGGCGGCAGCCGGATCGGAACGACGTTGAGACGGTAGTAGAGATCTTCGCGGAACAGGCCTTGGCGCACGAGCAGGCGCAGATCGCGGTGCGTGGCGGCAACGATGCGCACGTCGGCGCGGATGCGCGTGCGCCCGCCGACGGTCGTGTATTCGCCCTCCTGCAGCACGCGCAGAAGACGCGTCTGCGCTTCGAGCGGCATGTCGCCGATTTCGTCGAGGAACAGCGTGCCGCCCTGGCTCTGCTCGAAGCGGCCGGCATAGCGCGACGTGGCGCCGGTGAAAGCGCCTTTTTCGTGGCCGAACAGTTCGCTTTCGATGAGTTCGCGCGGGATCGCGGCCATGTTGAGGGCCACGAACGGTCCGTTGCGCCTTTTGCCGTAGTCGTGCAGCGCGCGTGCGACGAGCTCTTTGCCCGTGCCGGACTCGCCGTTGATCATCACCGTGAGGTCGGTCGCCATCAGGCGCGCGAGCACGCGGTAGATTTCCTGCATCGCCGCCGAGCGGCCGATCAGCGGCAGCTTCTCGTCGGGCTCGTCGGGATCGCCGTCGTAGACGACGGGCGCTTTGGGCGCCGTCAGCGCGCGTTCGACGACGGAAACGAGTTCCTTGAGATCGAAGGGCTTCGGCAGATACTCGAAAGCCCCGCGCTCGGTCGCCTTTATCGCGGTCAGCAGCGTGTTCTGCGCGCTCATCACGATCACGCGCAGATCGGGGCGCACCTTGCGGATGCGCGGCACCAGATCGAGGCCGTTTTCGTCGGGCATCACCACGTCGGTGATCACGAGATCGCCGTCGCCGTCCGCGACCCATTTCCAGAGCTGCGCCGCATGGCCGGTCAAGCGCACATCGTAGCCCAGCCGCCCGAGCGCCTGGTTCAGCACAGTCCGAATCGCCTTGTCGTCGTCGGCGACCAGAATGGTGGCTTGAGCCATGGGGACCTTTTACCTCTCCGCGCCCGCGTCTTGGAACCGATCGCCGAGCGCCTGCTCGCCGCTCGCGACCGACAGCCGGACGCGAAACGAGGTCCGTCGCGGCTGGCTGTCGAATTCGATGACGCCACCGTGGTCGCCAACGATTTTGGCAACCAAAGCAAGTCCCAGGCCAGTTCCGTTCTTTTTGGTCGTTATGAACGGTTCGAACAGATGCGGCCGGATTTCGTCGGGAATGCCGTCGCCGTTGTCCTGGACGGTCACGACGAGCGGCAGCGGCACGCGCTGGCCCACGCCCGGCACCGCAAAGCGCACGCCCTGCTGGAACGCGGTCGACAAAGTGACTTCGCCGCCCTGGCGCGGACAGGCTTCGACGGCGTTCTTGACGAGGTTCAAGAATATCTGCATCAGCTGGCCGTGGTCGCCCAGCACCGGCGGCAGCGACGGATCGTAGGTCTCGACGAAGCGCACGTGCCGGCCGAAACCGTTCTGCGCCAGCATGCGCACATGGCCGAGCACCCGGTGGATGTTGACCGGCATCAGATCGAGCGGAAGGCCGTCGCTGAAGATCTCCATGCGGTCGACGAGCGCGCGGATGCGGTCGGCCTCGTCGCAGATAAGGCGCGTGAGCTCGCGGTCCTGCGGCTGCGCAGTCTGCTCGAGCAGCTGGGCCGCTCCGCGAATGCCGGAGAGCGGGTTCTTGACCTCGTGCGCCAGCATGGCCGCCATGGCGCCGACCGAACGCGCCGCGTTGCGATGCACGAGCTGGCGGCCGATCTTGCGCGCGATCGTGCGCAGCTGGATCGTCAGCACCACAAGCCCTTCGACTTCGCCGTCCGACATCGAGGCCGCGCGCACCGACACCATGTGCTTGCCGATGCGCGGCGTGTCGATCAGCACCTCCTCGTCGGAGATGCTGGCGCCGTACTGGCGCGCCTGATCGACCGTGCCGAAGACCGGACTGTCGTCGGGCAGAAAATCGGACAGGCGGCGGCCCAGCATCATGCCGGCTCCGAGCTCGAAGAAATTCTCGGCGGCCGGGTTCACGTATCGCAGCACGCGGTCGGCGTCGAGGACGGCAACCACGTCGGTGATCGCGCCGAGAACGGCACCCAGATCGCCGATGCCGACGCGCAGCGCGCCGCGCGCGGCCGAGCGTTCGTCTTTGGAAAGCGGGCGCGCCATCTATGCGGCCTCCTTGAGATCGCTCGCTGCGCCGCCGTCGAGCGGCGGAACGTAGCCCGCCTCGATTGCTCGGCCCCAGACCGCGCGGATCAGTTCCTTGACCGCATCGGGCGACGCCAGCGTCATGACCTTGCCGCGGAACTCGGCCGCCCCCGGAAAGCCGCGCGCGTACCAGCCCAGATGCTTGCGCGCCATGCGCATGCCGGTTTCGGCGCCGTAATGCGCCAGCATGTCCTCGTAATGCGCAAGCACTGTAGCCATCTGGGTTTCGACCGCCGGATCGGGCAGACGCTCGCCCGTCGCGAGAAAATGGATAACGTTGGCCGGGAACCAAGGCCGCCCGCATGCGCCGCGCCCGATCATCACGCCGTCCGCGCCCGATTGCGCGAGGGCGGCGGCCGCGTCGTCGTAGCGCACGATGTCGCCGTTCGCGAAAACCGGGATCGAGACCGCCTCCTTCACGTTGCGGATCCACGCCCAGTCGGCTTTTCCTTCGTAGAATTGCTGGCGCGTGCGGCCGTGGATGGCCAGCGACTTGATCCCGCAATTCTCGGCGATCTTGGCGAGCTGCGGCGCGTTCTTCGAATTGGCGTCCCAGCCCAAGCGCATCTTGAGTGTGACCGGCACTTTGACGGCCTTGACCGTCGCTTCGAGAATTCGCGCAGCCTGGATTTCGTCGCGCATCAGGGCCGAGCCTGCATGGCCGTTCACGACCTTTTTGACCGGGCAGCCGAAATTGATGTCGATGATCGCAGCCCCGCGATCTTCGTTGAGCTTGGCAGCCTCGGCCATCACGGCGGGCTCGCACCCGGCAAGCTGCACCGCCATTGGAAATTCCTCAGGCACCGAACGCGTCATCAGCAGCGATTGGCGGTTTTCGCGGATCATCGCTTGGCTTGCGATCATCTCCGAGACCACCAATCCCGCCCCGTGGCGCTTGACCAGGCGCCGAAACGGCAAGTCAGAAATGCCGCTGAGCGGTGCCAATACTACAGGTGCCTGAAGGCGAATGTGCCCAATCGAAATGCTCATTAAATAGGCTACTCGCGGTTATGGCTAAGGATTGGTCGTTTTACCGCACGGCTCCGCCGCTTGCAAGAGCCGATCTGGATTTTCGATTCGCTGCGTCGCAACAGGATTTTTTATCCAATATCCAAGGGTGCATCATCGAATATATTGCAGTGCAAAATTAATTCAGCCGATCAAGATATCGGTTACGAATTTCACGCCAGGGTATGCAAGTGTGAGCAACAAATAGGCAAAAAGCACATACCGCGCCGCCCGTCGACCCGACAACCCGCCGCGATAATGCACACCGACCAAAACCGCGATCGCAAGAAAGGTCGCAAGCGACAACAATGTTTTGTGGTCGGGCACGATCAACCGACTTTGCGCGAGCCACGAAACCGTTGCGCCCGAGACGAGGGCGAAGGCCAGCACCATGCCGCTTGCGATCAAGAGCCGCACGAGCAGCCCCTCGCCGGCCGCGACCGACGGCAAACTTCGCGTGAATTCGGTCGGCCGTTTCAGACGCAAGGCGCGCTCCTGCAGATAAACGCCCAGCCCCGCGACCGCGGCCAAAGTCAGCAGACCGTAGGCAGCAACCGCCATCAGGATATGCGAGATCAACCAAGCTTCCGGCTCGTTGCCGAGCAACGGGCGGGCGGGCGCATGCAGCCATATCGTCGCCAAGGCGGCGAGCGAAAGCAGATAGGGGATCAAAAGCGGCGTAAGGCGCACGGCCGTGCGCTCGAGCCGCACGAGGCCCGCGAACAGCAGCATGCTGGCGAAAACCGCGACCCACAAAGTGGCTGCAAGGCCGGTTCGCCACCCGTCGCCGATATTGTCGGCAATCCATGCCCCCGGCCCAGCGACGCCGACCGCGAGCGCCAGCCAAAACGGCAAAGCGGGCGCTTCGTCGTCGTGACGCACGAATCCGACCGGCAACAAAGCCGCCATCGCCGCCAAAGACAAAAGGAACTGCGTGTCCATTGTAAGGGGAGAGTCTAGCGCCGACTAGACGCCTTCGACCACAATCATGTTGAAACGGTTTGTGGCGCCCTCGCGCGCCCGGCGTGCGGCCCGGTATTCGGGCGAGTCGTAGAATTTCCGCGCCTGCGCGGCCGTCGGAAATTCGACGACCACCACACGCGACGGCGCCCAACTGCCTTCGAGCACCTGCATGTCGCCGCCGCGCGACAGAAACCGCCCGCCATAGGCCGCGATGGCGCCCGGCGACAGCGCGCGGTAGCCCTCGTACTTGCCGGGGTCCGAAACCTCGATGTCGGCGATCACATAGGCGGGCATGGGACGTGCCTCTTCGCGTGCGGGCTGCTAGATTGCGCGCCAGCATACGGACTTCGACAAAGCGCACAATGGCCAATCCGACCCTCGAACCTGCCTGCATCGCCCTCATCGTCGCCGCCGGACGTGGCACGCGCATGGGCGGTGCCGTGCCCAAGCAGTATCGCGATCTGGGCGGCGCACCCGTGCTGCGCCGGACGCTCGAAATCTTCGCGGCCCACCCGCGCATCGACGCGATCCGCGTCGTGACGGGCGCCGACGACGAAGCGAACTACAATGCCGCCGCCGCAGGGCTTGCCCTGCTGCCGCCGGTCGCGGGCGGGCCCACGCGCCAGGCTTCGGTGCTGAACGGGCTCGAGAGCCTCGCAGCGTGGCAGCCTGCCGCCGTGCTGATCCACGATGCCGCGCGCCCCTTCGCGACGGCCGATCTCGTCGACCGGCTGATCGCAGCGCTCGACACGGCTCAAGGTGCCATCGCGGCAATCCCCGTCGTCGATACGCTTTGGCGTACGGCCGACGGCGCGCTCGAAGCTTTGGTGCCGCGCGAGCGCCTGTGGCGCGCGCAAACGCCGCAGGCCTTCCGCTACGCCGATATTCTCGCGGCCCATCGCAAGGCCGCAGGCCAGGCGTTGACCGACGATGCCGCCGTGCTGCGCGCGGTCGGCGGCACGGTCGCCGTGGTCGAAGCGTCGGAAGCGAATTTCAAGATCACGACGGAGGCCGATTTGGCGCGCGCCCAAGCGCAGCGTTTTTCGGCGCACGCCGACCTGCGCGTCGGCACCGGCTTCGACGTGCACCGCCTCGGCCCCGGCGACGGCGTGTGGCTGTGCGGCGTGAAACTGCCTTTCGACCAGGCGTTGGTCGGGCATTCGGATGCGGACGTTGCGATCCATGCGCTCGTCGATGCGCTCTTGGGCGCGCTCGGCGACGGCGACATCGGCGCGCATTTTCCGCCGAGCGACGCGCGCTGGAAGGGTGCGGCATCGAGCCGTTTCCTGCGCCATGCGGCGAGCCTCGTTTCGGCGCGCGGCGGCGCGATCCGCCATGTCGACGTGACGATCGTGTGCGAACGCCCGAAGATCGGCCCGCACCGCGCCGCCTTGCGCGCGAACCTGGCCCAGCTGTTGGGCCTGCCCGAAGGCCGCGTCTCGGTCAAAGCCACGACGACCGAAGGGCTCGGCTTTACCGGGTGCGGCGAAGGCATTGCCGCCCAAGCCGTCGCCACGATCGCGTTGCCTTTGGATACGCAAGGCGCATGAAGCTGCAATTCACCTACGGGCGCCTGCCGCCGGGCCTCACCTTACGCGACCCCGCGACGTTGGCGGCGACCTGGTTCGGCTCGGGTCTGATCCCGTTTGCGTCCGGCACCTGGGGCAGCCTTGCCGCCCTGCCCTTCGCCTACGGCATTTGGCTCGCGGGCGGCTGGATCGCGCTGGCTGTCGGCACGATCGCCGTATCGGCCCTGGGCGTTTGGGCAAGCGCGCGCGTGGTCGCGAACACCGACGTGCAGGACCCCGGCTTCATCGTAATCGACGAGGTTGCCGGCATGTGGCTTACGCTGCTGGCGGCGCCCTTCACGCCGCTGGGCTGGGCTGCCGCCTTCGTGCTGTTTCGGATTGCCGATATCGCGAAGCCCTATCCCGCCGGTTGGGCCGACCGCAATGTCGGCGGCGGCCTGGGCGTGATGCTCGACGATCTGTTTGCCGCCCTGTGGTCGGCGGCGGCCGTTTGGGCGCTGGGAGCTTTGCTTGGATAAACAGGCAATCATCGGTGCCGCGTTCGACGTGCTGGCGGCCTGCAGGCGCGCGAAGCTCAAGGTCGCGACGGCCGAATCCTGCACGGGCGGCCTCGTTGCGGCCGCTTTGACCGAAGTGCCGGGCTCGTCCGAAATCGTCGAGCGCGGCTTCGTGACCTACTCGAACGAAGCCAAAGAAGAGATGCTCGCCGTGTCGCCGGCATTGCTGCGCGCGTTCGGCGCCGTGAGCGAGCCCGTGGCGCGCGCGATGGCGGAAGGTGCCCTTGCGCGAAGCCAAGCCGACATGGCCGTTTCGATTACGGGCATCGCCGGCCCCGGCGGCGGCTCGATCGAAAAGCCCGTCGGCCTCGTGCATTTCGCCCTCGCGCGCAAAGCGCGCGCCACGCAAGCCACGCATCGCATCTTCGGCGGCGACCGCGCGATGGTCCGCACCCTCGCCGTCGAATTCGCGCTCGAACTGCTGCTCGACGGCGCGACGAAACCCTAGGCTCGGCGCCTATTCCGGCAGCGGAATCGACTCGGTTTCGCCGGGAACCTTCGGGAAGTTTCCGGCTTTCCAGTCGGCCTTGGCTTTTTCCAAGCGGGCCTTGTCGGACGACACGAAATTCCACCAGATGGTGCGCGTCCCCGGCAGGGTCGCGCCGCCCAGCAGCATCGCGCGCGTGGCCGCGGATGCGCGCAACGCCGCATCGGCACCCTCTTTGAAAACGGCGAGCGTGCCGGGCCCGATCGTCGTGCCGTCCGCATCCAAAGCGCCCGACACGACGTAGACTCCGCGCTCGGCGTAGTTCGCGGGCAGCGCCAACGACGCGCCGGCCGGAAATTCGGCGTGCAGATAGAAAATCGGCCAAGGATCGGCGACGGGTGCCTTGAGGCCGTAGGCTTCGCCCAGAATGCATTTGAGCCAGACGCCGTCTTGCGTTCGCGTCGGCAGGCTCGCGGCCGGATGGTGCGCGAAGGTCGGTTCGCATTCTTCGAGGTCGGGCGGCAAGGCGACCCAGGTTTGGATGCCATGCATGGCAAGGCTTCCGTCGCGCTTGTCGGCGGCCGTGCGCTCGGAGTGCGCGATGCCGCGCCCCGCGACCATCCAATTGAGCGCCCCTGGCTGGATCGCCTGCACATAGCCCAGCGAATCGCGATGCATGATCTCGCCGTCGAACAGATAGGTCACCGTCGCGAGCCCGATATGGGGATGCGGGCGCACGTCCATGCCCGTGCCGGGCGCGAGCTTCGCCGGTCCCATGTGGTCGAAAAACACGAACGGCCCCACATGCCGCCGCTCGCGCTTGGGCAAAGCGCGGCGCACCTCGAACGCGCCGATGTCGTGCGGGCTGGCTGTCAGCAGAAGTTCGACCGCGCCGCTCATTTCGGCTCCGATCCGCCGGGCGCGTAAAGCGCTTTCGCGCGCGTTTCGAAAGCCGCGACCATGCGCTTGACCGCCTCGTTGAACAGCACGCCCATGATCGACTGCAGGAGCTTCGAGCGGAACTCGAAATCGACGAAGAAGTCGATCACGGTCGTGCCGTCCGCCTGGCGCTCGAAAATCCAATGGTTGTTGAGATAGCGGAACGGACCGTCGGCGTAGGAGACGTCGATGCGCGGATGCAGCTCGGGGGCGGGCGGCTGCAAAGTCACGCGGCTCGTGAAACGTTCGCGGATCATCTTGAAGCCGATCACGAGATCCCAGATCGCGACGTTGTCTTCCCGGCCCTTCAGGCGCGCGGCGATGCACCAGGGCAGAAATTCCGGATAACGGTCGACGCGCTGCACGAGCTCGAACAATTGTTCGGGCGTGTAGGGCATCGCGCGTTTTTCGGCGTGTGTGGGCATGTCCGGGGGCGGCGAAGCGTCGGTCAGCGCAAGGCGACGAGCTTGGCTTCGCGGGCCGCGCGCAGAGCCGCAAAATCGCGGTCCGCATGGTAGGACGAGCGCGTGAGCGGGCTCGACGCCACCAAGAGAAAACCTTTGGCCTTGGCCGTGGCGGCGTATTCGTCGAATTCGGCGGGCTGCACGAAACGATCGAGGGCCGCGTGCTTGGGTGTGGGCTGCAGATACTGGCCGATGGTGAGAAAATCGATGTCGGCCGAACGCATATCGTCCATCACCTGCATGATCTCGAGCCGGTTTTCGCCCAAACCGACCATCAGACCCGACTTCGTGAACAGAGTCGGGTCGAGTTCCTTCACGCGCTGCAAAAGCCGCAGCGAATGGAAATAGCGCGCACCCGGCCGAATCGTCGGATAGAGGCGTGGAACCGTTTCAAGATTGTGGTTGAACACGTCGGGCTTGGCCGCGACGACGATTTCGAGCGCACGTTCTTTGCGCAGAAAATCGGGCGTAAGCACTTCGATCGTCGTGCCCGGGCAGCGTTCGCGCAAAGCGCGGATCACGCGCGCGAAATGCTCTGCCCCGCCGTCGTCAAGATCGTCGCGATCGACCGACGTGATCACGACATGCTGGAGCCCCATGGCGGCGGCGGCGTCCGCCACCTTCTCGGGCTCGTGCGGATCGAGCTTGTCCGGCATGCCGGTCGCGACGTTGCAGAAGCTGCAAGCGCGCGTGCACACGGCACCCAAGATCATCATGGTCGCGTGCTTCTTCTTCCAGCACTCGCCGATATTGGGGCACGCCGCTTCTTCGCACACGGTCACGAGACCGCGCTCGCGCACGATGCGCTTGGTCTCGGCATATTCGGGCGAAACCGGCGCCTTGACGCGGATCCATTCGGGCTTGCCCACGCGCACCGGATTGTCCGGGCGATGGGCTTTTTCGGGATGGCGCGGCTTGACCGTCGCGGTGCTGTCCATGCCCCTAGAAATGGACCGCGCGCCCATAGGCGTCAAGGACGCTCTCGTGCATCATTTCCGACAGGGTCGGATGCGGGAAAACCGTGTGCATGAGATCGGCCTCGGTCGTCTCGAGCGTCTTGGCAATGCCGTAGCCCTGGATGAGCTCGGTCACCTCGGCGCCGATCATGTGCGCACCCAGCAACTCGCCGGTCTTGGCGTCGAACACGGTCTTGACCATGCCCTCGGGCTCGCCCAAGGCGATCGCCTTGCCGTTGCCGATGAAGGGGAAGCGCCCGACCTTCACGGCGTGACCGAGTTCCTTGGCCTTCTTCTCGGTCAAACCCACTGAGGCGACCTGCGGCGTGCAGTAGGTGCAGCCCGGAATGTTGGTGACGTCGAGCGGATGCACGCCCTTGATGCCGGCGATCTTCTCGACGCACAAAACGCCCTCATGGCTCGCCTTGTGCGCAAGCCACGGTGCGCCCGCCAAATCGCCGATCGCGTAAACGCCGGGCTCGCCCGTGGCGCAATAGGGATCGATCACCACATGCGTGCGCTCGACCTTGACCTTGGTGCCTTCGAGCCCGAGATTTTCGACATTGCCGACAATGCCGACCGCCGAGATAACGCGCTCGACCGTGATTTCCTGGGTCTTGCCCGCAACCTCGACCGTAACGGTCGCGTTGTCGGCCCCCTTCTTCACGCCCTTGACGGTTGCAGAGGTGAGAATCTTCATGCCCTGCTTCTCGAAAGATTTGCGCGCGAACGCGCTGATCTCTTCGTCTTCCACGGGCAGCACGCGGTCCATCATCTCGACGACTGTGACCTCGGCCCCCATCGCGCGATAGAACGACGCGAACTCGATGCCGATCGCACCCGAACCGACGACGACCAAAGATTTCGGCATCGACGGCGGCACCATCGCTTCCTTGTAGGTCCACACGATCTTGCCGTCGGGCTCGAGGCCCGGGACCACGCGCGCGCGCGCACCGGTCGCAAGGATCACGTTTTTCGCCACGAGATCGGCCACCGGCTTTCCGTCCTTGGCGACGGCGATCTTACGCAAGCCGCCCGCTGCAACGCCGTTCAGTTTGCCGAACCCGTCGAAGACGGTGACTTTGTTCTTCTTGAGTAGATGCTTGACCCCGCCCGAGAGTTGGCTTGCGACTTTGCGCGAGCGTGCGACGACCTTGGCGACGTCGAAACGCACATTGTCCGCCGACAGGCCGAACGCGTCGAGATGGTGCATCAGCGAATAGATTTCCGAAGAACGCAGCAGCGCCTTGGTCGGGATGCAGCCCCAATTGAGGCAAATCCCGCCCAGATGCTGCGCCTCGACGAGGGCGACGTTCATCTTGAGCTGGGCCGCGCGGATGGCCGCAACATAGCCTCCCGGCCCGCCGCCGACGACGATCAGATCGAAATTTTGGTCGGGCATGTCCGTGTACCTTTCGGATCAGATTCGTTCGGTGGGATTCGTCAGCTTGTTCGGCGCGGCATCGCCGGTATTCACCACGCCTGCACGCTCGAACAGCATGATCTCGCATTCTTCGGCCGCCGTCGGGCAGTGCTCGACACCTTTGGGCACCACGATCATCTGGCCTGCCGCAAGATCGACGTCGCGGTCGCGGAATTTCATGCAGAAGCGGCCCTTGATGACCAAAAACATCTCGTCCAGATCGTCGTGCTTGTGCCACACGAAATCGCCGATGATCTTGACGAGCTTGATGTCGTAGCCATCCAGCGTCTCAACGAGCTTCGGCGACCAATGGCTATCGAAGGTCGCGAACTTCTCGGCGAGATCGACGCGCACCGCATCCGCCATCGCTTACCCTCCCCTACAGCAGCATCGCCAGCGGGTCTTCGACGATCTTTTTGAAGGCGGCGAGGAACTCCGCACCCACCGAGCCGTCCACCACGCGATGGTCGACCGAGAGGGTCACGCTCATCATCGTGGCGATGGCAAGCGCCCCGTTCTTCACGACCGGCCGCTGCTCGCCCGCCCCCACCGCGAGGATGCAGCCCTGCGGCGGGTTGATGACGGCGGCGAAATCCTTGATGCCGAACATGCCGAGATTGGAAATCGAGAACGTGCCGCCCTGGAATTCCTCGGGCTTGAGTTTGCCCGATTTGGCGCGCGCGGCGAGATCCTTCATCGTGTTCGAGATTTCAACGAGGCCCTTTTTGTCGGCGTCGCGGATGATCGGCGTAATGAGGCCGCCGTCGATAGCGACG
The DNA here is from genome assembly GCA_044378015.1 of Tagaea sp. Taxonomy (GTDB): domain Bacteria; phylum Pseudomonadota; class Alphaproteobacteria; order CACIAM-22H2; family CACIAM-22H2; genus Tagaea. The sequence continues at coordinate 53,095 of JBILXZ010000007.1, forward strand.
GCCACCGAGATGTCCACATTCTCCCACAAGAGCATGCCGTCGTCCGAGAACGAGGCGTTGGCGTTGGGCACTTGGCGCAAGGCCGCCGCAACCGATTTGATGACGAAATCGTTGACCGACAATTTGAACGCACCCGGGCCCTTCTCGGGGCTCTTGGCGTTGAGAGCCACGCGGCCCGCGAGCAGTTTGTCGATGTCGCAATCGACCGTCAGATAGAAATGCGGCACCTGCTGTTTGCTCTCGGTGAGGCGACGCGCGATCACCTTGCGCATCGTCGAAAGCGGAACAAGCTTGTGCGGGCCGATGGCAGCTAAGGCCGCCGACGACACCGCGACAGGTGCGGGTGCGGCCGAAGCCGCGGCAGCAGCCGGTGCAGCAGCCGATTTCTTCGCACCACCGCCCGCAAGCGCCGATTCGACGTCGTGCTTCACGATGCGACCGCCGGGGCCAGAGCCCGCGATCTTGCCAAGGTCGAGATTGCCCTGTTCGGCAATGCGGCGTGCCAGCGGCGAGGCAAACACGCGCGACCCTTGCGGTGCTGCGGCGGCAGCCGCGACCGGTGCCGGTGCTGCGGCTTGGGTCGGTGCGGCGGCAACGGCGACGGCGGGCGCCGCGCCCTTCGCGGCAACGGCTTTGGCGTCTTCGCCTTCGCCCGCGATTATGGCGATCACGTCGTTGACCTTCACGCCGTCCGTGCCGCCGGGCACAACGATCTTGGCGAGCACGCCCTCGTCGACCGCTTCGACTTCCATCGTCGCCTTGTCGGTTTCGATTTCGCACAGCACTTGGCCGGACTTGACCGTGTCGCCTTCGGCTTTCAGCCAGCGCGCGATCTTGCCCTCCGTCATGGTCGGCGACAGAGCGGGCATCAGCACATTGGTGGGCATGTCGGTATCTCCCTCGCGCGCGGCGTCAGTTCTTGTAGAGGACGGACTTGGCGGCTTCGACGATGTGGTCGGCCTGCGGCAGCGCCAGCTTTTCGAGATTGGCGGCGTAGGGCAGCGGAATGTCGAGGCCGTGCACGCGCTTGACGGGCGCATCGAGCCAGTCGAAGCACTGCTCCATCATCTGCATGCCGATTTCCGAGCCGATGCCCGCGAACGGCCAGCCCTCTTCGCAGGAGACGAGGCGGTTGGTCTTCCGGACCGAATGCACGATCGTTTCGGTGTCGAGCGGGCGGATCGAACGCAGATCGATGACCTCGGCGTCGATGCCGATCTTGGCGAGCGCTTCGGCCGCCGCCAGCGCCTTGCCGACCATGATCGAGAAAGCCGTGATGGTCACGTCCTTGCCCGCGCGCACGACCTTGGCCTTGCCGATCGGCACGACGTAGTCGGCCGAAACGGGTACGGGCCCCGACGTGCCGTAGAGAATTTCGTTCTCGAGGATCAGCACGGGGTTGGGATCGCGGATCGCGGCCTTCATCAGCCCCTTGGCGTCGGCGGCCGAAGCGGGCGCCACGACTTTGAGGCCCGGGCAATGCGCGTACCACGACGCGTAGCATTGCGAGTGCTGGGCGCCCACGCGGCTTGCCGCCCCGTTGGGGCCGCGGAACACGATGGGGCAGCCCATCTTGCCGCCGGACATGTAGAGCGTCTTTGCGGCCGAATTGATGATCTGGTCGATCGCCTGCATCGAGAAGTTCCAGGTCATGAACTCGACGATGGGCCGCAAGCCCATGAAGCCCGCCCCCACGGCGAGCCCCGCGAAGCCCTGCTCGGTGATCGGCGTATCGACGACGCGGCGCGGCCCGAATTCCTGCAGCAGGCCTTGGCTGATTTTGTAGGCACCCTGGTATTCGGCGACTTCCTCGCCCATCAGGAACACGTTTTCGTCGCGGCGCATTTCCTCGGCCATGCCGTCGCGCAACGCTTCGCGCACGGTCTGGATTTTCGTTTCGCCCATGTCGGGCTCATTCGCCGCAGGGGCTGCGGCAACGGAAGCTGCGGCTTGCGGCGCGGCTGCCGCGACGATCGCGGGCGCCGCCAGCGGGGCCGCGGCCGATGCGGATGCGGCGGCCGAAACGCTTTCGCCTTCGGCCGCGATGATCGCGATCACGTCGTTGACTTTGACGTTTTCGGTGCCGCCCGGCACGACGATCTTGGCAAGCATGCCCTCGTCGACCGCTTCGACTTCCATCGTCGCCTTGTCGGTTTCGATTTCGCACAGCACTTGGCCGGACTTTACCGCATCGCCTTCGGCTTTGAGCCAGCGCGCGATTTTGCCTTCGGTCATGGTCGGCGACAGAGCGGGCATCAGAACATTGGTCGGCATAGGTCGTTTCCTTCTTCGAAAGCCAGCGCTCAGTTCGTTTCGATCAGCACGTCGGTATAGAGTTCGCTCACCGGCGGCTCCGGGCTGTTTTGCGCGAACTCGGCCGCTTTGCTCGAAATGTCCTTCACTTCGCGGTCGATGGCTTTGAGCGCTGCTTCGTCGGCGAAGCCGCCTTCGAGCAGGAACTTCGCGTGGCTTTCGATGGGGTCGTGCTGGCTGCGCATCTTGTCGACCTCCTCCTTCTGCCGGTATTTGGCGGGGTCCGACATCGAATGGCCGCGATAGCGGTAGGTCTGCATTTCCAGAATGTACGGGCCCTTGGTGCGCGCATGCTCGACCGCGCGCAGGCCCGCCGCGCGCACCGACAGCACGTTCATGCCGTCGACCGCTTCGCCGGGAATGCCGTGGGCGGCACCGCGATGGTAGAAATCGGTCGTCGACGAGGCGCGCTCGATCGACGTGCCCATGCCGTATTTGTTGTTTTCGATGATGAAGATCACGGGCAGCTTCCAGAGCTGCGCCATGTTGAAGCTTTCGTAGACCTGGCCCTGGTTCACCGCACCGTCGCCCATGTAGGTCAGCGACACGTTGCTCTTGCCGCGGTATTTGGACGCGAACGCGATGCCGGTACCCAGCGGCACCTGCGCGCCCACGATGCCGTGGCCGCCGTAGAAGTTCTTCTCTTTCGAGAACATGTGCATCGAGCCGCCCTTGCCCTTCGAGTAGCCGCCGATGCGCCCGGTGAGTTCGGCCATCACCCCGCCCGGCTCCATGCCGCAGGCGAGCATGTGACCGTGGTCGCGATAGCTCGTGATGACGGCGTCGTCGGGCGTGATCGTCGATTGCATGCCGACGACGACGGCTTCCTGTCCGATGTAGAGATGGCAGAAGCCGCCGATGAGCCCCATGCCGTACATCTGGCCCGCCTTCTCTTCGAAGCGGCGGATCAGCAGCATGTCGCGATAGTATTTGACCAGTGCTTCGGCCGACGGCACGTTTTCGTCGGACTTTGTTTTCTTCTTCGGCGGCAACGGGGCCATGGCAGTTTCCTCGTTTGGGAAGCGCATTCTGATTTCTATCGAGAAAAGCATCAGCGCCCGGGATTTGCAACCCTACTATATGTTTAAATATATGATATAAAACATCTAAATATGTTTTAACTCGATACGAGTTAATTTACTGCAGCGCAACATTATTTCGAGTCCAGGCGGTGCCCAACGACCGCAAAAGCCCTGTTTTCCGAAACTTTAGAAACGCCAAGGCCGTTTTGCGGTCGCAGCAAACCGCAGCGCCGTCAATCGCGTTCGCGATCGCCCGCGCGGTTTTTTTCGCCCGAACTCGCGCGCTCGCGATGCGCCCCGCGATGGCATGCGACGCAATTGTCGATATTGGCGATGCCTTCGCGGCGATGCTTGGCGAGGATCGCGGCAGGCCGATGTTCGTGGCAACCGTAGCATGTGTATGACGAAGTCGCATTGCCGACATGGCAGGTGGCGCACGGCGCATTGTGATCGCCCGCGAGCTGAAAGAAACGCGCATGGTCGAACGTCGATGGCTTCCAGCGGGTTTGCACATGGCACTGCGCGCACCCGGTACCCGCACTGCGATGGAAGTCGCCTGCCGGCGCCGCGTGGCAGCCGACGCAAGCGGCCGAAGTGCCCTGGTTCAAAAGCGCATGCACGAACGTGAACTGCGCGACCGGGGCAAGGCGCGGCACGGCATGCTCGCTGTGGCAGCCGAGGCAATCGGGCGCCGCGAGCGCCTGATGGAACGGCGGCTTGCGCGGCGTCTGGACAAGCGGCAGGCCGCCGACGGTGCGCAACCCGATCGTCGCCACGGCATGGCAGCCGATACATTTGTCGGCCCCGCCCCCGCGCCATGGCACATGGCAGGCAAAACAATCCTCGGCGAGTGCCGCGTGGCCTTGCGCAAGGACGCCCGGGCTCAGCATCTGGCGCGGCAACGCAGCGGACAGCACCGCAATGGCGGCGAGGTTCGCCGCGATAAGGGCAAGCACCCAATGCCGCTTCATCGCCAGCCCCAGAACACGAAGATCGCGGCGATATGCCCCGCTGCAAGCGTCGCGAAGGCAAGCGTGATCGGATAGTGCACGGCGCGCCATTGGCGAACGACGTCGAAGGTGAAGGCGTCCCAGTGGAGTTGCGCCTCGCGCTCGGCAGCTCCCAAGCCCAGCGCGTCGAGGCGCCCTATCGTCGCCTCGAGCCGCGCGCGCGCGCGCCGCAGCAGGAATTTTCCGGTAAGGCTGCTTGCGATGTTGACCAGCATCGCCGCCACCGCAAGCCAGGCGAGGATCGCGTCGAAATGGATGCCGGCATGGACGAGAATCAGCCACGAGCCTGCCCACGCCATCCATTCGTGAACGCGCAGCAGCCCGACGGGCGCGCCGCCCGAGACGAACCCGCGCTTGCGCAGGGAATAGCCGAACGAACCGAGGATCAGCAACGTGCCCAAAATCCCGAGATAGCGCCCGACCCAGACGGCATCCGCCAGATGCAGGCACGCATCTGCCAGCAATGCCGCCGCGACGAGGGCCGCAAACGCGCCGAAAAACGGGACGACTTCGCGGCGCAGAAGCTCGAAGCGCATCGCCTAGCCCCCGAGCCGCAGTTCGGACAGCGGCACCGCGACGCACGGCAGGCACATCCCCGCCGACACCGCATAGTCGGGCGCATGCGCGTAGGCGACGCGACCCGAAACAAGCCGGGTCGCGCACACGCCGCATGCGCCGGTCCGGCAGCCGGACCCGAGCGCCACGCCGTGCCGGTCGGCAAAATCCAGCAGATTGGCGTCGCTTCCGTCCCACGCGATCGTGCGGCCGGCAATGCCGAACCGCACGTCGAACGAAACGGGCGCGCGCGCCGCCAACGGCACGGCAACCCCGCGCGAGGAAGGCCCGAAAGATTCCGTACGAATGTCGTCTTTGGCGACGCCCCAATCGAGCAGCGCCGGCACGAGGCTCGCCATCATGCCGGGCGGTCCGCACACGTAGAAGCGGTGGCGCCCGGCAGGCAGCGTCGCGCGCAGCAAGGCGATATCGACGAAACCGGCACGGTCGAAATCGGCGCCGATCTTGTCTTGCGCGCGCGGCGCGGCGTACGCGACCGTCTGGCGAAAGCCCTCGTGCAGCGCCGCCAATTCGCCGAGCCGTTGCTTGAATGCATGGTCCGCGCCGTTCCCGACGCCGTAATAGAGATGCAGCGCAAGCGATTCCGACGGCGGCGCCAGCGCCGCCTCGAGCATGCACAGGATCGGCGCAATGCCGATGCCGCCGGCAACGAACACGCTGCCGAGCGCTGCGTCAGGTTCAAAAACGAATTGCCCGGCCGGCGCTTTGGCGTCGAGCGTGTCGCCGACGGCGATCCGGTCGAGAAGCGCAGCGGAGGCGAGCCCCGGCGGCAGATTGGGTTTGCCCGACGGCCGCTCGGCCCGTTTGACCGTGATGCGGAATTCGGCGGCGAAAGGGGCTGCCGAGATCGAATAGCAGCGCAGCAGCGCGCGCGCCGCATCCGCTGCCGACGCACCCGCCAGTTCGAGTGCAAGCGTCAAATATTGGCCCGGTGCAAACGGCGCCAATGCCGCGCCGTCGACGGGCGCGAGATGGAGCGAGCATTGCGATCGCGCCGGATCTTCGTAAACGCGCCGCACCACGCGAAAAGCGCGCAAGCCCGCCCATGCGCCGCGCGGGGCCGGAGGGACGGCCAATTCCGGCGCCGCAGGGTTTCCCGAACCCCGTTTCCGCAGGCCGAACCCGACGCCGACGCCGAGCTGCAGCATCATCGCCGCCACAATGCAGGCAAGTAGCAGGCCCGTGCTCATCGCCGGACCGACCTCGAGAGTGCGCGCACTGCGTTCGAAGCCTTCTAGCGACGCAACGGCGCGGATTCCAACGACGCGGCATCCGCCTCGTAGTCGCGCGCGAGCAGATCGAACTCGTTGGCGAGACCGAGCGAGGTCGCCTGCGTCGCAAGGTCGGCGCAGCGCGCGGCGCGCGCGCGCAAGCGGGCGACGGTCGCGCTGCGGCCGCTCGACGCGTCGCGGGCATCGCTGCGGCTCGGCAATGTTTGACGTTCGAACTGCGCGCTGGCGGATTGCGCGCTGCGATTCGGGTCGGTCATGTCGTGCCTCCGGTTCGAGAGATCGGGCGCAGCGGCAAGATCGACTCAATTTCGGCGCAAAAAACAGCGGCGGAATCTACCCATGCGCCGAACCGCGCAGACAAAACGCCAATTCCTGAAAGAGGTTGAGGACTGCAGCAGCGTCTTTGCGGCATATCAAGGTGCGGATTTTCGAAAAACGGCATCCTGCTCCGATACGACTGAGAAAATCAGCGAAACGGAGCCCCCATGTCGGCCTACCCCGTCTACATCGTCGAGGACGACCGCGACGTCTGCGAGATGCTGAACGCCGTGCTGGTCGACGAGGGGCTGACGGTCGAGGAATTCGGCAGCGGCGAGGCGTTTGTCGCTGCCCACCCGTCGGGCGCCTTCGGATGTCTCGTCGTCGATGCGGGGCTGCCGGGCATGAGCGGGCTCGAACTCGTGCGCAAACTGAACGCAGCCGACTACCATATCGCCGCGATCATGCTCACGGGCGAAGCCAACGTCCCGATGGCGGTCGAAGCGATGAAGGCGGGCGCCGTCGATTTCATGCAGAAACCGGTCACCTGCGCCCGGTTCGTTGCGACCGTGCGCGCGGCCCTCGACGCCTTGCCGTCGCGCGAAGAGGCAAGCAGCCATTGCGCCGACGCGGTGCGCAGGTTGAACGGGCTTACGGCGCGCCAACGGCAGGTGCTCGACAAGGTCGTCGCCGGCATGGCGAACAAAAACATCGCTGCCCATCTCGGCATCAGCCAGCGCACGGTCGAGAACCACCGGGCTGCGATCATGCGCAAATCGGCGTCGAATTCGCTGCCCGCTCTCGTGCGCCTCGTCGAATGGGCGCGCCGCGGCGACGACCGGCCGAACGCCGTCTCTAGAAATACGCCGTGAAGACGCCGCCCGCGACCACGCCGAGCCAAGCAACCAACGAGGCTGCGGCATGCGGCAGCCCGGGGGCTGCGGCCGAGCGGTGGAAGGCGAGCGCGTTCCACAGCGCGAAAGCCAAGGCCGCCATTTTGACGAGAAAAGCGGGATTACGCGCATAATGCGCAGCCCCAGTCGAAAACATCGCCATCCCCGCGACGAGCGCGAGAGCCGCACCGACCAGCGCGACCGGCAGCGCGAACCGCAGCACGGCAGCGCGATCGAGGCTCGCACCCCATCCCAGCAGCCGCAGATCCATCAGCACGACGGCACCCACGGCCAGCGAAGCGCCCGCCGCATGCAAGGTCGCGACGGCCGGATACGCCCATGTCGAGGCGCGCAACGCTTGCGCCGCCTCGGACCCCTGCAGAGCGAGGAGCCACTCCATACGCCGACGCGCCGCGCGCGCCTTCGCCGCTCAGCGCAACTCTGTCGTCTGGCCCGCCACGACGATGCGCTCCGCGCGCATGAGCCGCGCAGTTTGGCGGTGCGTATAGCCCTCGACCGTCGCCTCGGCGCCGACGGCGAGCATCTCGCGCGACAGGCCGCGCGCGACCATGCGCGAGGGCGGCGCGAGTTCGATCGACCATTCGCCGCCCGCTGTGGCCAGGCGCAATTCGCCATGCGGATTGTCGAAGGTCGTTGCGGCGATGCGCCCGTCGAGGCGCAAAACCTGGCCGCTGTCGAAGCCCGACCAGCCGTGATGCGCCTGCGCCGTGCCGGCGGCGCCGACAAGGCTGGCCGCTGCGGCGGCAAGAGCCGCGCGGCGCGACAAGGGCGGAAGGGCGATTTTAGGATCTGACATGCGCGTTCTCACTTTCCGCAAAAGGATGCGCTAGGATGTTGGCCCTCTTCGTTCGTCCGTCAAGGGCCGCCATGGACCGTTTCGTTTCGCTCAAAGCCTTCGTCGCCGTCGTTAATACGGGTTCGTTTGCGGCTGCGGCGGCCAAACTCGGCCTGTCGCGGGCGATGGCGACGAAACACATCCAAACGCTCGAAGAAACGCTCGGCGCGCGCCTGCTCAACCGCACCACGCGGCGCCTCGCGCTGACCGAGGCCGGCCGCGCCTTCCACGCGCGCAGCGAGCGCATTCTGGCCGATCTCGAAGAGGCGGAAGCCGCCGTATCCGACGCGACCGCGACGCCGAAAGGCCTGCTGCGCGTGGCAGCGCCGATGTCGTTCGGCGTGCTGCATCTGGGAACCGCCATCGCCGATTTCATGGGCGAATGCCCGGAGATGTCGGTCGAATTGCTGCTCAACGACCGCACGGTCGATTTGATCGAAGAGGGCGTGGACGTGGCCGTGCGCATCGGCCGGCTTGCGGACTCCACGCTCATCGCCAAGCGCATCGCGCTCGCCCGCATGGCCGTATGCGCGGCGCCCGAGTATCTGGCACGCCACGGCGCGCCCGCGACGCCCGACGAGCTCGCGAAACACGCGTGTCTCGAATACACGCTCGCCGCGCGCGGCCAGGAATGGGCCTTCGTCGACGCCGAAGGACGCGGCAAAACCGTGCGCGTGGCGGGCCCGCTCAAGGCCAACAACGGCGAAGTGCTGATGGCGGCGGCCCTTGCAGGCCGCGGCATCGCGCATGTTCCAACCTTCATGGCAGGCCCGCATCTGGCGGCCGGGCGCCTAGTCCGCGTGCTCGCGCCCGCTTGGCAGCCCGAGGAAATCGCCATCTTCGCGGTCTACCCGCCCACGCGCCATCTCTCGGCCAAAGTGCGGCGCTTCGTCGATTTTCTGGGCGACCGCTTTGCCGCGCCGGCCTGGGATGTGGCCGCCGAGGCCGCCGGACGGCCGCCGAAGCGCGTTGCAGGCGGGCGCAGATAATTTCTTTTCTAGAAACAATAAATTGAAATCATACTGTATTATAAACACATCGATCATAGCGCAGTTTCTGTCCATCGAAACACCTGCGCTATCCCCAAGGAGATTTCCGATGAACGACACCGCCAACGCCGCCTATGCCGCCCTCCTGCTGCGCGTCAGCATGGGCGTTCTGTTTCTCGCCCATGCGAGCCTCAAACTCTTCGTCTTCACGATGCCGGGCACCGTCGGGTTTTTCGAATCGATCGGCTATCCCGCTTTCGTCGCCTATCTCGTCGTCGCGGGCGAATTGCTCGGCGGGGCGGCGCTGATCGCGGGCATCCAAGTGCGCCTTGTATCGGCCGCCTTGATCCCGATCATGCTCGGCGCCCTCGTCGTGCATCTGCCCAATGGCTGGGTGTTCTCGTCGGCCAATGGCGGCTGGGAGTTTCCGGCTCTGTGGACGGTCCTGCTGGTCGTGCAGGCCTTGTTGGGTGCGGGCGCCTACGCGCTGCGCCTGCCCTTCCTGCCCGAGATCGGCGCGCCCAAATCCGCGTAACGCGGCTTTAGCGTCCCCGAACGGCCGATGCGCGGGCCCGCGCGCATCGGCTGTTTTCGTTTGCGCGCGTCCGGTGCTAACCTTGCCGACACGACAAAAAAGCGGGAGGGACTCCACCATGAAACTGCTGCGATACGGCAACCCCGGCCACGAAAAGCCCGGCATGCTCGATGCCGCGGGCAAGCTGCGCGACCTTTCGCAGGTCTGCCACGACATTGCGGGCGAAACTCTGTCGCCTGCGGGCCTTGCACGGCTTGCCAAAATCGATCCCGCAAGCCTGCCGCTCGTCACGGGCGCGCCGCGCCTGGGCCCTTGCGTTTCGGGGATCGGCAAATTCATCTGCATCGGCCTCAACTATGCCGACCATGCGGCGGAATCAGGGTTGGCCGTGCCGCCGGAACCGGTTCTGTTCTTGAAGGCCACGAGCGCCGTGTGCGGACCCAACGACGCCGTGATAATCCCGCGCGGCTCGGTCAAGACCGACTGGGAAGTCGAACTCGGCGTGGTGATCGGCACGGCCGGAAAATACATCGACGAAGCCAAAGCGCTCGACCATGTCGCGGGCTATTGCGTGATCAACGACGTTTCGGAACGCGAATTCCAGATCGAGCGCGCGGGCCAGTGGGACAAAGGCAAAGGCTGCGACACGTTCGGCCCCACGGGCCCGTGGCTCGTGACCAAAGACGAAGTGCCCGACCCGCAAGCGCTCGGCATGTGGCTCGACGTGGACGGCAAGCGCTACCAGAACGGCAGCACCAAGACGATGGTCTACGGCGTCGCCTTCCTGGTCGCGTATCTGTCGAAATTCTTCACGCTGCATCCGGGCGACGTGATCTCGACCGGCACGCCGCCGGGCGTGGGCATGGGGCAGAAGCCGCAGGTCTATCTGAAGGCAGGCCAGACCATGAAGCTCGGCATCGACGGGCTCGGCTCGCAGACCCAGGTCACGATCGCCGACATCTAGAAACGGTCAGCGGCGATTGGCGGGCGCTTCGAGAATCACAAGCTCGTCGGGGCGCGTGAAATTGAGAAGCGCCCGCGTCTGCTCGTCGAGCATGTCGGGGTCGAGCGACTCGGAACGCATGAGAGCGACCCGCTTTTCGAGGGCCACGCGCTCGGCGCGCACGTCGTCGAGGTGCGTGCGCGCGATTTCGACCTGCTCGGCCAAGCGCACGTAGGCGTAGATGCCCCGTTCGCCTTCGAAGCTGTGATAGGCGAAATACCCGACCACGCAGAACCCCAAAACGGGGCCTATGGCGGCTTGCAGGCTTCGCATGATGGCAGGCACAAAACGCATCGCGACTCGCAGAGAATCACGCCGCGACTCGACGCGTCAATCTTTTGTTAAGGCGCATCCGCCAAGCGATTCAAAAGATTCGGGTTTTTCGTTCAACTCGGCCGTGCGGCGTCGGCACGGCGGGCCAAGAACTGGCGAATCAGCACCGGAGCGGCAAATGCCGCGCCCATCGCGGCACCCGACGCCGAGCCCGCGATGATCGGCAACGCTGCGAGCCCGAGCACCACGCGCTCCCACTTGGCGAGTGGTGCCAGCATCCAGCCGGCGAACGACGCCGACAGCAGCGTGACGCTAGCAAGGCATGTCGAGGCCGCCATCAGGAACTTGAGCCAGGTGAAATCAGGAACCATGACGAGGATCGACGGCGAGAAGACGAACACGAACGGCACGAGGATCTTGCCGAGCGCCAGCCGAAAAGCCGTGTTGCCGGTGCGGAACGGATCGGCCCCCGCCATGCTCGCCCCCGCATAGGCCGCGATCGCGACCGGCGGCGTGATGTCGGCCAGAACGCCGTAATAGAACACGAAGAAATGCGCCACGAGCGGCGCGACTCCCAGCATCGCCAAGGCGGGTGTGGCGACCGTGACCATGATGATGTAGGTCGCCGTCGTCGGCACGCCGCAGCCCAGCATGATGCACACGACCGCCGTCAGCAGCAGCGTGAAGAACAGCGTGGCCGCCTTCACCTCGACGAGGGCGACAGGCAGGATTTCGACGAGCGACCGCGCCCATTGGTCGGCAAGCGAGGTGACGATCCACGAGATCTTGAACCCCACGCCCGTCAGCGTGACCACGCCGACGATGATGCCGACGGTCGCCGCCGCCGCCCCCACGCCGATCGCGTATTTGGCCCCGAGCACGAAGGCGTCGACGATCCCGGCCGCAAGGCGCCTGCCTTCGCCGCCCCGGCTCAAGATGCCGTGCGCGACCGCGCCCGCGCACAGCAGCGTTGCAGCCAGATTGACGCCCGGCACGCGCAGCAATTCGCTGGGAGCTGCCGCGATCATGAACAGCCCGAACGCAAGCGCCGTGGGCCCGCGCCAGCGCGCCAGGCCGACGATGAGGCAACCCGTGATGCCCCAGAACGCCGCCAGATAAGGCGTATAGCCGTTGAACAGCACCAGCACGAGCGCCACCAACGGCGCGAGCGCGGGCCAGTCGGCCGCAAAGACGTCGCGCAGTTTCGGGATTTCGGCGTCGGTGAGCCCGCGCATGCCCGCGCGCTTGGCCTCGAAATGCACCTGCATCAGCACGCCGAAAAAATGCACGAAGGCCGGGAAGATGGCGGCGATCACGATGGTCGAATAGGGCAGGTTCAGGAACTCGACCATCAGAAAGGCGGCCGCTCCCATGATCGGCGGCGTGATCTGGCCGCCGGTTGCGGCGGTCGATTCGACGGCGGCCGCAAAATGCCGCTGGTAGCCGAGCCGGATCATCATCGGAATGGTGAGCGAACCGACCGTTACCGTATTGGCGACCGACGAGCCCGACAGCATGCCGAACATCGCGGAGCCGAATATCGAGATCTTCGCAGGCCCCCCCGCAAAGCGCCCGGCTCCCGCTGCCGCCACGCCCAAAAACAGGCGACCGAGACCGACGCGCGTCGCAAGCACGCCGAACAGCACGAAGTGGAACACGTATGTCGCGACCACGCCCAGAGCCACGCCGTACACGCCCTGGCTCGTGAGATAGAGATGATTGACGAGCGTGCTCCAAGTGGCGCCCGGATGCAGGAAGATGCCCGGAAACCACGTGCCGAAAATCGCGTAGACAATCGCGAACAGCGCGATCAGCGGCAAGCCCCATCCGATGGCGCGCCGTGTGGCCTCGATCATCAGCAGTACGGTGAGCGTGCCCATCGCGACGTCGAGCGGCGACGGATTGCCCACGCGAAACACGAGATCCTCGAAGATGTACGGCACGTAGAGGCTCGAGACCGCCGCCGCCGCCGCCATCAGCCAGTCGTGGAGCGGAATGCCGCCGGGGCGCAGCAGGCTGCCGCCATGCACGCTGCGCCCGTCGTCGCGGCGGGCCGAAAACACCAGGAAGATGAGGCCAAGCACGAACGCGAGATGGATGCCGCGATGCGTCGCCTCGCGCAGCAGCCCGAAACCGGCCGTGTAGTAGTGGAAAAAGGACAGGATCAGAAGCAGCGCGCCGACGAACAGCCCGGTTGCGGCGGGCAGCTTGCGGAACTGCATCTCGGGATCGAGTTCTTCTTCGAGGCGCGCGAGGTCGTCGACGGTCGGCTGTTTCTGCATGTTCGGAGCGACGCCTTGATCCCCTCCCCCGCCTGTCAAACGAAAGGGCCGAGGGAGGGGCAACGAGAAAGAAAAGCCGTTACGTCATCAAGCCCGCTTCTTTGTAGAAGCGCGCGGCGCCGTCGTGCAGCGGCACGCCCAAAAGCCCGCTCAACGCCGTCGCCTTCTGGATCGACTTGCCTTTTGCGTGGCCGGCATCGAGGGCCGCACGCGTCTTGTCGCTCCACAGCGCCTTGGTCACGAGATAGACCAGCGCCGCCGGAATCTTCGACGACGTGACCCAGTGCGCGCCGACCGCGACGGTCTTGACCGCACCGACGTCTTTGTAGGTGCCGGCCGGGATTTCGTCGGCCGCGAAGAACGGGAATTCCTTGGCGAGCTTTTCGGCGCCGGCACCCACGATCGGCAGAATGTCGATGCCCGAGCCCGTCGAAGCGAGTTCGGAAATCGCGGCCGCCGGATAGCCGCCGGTGAAGAAGAACGCGTCGACCGAACCGTCCTTCATCTTCTCGGCCGCCTGGTTCGGCTTCAGATACTCGGCCGAAACGTCGCGCTCGCCGATGCCGTAAGCGCCCAGAATGGCCTTGGCGTTGACGAGCGTGCCCGAGCCCGGCTCGTCGAGCGACACCTTCTTGCCGCGCAGATCGGCAAAGCTCTTCACGTTCGAGGCCTTGCGCACCACGAGATGCACGGACTCGGGATAGAGATTGGCGATCGAGCGCAGCTCTTCGATGCGCGGCTTGCCTTCGAAAATGCCGGTGCCGCTGTACGCCCAGAACGCGACGTCGGCCTGGGTGAAGCCGGATTCGGCTGCACCGCTCACGATCGCGTTCACGTTGGCGACCGAGCCGTTGCTCGCCACGGCGGTCGAAATCAGCTGCGGCGGGGCGGAGATCGCGTTCGCGATCAGCCCGCCGATCGGATAGTAGGTGCCGGCCGTTCCGCCCGTTCCGATACGGAAAAAGGCGGGCGCTTGGGCGAAGGATGTCGAAGCGGCGAACGCAAACGAACCCGAAAGGGCAAGGGCGGCGCGGCGCGTAAGCTGGACGGACATTGGCGATCTCCTTCGATGTCGTTTTGTACGACTGTTTTACGTGAAAGGATCGTGACCAATCGCGCGCCGCAGCGCAAGCGGAACCTCTCAGCCGACCTTGAGCGCGGCGGCACCCGCATAGCGCGCCTCGCCGCCGAGATTCTCCTCGATGCGGATCAGCTGGTTGTATTTTGCCAGCCGGTCCGAGCGCGACAGCGAGCCCGTTTTGATGAGGCCGCAATTGGTGGCCACCGCAAGGTCGGCGATCGTCGCATCCTCCGTTTCGCCCGAGCGGTGCGACATCACGGCCGTGTAGCCTGCGCGCTGCGCCATCTCGACCGCTTCCAGCGTCTCCGACAAGGTGCCGATCTGGTTGACCTTGACGAGAATCGAATTGGCGAGCCCTTTGCCGATGCCCATCGCAAGGCGCCTGGGGTTCGTCACGAACAGATCGTCGCCGACGAGCTGGACCGAACGTCCGAGCGCGTCGGTGAGCGCCTTCCAGCCGTCGAAATCGTCTTCGGCCATGCCGTCTTCGATCGACACGATCGGATAGCGTTTGCAAAGGTCGGCGTAGAACGCGACCATGCCGGCGGCATCGAGCGTCTTGCCCTCGCCTTCCATCGCGTACTTGCCGTTCTTGAAGAATTCGGTCGACGCGCTGTCGAGTGCCAGCACCACGTCGGACCCGAGCTTGTAGCCCGCCGCCTCGACCGACTTGGCGATGAAACCGAGCGCTTCGTCGGCGCTGCGCAGATTGGGCGCAAAGCCGCCCTCGTCGCCGACATTCGTCGCGAGCCCGGCATCCGACAGACGCTTCTTGAGCGCGTGGAACACTTCCGCGCCGATGCGGATCGCCTCGGCGCACGTGGCGCCGCCGACCGGCATGATCATGAATTCCTGGATGTCGATCGGATTGTCGGCGTGCGCGCCCCCGTTGATGATGTTCATCATCGGGACCGGCAGCACGTGCGCGCGGGTACCGCCCACATAGCGGTAGAGCGGCAGACGGGCCGCCTGGGCCGCGGCCTTCGCGACCGCAAGGCTCACGCCCAGAATGGCGTTGGCGCCCAAGCGCGCTTTGTTGGGGGTGCCGTCGAGATCGATCATCGTGCGGTCGATCTTGAGCTGCTCTTCGACCTCGAAGCCCGACAGCGCGTCGAACAATTCGCCGTTCACGGCCGCAACGGCCTTGGCGACGCCCTTGCCGAGATAGCGCTTCTTGTCGCCGTCGCGAAGCTCGACCGCCTCGTGGGCGCCCGTCGATGCGCCCGACGGAACGGCGGCGCGCCCGAGCGTGCCGTCCGCCAGCGTCACGTCGACTTCGACGGTCGGGTTGCCGCGCGAGTCCAGAATTTCGCGGGCACGGATGTTGGCGATTGCGGTCATGGCGAAGAGTCTCTCCGGTTGGTCGTCAAACGCCGAGCTGGTCGGCCAAATCTTCCAGGTCGCGCGCAACGTAGGTCCAGTCGCCTTCCGGCCCCAAATCGGCTTTCTGGGCGGGTCCGTATTCGGTCGGGCGATGGATGAAGGCGGTGAGAAGCCCGAGCGCTTGGCCTGCGCGCAGATCGGCATTGTGCGCGGCCGTCAGCATTACCTCGCCCGGCTTGCAGCCGAGCATTTCGACCGCGCCCAGATAGGTCTGCGGCATCGGCTTGTACGCCTTGAAGACTTCGGTCGAGAGCACCGTATCCCATGGCAAAGCGGCGCGTTTGGCCATGTCGACCAGCAGGCGCACATTGCCGTTGGACAGCGGCGACAGGATGAATCTGGTACCAAGCCGGTCGAGCCCTGCCACCGTATCGGCCCACGGATCGAGCCGGTGCCAGGCGAAATTCAACGTGTCGGTTTCGGCCTCGCTCAGCGGCAAGCCGAATTGCGCGCACAGTGCCACGAGGGTTTCGCGGTGCAGCACGTCGAGCGGCACGTAAGGCCGCTTGCCGCTGCGCACCACTTCCATCGACGGCGAATAATTGGCGCGCCAGGCGTCGGTGAAGGCGAGCGCGTCGAGCGCCACGCCCTTTGCCGCCGCCATGGAAGCGACTTCGCGCGCCACGCAGGTGCGCCAATCGACGCAGGTGCCGAAAACATCGAACAGGATCGCGGTCGGGACGGGTTTGGCCATGGCGTTGCGGGCATCGGCGTAGCAGACCGCCCGCGACGGGACAAGCCCGCCGTTGTTGCATTAGGATTGCGCCATGATCGAACCCCAGATTCGCGCCGTTTTGGCGCCCGAAAAGCAATTGGCCGTCCTGCGCCGCTTGGCCCGGCAAGCGCGCGCCTTGGCCGATCCGCCGATCTCGAACTTCGCGGTCGGGGCAGCACTCGTGGGCGCGAAAACCGGACGGGTATATCTCGGCGGCAATATCGAGTTTCCCGGCGCCGCGATCGGCCAATCGATCCACGCCGAGCAGGCGGCCTTCGCCAATGCCTGGCATGCGGGCGAAACCGGAATCGCGGCCCTCGTCGTTACCGCCATGCCGTGCGGCCATTGCCGCCAGTTTCTGTGGGAGACGCTCGGCCCCAAAGCCAAGCGCTTCGGCGTGACGGTGGGCCCGCGCACGCTGCGCATCGACAAGCTGCTGCCGAACGCGTTCGGACCCGCAGATCTCGGCGGCAAACACGGTGCGATGTCGGCGCCGCCCGCGCGGCTCGCCGCATCGGGCGACGCGCTCGTTGCCGCGGCGTGCGAAGCCGCGCGCCGCAGCTACGCGCCGCATACGCGCGGCCATGCGGGCCTCGCCCTGCAGCTGGCCGACGACAGCGTTTTCGCCGGCCGCTATGCCGAGAACGCCGCCTACAATCCGAGCCTGCCGCCGCTGCAAGCCGCCCTCATCCTGCGGCACGCGGCGGGCAAAACGCGCGTGCCGATCGCGCGCGCCGTGCTCGTCGCGGCCCCCGCCGCGATCGACCATGCGGTGCAGGCCGAAGCGCTGCTTGCCCTCGTGGCCCGCGGCATACGGCTCGAACGCGTGCGCGCCGCCCGCAGATGAAAGGCGGCCACTTCGTCTACATGCTGATGAATCCTGCGCGCACGATCTACACGGGCTACGCGACCGACATTGCGCGCAGGCTCGCCCAGCACAACGGCGAAAAGCCGGGCGGCGCCAAATTCACGCGCGGGCGCGGGCCTTGGCGGCTCGTGCATGCCGAAGAACACGCGAGCAAGAGTGCCGCCCAGAAGCGCGAGGCCGCCCTGAAGCGCGACCGCAGATTAAAGGCTACTCTGAAGTGCGCGGCAACGCGCGCGCGTCCGCCTCGCCGGGCAGCGCCTTAGCCTCGCGATCGACGGCGCGCAGCCAGTCTTCGGCCGCCTCGACAGTCGTGAAATGGCGCAGCTCGAAATCCGGCGACGAATTGCCGATGCGCTCGGCGATGAGCGTCGCGGCCAGCTTGGTCTGAAGACGTCCGACCGAAGCCGACGTGACCGTCGCATAGCGGCGCGGCCGGAAATTCTGCAGCGCCGCCCCGTCGAGTCCGGTGCGCACCGCCTGCAATTGCTGGCCCGAGGCCGGCGTCGTCAAGCCGCGGGCGTCGACGATGACCGGCATTCCCGACACGTGATCGGGCATGCGGAGGATTTCCGCGACGGCGCGCAAATAGGCGCCGACATCGTAGTCGCCGCTCTGCGTCATGTAGACGACGTCGTTTCGGATGGTGACTGCGACGTCCATGGCTGCCCCGATACGCGAAAAATATCGCGAACGAAACTAGCGCGCGGCGCGCCGCTTGGCGATAGCGTCGTATTCCTTGAGCTCGGCAAGGATCGCTTCCATTTCGCCGAGCGGCACCATGTTGGGACCGTCGGAGGGCGCTTTGTCGGGGTCCTGGTGGGTTTCCATGAACACCGCCGCAACGCCGACCGCGATCGCGGCCCGCGCGAGCACGGGCACGAATTCGCGCTGCCCGCCCGACGTGGCCCCCTGCCCGCCCGGCTGCTGCACCGAATGCGTCGCGTCGAACACCACGGGGTAGCCGCTCGTCGCGAGGATCGGCAGCGCGCGCATGTCCGAGACCAGCGTGTTGTAGCCGAACGACGTGCCGCGCTCGCACTGCAGGATATTTTCGTTGCCGGTGCTCGCGATTTTCGCGACGACGTTTTTCATGTCCCACGGGGCCAGAAACTGGCCCTTCTTGACGTTGACGACGCGGCCCGTGGCCCCTGCCGCCAGCAAGAGGTCCGTCTGGCGGCACAAGAACGCCGGGATCTGCAGCACGTCCACGGCCTCGGCCACGGGCGCGCATTGCTCGGCCGTGTGCACGTCCGTCAGCACCGGGCAGCCGTATTTCTCGCGCACTTCGACGAGGATCGGCAGGCTCTTTTCCATGCCGATCCCGCGCGCAGAACCCACCGACGTGCGGTTCGCCTTGTCGAAACTTGTTTTGTAGATAAGCGGAATGCCGAGCCGGCCGGTGAGCTCGACGAGCGCATGGCTCATCTCGAGCGCATGCGCGCGGCTCTCGAGCGCGCACGGCCCCGCGATCAGCGCGAAGGGCCGGTTGTTGGCAATCTGGAAATTGCCGAGCGGAACGGTTTTGGCGACGGTCATGCTATCGTACTAGTCCCCTGAAGTATGGAGGGCTTCAAATTCAAAATAGAGCTGATGCAACACACTGCAAAAACGATACGCGCCCGGACCTTCTTCTTTTTCGCGCTCGATTACGCCTAGCTCCATCATCTTTCGAAGGAAATTGTCGAGAACCTTACTCTCCGCGCCGGTAAACTTCTTCATCAATTTTGCACGCGAGAATGACTGGCCGTCGAAGTCATGCGATATCTTGCGGAGAATCGTCCGATAGTTCTTGCTTCGAATAGCCTCAAATACTTTAGGCTGGAGATACTTTCGGCCGACAATATCGGCTGCAGCCACAACGCCAGAAAGAGCGTCAGCCTTGTCAATTTTTCTATCCAAGTTTATTCGGAAGGTTGCGTCTCCGATTTCATGCGCCAAGACCGGAAGGCCGCCAGCGTAGAACTGGAGAAGGTGCAGCGCCTCGGCAGAAACTTCAATTTCGACTTTTGCAAATGTATCGACAAAGAATCGTTCGGTTTCGTCTTTCGTCCAAACGCCAACTGTGCGGGTGTCAAGTATGCGATCTAGCGATCTTTGCTGGTCGATCAGCGCAATTCGCCGCTCTTCCAGACCGACAAGAACCAACATCAGCGGCAGTTTCTTTCCGGACGTAGCCACTCCATCGACGAAGCTTTTTAGCCAGTTTGCGAACTCGGGGTTCTCCGCAAGCCCATTTATGTCATCAAGGACAAGAAGTAGCGATTGTCGCTCTGCGGGAAAGCGCGCGATCAACTCCCGCAATGCACCCGCAAAATCGAGCTTAAGATTCTCGAGATCGCCCTTCTTGGCCTCGAAATCGATACTGGTCCCGAAAAGTCCAACACGCTTTATTCTGTCTCCGAAAAGACTTTTGATTTGATCGAACCAGGACTTGTCTGCACAGTCTCGAATCAATTGCAGCATGATGCGCCGCATCGCTTCTTCAAGCGTCGCGACACCACCAAGAAAGACCTGCGCGCTGAACATGCCGGAATCGCGCTCGACAAGCACACGCAGAAATGACATCAGCGAGCTTTTTCCGATGCCGCGCTCGCCTGAAACGAATGCGATTTGGACGCGCCCGTCAACTGATGCTCGGGCTTTTGCGGCCAGCGCCTCGACAAGAGGCTGGCGCCCGACGAAAAATTCGACGGGGACTGGTTGACCGGGCGTAAACGGACTGTAATCCTTCGGAATCATGCGAAACTCAGTCTACACCAACCGGCTCTGCGTCACAGCGGCTTTGACGAAGCTCGTGAAGAGCGGATGCGGGTCGAAGGGTTTGGATTTGAGTTCGGGGTGGAACTGCACGCCCACGAACCATGGATGGTCGGGAATCTCGACGATTTCGGGCAACTGGCCGTCCGGCGACATGCCCGAGAAGCGCAAGCCCGCTTTTTCGAGGCGGTCCTTGTAGTTGACGTTCACTTCGTAGCGATGGCGATGGCGCTCCTGGATGCGGCGGCGGCCGTAGATTTCGGCGACGTGGCTGCCGGCCGCAAGGTCGCAGTCGTAAGCGCCCAAGCGCATCGTGCCGCCCTTGTTGTCGGTCTCGGTGCGCTGCTCGAGCGCGTTGCCGCGAACCCATTCGGTGAGCAGGCCCACGACCGGATCGGGCGTGGCGCCGAACTCGGTCGTGTTGGCGTTCTCGATGCCGCACAGATCGCGCGCCGCCTCGATGCAGGCCATCTGCATGCCGAAGCAGATGCCGAAATACGGCACGCGCTTTTCGCGCGCGTAGCGCACCGCGCGGATCTTGCCCTCGGCGCCGCGCTCGCCGAAGCCGCCGGGCACGAGGATCGCATGCGCCTGCGCAAGCGGCTCGTAGCTCGGGTTCGGTCCCTCGAACTGCTCGCTCTCGAGCCAATTCAGCTTCACGCGCACGCTGTTGGCGATGCCGCCGTGCGTGAGCGCCTCGGCCAAGGATTTGTAGGCGTCGAGCAGGTCGGTGTATTTGCCGACGATCGCGATTTCGACCTCGCCTTCGGGCTGCTGCAGGCGGCGCACGATTTCGGTCCAGCGGCCGAGATCGGGATCGGGCTGCGGCAGGCCGAAATGGCGCAGCACTTCGCGGTCGAACCCTTCGCGATGGTAGGCGATCGGCACTTCGTAGATGGAGCTCGCATTGAGGGCCGGGATCACCGCCTGTTCGCGCAGATTGCAGAAGAGGGCAATTTTCTTGCGCGCCGAGGCCGGCAGATCGTGCTCGGAGCGGCACAGGAGAATGTCGCAGCGAATGCCGACCGACTGCAGCTGCTGCACCGAATGCTGGGTGGGTTTGGTCTTGAGCTCGCCAGCCGACGCGATGTAGGGCACGAGCGTCAGATGCACGAAGCAGGCGCGCTCGCGGCCCAGTTCGTTGCCGAGCTGGCGGATCGCCTCGAGGAACGGCAGGCTTTCGATGTCGCCCACCGTGCCGCCCACTTCGCAGAGCAGGAAATCGACGTCGTCGAGATCGGACGTCACGAATTCCTTGATGGCGTCGGTCACGTGCGGGATTACCTGCACGGTCGCCCCAAGGAAATCGCCGCGGCGTTCCTTGGCGAGAATGTTAGAGTAGATGCGGCCCGTCGTTATGTTGTCCGACTGGCGCGAGGCAACGCCCGTGAAACGCTCGTAATGGCCGAGATCGAGATCGGTCTCGGCGCCGTCGTCGGTCACGTAGCACTCGCCGTGCTGGTACGGGCTCATCGTGCCCGGATCGACGTTTAGATAGGGATCGAGCTTGCGCAGGCGCACTTTGTAGCCGCGCGCCTGAAGAACCGCCCCGAGGGCCGCAGAAGCCAGCCCCTTGCCGAGCGAAGACACCACGCCGCCGGTGATGAAGATGAACCGCGTCATGGACGCCCCCTATAGCGCCAACGGGCGCCAAGCCCAAGCGGAACCGGCGGCAAATCCGGCTTTCGCCCAAAATTTCGCGATTGACGGCCCCGGAGGTCCGCCCTATCGGAGTCGCAGTACCGAGTCGTCAGCGCGCGACGGGCGGCGCCGGAACGGCCGGTGCGGCCGGAACCGTCGGGATCGGCCCTTCGAGCGGATCGACGGCGCGCGACGAATGCGTGCCCGCGAAGAACGCAAGCCCGATGCTGGTCAGCATGAATGCCCCGGCCAGGATCGCAGTCGTGCGCGTGAGCAGGTTGGCCGTCCCGCGGGCCGACATGAAGCCGCCCATGCCGCCGCCCGACGAGCCGCCCATGCCGAGGCCGCCGCCTTCGCTGCGCTGCACCAGCACGACGCCGACCAATGCGAGCGCGATCAGCAAATGGATGACCGTCAAAACCAATTCCATAGGGCATTGCCTCGATTGAATGCGCGAAGACTGAAAGAAAGGAGCCGAAAGCGAGGTAGACTTAACGCGATCCCGGACGGAAATCCAGCCTTGGCAGTCGAACATTGTTCGATAGATAGAAACAAAAAATCAATTTTTTTCATGATTGTTGCATAATTAAAGCGCTCCTATCTTTGCTGCAACCAAGGCGGCCAATTTCGGCCGCCCCCACCCCCAAGGAGCGCTTGCCATGGCTGCGACCCTCGACACCGCCCCGCCCGCCGCACCCAAAATCGTCGTGCGGCCCTCCGCCCAGCGCGGACCCGTCGATTTCGGCTGGCTGAAAAGCCGCCACAGTTTTTCGTTCGGCGGCTACTACGATCCCGACCATCTGGGGTTCCGGGGCTTGCGCGTGATCAACGAAGACCGCGTCGCACCCGGCACCGGTTTCGACACCCACGGCCATCGCGACATGGAGATCGTCTCCTACGTGCTCGAGGGCGCGCTTGCGCACAAGGATTCGATGGGCAACGTCGAAACGCTTAAGGCGGGCGAAGTGCAGGCGATGAGCGCGGGCACCGGCATCCTGCATTCGGAATTCAACGCCGACAAAACGGCAGAGGTGCATTTCCTGCAGATATGGCTGGTGCCCGACCGCGCCGGCCATACGCCGCGCTACGCGCAGAAAATGTTCACGCCCGCCGACAAGCGCAACAAGCTCGCCCTCGTCGTGTCGCCGGACGGAACCGACGGTTCGCTGCCCACGCATTCGGGTGCACGCGTGTACGCAAGCCTGCTCGACGCCGGAAAGCGCGTGGCGCTCGATCTTGCGGCCGGCCGCGCGGCTTGGGTTCAGGTCGCGCGCGGCTCGGTCGATCTCGACGGCACCGTGCTTGCCGAAGGCGACGGAGCTTCCGTCACCGACGCAACGCGCGTGACGCTGACGGGCCTTGCGGCGGAAAGCGAGCTGCTGGTGTTCGATCTCGCTTAGGCGAATGCGGCGCGAAGCTTCAGGTACGCCACTCGGTCTCGAAAATTTTTTGTGCCACCTGCCAGCGCCCGTCGATTTTGAGAAAGGCCAGCAGGTCGGTGAAGAAGCGCGGCGGGATGGCGCAGTTGAGCTTCACAAGCGCCATCGTCGGCCCGATGCGGTCGAGCAGCAGGATGCGGTCGTATCGACCGAGCCCTTGGTCCTTGGACGAGCGGCGCGTGCGAACGGCCGCAAGCCACGTGTCGCGCGGGATCGTCTGCAGGCCTTCCGGCGTCATGTGCGTGAGCACGCAGCTGGGATGGAACACGGTCGCAAGCTTGTCGGCGTCGGCCTCGTAGAGCCCGTCGAGATAGGTTTGCGCGGCGGCGGAAATCGCGTCGAGATCGGCGTCGATCGGATCCATTTTACGTTCTCCGTTCAGCGGGCCGCCGCGACGATCGCGGCAAAAGCGTCGGGCTTGAGCGAGGCGCCGCCCACGAGCGCGCCGTCGACATTGGCGACCGCCATCAGTTCGGCGGCGTTTTTGTCGTTGACCGAGCCGCCGTAGAGGATGCGCATCGCAGCCCCGTCGGCAAAACGCGCGACGAGTGCCGCACGGATCGCCGCGTGGACTTCCGCCACCTGTGCCGCCGTCGGCGTGCGGCCCGTGCCGATCGCCCAGACGGGCTCGTAGGCGACCACGAGATTGGCCGCATTCGCCCCCTCGGGCAGCGATCCGGCCAGCTGGCGCAAAATGATTTCGAGCGCGGCGCCGGCGTCGCGCTCGGCCAGGGTTTCGCCGACGCAGGCAATGGCGCACAAGCCCGCCCGCCACGCGGCGGCGATTTTGGCGTTCACGTCGGCATCGCTTTCGCGATGGTTGGCGCGCCGTTCGGAATGGCCGACGATGGCGTAGCGGCAGCCCAATTCCGCCAGCATCTCGGCGGCGACGTCGCCGGTATGCGCGCCCGCCGCCGCGGCATGGCAATCCTGCGCGCCGAGCTGCACGGCGCTCCCCGCGAGGGCGTCCGCGACGGAAACCAGATGGACGAAAGGCGGGCAGACCAGAATCTCGGCCCGCTCGGCCTTCGGCAAAACGGCGATCGCGGCAGCGAGCGCCGTCGCATCGGCCTTGCGGCCGTTCATCTTCCAGTTTCCGGCGACGAGTTTGCGGGGTGCAGGCATCGGGGCGCTTTCGCAACGGGGAAAAAGCATTTCGGGCGAAGGGTTGGGTAAGGGTTTTGCTTGGTTTTCGCAAGGGTTGCGGGGGGGATCGTGCGGCCCTATTCTCCCCCGCTTTCCCGCCGCACCTCCCATTGGAACTGTCGCCCGCCCATGCTGCAATTCATCCGCGAAAAAGCCTCCGGAACGATCTTCAAACTGCTGTTCGGCATGCTGATCGTCAGCTTCGCCGCCTGGGGCATCGGCGACTACGCGTTCCTGCGCGCGGGCAGCGACACGGCCATCGAAGTGGGATCGCGCAAGATCCCGATCCAGCAGGTCGACGCCGAATATCGCCAAGCGCGCGAACGTCTGCGCCGCGCCTTCGGCGTCGAAATCGACGAAGCGATGCTGCGCCAGTTCGGCCTGCTCGACCAGACGGTCGACCGGCTCGCGGCCGAAGCCGCCCTCGACGCCGAAGCCGCCCGCCTCGGTCTCGTGGCGAGCGACGCGATCGTACGCCAACGCATCGCGAACGATCCCAATTTCCGCGGCCCCGGCGGCCAATTCGACCGTTTCCTGTTCCAGCGACTGCTGTTCGACAACGGCTTCAACGAGCAGCGCTACATCGAGCTTGTACGGGCCGACATCGTGCGCAGCCAGCTGCGCGAAGCGGTCGAAGCGGGCGTGCAGGCGCCGCTCGCCTTGGCCGAGACGCTCTACCGCCACCGCAACGAAAAGCGCGGCGGCTCGCGCGTGTTCGTGGCGAACGCTTCTTTCGAAGACGTGGGCACGCCGTCCGACGCCGACCTCGCCCAGGCCTACGAAGCCAATGGCGCGCGCTTCACGGCCCCCGAGTATCGCGCCCTTTCGGCGGTACGGGTGGCGGCCGAAGACGTCGCGGCCCTGGTAACGGTCGACGACAAGGCCTTGGCCGAGGAGTTCGAGCAGCGCCGCGGCGAATTCGAACGGCCCGAACAGCGCGAGCTCAAGCAGATGCTGTTCGACGGCCAGGACCCCGCGCAGGCCGCCGCATCCGCGATCGCGGGCGGCAAGAGCTTCGATGCGGTCGCGGCCGAAACGCCGGGCCAGTCGCCCGACCGCGTGGCACTCGGCCTTGTGGCGCGCAACGAAACGCTGCCCGCGATCGGCGCCGCCGTGTTCGAGGCCGCTGCGGGCGCCGTCGTCGGCCCCGTGCGCACGCCGTTCGGCTGGCACGTGCTGCAGGTGGTGCGCGTCGAACCCGGCACCGAGGCCACGCTCGAAAGCGCGCGCGCGCGCATCGAGCCCGGCTTGCGCCAGCGCTTGGCGGCCGAGAAAGCCTTCGAGATCGCCAACCGGCTCGAAGACCAGGTCACGCGCGGCCGCGCGCTCGACGAGGCCGCCGCCAATGCCGGCGCCACCGTCGTCAAGATCGCCGCCGTCGACGCGCGCGGCCTCGACGACAAGGGCGCGCCCGTCGCCTTGTTCGCGGGCGCGCCGGAAGCTTTGCGCGCCGCGTTCGACACGCCGGTCGGCCGCGAAAGCCAGTTGATCGAAACGCGCGGCGGCGGGTTCTTCCTGCTGCACGTGGACGGCGCCATGCCCGCGCAGCGCCGCGCTTTCGACGCGGTCAAAGACGAAGTTGCCGCACTGTGGAAGGCCGAACGCCAGGCCGATCGCGCGCTGGCGCGTGCGCGCGAAATCGTCGCGGCCACTGCGGCCGGCGAAACGCTCGAGGCGGCGGCACTGCGCTTCAATCTGCGCGTCGAGGCGGTGCCGGCCGTGCCGCGCACCGGCGAAAACGCGGCAGTGCCCGGTGCGGTAGCGGCCCGCCTGTTTGCGCTCAAGCCCGGCCAGACCGGGCTTGCCGCCGGCATCGACGGCCAGTTCGTCGTGCGCACCGGCGACGTCGTCGCGGCCGATCCGGCAGCCGATCCGGCCGGCCTTGCCGCCCTGCGCACCCAGCTCGCCCGCGATATGGCGGGCGACCTCTCGAGCGAGTACAACCAGGCTTTGCGCCAGAAATTCGGCGTGACGATCAACCGCAGCGTGGTCGAACGTCTGAATTGAAACAATAGATTCGCCTGCGTCGATTTCACGCAGGGGCATTAAACTAGTCTTAACCGATTGGGCGCATGATTCCGATTGCACGCGAAAAGCCTGTGCAATATCGGAGGCTCCCCAAATGTCCATGCAAACCGAATCCCTCAACGAGCGTCTGCGTTTCATCGATTTCCACGAGGAGGACTCCGCGGCGTTGCGCGCGATCCGTCCGACGATCGAGGCCAACATCCAGAGGGTCTTGACCAAATTCTACGGCCATATCGAAGACTATCCCGATCTGATGTCGATGTTCCGCGGCCAGATGGGCGTCGACCATGCGCGCACCGAACAGGCCAAGCATTGGCTGACGATGTTCCACGGCAAGTTCGACGAAGCCTATGTCGGGCGCGTGCAGCGCATCGGGCGCACGCACGAGCGCATCGGACTCGAGCCGCGCTGGTATATCGCGGGCTACGCGCTTGCGATGGGGGAACTGATGGGCCTGCTGTTCGAAATGTACCGCAAGAAGCCGCAGGAAGGCGCTGTCGCCGCCAAAGCGCTGACCAAAGCGATCATGCTCGACATGGACTACGCGATCTCGATCTACATCGACGAGGGCAAGGCGAATTTCTCGGCGAAGCTGAACGGTCTTGCCGACAGTTTCGAAGGCAGCGTGCTGAAGGTCGTGGACGGCGTGGGCGGCTCGGCCGACGACATGAAGAGCGCCGCGCAGACGATGGCGGCGGCAGCCGAAGAAACGCAGCGCCAGACGACCGTCGTCGCCGCCGCGGCCGAACAGGCGTCGACGAACGTGCAGACGGTGGCGAGTGCGGCCGAGGAGCTTTCCGCCTCGATCCAGGAAATCAGCCGGCAGGTCAGCCATGCGTCGACGATTTCGCGCCAGGCCGTTTCGCAGGCGCAGGAAACCGACGCGCTCGTGAAGCAGCTCGCCGACGCAGGCCAGAAAATCGGCTCGGTCGTGAACCTCATCCAGGCGATCGCGGGCCAAACCAATCTTCTGGCCCTCAACGCTACGATCGAGGCCGCGCGCGCGGGCGAAGCGGGCAAAGGCTTCGCAGTCGTGGCCTCCGAGGTCAAAAATCTCGCCAACCAGACCGCCAAGGCGACCGGCGACATCGCCGCCCAGGTAGGCGCGATCCAAGAGGCGACCAAACACTCGGTCGATTCTTTGGCGCGCATCGCCAAGACGATCGAGGAGATCAGCGGCATTTCGGCCGGCATCGCTTCGGCCGTCGAAGAGCAGGGGGCCGCCACGCAGGAAATCGCGCGCAACGTGCAGCAGGCGGCGGCCGGCACGTCGGAAGTGTCGTCGAACATCGCGGGGGTCACGCGCGCGGCAACCCAGACCGGCGACAACGCCCTCAAAGTTCTGCACACTGCCGACCGCCTGACCGCGCAGTCCAACGATCTGCGCGGCAATGTCGGCGAGTTCCTCGGCCGCGTGCGCAGCGGCTGAGTTCAGGCGGCCCTTCCGACAAAGACGAAGCCCGCGGCTTCGGCGGCTGCCTGCACTTGGCGGTCGTCGAGGCCCGCGACCGCAACACGACCTTGCGCCACGTCGATCTCGGCGGGCGCGGGCGCGCCCTGCGCGGCCAACGCGCGCGCCATCGCGCGCGCGCACCCGGCGCAGGTCATGCCGGTCACTCGGTAGGATATCGTTTCCACGGCGGCTCTCCTGCGACGGCGGGTTCGGGCGCGGCGCGGGTGACGCGCGCAGGCGCAATCGGCGATGGCGGCGACGATTGCGGCGGCGATGCGGGTTCGCGCGAGGCGACGGGTGCGAGGTTGGGACTGGCCGGCGCTTGGCGCTGCTGGCGCACGACGGCCGACACCGCGACGAGCTGCAGTCCGCGCGAATTCATCGTCGGGATCCAGGCCGCGAGCGCGTCGAGCGTGGCGTCGTGCGGATGGCCGATCGCAACCGCCGTCCCGCGCCGATTGGCGACGCGCTCGAGCTCGGCAAGCTGCTTGCGCACCGCACCCGCCTCGATCTCGTTGTCGAGGAACACGTCGCGCGCGGCGTGCGCCACGCCTTGCGACAGCGCGACCGCGCTGCCCGCCGAACCGCCGGTGGTGCGGCTGTCCACGAAGAGCAGACCGCGCGCGGCGATTTCCTGCAGCACGGGCGCCAGCGAAGCGGCATCGCGCGTGAAGCGGCTGCCCATGTGGTTGTTGAGGCCGACGGCGTTCGGCAGCCGGTCGAGCGCGCTTGCGGTGCGCGCCCGGATGTCGGCGGCCGACATGCGCACGAACAACGCGCCCGGCCCCGGATTGTCGCGTCCATCCGGCTCCATCGGCAGGTGCAGCAGCACTTCGTGCCCGGCGGCACGGCCCTGGCGCCCTTGCTCGGCAAGATCGGGCGCGTAGCTGAGGAACGACAGCGTCAGCGGCCCCGGCAGCGCCATCGCCCGCACCGTCCGCGCGGCATCCACGCCCAAATCGTCGATCACGATCGCGATCCAAGCCCCCGCCCGAATCTGCGGCGGGCGCACCGCGCGCGCTTCCCAGCCCGCGTCGCTTGCGCGCGGCACGGCGGGCAACGGGCCCGGCGCGACCGCAGCGGCGATCGGTGCGGCCGGTGCGGACGCACGCGCGATCTCGAAAAACGGCACGACCGAACGGGCCTCCGGCGCCGATGCCGGCGCTTCGGCCTCGCCGGTTTCGCTCGGCGCCGCCAGCGCGAGCGTCACCGGTTCCGGCGCATCGGGGACGATGGCGGCGGCCTCGCGATAGACATAGAAGGCGAGCGCCGCCGCGACCGTCGGGATCGCGATCAAAGCCGCGATCCCGAAATCGCGGACGAACCCTTTGGCGGTTGACGGCGGCTGGCGAACCATCGCCGACTTATAGCGCGATTCGACGCCCGGCTAGCGCGCCAGATCGTCGAGGATCGGGCAGTCCGGACGGTCGTTGTTTTGGCAGCGCTGCAGCAGCGTCTGCAGGGTCGCCCGCATGGTTTCAAGATTGGCGATTTTCCGTTCGATCGCAGCCATGTGCGCCGCCGCCATCGCGTGGACCTGCTGGCTTGCCCGGCTGCGGTCGCGCCACAAAGCCAGAAGGTCCGCCACGTCCTTGACGGAAAATCCGAGCGAGCGCGCCCGATGCACGAACCGCAATTCGGCAATTTCTCGCGCGCCGTAGGCGCGGTAATTATTCTGCCCGCGCGCCGCAGGTGCGACGAGACCGACCGCTTCATAGTAGCGGATCGATTTCGCCGTCATTCCGGTTTGGGCGGCAACTTCGCCGATGTTCATCGCATTTTTTCTCCAAACGACGTTTTCCAAGAAGATAAACCATCCCCTTGCCGGAAGGTAAAGCTTTGGTGCAGTTGCGCCAAACCGCGCAAAAAGCGAGAATCACGTTCAACCAAAATGGGAACGAGCAAAATGAACAGCTTGCGCATGCCGACATGGCGTTGGATCGGCATTGTCGGCATGGCTCTGGCGCTGGCGGCGTGCGGCCTGCGCGGCGGCGGCGGCGGCGCGATCTCGGCTGCCGACGGCGTGTTCGCGGGCGAAGCTGCTCGCAGCAGCGGCCCCGAATCGCGCTGCGCGCGGCGCTACACCGTGCGCGCGACGCTGAAGCTCGGCGAGCTGGCGATGGAGTTTTCCGACGCGGAAAATCCGACCCGCACGCCGATCCGCACGGCAGGCTTCGTCGAAGCGAACGGCCGATTCCTCGCGAAGGTGTTTTTCCAAGGCGAAAGCCACGTCGTCGAAGGCTATCTTTCGGCCGACAGCTTGCGCGCCGCGATCGACGCGAACAGCTGCCGCATGTCGATTTCGGCCCGGCGCGCAAATGCCGTCTAGCAACAGCGACGGCCGATCCCTGCGCCGCGGCCCGCTCCGCTTGGGCTATTCGCGCTTCCGCTGGGGACTGATCGGCCTTGCCGTCGGCATCAGCTTCGCCTTCATGGGCTATTTTGTCTACAACGCGCGCGTCAACGCCGACCAAGCCCAGCGCGCCGCCGAGCGCGAAATCCGCAACGTCACGAACGTGCTGGCCGAACAAGTGGCGCGCACGCTCGCGGCGGTCGATCTTGGCGTTCTTGCCGCCGCCGTCGATCTGGCGCAGACCGACTACTGGCAGCCTGGCGCCGACGTGTCGCGCATGACGGAGACGCTGACGCGGTTCACGGCCGCGGAGCCCGCGATCGGCCGCCTCATGGCCATCGACAAAAACGGCGCGCTGCGCGCCTCCAGCGATGCGACCCTCGTGGGCACGTCGTTCGCGCGTCGAGCCTTCATGGATGCGGTCGACGACGGCGTGCTGCTGAGCGTCGTCGACGCGCCCGCCGACGACGGCGCTGCCTGCCAGGGCTGCATCGCGATCTCCGCCCCCGTGATCGGGCGCGGCGACGGACAATACGGCTTGATCGTCGCCGAAATCCCGCGCGCGGCGTTCGAGCGCGTCTTCATGCGATTGGACAGCGGCCGGCGGAGCGTCTTCGCGATCGTCGACGTGCGCGGCCATCTGGTGGTCCGCGTGCCCGCCGTCGAGCAAACCGCCGTCGCGGCAGCGGCAACGTTCCCGATCGCCTTGCGCGCCTTCCAGCAGAACGAGACGCTGAGCGAACGCTCGTCCAGCATCGACGGCATCGAACGGCTGTTCGCCTTCAGCCCCGTGCGCGGCCGCGGCTGGGTCGTCTATGGCGGCGTGGCGCCCGACGACTATCTGGCCGAATGGCGCCAGTCGCTGCAGGTATCGGTGCCCTTTTCGATTCTAGTTATGGCTTCAGTCGTCTTTCTGATCCTGGCCCTGTCGCAGCATTTGGGCCGCGTCGAGGAGAGCGAGCGCAGCCTGCGCCAGTCCGACCAGCGCTACCAGTCGCTCGTCGCGAACATTCCGGGCGTGGTTTTCCAGCGCCGCCGTCTGCCCAACGGGCGCACCAACATCGTCTGGATCGGGGCGGCTCTCTCGGAGCTGTTCGGCTTCTCGGCCGAGCGCGTGATGCGCCTCAGCGGCGGCTCGCTGCGCGCGATCCTGCTCGCCGAAGATCTGCAGCGCTTCAAGGACGCGTTCGAGGAGTCGGCGCGCGACATGTCGGCCGTGAACTGGCTCGGGCGCGCGCGCCATGCCGACGGCCGCGTTCTGTGGGTCGAAGTGACGGCCCGCCCGCGCCTGGAAGCGGCCGGATCGGTCCTGTGGGACGGCATCCTGCTCGACGTGACCGACCGCGCCGCGGCCGACGCGGCGCTCACCACGCTGCGCGCCCAGCTCGAACTGGCGCTCGCGAACATGGCGCAAGGCATGTGCGTGTGCGACGCCGCGCAGCGGCTCGTCGTCTACAACCGCCGCTATCTCGATATCTGCAGCATCGCGGAGAGCGACGTCGCCGCCGGCGTCGCGGTCGAAACGGTGCTGCGAGCGGCGCTGGCGCGCGGCGTGTTCCGCGCCGAGACGCCCGAGCCGCCGGTCGAAAAGATCCTCGCCGCGCTGCGCGCGAAAACGCCGGGCAAGTTCACGATCGACATGGCCGACGGGCGGACGGTCGAGGTCGACGTCCAGCCGCTGTCGGACGGCGGCTCGGTCTCGAGCTTCACCGACATCAGCGACCGCGAGGCGGCGCAAGAAGCGCTGCGCCTCGCCAAAGAGCAGGCGGAGCTCGCCGACCGGTCGAAGTCGCAGTTCCTCGCCAACATGAGCCACGAGCTGCGCACGCCGCTCAACGCCATCATCGGCTTTTCCGAAATCATGACCGACCGGCTGTTCGGGCCGCTGGGCGACGCGCGCTACGAAGAATACGCGCGCGACATCCGCGAGTCGGGGCGCCACCTGCTCACGCTCATCAACGACATTCTCGACCTCTCGAAGATCGAGGCGCGCCAGGCGATCTTGCGCGAGGAACAGGTGTCGCTGGCCGAAGTCGTCGACGCCTGCGTGCGCCTCGTCGACGACCGCGCCCAGCGCGGCAACCTCGCGCTTGCGATCGCCGATTTCGACGAATTCCCGCAGATTTGGGCCGACCGGGTCAAGCTCAAGCAGATCCTGCTCAACTTGCTGTCCAACGCGATCAAATTCACGCCGACGGGCGGCAGCGTCGGCGTTTCCGGCGCGCGCGGACCGGACGGCAGCCTCGTCGTGCGCGTGACCGACACCGGCATCGGCATGCGCCCGCAGGACATCCCCGCCGCTCTGCAGCCCTTCCGCCAGGTCGAAAGCAGTTTGAGCCGCAAGCACGAAGGCACCGGCCTCGGCCTGCCGCTCACCAAGGCCATCGTCGAAATGCACGGCGGCACGCTTGCGATCGCGTCGGTTCCCGGCCGGGGCACGACCGTGTCCTTCGCGATCCCGCTGGAGCGCGTGATCGACCACCAGGGTCTTTCGGATTCGATGCTGGCCGAAGCAATCCAGGCGGCGCGCGACCCTTTGTAGAGGCATGAAGTTGCTGCTATAAGCGCCGGACCGAATTTCCCAGGGCGCGCAGATACGGGCGGGAGACAGCCGAATGCCGGGCGACATGACGCAACTCAAAGCGCTGATCGCGCGCGTGGCGGACGGCCACGCGCTGACCGAAAGCGAAGCCGGCGACGCGTTCGAGATCGTCATGTCGGGCAATGCCACGCCCGCCCAAATGGGCGCGTTCCTGATGGCGCTTCGCCTGCGCGGCGAAACGGTCGACGAAATCGCGGCGGCCGCGCGCACGATGCGCGCCAAAGCCCTCAAAGTCGTAGCGCCCGACGGCGCCGTCGAAGCTGTCGGCACCGGCGGCGACGCCTCGGGTTCGTTCAACATCTCGACCGCGGCTTCTTTCGTGCTCGCGGGCTGCGGCCAGAAAGTCGCCAAACACGGCAACCGCGCGTTCACCTCCAAATCTGGCGCGGCCGACGTGCTGACGGCGCTCGGCGTGAACATCGAGTGCGACATCAAGCTCGTCGAATACGCGATTTCGAAAGCGGGCGTCGGCTTCATGATGGCGCCGCGCCACCATTCGGCCACGCGCCACGTGGCGGGCGTGCGCGTCGAACTGGGAACGCGCACGATCTTCAATCTGCTGGGGCCGCTGTCGAACCCGGCCGGGGTCAAGCGCCAGCTCGTCGGCGTATTCGCGCGCAAATGGGTCGCGCCGCTTGCGCACACGCTCGGCCGCCTCGGCTCCGAGCGCGCCTGGGTCGTGCACGGATCGGACGGGCTCGACGAGATCACCACGACCGGCGCGACGCACGTCGCCGAATACAAGGACGGTGCCGTGCGCGAGTTCGAGGTTTCGCCCGAAGAGGCGGGCTTGCCGCGCGCCAAAGCCGCCGACCTCAAGGGCGGCACGCCGGCAGAAAACGCCGAGACGATGCGCGCCCTTCTGGGCGGGGCGAAAAGCCCGGTGCGCGACATCGTGCTGCTCAACGCGGCAGCGGTGCTGGTGATCGCGGACGCCGCGGCCGACCTGCGAACCGGCGTGGCCCAGGCCGCCGCTGCGATCGACGGCGGCAAGGCGTCGGCGGCGCTCGAAGCGCTCGTCGAAATAACCAACCGGTCCGGCGCATGAGCGACGTTCTTTCCCGCATCCTCGCCGACAAGCGCGTCGAAGTCGCCGCCCGCCGCGCCGCCGTGCCCGAAGAAGCGCTGGCCGCCAAGCTTGCGCACGCGCCCGCCGTGCGCGGCTTCGCCGCGGCTTTGCGCAAGCGCGCGCAAGCGGGCGACGTGGCGCTGATCGCCGAAATCAAGAAAGCCTCGCCGTCCAAAGGCCTCATCCGCGCCGATTTCGATCCCAAGCACCTCGCCGAGGCCTACCGCAACGGCGGCGCCACCTGCCTATCGGTGCTGACCGACGAGGCCTATTTCCAGGGCCGCGACGCGTATCTCGAACAGGCGCGCGCGGCCGTCGCCTTGCCGATCCTGCGCAAGGATTTCGTCGTCGATGCCTACCAGCTGCGCGAAACGCGCGCGCTCGGCGCCGACTGCGCGCTGCTGATCCTTGCAGCCCTCGACGATTGCCAGGCGCAGGATCTGTGCGAAACGGCGCTCGAACTCGGGCTCGACGTGCTGGCCGAAGTGCACGACGCGGCCGAAATGGCGCGCGCCCTTGCCCTGCCCAGGCGCGTTGCCAACGGCGCCGAGACGCTGATCGGCGTCAACAACCGCAATCTCAAAACGCTCGCCGTCGATCTCGCGACCTTCGAGGCCCTCGCCCCGCTCGTGCCGCCCGGCCGGCTGCTGGTGGCCGAGAGCGGCATTCGCAGTCCGGCGGACATCGCGCGGCTCGAAGCGGCGGGTGCGGCGGCCTTCCTCGTCGGCGAAAGCCTGATGCTGCAGGCGGACGTCGAAGCCGCAACGCGAAGCCTGCTCGCCCGCGCCGAGGTTTCGGCGTGAGCGGCGATCTCACCCATTTCGACGCCGCCGGCAATGCCGTGATGGTCGATGTCGGGGCCAAAGAGCACACGCCGCGACGGGCGACCGCGCGCGGGCGCGTGTGCGTGTCGCAAAGCACGCTGCGCTTGATCGCGGGGCGCGGCTTCAAAAAAGGCGACGTGCTGGCCGTGGCGCAGCTTGCCGGCATCATGGCCGCCAAGAAAACGCACGAACTCGTCCCGCTGTGCCATCCGCTGGCGCTTTCGAGCGTCGCGGTCGAACTTTCGATCGACGAGGCAGCGAGTGCCGTCGAAATCGAAGCGACCGTCGGACTCACGGGCCAGACCGGCGTGGAGATGGAAGCGCTGACGGCCGTCTCGGTCGCGGCTCTCACCGTCTACGACATGTGCAAGTCGGTCGACCGCGGCATGCGCATCGAGGCGATCCGCCTCGTGCGCAAAGAAGGCGGCAAGTCCGGCCTGTTCGAGCAGGCTTGATGCTGGCGGTCGCCCAAGCGCAGGCGCGCATTCTGGCGGCCCTCGCTCCCGTCGGCGCCGAGACCGTCTCGCTTGCGCAAAGTGCCGGCCGCACGCTAGCGGCCGATCTCGTCGCCAAACTCACGCAACCGCCCGCCGCCGTTTCGGCCATGGACGGCTACGCCGTTCGCGCGGCCGACCTCGCGCAAGCGCCCGCAAGCTTGCGCCGGATCGGCACGGCACCCGCCGGGCACCCGTTTGCAGGCAGCGTCGGCCCCGGCGAATGCGTGCGCATTTTCACAGGTGCGATCGTGCCCGACGGCGCCGACACGATCCTCATCCAGGAAAACGCCGAGGCGGACGGCGAACGGATCCGCGCCAAGCAGAGCGAGCCCGTCGGGCGTTTCGTGCGCCCGGCAGGTCTCGATTTCAAGCGCGGCCAAACCCTGCTGCGGGCGGGCACCGTGCTGGGGCCGCGTCAGATCGGCTTGGCGGCGGCAGCCAACCATGCCTGGCTCGAAGTGCGGCGGCGACCGCGCGTGGCGATCCTCGCCACCGGCGACGAGATCGTGCTGCCCGGCACCGAACCCCTGCCCGGCCAGATCGTGTCGTCGAACAGTGCCGCCCTCGCCGCCTTTGTCGAACAGTCCGGCGGCGTTGCCAGCGTGCTGCCGATCGCGCCGGACACGACGGAAGCCCTGCAGGCCTTGGCGGCAGGCGCGCGCGGTTCCGATCTGCTGGTCACGACAGGCGGCGCTTCGGTCGGCGACCACGACCTCGTGCGCACGGCCTTGGGCACGAGCGGTCTTGCGCTCGATTTCTGGCAGATCGCGATGCGCCCCGGCAAACCGCTGATGTTCGGGCGCTACGGCGACGTGCCGATGCTGGGGCTGCCCGGCAATCCGGTGTCCTCGCTCGTGTGCGCCGTGCTGTTTCTCGGTCCGATGCTCGCGACGATGCTGGGCCGCAGCGACCCGCTGCCAAAACGCCGCCGCGCCGTGCTGGGCGCCGATCTGCCGACCAACGACATGCGCGAAGACTATCTGCGCGCCAAGATTGCCGAGGACGAAAACGGCAACCTTGTCGCAACGCCGTTCGCGCGCCAGGACAGCTCGATGCTTACCCTGCTTGCGACCGCCGACGCGCTCGTCGTGCGCCCGCCCCACGCGCCCCCGGCCAAGACCGGCGACGACGTGCAATTCCTGGAACTCGCTGCAGCCTGTGGATAAGGCTTGACGACCGGCTCGAACCAAACTAGAACAGTTCGTGACTGTTGCGGCTTCGTTTACGGGATGTTGTGGATACCGACCTCAAAAGTGCCTAGCGCTAGCGGTTTTTCCCGAAAACCAGCTTCGACTGCAATCCGGTGCCGCACGCAAGTGCGTGCCAAAACGACAGGTGTTGCCCCATGTTGACCCGCAAACAATACGAGCTGCTGCTGCTCATCAACCAGCGTTTGGCCGATGTCGGCGTGCCGCCGTCGTTCGACGAGATGAAAGACGCGCTCGGCCTCAAATCCAAATCCGGCATCCACCGCCTGATTACGGGCCTCGAGGAGCGCGGCTTCATTCGGCGCCTGCCGCATCGCGCGCGCGCCCTCGAAGTGGTGCGCCTGCCCGACAATCTGCAGGCCCAGGGGCTCAAGCCCGCCTCGGGCCCGGCTTTGGTCGCAAATCCGGGCGGCCCCGGCGGCGAAACGGCGCGCGGCTTCCGCCCGCAGGTCGTCAAGAACGAGTTCCGCACGGCGCATACGCTTGCCCCTGTCGGCGTCGAAGTCGTCAAGCTGCCGCTCTACGGGCGCATCGCCGCAGGCCTGCCGATCGAAGCGATGCGCGACAATTCCAACACGGTCGACGTGCCGCCGCAGATGCTGAGCCGCGGCGAGCATTTCGCGCTCGAAGTCGCCGGCGATTCGATGATCGAAGCCGGCATTCTCGACGGCGACACGGTGCTGATCCAGAAAGCGGACGCGGCCGACAACGGCCAGATCGTCGTGGCGCTGATCGACGAGCAGGAAGTCACGCTGAAGCGCTTCCGCCGCCGCGGCGCTTCGATTGCGCTCGAGCCCGCCAACAAAGCCTACGAGACGCGCATCTTCGGTCCCGACCGCGTGCGCGTGCAGGGCAAGCTCGTGGGCCTGATGCGCCGCTTCCACTGACCCAAAGCTAGAAGCCCGCCGCTCCCGGCCCGATGCGCGGAGCGGCGGGAAAAAGCCGCGGCTGCATCGGGTCCGGTACGGGCGGAACCCACGGTCGGCTGCCGCGCGCGGCCCGCACGGTCTCGATGCGAATGCCGTCCGCGCCGATCCAAATCGCGTGCGCGCCGTCGCGCAGCAGGTCGGCACGGTCGATCGTCTGCCCCGCCGCCGCCCGGCATGCGGCGAACAGATTCACCGTCGCGATGACCAGATCGCGACCTGCGCACGCCACCGGCAGCACCCGCGCTTGGCGCACGATCGCGACATCGACGCCATCGACGCGATAGACGCAATCGCTGGGTCGGCATTCGAGCCGACCGTCGGCCGTGGTGCCGTTGCGCGGCCAGCTTTCGGCCTCCTCGATCCCGTCGCGCCGCAACCAGGTTTCGCGCGCAAACCGGTCGCCGCGCGGCACCGACAGCGTAAGCCGCCCATCGGCGTCGCGCACGGCCATCAGCCGCCCGTCCCCCGACACCAGAATGTCCGGCGGCACGATCGTCGCAAGCCCGGCAAGCCCGACGGCGATCGGGACGGCCCCTGCAAGGCGCCAGGCACTGCGCCACAGCGACAGCCACACGAGACCGGCCGAGACGGCGACAAGCCCCCAGACCGGCATGGCCGGCAGCAACGCCACCGCCCCCTCGAGCCCCGCGACCCATCTTGCGATGGCGAGCAG
>JBILXZ010000112.1:0-3733 GCA_044378015.1 Tagaea sp.
TCATGCTGTGCCGCCCTGAAGCCAACTACATCACTGGTAATTGTCTCTTCGTCGATGGCGGGCTGCACGGTGGCTGATGCGCCGCTGCTTCGCGTGCGCGACCTTGCCGTCACGTTTGACGGTGGCGGCCGGACTGTTCGCGCCGTCGACGGCGTCTCGTTCGATGTCGCGCGCGGCGAAACGCTTGCGATCGTCGGCGAATCGGGATCCGGCAAATCGGTCACGAGCCTTGCCTTGATGGG
This sequence comes from Tagaea sp., assembly GCA_044378015.1. Taxonomy (GTDB): domain Bacteria; phylum Pseudomonadota; class Alphaproteobacteria; order CACIAM-22H2; family CACIAM-22H2; genus Tagaea. The sequence goes on from JBILXZ010000112.1 coordinate 243, forward strand.
TCTGCTGCCGAAGCCAAAGGGTCGGATAGCTGGCGGCAGCGCGATTTTTCAACCGTCTGGCGAAGCGCCGCGAGATCTGCTGCAGCTCGGCGAGGCAGCACTGCGCAAGATAAGAGGCAACCGGATCGCGATGGTGTTCCAGGAGCCGATGACGAGCCTCAATCCGCTGATGTCCGTCGGCGAGCAGATCGGCGAATCCCTTCGCCTGCATGCGGGCCTCGACCGGTCCGCGGCCCGCACCCGGGCAATCGAGCTGTTGGCCGAAGTCGGGATTTCGGATCCCGCCCGCCGTGTGGACACACTTCCCTTCGAAATGTCCGGCGGCATGCGTCAACGTGTCATGATCGCGATCGCACTCGCCTGCGAACCCGACCTGCTGATCGCCGATGAACCGACCACAGCACTCGACGTTACGGTCCAGGCGCAGATCCTGGCGTTGCTGGCCGAACTCGGCCGTCGGCGGGGCATGGCGATGATTCTGATTTCCCACGATCTCGCAGTGGTGGCGCAGACCGCACAAAGACTCGTTGTCATGTATGCAGGCCAAGCCGTCGAAGCGGCGACCGTCGAGGCCGCGATGCGCCGACCGCGCCACCCCTATCTCGCAGGCCTGCTTGCATCGATCCCGCGATTCGACCCTCGAACCGGCGAAAGAGTCCCCCTGCACGCGATCCAAGGCACGCCGGCACAGCCGGGCGCCAAGGCCGCCGGTTGCCGCTTCGAGCCGCGTTGCGGATATGCCGCGGCGGCTTGCGCACACACGGCACCCGAACTGACGGCGCATCCGGGCGGCTCGGTCCGGTGCCTGCGCTGGGATGCGCTTGAACTCGAAGGTGCAGCATGAATGCACCACTCCTCGACGTCCGGAACCTGGAGGTGCGCTTTCCGGTACGGCGCGGCGCGTTCGGCCAGCCGTCGGCATGGGTCAAAGCCGTCGATGGAGTCTCTTTTACAGTCGCACGTGGCGAAGTGTTGGGGCTTGTCGGCGAATCAGGTTCGGGCAAATCGACGGCCGGGCTTGCCACCCTGCGTTTGGTTCCATCGCAAGCCGGCGAAATTCTGTTTGATGGCGTCGATATCGCGTCCCAGTCGCGCGCGCAGCTTCGTCCGCTGCGTCAACGCATGCAGATCGTCTTCCAGGACCCGTTCGCGTCGCTCAATCCGCGCCTGACGATCGACGCGACGCTCGCCGAGCCGATGGCGATCCATGGCAAGCCCGATATCAAGCTACGCATTGCGCGTCTGCTGGATCGCGTCGGCTTGCCAGCCTCGTTCGCGCAGCGCTATCCGCATCAACTGTCCGGCGGCCAGCGCCAGCGCGTCGCCATCGCCCGAGCACTTGCGACCGAACCGGACCTTATCGTTGCGGACGAACCGGTATCCGCACTCGACGTGTCGATCCAAGCGCAGATCCTGGAACTTCTGGAATCGCTGCGCCGCGACCTCGGCCTGGCGATGTTGCTTGTCGCGCACAATCTGGGCGTCGTCGAATATGTCTGCGATCGCGTTGCGGTGATGTATCTCGGCCGCATCGTCGAAGTGGCACCGGCAGCGGGACTCTATCGCCGTCCGCACCATCCCTACACGCGCGCCTTGCTGGCGGCGATGCCGGTCATCGGTGCCGCGCGGCGCCCGGCGATGCCGCCGCTCACAGGCGAGATGCCGAGCCCGATCGATCCACCCAGCGGCTGCACCTTCCGCACCCGCTGCCCAAATGCACTGCCCGCTTGCGCAGAGCGCCGTCCCCCGCTCGTCGAAATAGCACCCGGTCACACGAGTGCTTGCATTCGCAACGACATCTAACGAGGCAAGACCGATGTCCGAAATCGCACCGCATGAAGCCGCCGTTTGGTATGGCAAAGACCTCGCGACCGACCCGAGTTGGCGATATCCGCTGTCGCCCGCGCAAATCGACGATCTGCATCGCGCAATGGACTCGGTAGCACAGCGCCGTTTGCCGCTTGCCGCGATTGACCGGACGGCTTTTGCACTCCCAAATTGGCAGAAGCTGATCGCGGAAGCGCGCCGTCAGGTCGAAGTCGGGCGGGGTTTCGCGTTGCTTCGGGGAATTCCCGTCGATCGGTATTCAGTTCCGGAACTCGAACTCCTTTTTTGGGGTATCGGCACGCATTTGGGAATTGGCGTGACTCAAACGGCGGCAAGCGAATTCATCGCACACGTCACCGACAAAGGCCCCGTCAGCGGTCTTCGGCGTGGCTTCCAGACCAATCGCGAGGCGAAGTTCCATATCGATCTCGCCGACGCTGTTGGTCTTCTTTGCATCCGCCAAGCCAAGAGCGGTGGGCAAAGTCTGCTCGCGAGTTCAGCCACAGCCTTCGCGTTGCTGCGGCGCGAAAGGCCGGACTTGTTGCCGATACTCACGCGGGGTTTCGCATGGGACCGGCGCGAGGAGCACGGACCCGGTGAGGAACCGGTTGGTCCGTTAATCCCTATCTTCGCCAGTTATGACGGCCATTTTCGCTGTACCTACAACCGCAACTTTCTCGAGACCGTCTACAAGCGCCGCGGTACGGTAATGACGGCAGCAGAAATCGAAGCGCTCGATACGCTCGACCGGATCATCGACCGGGAGGAACTTCACCTTTCAATGGATTTCCAGCCCGGCGACATCCAACTGGTCAGCAACGAGACGGTGCTTCATGCGCGCTCGGCATACGAGGATTTCGAGGCGCAAGACAGGCGCCGGCACCTGCTGCGCCTATGGTGGGATTTCGACGGCGCTTCGACCCGCAACGGCGCGATCGGTCCTTTGCCTTATGGCAATCTCGGGCGCGCTGTTAGAGAAACCGCACCGACCTGATCGCCGCCTTGCAGACTAATGCTTATCTGCAGGAGTGGTACTCGAAAGGTAGTCGCGCAAGTTCTCACTTTCGTCGCCGCTGGCGTGCCGTAGCGGGCGAAGCTGGGCAATATTGGGACTGCCTTCTGTGCCCATAATTGGTGGATCTCAAAGCGCAAATGACGGATCGGTTCTCACTTACGCCCACTGCGGCACGCCAGCGCTTGTTAAACTGGACACTATCAACTGGTTGGACAACTGAAGCGAACGTGTGGGTGGTTTCACTGCGCGTCTGTAAAAACCAGAACTTTCCCCACTGGCAACTCTGCAATTATTTTAGGTTGGAGAAAACCGGCTAGGTTAGCCGCATCGATCAAGGGCTTGGGTCGGACAAACCCCACTGCTTGAGGACTGGCGCCAATGACGGGTTGCTCGCCGCGGCATTCCATGCTGCGGCGGCTGTCGCGATGCTCGGTAAGCGGACGCACCGCCACGCCGGGCGGCGCCAACGACTTGAGGCCGGCGGGAATCAGAGAAAGTCCCTGTCCGCAGCCGACACAGGCGATCGGCGACGCAACAGTGCGAATGTCGTGCAGCATGCGCGGCGAAAAGCCACGCGCCTGGCATCCGGCGATAATGCTGCCGAAATAGACCGGGCTAACTTAGCGCGCGAACATAACGAAGGCTTCGT
>JBILXZ010000113.1:0-3727 GCA_044378015.1 Tagaea sp.
GCAAGCGCGCTTCGGCGAAGGCTTGCTGCCGCTCGGGCCTGCGCGCGGCGGTGCCGCGAGCCCGGTTTTCAACTACCCGTACGCGCGCGCGCGCGAAGCGCTCGAAAAGCTGCGCCGCAACGGCCCGTTCGATGCGTGCCACGGGCTTGCGATGCGCTACGCCAACCCGCTCGACGGCGGCTGGGCAATGCCGACGATCGGCACGTGGCTGCATCTGCTGCCGAAGGATTTTTCGGGGGCGCCCTACCGGGCGACGGACGCGACCGTTTTCAGTTGCGTCGAGGGGGCGGGCCGCGTCTACGTGTTCGCGCCGGGCGGCAAGCTCGAAAGCTTCGCGTTCGGCCCGCGCGACGTTTTCGTCGTGCCGTCCTGGCAATGGCGCCGCTTCGAAGCGACGGACGACTGCGTGCTGTTCGCCTTTTCCGACCGCCCGGCCCAGGAAAAACTCGGCCTGTGGCGCGAAATGCGCGGCAACGTTTGAGATCGCCGCGCAATTCCGCCGGCGCGGCGCGCCCTACCCAGCCTTGATCGAATTGCGCAGCAGGCCCACGCCCGTGATTTCGACCTCGACGACGTCGCCCGGAAACATGAATTCGGGCGGCGTGCGGGCCGCCCCCACGCCGCCGGGCGTGCCGGTCACGATCACGTCGCCCGGTTCGAGCGGGCAGAAGGTCGAGATGTAGGCGATCAGCTGCGGGATGTCGTGGATCAGCATGTCGACGGTCGCTTGCTGCTTGACCGCGCCGTTCACGCGCGTGGTCAGCGTCTGGGCGGCGATGTTCTTCATCTCGTCGGACGTCACCATCCACGGGCCGAAACCGCCGGTGCCGACGAAATTCTTGCCGGGCGTGAACTGCGAGGTGTGGCGCTGGTAGTCGCGCACCGAGCCGTCGTTGTAGCAGGCGTAGCCCGCCACGTGGCCCATCGCCTTTTCGCGCGCGATGCGCCGTCCTTTCTTGCCGATCACGATCGCAAGCTCGCCTTCCCAGTCGAGCCGCTGGCTTTCGGCGGGCTTCAGCATCGGCTGCTCGTGGCCGACTTGCGTGTACGCAAAGCGCGTGAAAATCGTCGGGTGCTGCGTGTCGGGGCGGCCGGTTTCCGCGCGGTGCTCGCGATAGTTCACGCCCGCGCAGAAAATGCGCGTGGCGTCGGGCACGACCGGCGCCCACGCGAATTTGCCGTCCTTGATGTCGGGCTTGCGGCCCTTGGCGTAGGCCTTGAGCGTCGGCAGGCCCGCGCCGAGCAGAGCAAGGCGCAGCGTCGGCCATTTCTTGCCGAAATTCTTGCCGAGATCGACGATCCCGCCCGCGACCACGGCCCCGTATGTTTCCTTTTTACCGACGCGAATGCTGGCGAGCTTCATTGTTCTTCTCTTTTCTTTCCGGGAATGTCGCAGGCGACCGATTTTAGACGCAAACCGGCCGGCGGCAAGCGTTTCGGACGGCCGCCGACGGCGGAAAGCTTTTCATTTTGGCGTTTTTGCTTTGGTTTTGCGCGGTTCCGCGAGAGACGCAAGCGCATGGAAGCCGCCGCCCTCGTAGACGAGCGGCGAACCGCGCGCGGCGGCGGCGGCCGCGCGCACGTCGCCCACGAAGATCGTGTGCGTGCCGGACTGGATGGCCTCGGCGAGCGTGCAATCGAAACTCGCAAGCGCGTCTTCGAGCACCGGCGCGCCGGTCGCGGCCTTGCCCCAGCGCCCGTGCGCAAACCGCTCCTCGCCCTGCACGCCGGTTGCCCCCGCAAAGCGCAAGGCGAGCGCGCGATGCTTTTGGCCCAGGATGTTGACGCAGAAGCGCTTGGAGGCCGCGATCGCGCGATTGGGGGCCGAATCGCGGTTGACGCAGACCAGCAGGCGCGGCGGATCGGCCGACAGCGAGCACATGGCAGTCGCGGTCAAGCCCGCCCGCCCGCCGCGCCCGGCCGTCGTCACCAGCGTCACGCCCGCGGCAAAGCGGCGCATGGCGCGTTTGAATTCGTCTGGCGTGGCGGCTTTTTTCATGGACCGGGCGTTCAGGGGGGCGGGCGAGCGTGGTAGCCTGGATTGCGTGCCTGCCACAAGCATTTGCGTTGCACGCGGCGGTATTTGGGGCCGCCGCGACGCAAAGGCCGCTTGCCGCGAGCCCGGCGAACGCGCTACCTAGCGCGTGCATCCCCCCCCCCCTTCGAGGGCCCTATGCGGTCGTTTTCCGCCATTTTCGCGTCGGCTGCCACGGCGGCCCTGCTTTGCGCAGCACCGGCGCACGCCCAGCGCGATTCGCGCGGCGGCGAAGCGGCATTGGCCCTCGATTTTCTGGCCCTCGAACTTGCGGGCTGGCGGCTGCCCGATCCGGTGCCCGAATGTCTGGAAACGCTCGAGCTGAAGCTGCTGGAGCCCGGCACGTTCGGGGCATCGGAAATGGCAACCGATCCGATCCTGTTGGACGGCGCGGGGCCGCATGCGCGCATCAACGCGATCGACGGCGATCCGACCGACCGTCGGCGGCGAATCGTGCGGTTCGATTGGCTGATTGCGGCCGAGGGACGGATTCGGGCGGTGCCGGACCGCTTTGTCATGCTACTGAACGACCAGCAAGGCGACGCCGCCATGATGCGCGAGCCCGAGCAGCTGGTCGTGCGGCGGGAATGCTTTGGCGGCTGAGCCGTTGGAACGGCGTAGAAGAGAATCGGATGGAACACGAACAGAATCCCGCGACCGACTGGCGCCGGCGTTTTCTCGCCCGCTACGTTTCGACCCATGCGGCCGTTTCGGACGCGGCCGGCAATCTCGACCGCCGCTGGCCGTTTTTGCGCCAATTCGTGGGCGCGCATTTCCCGCCCGAGAAGAGCGCCAAGATCGTCGATCTGGGCTGCGGACACGGCGCCATCGTTTGGGCGGCCCGGCGCCTCGGCTACGCGGACGTTGCGGGCGTGGATGCGAGCCCCGAGCAGGTCGCGATGGCGGCCACGCTGAAGATCGCGGGCGTGCGCCAGGGCGATCTGATGGCCGAGCTGCGCGCGATGCAGGCGGAGAGCCTCGATGCGGTCGTGCTGTTCGACCTCTACCACTATTTCGATCCGGCGACGCAGCTGCGCCTTGCCGACGAGGTGCGCCGCGTTCTGAAGCCGGGCGGGCGCTTCATTCTGCATTTGCCGAACGGCGAGGCGCTGTTCTCGGGCCGCGTGCGCTACTGGGACATCATGGCGACGGGCTCCTTCACGCGCCGTTCGATCGAGCAGCTGCTGCTCGTGTGCGACTTCAAGGACGTCGCCTGCTTCGAAGACAAGCCCGTCGTGCACGGCTTCAAGAGCGCCGTGCGCGCGGCGCTGTGGCGCTGCGTGCGCTTCGTGCTGCGTGTTGCGTTGGCGGCGGAAACCGGCGAAACCGGCGGCGACGCCATTTTCAGCCAGACCTTCGTCGCCGTGGCGCGCAAATAGGCCCGGCACAGATGCGCATCCTCTATCTGGGCTTCGACATCGAAGGCTACGGCGGCATCGCGACCTACAGCCGCTACCAGATCGCGGCGCTAAAGCGGCTCGGCCACGCGGCGACGGTCGTGTCCATCGACAAGCAGGCCGGTCCGGGTCTCGCGCACGGCATCGCCGACCGCAAGATCGCCTTCGGCAACAGGTTTGCGGCCGTCGCGACTCTCGTGCGCGAGGCCGTCGCCGCGCGCGGGCGCTACGACCTCGTGATGCTGAACCACGTCTATCTCGCGGGCCTCGGCTGGCTCGTCAAAAAGACCTCGGG
>JBILXZ010000114.1:0-3667 GCA_044378015.1 Tagaea sp.
CTGCTGCGCGCCAATTCAACCGAACTCGACAGGCTCGCGCAGGCGATCATGATTCCGGTCACGTCGTTCTTCCGCGACCCCGAAGTGTTCGACGCGTTCTCGACCGCACTCGACGCGCTGCTGGTCGGCGGCGACCGCACGGCGCCTTTGCGCGTCTGGATACCTGGCTGTTCGACGGGCGAGGAGGCCTATTCGATCGCGATCTCGATCGTCGAAGCGCTCGAACGCGCCAAGACATCTCGCAAAGTGCAGATTTTCGCCACCGACATCGACGAGGAAGCGATCGCCGTCGGGCGGCGCGGCGTCTATCCTTACGACGCGCTGGCGACCGTCGATCCGCATCTGGTGCAGAAGCATTTCGTCGATACAGGCGAAGCGTACCAAGTCGCCAAAGAGGTGCGCGAGCGTCTCGTCTTCGCCAAGCACAATCTTCTGCGCCAGCCGCCGTTTCTGCGCATCGACATCGTGTCGTGCCGCAACCTGCTGATCTATTTCAAGGCCGAGGTGAACGCGCAGCTGATCGCGCTGTTCCACCGGGCGCTCCGCGTGAACGGTCTGCTGCTGCTCGGCAAGTCCGAAACGCTGGGCGCCCATTCCGACCTGTTCGAGCCCGTGGACCGCAAGGCGAAATTGTCGCGCCGCCGCGACGTGCCGGCGGGCGCCGAGCCCAGCATCCGCAATCTCGTGCAGATCGGGGCGGGCTACCCGGCCGCGCGCCCGCGCGTCGAAATCCCGCCGCGCATCTCGACCCAGACGCTGATCGAACGCGCCCTTGCCGAGGCATTCGCGCCGAAATCCGTGCTCGTCGACGAGAATCTGATGCTGCTGCAGGCGCACGGCGACGTCGCGCGCGTGCTGCAGATAACGGCGGGCAAGCCCGATCTTACGCTGGCGGGCCTGGTGCCGCGCCAGCTTGGAACGATGATCCGCATGCTCGTGCACAAGGCGCGGCGCGAAAACCTCGCGGTCGAGGCGACCGACATCGATCCCGATACCGGCAACGGCGTGCGCGTGGGCGTGCGGCCGGTGCCCGTGCCCGGCGAAAGTCTCCAGTACTATCTGGTGAGCTTCCTCGACGCGGCGTCGGCTCTCGCCGCGAATCTCGCCGCGCCCGAGCCGGGCGCCGAACAGGTCGTGGTCGAGATCCGGCACGAGCTTGCGGCCGCGCGCGAGCATCTGCAGACCGTGACCGAAGAGCTCGAGACGGCCAACGAGGAGCTGCAGTCGGCAAACGAGGAACTGCAGTCGGCAAACGAGGAACTGCAGTCCACGAACGAGGAACTCGAGACTTCGAACGAGGAGCTGCAATCCACGAACGAAGAGCTGCAGACGATCAACGAAGAGCTCGAGCAGAAAAGCTCGGAGCTGCACGAGGCCAACACCGACCTCGTGAACATCCAGAACTCGATCGCCGCACCGCTGGTCGTCGTGGATCGGGTGGGGCGCGTGCGGCGCTTCAATTCGGCTGCTGCCGCGGCCTTCGGGCTCACGATCGAAAATCTCGCCGACGGCGTGTCGCGCATGCGCCAGGCGACGGGGTTCGACGATCTGGCGGGCCGCATCGACAACGTGCTGCAGCGCGGCCGCGCCTTCGAACGCCAGGTTTCGCTCGCCGACCGCGACTACCAGCTCAGCATCGTCGCGAACCGGGACGAGAGCGATGCCACGATCGGCGCGCTGCTTTTCTTCTACGAAAACACCGAGGCCGTGCGCTCGCAACGCGTGCTCAAGGAGCAGGAGACGGCGCTTCGCGCGCTCGCGGGCGCGCAGAGCGCCGCCCTCGACGGCGTGCCGGCCCATCTCGCCCTCGTCGATGCCGTCGGCCGCATCGTCGCGACGAACAAGGCGTGGGACGATTTCGCGCGCCTCAACGGCCTGGTCGGCGAGAGCTTCGGGGCAGGCGCCAACTACATCGAAGTCTGCCGCAGTTCGACCGGCGACTGCGCGGAAGAAGCGCACGACGTGGCGAGCGGTCTGTCGCGCGTGCTGGCGGGCGAGCTTGCCGAGTTCAGCATCGAGTATCCGTGCCACTCGCCCGACCAGCAGCGCTGGTACCGCTGCAGCTGCCGGCCGGTGTGGCTCGAGGGCGCGCGCGCGGCGGTGGTGAGCCACATCGACATTTCCGACCGCAAGCTCGCCGAGATCACCCAGCGCGCCGCCGAAAGCAAGGCGCGCGAAGAAGCCGCGTTCCGCGAGCGCTTCCTCGCCGACGCGAGCCGCGAAATGCGCGCGCCGCTCGACACGATTCTCGGCATATCCGAAGCGCTGGAGCGGGCGGGCGGGGCCAGCATCGCGGCCGGGGCCCACGACATCCACGACAGCGCCGAACATCTGCTCGACTTCGTGGCGCGCATGTTCGACCTTTCGCAGCTCGACGCGGGTCCGGGCTTGCTGCGCGAAAGCGACGGCAATCCCGGCGAGATCGCGCGCTCGGTCGTGCGCATGCTCGAGGCCGACGCGGGGCGGCGCGGGCATCGCCTGTCGGCCGCGATCGCGCGCGATCTGCCGCATCTGCGCTGCGACACCGGGCTCGTGCGCCAGATGCTGCTCAATCTCGTCGGCAATGCCGTGCGCTTTTCGCCGCCCGACTCGCTGGTTTCGATCCATATCCGCGAGCGCGACGGTCGCATCGAGATATCGGTGCGCGACGGCGGACCCGGCTTCTCGGCCGACGAGGTGCTCAAACGCCGCCAGGCCGGACTGGCAAAGCCGAAAAGCGCCGCCGGGCGCGAGGCCGATCGCGACGGCGGGCGCAGCCTTGCCCTCGTGCAGACGCTCGCAAAACTGCATGGCGCCGAACTCAAGCTCACGAGCCGGATCGGCGAGGGCGCGGTGGCGACGCTTGCGTTTCCGCCCGAGCGAACGTTGCGTGCGCCGGCCGAGACGCCCGCCGCCACCACGGCCGAAGGCTAACGCTCCGACCAGACGCGCGGCGACGATCCGGGCGGCCCGAAATCGCGCGGCGATAGCCCTGCGTGGAACCAGGTCGCGAACGCGTAGATGTCGAAGACAGGGCGCCTGATCGCCTGCGCGAGGGCCCGCGCGTAGGGGGCCATGTTCGTGCATTCGAGCAGAACGGCGCCGACGGCGGGATCGCGCGCGACAAGCGTTTGCCCAGCGTCGAGAATGTCGGCTTCGGCCGCCGCGCAATCGAGCGTCGCTTCGTCGCCGAGAATGGCGCGCGTGAATTCGCGCCCGCCCTCGGTGCCGACCACGGGCGTGTCGGCGGGGATGTCGGCGGCCGCAAGATGGGCGTGCGTGAGCGATGCCGAATCGATCGTCAGAATGCCGACACGCTTGCCGGGCGGCAGCAAAGCTTGGATGGCCTGGAATTGCATGAGGCTCGAAGTTGCGACGGGAACCTCGACATGCGCGGCCAGCTCGCGCTGGAACAGCGAGAGGAAACCGCAATTGGTCGTGATGCCGTCGGCACCTTGCGCGACGAGATCGGCCGCGGCGCGCTTGAACGCATCCAGCAGACCCTCGGCGCGTTTGCGCACGACACGTTCGGGCGATGCGTCGTCGACGAGGCGATAAAGGACGGGAAACGGCCAAGTCGTCGCGTTGCCCATGTCGCCGGGGATGCGCGGAAAACGCGCCTTCAGCATCAGAATGCCGAGCCTTGCGCCGTAAAGCGGCTTGCCGCCTCTCGCCGTTCGGCCGTCGT
>JBILXZ010000024.1:0-51560 GCA_044378015.1 Tagaea sp.
CCAGCAGCATTTCGCCCGTCCAGTTGGCCTCGAGAATGGCAAGGGCCAGATGCGCGTCGTTGGGCTGCACGGCCGGGTCGCGCAGCGCCTTGCGGCGCGCGTTGTAGAAGGCGTGCACGCGCGGCTCATCGCGCACGAAGGCCTGCGGGGTCGCGACGTCTTCGATGCGCACGGTCGCCCAAATACCGTCGGCATCGCGGAAGGTCGCCAACCCCGATTCCTTCGATATGCCCGCCCCGGTCAGCACCACGATCGAACCCTGCATGCGAAAACCACCCTATCCAAAAGGCGGCGCAGATCAAGGCGCTTGGCGCGGCATTCGGGCAGTTGCCGCCGCGACCTCACGCGCGCAACAGAAATTCGGCTTCGCGCTCGTAGGCGCGCGACGCCCCGGCGCGGACGCTCGAATAGAGCGCGAAACGGTCGACCGCAAACGGCCCGGCTTTGAAAAGCGCGTGCGCCGCGAGCCATTCCTGCACCTTCGGGACCGAGGGGTCCTCGAGCTTGGCGAGCGTCACGTGCGGGATAAAGCGCCGACCGTCGCCCGGCAGGTCGATACGGCGCAAAGCCGATTCGATGCGCGCACGCACGGCAAGGAGCGATTCCGACTTGCGCAGCCCCGCCCACAGCACGCGCACGACGGGCCCGCTCGAAAAATGGCCCACGCCCGCAAACTCCAGCTCGAACGGCGCGTGGCGCACGCTTGCAAGCGCGTGGGCGACGTCTTCGGCGACGTCGCCCGGCACGTCGCCGACGAAGCGCAAAGTCAGATGCAGATTTTCCGGCGTTTCCCAAAAAGCGCCCGGCACGCCGCCGCACATTCCCTGCAAGCGCAGCGCGATATCGTCGGGCAGAGCCAGGGCCGCGAACAGGCGATACATGCTAGGCGCCGGACATGCTAGGGGCAGGGGTTCGGATTTTCGGCGTGCACGCGGTCGATCGCGGCGAGAACGTCGGCGGAGAGCCTCAGCTCGGCCGAGGCGAGATTGTCGGCGAGCTGTGCCAGCGTCGTGGCGCCGAAAATGTTCGACGTCACGTAAGGCCGACCCGTCACGAAAGCGAGCGCCATGCGGGCGGGATCGAGGCCCGCCTCGCGCGCGATGCGCACATACGCGGCAGCCGCCGGTTCGGCGCGGGACGTCGAATAGCGCTTGAAACGCTCGAAGCGCGTGAGGCGCGCGCCCTCGGGCCGCGCGCCTTCGAGATATTTGCCGGCCAGCACGCCCATGGCGAGCGGGCTGTAGGCGAGCAGACCCACGTTCTCGCGCAAAGCCGCTTCCGCCAGCCCCACGTCGAAACTGCGGTTCAGAAGATTGTAGGGGTTCTGGATCGATTGCGGCCTCGGCCCAGCACCTGCCGCCGCCAAGCCAAGCTGGCGCATCAAACCCCACGGCGTTTCGTTCGACACGCCGAAATGGCGGATTTTTCCGGCTTTCGCCAGCTCGGCCATGGTTGCGAGCGTTTCTTCGAACGGCGCGCCGTCCGGCGTTTCAGGCGCGTGGACATAGTCGAGCTGGCCGAAACGATTGGCGGGGCGATCCGGCGTATGGGTCTGGTAGAGATCGATGTAGTCGGTCTGCAGACGTTCGAGCGACGCATCGACCGCCTGCAGGATATTGGCGCGGTCGAGCCCGCCCCCGCCGCGCACATGCGGCAGGGAATTGCCGCGCCCGGTGACTTTGGTCGCGACCACGAGCGTGCCGCGCAGCGCTTTGTTTTTGGCGAGCCACGTGCCGAGATACGCTTCCGTGCGCCCGAATGTTTCGGCGCGCGGCGGCACGGGATACATCTCTGCCGCATCGATGAAATTGACGCCCGCCGCGACGGCCATGTCGAGCTGCGCGTGCGCGTCGGCTTCGCTGTTCTGCTCGCCCCATGTCATCGTGCCGAGGCACAAGGCCGAGACCGACAGATCGGTGGCCCCAAGTTTGCGATATTCCATTTTGTGCGTCGCCTTCCCGGCCTTTTGCGCTGCGCCTACGAAAAGAGCGCCAGAACGCCGGTATAGCCGTAAAGCCGCGCGTTCGAAATCTCGCCGTTGCAGAAGAAACCGGCGACGGGCAAAGCGCCGAACGTCGCGCGCAGCAGGCCGCGCTCGTAGCCGTCGGTGCCGAACAGCCGCGGCCCGCGCGCCACGCAGCTGAAATAGACCCCGCCCGTGGCGCGCGCCGCGCGCCGCTTGAGGCCCTCGCACATTCGCTCCATGTCGTCGACGGCCGCCGCCCGGTCGCGGCGGGCGAAGAACAGCCGGTCGCCGGGCTCGACCAAAGCGGCCACGCCGATCAGCCCTTCGGCCGGATCGATGCCGGTGAAGTCGCGCACCAGATAGTCGCCCATGTCCGAACCCGGGATCGGCAGCGCGATCTGCATTTCCGCGGCATAGCCGCGCAGCTGGGCGGCACTCGAAATGTCGAGATCGCGCTTGAACACGTCGAGAGCGCGCTCGCCGTCGAGACCGATCACGACATTGCCGTCGGCGGCCGTGACGCGATGCACGGGGCCCGCTGGCATGCAGCCTTGCGTGATGCCGGTCGCCACCGCAACCGAGCCCGCGAACAGCACGCCCGACACGCCGCCCGCGACCGCGCGCCCGGCGATCTGCGAAGTCTCTTCGATCGCGGCCGTAAACCCGCCCACCAGAAACGCATCGCTTGCATCGGCAATGCCCGCGATCAAATCGGCCGCAGCGGCCCCGCGCGGATCGGCATGCACGATGCCGAAGCCGGGTCGGTGGGACGCAATCCAACCGGCATGCGCCCCCAACGGCGACAGATCGTCGGTCAGATGCGGCAGCAGGCGATAGGCATCGCTCGGCAGGTCGATCGCAAGGGCCGTCAACGCGGCGGCGTCGAAATACTCGCGCTGGCCGACGATGCCGTGGCCGACGGCCCCCACCCAATCGGGAATGCCGGACACGCGCCGCACCACGGCAAGCGCTTCCTCGAGTTTGTCGGCCATCGATTCGGTGGCGTAGAGAATGCCGAGCCGCGCCCCCGGCAGATCGCGCGACAACGCCTCGCCGACGCTGACGGCCATTCGGCCCCATGCGGCGGCGGAAGCGCCGTGGGCCTCGGCCGAGGTGATGCGCGGCGATGCAGTTCGTGGGTATGGCGTGCTCATTGCAATGCTATCCTCGCCCGATTCGAGGCCGCCTGCGAAGCAGAATCGCGATGGACCGTCTGACGCCGCTGCTCGTCTTCCATATATCGACAGCCCTGACGGCACTGACGCTGGGGGCCGCGATGTTCGCGCGGTCCAAAGGCACCGCAAGCCATCGGCTGATCGGACGCATCTGGGTTGCGAGCCTGGCGGCGACCGCATTCGGCTCGTTCTGGATCCAGCGGGGCGGCCACTACAGCTGGATTCATCTTCTGTCGGCCTGGACCCTGTTCGGGCTAGTCATGGCCGTGTGGAACGCGCGGCGCGGCAATATCCAAGCCCATCGCGGCTGGATGATCGGCCTTTACTTGGGCCTCGCGATCGCGGGCGCCTTCACGCTGCTGCCGAGCCGCATCATCGGCAGCCTCGTTTTCGGCGTATAGCGCAGAATCAGGCCGCCGCCAGAAACGCGCGCAAAGCGGGCAGCAGGCGTGCCACGACCGCGTCAACGCCGGCCGCGTTCGGGTGGATGCCGTCGGGCTGGTTGAGTGCGGGCACGGCCGCGACCCCTTCGAGGAAGAACGGATCGAGGGGAATCCCGTGTTTTTGCGCGACGTTCGAAAAACTCCGCGCGAACGCTTGCGTATAAGCGCTGCCCATATTGGGCGGCGCTCGCATGCCCGAGAGCATCGTGCGCACCCCGCGCGCTTTGAGGCGTTCGACGATCTGGTCGAGATTGCGCTCCATCGCCGCCACGTCGAGCCCGCGCAAACCGTCGTTCGCGCCTAGAATCACCAGCGCGTACTCGGGAAATGGCGGACTGCCCAGCGCCCAGTCGAGGCGCGACAAGCCGCCCGCCGAGGTATCGCCCGACACGCCCGCATTCACGATGCCGAGCGAAATGCCCGATGCGCGCAATGCCGCGTCGAGCCTTGCAGGAAAAGCCTGGGCGGCCGACAGGCCGTAGCCCGCCGTGAGGCTGTCGCCCAGCAGCAGCAAGCGCTTCTGCGGGGCTTGCGCTTTTGCGCCAAAAGGGGCGAACCCGCAGAGACTTGCCGCAGTTGCGTTGAAAAGGAAGCGGCGACGCCCATATCTGGAGGTGCCGCATGAAGCTTGCCAGGACGCAAAAATGTCGAACAAATCGAATTCCCCTCTGATCGAACTCGGCGATGTCCATCTGAAATTGGCGAGCCAGGCGGGCGAGGTCAATATCCTGCGCGGCGTCGACATGACATTGGCGCAAGGCGAGAGCCTCGCCGTTATCGGCCCGTCGGGTTCCGGCAAATCGACCATGATGATGATCGTAGCCGGGCTCGAGCGGCCGAGTTCGGGCAAGGTTTCGGTTCTGGGCCAGGATATGGGTGCTCTCGACGAGGACGGGCTGGCGCTGTTCCGGCGCCGCAATGTCGGCATCGTGTTCCAGGCCTTCCATCTGATCCCGACCATGACGGCGCTCGAAAACGTCGCGATCCCGCTCGAGTTCGCGGGCGACAAGGACGCGTGGGACAAAGCGCGCGAGGTGCTGAAATCGGTCGGCCTCGGCCACCGCACGACGCATTATCCGGGCCAAATGTCCGGCGGCGAGCAGCAGCGCACCGCGCTTGCGCGCGCTTTCGTCGCCGAGCCCGCCTTGCTGCTGGCGGACGAGCCCACCGGGAATCTCGACGCCGGGACCGGCCATTCGATCGTCGATCTGATGTTCGATCTGCGCAAGCGCATCGGCACCGGCCTGCTGTTGATCACGCACGACGCCGCTCTCGCGCGGCGTTGCGACCGCGCGGTGCGCATGCTCGACGGCCGCCTGACCGCGGCCGACACGGTGCTGGCGGCAGCCCAATGATCAAGCTTGCCGCCGACCGCTATTCGCTGGCCTTCGCGCTTGCGCGGCGCGAGCTGCGCGGCGGCATCAAGGGCTTCCGCGTGTTCATGGCGTGCCTGATGCTGGGCGTTGCCGCGATCGCGGGCGTAGGCTCGCTGGCCGAGGGCGTGCGCGAGGCGCTGCGCCAGGATGCGCGCCTGCTGCTGGGCGGCGACGTGGAGCTCTCGTTCACGCATCGCCGCACGACGCCCGAGCAGCAGGCCTTTCTCGAGGCGGCGGGCCGCATTTCGGCCACGCAGGAAATGCGCGCGATGGCGCGCACCGAAAACGAGCGCACGCTTGTGGAGCTGAAAGCGATCGACGCGCTCTATCCGCTCGTCGGCACGCTGCGTCTGCAAGGCGACGGCGATCTCGCCACCGCCCTTGCAAAGCGCCCCGACGGACGCTTCGGGGCGGCGTTGGAGCCTGCGACGCTGTCCAGGCTTGCGTTGAAGCTTGGCGACGAAATCGAGGTCGGCGACGGGCGCTTTGTCGTGGCGGCGATCATCGACAACGAACCCGACCGCTCGGCCAACGTCTTCACGCTGGGTCCGCGCGTGATGGTGGACCAGACGGCCCTCGCGGCGACGGGGCTCGAGCAGCCGGGGGCGCTGATCCGCAACCAGTATCGCGTGGCGCTGGCACCGGGGCGCGATGCGGGCACGTGGGTCGAAGAACTCAAGGCGCGCTTTCCCGACGCGGGTTGGCGCATTCGCGGCGTGGCCGAGGCCGCCCCCGGCTTGCAGCGCTGGGTCGACCGCATCGCGATGTTTTTGACGCTGGTGGGCCTCACCGCCTTGCTGGTCGGCGGCGTGGGCGTTGCCAACGCGGTGCGCAGCTATCTCGAAAGCCGCGTGGCTTCGATCGCGACGATCAAATGCCTCGGCGCGCCCGGCCGCTTGGTGCTGCGCCTCTATCTGATGCAGATTCTGGCGCTCGCGACCGCAGGCGTTGCTGCCGGGCTCGTCGTCGGGGCCGTGGTGCCCGGCGTGCTCGGGCCGCTTTTGGCCGAGCGGCTCGGCGTTTCGGCGCGCGGCGGCATCTATCCGCTGCCGCTGCTGGTGGCGGGCGCTTTCGGCCTCTTGACGGCACTCGCCTTCTCGCTGTGGCCGCTGGCGCGCGCGCGCGACGTGCCGGCAGCCGCTTTGTTCCGCGATCTCGTCGCGCCGGTGCGGCGCTGGCCGCGCGGCATCTACATCGTCTACACCACCGCAGCCGTGTTCGCGCTTGCCGCTCTTGCGATCGTGGCCTCGCTCGACCAGCGCTTGGGCGCGGGCTTCTGCCTGGCGGCCTTGCTCACCTTCGTGCTGTTCCGCGTGGCAGCACTCGGCGTCGCGTGGCTGGCCAAGCGCCTCGGCCATGTGCGCCATCCGGGCCTGCGGCTTGCGCTCGCCAACATGCATCGGCCCGGCAGCCCGACGCCGGGCATCGTGCTTTCGCTGGGCCTCGGCCTCACCGTGCTGGTGCTGATCGCGCAAGTGCAGGGCAATTTCGCGCGCCAATTGGCCGAGCAATTGCCGCAGATGGCGCCGTCGTTCTTCTTCATCGACATCCAGCGCGACCAGCTCGAGGCGTTCGACCGGCTGCTCGAAAACCATCCGGGCGTCGGCGAAGTGCGCCAGGTGCCCTCCTTGCGCGGGCGCATCGCCAAGCTCAACGGCGTGCCGATCGAGCAAGCCGTCGTGGCCGCCGACGCGCAATGGGCCCTCGGCTCGGATCGCGGCCTCACATACACGGGGCCGATGCCCAAGGGCACGCGCCTTGTGGCCGGCGAATGGTGGCCTGCCGACTATGCCGGACCGCCGCTCGTGTCGTTCGACGCGCAGATCGCGCGCGGCATGGGACTCGACGTCGGCGACACGATCACGATCAACGTGCTGGGCCGCGAAATGGAAGCGCGCATCGCCAATCTGCGCGCGATCGACTGGACGAGCCTCGGCATCAATTTCACGCTGACCTTCGCGCCCGGCGCTCTCGAAGGCGCGCCGCAGACCTGGATCGCGACCGCCCAAGTCGCCGACGGCCAGGAAGACGCGCTCGAGCGCGCGGTCACGGCCGCCTTCCCGAACATTTCCTCGATCCGCGTGAAGCGCGCGCTCGCCACCGCGCGCAACACGATCGAGGGCATTGCCGCGGCCGCCCGCGTGACCGCGGGCCTGACGCTGATCGCGGGCACTCTGGTGCTCGCGGGCGCCATCCTTGCCACGCAGCGCCGGCGTAGTTACGACGCCGTGATGCTCAAAGTGCTGGGCGCCAAGCGCAGCGACGTGATGCGCGCCCTTGTCGCCGAGTTCGCGCTTTCGGGGGCCGCGGCAGCGATCGTGGCCGCGCTCGTCGGCACATTCTGCGCGTGGCTGCTGGTGGCGCTCTACATGAAAGTCGAGTTCGTGATTCTGCCGGGCGCGCTCGCCATGACCGTGCTGGGGGCATCGGCAAGCGTGGCCGTATTGGGGCTTGCAGGCACATGGCGCGCCCTCGGACAGAAGGCGGCTCCGTTGCTGCGCAATGCATGACGGCTAACCGACGGAAAAAACTTGGTCATCGGCGTTTTACATTCCTCGAGCGTTATATAAGCCACTGTTTTGCCATAAAGATCGTTCAGTTTTAACGCATGGGATATTGAATTCCCGCACAAACCTGACCATAATTTCAGGGCAATCAAGGTTCCGCTGCACTGCCCCCGGCTTTGCGGCGCCACCCAGAAGGAGCTGGAAGACGATGTACGAGACCCAAGAACGCTATATGCCGCGCGCCGGCGTCGATGCTGCGGTATTCGACCAAGGGCTGCGCAGCTATATGCTCGGCATCTACAACTACATGGCCTCGGCCGTAGCGCTGTCGGGCATCGTGGCGCTGCTGGTCGCCGGGTCGCCGATGCTGACCCAGGCGATTTTCGGCACGCCGCTGAAATGGGTTGTCATGCTCGCCCCCATCGGCTTCGTGATGCTGATGTCGTTCCGTTTCGAAAAGATGTCGAAGACGGCGCTAATGGCGTGCTTCTGGGTGTTCGCGACGCTCATGGGCGCTTCGCTCGCCTCGATCCTGCTCGTTTTCACGGGCACGTCGGTCGCGCGCGCCTTCTTCGTGGCCGCCGCGATGTTCGCGGGCATCAGCATCTACGGCTACACGACCAAGGCCGACCTCTCGAAGATGGGCACGTTCCTGATCATGGGCCTTATCGGCGTGATCATCGCGGGTCTCGTCAATATCTTCCTGCAGTCGTCGATGATGCAGTTCATCATCTCGGTCGCGTCGGTGGTCGTGTTCACGGGCCTCACCGCTTGGGACACGCAGCGCCTGAAGGACACGTACGGCGAAACCTACGGCACGCAGATGCAGGACAAAGTCGCGATCATGGGCGCCTTGTCGCTGTACCTGAACTTCGTGAACATCTTCCAGGCCCTCGTGTCGCTGATCGGCGACAAGAACGAATAGTCGGCCAAAACCGGCTTTTCCGGCACGAACGAACCCCGGATCGGGCAACCGATCCGGGGTTTTTCATTTGGCATGCGCGTTGCTCTGACACGGCTCCCCCTCTTTGCGCCAGGAGCCCTTATGCCTCGTTCTTCGCATTCCCGCCGCACGCTGCTCAAAGGCATGGGTGCGGGTGCAGCCATCGGCACGCTCGGCCTGCCCGATTTCGCGCGCGCCCAAACCGCCGACCGCACCTTGCGCTACGGCATTTCGCTGGCCGACATCCCGCAGACGACAGGCCAGCCCGACCGCGGTGCCGGCGCCTACCAATTCACCGGCTACACGCTCTACGACCCGTTGGTCGCGTGGGAAATGAACGTGGCCGAACGGCCCGGCAAACTCGTGCCGGGCTTGGCCACCGACTGGACCGTCGATCCGTCCGACAGCAAAAAATGGCTGTTCAAGCTGCGGCCGGGCGTGAAGTTCCACGACGGCTCGGCCTTCGACGCCGACGCCGTGATCTGGAATTTCGAAAAAGTGCTCAACAATCAAGCACCGCATTTCGACCAGCGCCAGTCGGCGCAAGTGCGCCCGCGCCTGCCGTCGGTCGCGAGCTACCGCAAGGTCGATGCGACGACGGTCGAAGTGACGACCAAATCGGTCGATTCGCTGTTCCCCTACCAGATGCTTTGGTTCCTGGTTTCGAGCCCGGCCCAGTACGAAAAACTCGGCCGCAGCTGGGAGCGCTTTGCGATGGAGCCGTCGGGCACGGGACCCTTCAAGCTCACCAAGCTTGTGCCCCGCGAAAGTGCCGAAATGGTGCGCAATGCCGACTATTGGGACAAGTCGCGCATCGCCAAGCTCGACCGGCTCGTCCTCGTCTGCATTCCCGAAGCGCTGTCGCGCACGAATGCCATCCTGTCGGGCCAGGTGGACGTGATCGAAGCGCCGGCCCCGGATGCCGTCCCGCGCCTCAGGCAAGCCAATATGCGGATCGTCGAGAACGTGACGCCGCATGTGTGGAACTACCATCCCTCGCTGCTGCCGGGCTCGCCCTGGACCGACAAGCGCGTGCGCATGGCCGCCAACCTCGCGATCGACCGCAACGCGGTGTGCCAACTTTTGGGCGGCCTCGCCAAACCGGCCGTGGGCCAGGTCGATCCGACGAGCCCTTGGTTCGGCAACCCGAGCTTCAAGATCCGCTACGACGTCGATGCGGCGCGCAAGCTGATGGCCGAGGCGGGCTATTCGCGCAGCAACCCTTTGCGCACGAAATTTCTCATCGCGAGCGGCGGAACGGGCCAGATGCTGTCGGTTCCGATGAACGAGTTCGTGCAGCAGAGCTTCGCCGAAATCGGCATCGCGCTCGATTTCCGCGTGGTCGAGCTCGAGCCGCTCTACGTCGCCTGGCGCCAGGGGGCCGCGCACGAATCGCTGCGCGACATCACGGCCAACAACGTGGCGTACGTCACTTCCGATCCGCTCTACGCCTTCATCCGCTTCTTCCACTCCAACCAGATCGCGCCCACGGGCGTCAATTGGAGCCATCTGCGCGACGCGGAAATCGATTCGTTGATCGACCGAGCGACGAACTCGTTCAGCCCGGCCGAGCAGGATGCGCTGATGGCCAAGGTGCACGAGCGCGTGGTGGACGAAGCGCTGCTGATCTGGGTCGTGCACGACACCAACCCGCGCGTGCTGGGCCGCAATGCGCGCGGCTACATCCAGGCACAGCACTGGTTCCAGGACCTGACGACCCTGTCCTAGGGACGGCGAGGTTCGCGGCGGCCGCTCAGATGCAGCGGCCGCCGTCGACCTCGAAAGCCACGCCGGTGATGAATTCGGCCTCGTCCGAACAAAGATAAAGCGCGGCGTTCGCGATATCGAGCGGCGTGGACAGGCGCCCGAGCGGGATCGACGCTTTGAACTGGGCGCGCTTGGCGGGCGTGTCCTCGCCCATGAACGTGGCCAGCAGCGGCGTTTCGCCCGCGACCGGGCACAGGCAATTGACGCGGATTTTTTCGGGCGCCAGTTCCACCGCCATGCTCTTGGTCAGCGTGATCGCCGCCCCCTTGGAGCCGTTGTACCAGGTAAGACCCGGGCGCGGCCGCAGGCCGGCGGTCGAAGCCGTGTTGAGAAACACGCCGCCCCCGCCCTGGCGCCGGAAGACGGGTACGCAGACCTGGGCCGCGAGATAGATCGATTTGACGTTGACCGCGAAGATGCGGTCGAACGTCGCTTCGTCGACCGACAGCATCGGGCCGTTCACATGGCTGATGCCGGCATTGTTGACGACGATGTCGAGCCGTCCGAACGCGGCGAGCGTCCGTTCGACCATGCGCTCGGTGTCGGCGCGGCTTGCGACGTCCGCTGCCAGGGCAAGGGCCTTGCCGCCCGCATCCGAAACCGCGCGCGCGACGCGCGCGGCCGCCTCGGCATTGAGATCGACGACCGCCACAGCCGCCCCTTCGGCTGCAAAGCGCAGGGCGATCCCTTCGCCGAAGCCCGATCCCGCCCCCGTGACGATCGCGATTTTTCCGCCGAGACGCATGTCGTTTTCTCCCGATGTTTTTGTCTTGTGCGGCGACTGTAGCGCTTCCGTGCGGTTCCGGGCTAGCGTCGGCACGAGATGCCGGAAACGCCCGCACACTACTGGCTCTATGCCGCGATCGTCGCGATCGCGACCGTCTGGTTCGCCGTCGCGGGCCTGCGCTCGCCCGATCCGGCACATCGCCGCCTGTCGCTGATCGGCGTCGCGTTGCTGGCGGCGACCGGCGCTTGGCTCGGGCTGCCGCTGCTCGCCGCGCGCCTGCAATCGCCGATCGCGCAAGGCCTGCTCGGCGACGCCGCGCGCCTGTTCGGCATCGCGTGGTGGATCGTTTTCGCGCTGTTCGCGCTTGTCGTGCTCGAGCGTTTCGTCTGGCGCATCCTCGAAAGCCGCGAGGTGGGCGCGCCCAAACTGCTGAAAGACGTGGTGCGCGCGCTCGTGCTGATCGTGGCGATGTTCGGCGTGGTTTCGGCCGCGTTCGACCAGTCTTTTACGGGCGTGCTCGCGGCCTCGGGCGTGTTGGCGGTGGTCATCGGCTTTGCCATGCAATCGACCCTGGCCGATCTCTTCAGCGGCATCGCGCTCAATCTCGAGCGGCCCTACCGCGTCGGCAACTGGCTGCGCATCGACGGCGCATTGGCGGGCCAGGTTGTCGAGATCAACTGGCGCGCCACGCGCCTGCGCTCGAGCGACGGCAACACGGTGGTGCTGCCGAACTCGAAACTCGCGGCGGCCCAGATCGTCAATTACGACATGCCGGCGGCGCGCTATCGCGCGCGCCTCGAAGTGCCGCTCGACGCGCGCATTCCGCCGGGCGTCGCCAAGGAGGCGCTGTCGGCCGCCGCCCTCAAGGCGATGCGCGTGTGCATGGAGCCGCCGCCGTCGGTATCCACCCAGGAGATCCGCGACGCGACGATCCTCTACGAAGTCGCCTACTGGGTCGATACGTTCGACGACGACGCGCGCGTGCACGACGAGGTCGCGACCTCGATCTGGTACGCGCTCGACGCGGCGGGCATAGCGCTCGGCCAGCCGCGCGCGGCCGAACCGCCGATGGCGGTGCGGGTGCTCGACCATGTCGACCTGTTCCGCGAACTCGAGCCGGCGTTGCGCGCGCGCATCGCCGAAACCGCCGAGCCCGTGTCGTTCCACGCCGGCGACGAGGTGATGCGCGCGGGCGACGCCGGCGATTCGCTGTTCGTGGTGGCGCGCGGCGTGTTCGAGGTCAGCCTCGAGCGCGACGGCGAGCGCGTGCCCGTCGCGCGGCTGGGGACCGGCGACTTTTTCGGCGAAATGTCGCTGCTGACCGGCAGTCCCCGCAGCGCCGGCGTGACGGCGTTGTGCGACACGGCAGCGTTCGAGATCGGCAAGGAATCGCTCGGCCCTATTCTGCAGAGCAATCCCGACCTCGCCAAGCGCTTGGGCGACGTCGTGATCGGCCGCAAGCTCGCAAACGATGCGGCCTTGCGCGCGCTGCCGCCGCGCGAAAGGCGGGCCGCCACGCGCGGCCAGGCGGCCGATCTTCTCGCGCGCATCCGGAATTTCTTCGCGCTCGACTGAAGGCGATCCGGAAAAAGGGGCGACGGCGCGCTTGCGCGCGCTGGGCCTCTTCGCCAGTCTTGAGGCACTTCGTTCCGATTCGGTCCGCCGCCTTCGCGAGACGCAAAACATGGAAGCCCCCTTTTTCGACGAGCTTGAAACCCGCGATCCGGGCTTGCGCGAGGCGCGCCAATTCGAGGAATTGCGGCTGCAGATCGAGCACGCGAAAGCCAAAGCGCCCTATTTCGCCGAAACGCTCGCCGACATCGAGCCCGGCCGGATCGTCGACCGCGCGGCGCTGGCGGCATTGCCTGTGGTGCGCAAAAGCGATCTGCTCGAGATCCAGAAAAAGAACCTGGCGACGCGCGGGCCCTTCGGCGGCCTCGCGGCCGAGAAGCCCGGTCGGCTTGCGCGCATCTACATGTCGCCGGGGCCGATCTACGACCCCGAAGCGATGCGGCCGGACTATTGGCGCATGGCGCGCGCGCTGTGGGCGTCGGGTTTCCGGCGCGGCGGGATCGTCCACAACAGCTTCAGCTACCACCTGACGCCCGCAGGCGCGATGTTCGAAACGGGCGCGCATGCGATCGGCTGCGCGGTCGTCCCCGCCGGCGTCGGCAACACCGAACAGCAGGTGCGCGCGATCGGCGACATAAGGCCCGACGGCTATGCCGGCACGCCGTCCTTCCTCAAAATCCTGCTCGAAAAAGGCAGGGAACTGGGCGCCGATCTTGCGAGCCTCAAGCTCGCCCTCGTCTCGGGCGAAGCCGTGCCGAAGGCCCTGCGCGGCGAGATGGCGGCCTGCGGCATCGATTTGCGCCAATGCTACGCGACCGCCGATCTGGGCCTGATCGGCTACGAAACAGCACCCGACGAAGGGCTCGTCCTCGACGAATGGATCGTGGTCGAAATCGTGCGCGCCGGCACGGGCACGCCGGTCGCCGAGGGCGAGGTCGGCGAGGTCGTGGTGACCACGCTCAATCCCGACTATCCGCTGATCCGCTTCGCGACGGGCGATCTGTCGATGTTCGTGCCCGGCGCGTCTCCGTGCGGGCGCACCGGACGGCGCTTGCGCGGCTGGATGGGGCGCGCCGACCAGACCACCAAGGTCAAAGGCATGTTCGTGCATCCGGGCCAGGTGGCGGAGGCCGCCGGACGCTGCGGCATTGCGCGCTACCGCCTCGTCGTGTCGCGCGTCGGCGACAACGACATGATGACGCTGCATGTGGAAGCAGCCCAAGATGCGGGCCTCCAAGCGCGACTGGCCGAAGCCCTGCAGGCCGCGACCAAACTGCGCGGCGCCGTCGCCTTCGCCGATCCCGGCAGCCTTGCCAACGACGGCAAGGTCATCGAAGACGCGCGCAAATACGACTGAAGAACGGCGGCGGCGTGCTACGCCGCCCCGGTGCCGCTCGCCAGGAACATGGCGAGCAGCGACTCGGTCTCGCGATCCGCAGGCGTGCGCAGATCCCACGTGCCGGCCACGTCGCCGCTGCCGACGCGCACGGTGGTGCCGCGCCCGCGCACTTCGACCGAGCCGACGTCGGAGCGGATGCCGAGCACAAGATCGAACGCCGCCCCGACCGGCGACCACGGTTTTTCCGCGCGCACGCGCCAACCGTTGCGGCTCCAGTCGACGATCGCATGGCCCTCGCCGTCGACCAGCAAGGTGCCCCGCAGCACGCCCGCTCGGGACTGTTTGCGCTTCTCGTCGTGTGTCGCGGTCATCGGTTTTTTCCGTCGCTTTCGGGGTGGCTCCACGCGCCGCAGGCTAGCCGCAAGGTAAAGGCATTCGTCCGCCGCTGCCAAGCGGCAATAGCCGCTCAAGACCGGCGAAAAGCGTAGGTCGCGTCGAGGCGCTCGCGCAGATAGGCGGCCCCGGTCGTGGGCGGATAGAGCGGCGGCCTGTCGGGGCCCGCGCAACTCGGCAGGCACGCGACGGGCGCCTCGCCGTTGGGATCGCGGAAAAACGGCACCGACAGGCGCCTGCGGCCCGAGCGATTGACAACCCGATGCGGCGTGGAGACGTACGTGTCGTTCGACCAGCGCATCAGGCAGTCGCCGATATTGCACACGAAGGTGCCGGCAAGCGGCGTGGCCGCAATCCATTCGCCGTTGCGCGCCCGCACTTCGAGCCCACCCGCCATGTCCTGCCACAGCACCGTGACGTTGCCGTAGTCCGTATGCGGGGCAGCCCCGTACTGGTCGGGCGCGAACGTGCCGGGATGCGGCGGATAATGCAGCAGCCGCAGGGTGGCGAGCGGCTTGTCGATCAGATTTTCGAAGAAATTCCCGGGCATGCCGAGATCGAGCGCGAAGGCGCGATGCAGATCCTGGCACAAAGCCAGCATCGCGTCGAAATAGCGGCTCAGCGCGTTACGGAACGCCGGCATCGCAGGCGGCCATTGGTTGGGACCGCAGAACGGGCGCCCGGCCACGAGGTCGGGGTCGTCGGCCGCCAGTTCGCGGCCCATGTTGAAGCCCTCTTTGAGATCGCCCTTGCGCGCGGGATCGAGCTTTTCGGCCTCGAACGGCACGTAGCCGCGATTGTGGCGCGAATGCTCGATCGACACGCGCTTTTTCGCGGCCTCGGGCAAAGCGAAAAACGCCTCCGCCTGCCCGCGCAATTCGTCCAGCAACGCGTCCGCGATGCCGTGCTCGGAAACGTAGAAGAACCCCGTCTGCCGGCAAGCTTGCCCGATCGCGGCGGCAACGGCCGCGCTCGCCGAACGGTCGCGCAGCGCGCCGAGCGCAATGACGGGAATTTCGCCGGGCAAGGGAGATCGTGCGGGGGCCGACATGGCGTGGCTGCTCCTTCAGCGCGTGCGGAAGCCGCCGGTAATGGCGTGGATGAGGATGGCGGCCGTAGCGGCGACGTTCAAGGATTGGATCGGGCCTGCCGGCGGCAGCGTGGCGACATGCGCGCACACGGCCAAGGTCGCGGCACTCAAACCTTCTTCCTCGTTGCCGAGCACCAAGCACACGGGCTTGGGGCCGGTCGCGAGTTTCTGCATCGGCATCGGCGCTCCCGCACCCAGTGCGGTGCCGACGACGGTGTAGAAAGCGCTCAAACGGCGCAGCACGTCGGGCAGGCGATGCAGGCGATACACGTCGAGCCACACGAGCCCGCCTTCGGACACGCGGTAGGCGGCCTCCGAGGGGGCGGCCTGGGCCGGATGGTCGCTGATCGCCAGATGCGGCAGGCCGAAGAACGCGGCAGTGCGCGCGATCGCGCCCAGATTGTGCGGATTGCCGATGCCGTCGAGGATCACGAGCGGCTGCCAGCGCTTGGCCCATTCCTGCGCCTGGCCGAGATCGAACTGGCGGACCTGCCGCGGGGCCGTCTCCGCGACGACGCCGCCGTTGAGCGGCGTGCCCGCGATTTTGGCCAAGGCGTCGTCCGGCACGATGCGATGGGCGATGTTGCGCGCGCTCGCCTCGCGCAGCAGGTCGGTTGCCGCCTGCGCCATGCCGGGCGTCACGAGCAGGCGCTGCACCGCTTCGGGTGCCCGCGCGAACAACGCCGCCACGCTCGGCAGTCCTGAGATGCGCAGGATTTCGCGCCGATGCTGGCGTTCGGGCTCGTGGTTGCGGGCGCCGGGCTTGCGGTTCTGGCTGCGGGGCGGAAAACGTTTCATGTCCCGAACCCTTAGCGCGAATGGCGACCCGGCGCTATCGGCAAGGGCGCTATCGATTGCCATGGCGGGGGGAACCCCTTATCTTCGCGCTCCCTTCGTGTTTCCGGAAATTCGAAAATGGACGCTTCCGTCGCTCCCGTTCCCGGCCCCGATCTCGACCGCATGCGGCATTCGTGCTCGCACGTGCTTGCGGCCGCCGTGCTGAAACTCCATCCCGACGCCAAGCTCGGCGTGGGGCCGGCGACCGATTCGGGCTTCTACTACGACATCGAAACGCCGGTTCCGCTCACGACCGAGGATCTGCCCAAGATCGAAGCGGAGATGCGCAAGATCCGCGAGCGCAAGGTGCCGTTCGCGCGCCGCGAGGTGCCGATCGGCGAAGCGGCCGCGTTCATGGAATCGACCGGGCAGAGCTACAAGGTGGAGCTGCTCGAGATGCTGCGCACGCGCGGTTCGACGGCGGCCAAAGGCCTCGAAGATCCCAATCTCGTCGAAGCGGGTTCCGCGGGCGTTTCGTCGGTTTCGCTGTACCAGCTCGGCGACTTCACGGATCTGTGCCGGGGCCCGCATGTCGAGCATTCGGGCCAGGTCGGCGCGTTCCGCCTGACGAAACTCGCCGGCGCCTATTGGCGCGGGGATTCGCGCAATCCGCAGCTCACGCGCGTCTACGGCACGTGCTGGGCCAACGAGGCGGACCTCAAAGCCTATCTTCACCGCCTCGAAGAAGCCGAAAAACGCGACCACCGCAAACTGGGTGCCGCCATGCAGCTCTTCCATCTGCAGGAAGAGGCGCCGGGCGCCATTTTCTGGCACCCGAAAGGCTGGACGCTCTTCCGCACGATCGAGCGCTACATGCGCACGCGCCTCGACGCGGACGGCTATGTCGAGGTCAAGACGCCGCAGCTCGTGGACCGCGTGTTCTGGGAGAAATCCGGCCACTGGGAGAATTATCGCGACGCGATGTTCGTGGCGACCCCCGGCAAAGAGGGCGAAGAGGTCGACCGGCTCTACGCGATCAAACCGATGAACTGTCCGGGTGCGGTGCAGATCTTCCGCCAAGGCCAGCGCAGCTACCGCGAATTGCCGCTGCGCCTCGCGGAGTTCGGCGCCTGCCATCGCTACGAGCCGTCGGGCGCTCTGCACGGCATCATGCGCGTGCGCGCCTTCACGCAGGACGATGCCCATATCTTCTGCACCGAAGACCAGATCCCGGACGAGTCGAAGCGCTTTTGCGATCTGCTGCGCTCGATCTACGCCGATTTCGGCTTCAAGGATCTGCTCGTCAAATTCTCCGACCGGCCGGAAAAGCGCGCCGGGGCCGACGACATCTGGGACAAGGCGGAGCAGGCGCTCGAAAAAGGCTCGACCGCCGCCGGTCTCGCGACGACGCGCAATCCGGGCGAAGGCGCTTTCTACGGGCCGAAGCTCGAATTCGTGCTGCGCGACGCGATCGGCCGCGACTGGCAGTGCGGCACGCTGCAGGTCGATTTCGTGCTGCCCGAGCGGCTCGACGCGAGCTATATCGGCGAAGACGGCGCCAAGCATCGCCCCGTGATGTTGCATCGCGCGATCCTGGGCTCCTTCGAGCGCTTCATCGGCATCCTGATCGAAAGCTACGCCGGCCGCCTGCCCACATGGCTGTCGCCGATCCAGGCGCGCATGGTGCCGATCGCCGACCGCCATGCGGATTTCGCGCGCGACGTCGCGCGCCGCCTCGCGGCGGCCGAACTGCCGCAGACGGACGGCGGCATTCGCGTGGACGTCGACGATTCGACCGAGCGCATGCAGAAGAAAATCCGCAATGCACAGCTCGAGCAGATCCCCTACATGCTCGTGGCGGGCGACAAGGAGGCGGCCGAAGGAAAGGTCGCGGTGCGCCTGCGCTCTGGCCAGGATCTGGGCGCGATGACGGTCGACGAGGTGATTGCGCGCATTCGCGGCGAAGTCGCCGCGCGCGCCGATGTGCCCGCACCCCCCGGCCAAACCCAACCTCAGCAGACCCCGAACCAGGCGAAAGCGCCGTAGCACGCGCCGAAAAATCCGTTGAGCGCGGCAAAGACCGCCAGATCGAGCGCGATCAACGCGGCGAGAACCGGCGCGGCAAAGCGCCACAGCAGCAGCGGCACGAGCGCGAACGTTCGGCGCGGGGCTGCGATGCGCAGGCCGTAGACGGTTTTTTCCTCGCTCATAGATACGTCCCCGCCAACGTGACCGGCTGCGCGCCCGCACCGAGCTTGAAGCGCGCGAGGCCCGGGCTTTTGTCGGTGTCGATCGTGCCGAGATCGACCTTGCGCACGCCTTGTTCTTTGAGCGCCATGAGCCCCTGCCACAGCACGAGATTGGCGGCGTTGGCGGCGCGCCCTTGCGCGTCCGAGGCCGCGACATAGTAGCTGGCATCGGGGCCGTGGCGCAAAAACAGCGCGCCCGCGACCGGCTCGCGCCCGTCGATCGCGATCGCCGCCAACGTCTGGCGCGGACTTTTGAGGCGCGCAAGCTGGGCCACAAAGGCGGCCGAGGGGCCGGCGAAACCTTTGGCGGCGCGCACGCGCTCGTACTGCGCCACGACCCAATCGAGCCATTTGCCGCGGTCGGCAAACTCGATGCGCAAACCGCGCGCCTGGGCGGCGTTCAGCCGGTTCCGCCATTTTTGCCGCAAGCTGCCGCGCCCGTACGACGCCAGATCGACAATGGCGCAGCTGTGCCCGGTATAGACGCGCCGACGCCCGAGCCACGACCCATGCGTGGCGACGTCGTCCGGCATTTCGGGCGCGAGCAGCACGGCGCGCAGCAAACCGTGCGGCAATGCCGCCAGCAATTGCGCCGGCACAGCCGAAAATCCTTCGAGCGCCACCGGGCCGCGCAAACCCAGCCACAATTCGGCGACGCCGAACCAGCGCCGTCCGACCAATTGCAGGCATGCAACCGGCCCGTCCGCGTCGCGCGCAAGCAGCCGCAGCACCGGCTGGGCCTGCCAGCGGACGGCGAGGCCGTAGTCCCAATCCTGCTGCAGCGGCCAAAAAGCCGAGTGCTGGGCGGCCTCTTCCCAGGAACGGCGATCAGGTTCGACGACGACTTCCATCGGCCTCGCAATGCGCGTGGTGGGAATACTGCCATTCCAAGCTAGACGTTCGCGGCGCCGAAAACGAGAGGGCGCAAGGCCGAGCGGGTTCGGGCCGAGGGACGTCGCGTTAGGGCCGGCGGATCGTCGGACCCAGACGGCGCTTTTCGACCGTAAAGCTGCGCGCGGCGGAAGCGGGCCTGCTCACGATCGGTTGGGTCAGGCCCAACCGGTCGGCATCGGGGCGCAAATGGGCCGGAACGGGACCGGCATTGGGCCCCGCATAGTCGCCGCCCGCAGGCCGCCGCGCGGCGCGCGGCGCGCGCGGCGGCTTTTTGGGCTTTTCCTTCACGTCGGCAAAGCGCACTTCGATCTTGCGGTCTTTGACCTTCGTGCCGTCGAGGGCGGCGATCGCCTGCTTGCAGTGCTGTTCGGTCGCCATCGTGACGAACGCATAGCCGATGGCTTTGGCGGTTTTCGGGTCGGTCGGGATCTGGGTTTGGATGACGATGCCATGCGCGTCGAAGAGATCGGCGAGCCCCTCGACGTCCAGATCGAAAGGCACATTCCCGACGAAAAGCCGCGTATTGTAGATTTTCGCGGGGGTTTTGCCCGGCGTTTTGGCGGGCGGCGTGGCTTTCGGCATCGGTTTCGGCTTTCAAATCGCGACAGACAGAGCCGCATTATGCCGTTTTTCGCCGCCGACCGCCCGCACGAAACACGCTGCTGCACCGGAGCGCTTGCCGAAGGCGGCGAGAGGGTTGTAAAAAAGTCGCAAGGAGTCGGGTTTTGTTCGAAAAATTGCGCGTTCTGGCGGTGGAAGACGAAAATGCGACGCGCCTTATGCTGCGCCGCATGCTCGAAGCCCTCAAATTTGCGGCAGTGGATACGGCTGCCAGCGTCGATGGCGCCAAACTGGCCTTCAAGACGGCGCCCGAGTTGTGGCCGAATATCTTGCTGTGCGACGTCGATCTGAAACCGGCCAACGGGTTGGATTTCGTTGCTTGGCTGCGTGCCCAGCCGCTCGGCCAAATGCGCAAAATTCCGGTCATTATGGTCACGGCCCATGCGCATGCGGCGCTTGTGCGCCGGGCGATGGCATTGAACGTATCGGGATATCTCGTGAAACCGGTCGGCGAAACGGCCTTGCGCACGCGCCTCGAGCGAGCGATCGAACCTTTGGCATTCGGCGTGCCCACCTAGGCGAAAAGCCGCACCAATCCCAGGGCAAGCCCCGGAAACGCCAGCACCAGACACAGGCGAAGAATGTCGGCGGCGATAAACGGCAGCACGCGGCGGTAGGTTTGCGTCATCGGCACGTCCCGCGCGATCGACGAAACGACGAACACGTTGAGTCCGATCGGCGGTGCGGTAAGGCCGATGCCGACGACGATCAGCACCAATATGCCGAACCAAATCGCGACCTCGTCGGGCGTCATGCCGAAATCGAGAGCGACCACGACGGGAAAGAAAACCGGCAAGGTGAGCAGGATCATCGCAAGCTCGTCCATCACCGCGCCCAGCAGAACGTAGGTCGCCATCATGGCCGCCACCACGACGAGCGGCGCGAAGCCTGCGTGGCCGATCCACTCGGCGGCGGCCGTCGGCAGGCGGGTAAGCGCGAGGAACGCGCCGAAAACTTCGGCCCCCAGCAGAATCATGAAAATCATGCCCGATGTTTCGGCCGTCTGGCGCAAGGCATCGACGATTTCGCGAAAGCCCAGGCGCCGCTGCAAAAGCCCGATGACGAGCATCGCAAGCGCGCCGACGGCAGCTCCCTCGGTCGGCGTGAAGACGCCCCCGTAGATGCCGCCCACGACGATCGCCGCGACCGCGATCGCGGGCATGACCGCAACGTCGACGAAGCCCACGAGCAAGGCGAGGCCTGCGGCAAGTCCCGCATCTTCTGGCTCGAGCGCGCCGCGCAGGAATTGCACGCCGATCGCCGCCGCCGCGAGGGCCGCAAGCAGCTTCGGCCATTTGGACTGCTTTGGCGCCGCCTCAAGAGGCAGCCCCGAAAACGGCGCAAGGCCGGGATTGCGCCAGACCATCAACGCGATCGTGGCGCAGTAGAACGCGGCCGCCATCAGGCCCGGGACAAGCGCCGCCTGGAATAGCTTGGCGATGTTCTGTTCGGTCGTGATGGCGTAGACGACGAGGATCACCGAAGGCGGGATGAGGATGCCGAGCGTGCCGCCGACGGCGACGGTGGCGGCGGAGAAACCGCCGTCGTAGCCGTATTTGCGCAGCTCCGGCAACGCGGCGCGCCCGAACGTCGCGGTCGTGGCGACCGACGAGCCGCAGATCGCGCCGAACGCCGTGCACGCGCCGATCACCGCCATGGCAAGGCCGCCGCGCCGGTTGCGCAAGCCGCGCTCCGCCGCCAGGAACAGCGACTGCGCGATGCCGGCGCGCTCGGCGAGCGCCCCCATCAGAATGAACAGCGGGACGACGGAGAGCGTGTAGTTGGCGAACTGGTGGTAGGTATTCGTCTTCATGTAGCCGAAGAAGGCGGGCCAGCTCGTGAATTGGACGTAGCCCGCAGCGCCCACCAGCAGCATCGAGAGGCCGATGGGCAGTCGCAGCGCGATCAGCAGCAGCATCGCGCCGAAGCCGAGCAAGGCGATCGCGGGCCCGCTCACTTGGGCTTGCCCCACGCCAGACGCAGCGCCGTCAAAAACGCGGTCAGGCTCAAGATCGCGCACAAGGCGGCGCACAGCAGGATGACGGGCCAGATCTGCAGCTGCAGCTGCATGGTCGTCTCGTAGTTTTCGCGCGCCTCGCGCGATCCCACATAGAGGCCCCAGGCGAGGAACCCCATCGCGGCGGCAAAACACAGATCCCAGAACGCGTCGAGCGCCGCGCGCGCGCGCTGCGGCAGCCAGCTCGTGAAAGTATCGACCATGATGTGGCCGCGCCGGGCTTGCGTGTAGGGGATGAACGCGAATACGGCGACCGCGGTCGCCATGCGCACGAATTCGAAATCGCCCTCAATGGGCTTCAAGAACAGCCAGCGCCCGAGCACGCTCGCGCAGACGAGAGCCGCGATTCCGACGGCGACGATGCCGCCCAGCATCGCCAAAGCGCCGGTCGCGCGCTCGAGCAATGCCGGACTGTCCGGTGCGGCGGGTTCGGCATCCATCGCGGTCGATACCTGACTTTGCAAAGAAGCTGAGGCGCGAAAACGTCGGCGCAAAGAAAACGGCGGCGCCCGTTCCGGCGCCGCCGCAGCCGTCCGCGTTATTTACTTACGCCCGTTCGTATTTGGCAACCAAAGCTTTGGCCGCCGCGATCAGCGCGCTGCCGTCGATGTTGCGCTCGCGCATCTGGGCGACCCAGGCCGGCGCCACGCTTTCGGTCGCCTTCTCCCAGCGCGTCTTTTCGGCCGCACTCAAGACCGAGATCGTGTTGCCGCGCGCGCGCACCATGTCCGAAACGGTCTTGGCTTCGGCGTCCCACATTTGCCCCGCCACGCTCGAGAAGGCCATGCCCGACTGGCGGTCGATCACCGCGCGCAGCTCGGCCGGCAGGCCGTCGAATTTCGCCTGGTTCATCGCGAGGAAAAAGCTCGCCGTGTAGAGTGCTGGCGAGCCGGGGATTTCGGTATGGAAGCGCACGAGTTCGTGCACGCGCACCGAAGGCACCACTTCCCACGGAATGACCGCCCCGTCGATGACGCGCTGGGCGAGCGATTCGGGCACCTGCGGCACCGGCATCCCGACCGAGACTGCGCCCAGCGCCTTCAGCGCTTCGCCGGCCAGACGCGTCGGGTTGCGCAGCTTCAGTCCGCGGATATCGTCGAGCGACTGGATCTGCTTGTTGGCGTGGATGACGCCCGCATCGTGCGCCCAGTAGGCAAGCAGCTTCACGTCGCGCGTTTCGTCGGCAAGATGCGCGTCGGCGAATTCCTGGGCCGCGCGCGCGTTGACGGCGCCGCGCTGCGAGGCGAGGAACGGCAGCTCGAAAACCTCCGTGCGCGGAAAACGGCCCGGCGTGTTACCCGGCAGCGTCCACACGATGTCCGCCACGCCGTCGCGCGCCTGGTTGTAGAGCTGCGGCGGCGTGCCGCCGAGCTGCATCGACGGAAAGAGCTCGATTTTCAGCGCATTGTTGCTGGCCGCCGCAATGCGGTCGGCCCACGGCTGCAGCACCTTGGTGTGCACGTTCGAAACGGCGGGCAGGAAATGGTGCAGGCGCAACGTCACGGCCTGGGCATGCGCCGGGCGGACGATGGCGGGCGCTGCGAGCGCCGCCAATGCCGACGCGAGCACGGCGCGGCGATTGGGATTCGGGGATTCCATCGGCGGGGGTTCCTCTCGGTTTTGCGGCCTGCCATTGCGTAATCCGGCGGCCGTCGTTTGGGATTGACCGCAAACCTAGCACATGGCCGCGCGCGTGCAATAGACTGGCCGCCGCCGACATCCGCTTGCGCGCCCCCAGCCCGACGAGGCCCCGATGACCGATCTTGCCGCCGCCCGCACCGACCTTGCCGCCGCTTTCCGCTGGGCGGCGCGCCTGGGTCTCAACGAAGGCACCTGCAACCATTTCAGCCTGCAGGTGGCGCCCGACCGCTTCCTGGTCAATCCCTGGGGCCCGCATTGGGCCGAGATGCGCGCGCGCGATCTTCTGCTCGTCGACGCGACGGGCCGCATCCTCGAAGGAAGCTGGCCGATCGAAGAAACGGCGCTGCACATCCATTCGCAGATCCATCTGCGCCATCCGACGGCTGCGGCCGTGCTGCACACCCACATGCCCTACGCGACCGCCCTGTGCGCGGTCGAAGGCGGGCGCATCGAGCCGTGCGTGCAGACGGCTTTGCGCTTCCACGGCCGCGTCGCCTACGACGACGACTACAACGGCCTTGCCGACGGGCCCGAGGAAGGGGCGCGCATGGCCGCGAAGATGGACGGCAAGCCGGTGCTGTTTTTGGCAAATCACGGCGTGATCGTCGCAGGCCCCACGGTCGGCGAGGCGTTCGACGAGCTCTACTATCTCGAGCGCGCCGCCCAAGCCCAGGTCCTGGCGATGTCGACCGGCCGACCGCTGAAACTGGTGCCGAGCCAGCTTGCCGCGCGCACGTCGCGCCAGATGGAAGAGGGACGCGCCGCCTATGCGCGCGTCCATTTCGACGCTCTCAAGCGCATGCTGGCGCGCGAAGAGCCCGAATTCGCGGACTGAAAACGACGACGCGTCAGAATTCCGTGCCGTCGATTCGGTAGTGGACGGACATGCCGATCAGATGCCGAACGGCACTGTGCGCGACCGCGAACGGAACGATCAGATCCTCGATCTCGGCGTAGTCCGGTTTGGGTCGCGACTGCGCCGGGCCGCGCCGCCATGTGGCGATGCCGGCACGCGCGCCATGCCGATAGCGGTCGAGCAGACGCGGATCCTCTTTCAGGCGCTCCGCCGCGATTTCGGTCATGCAGCGACCGGTCGGCTCGAAGCCCATGCCCGCGACGACCGCGGTTCCGGCAAGGCGATAGTGCAAACGCGCGCTGTCGCCGTCCGATTCGATAATCCAGATGTTCGACAACAGATCGGGAATGTCCACCGGGTCGAAATGCGCGCGCGCGGGCAGGCCGTCGTCGTGCTTGCACGATTGCGTGTAGTGCCAGAAACGCCGGACCCGCGGATTGACGGCGACCAGATCGGCGTCGGCATGTATCTCGAAAAAATCCGGCTGCATCATAAGAATCAAATGCCCTGCGAGACAGCGCGCGAGATGCGCACAAGCCGACCGCTATCGGTACAATACGGGTTATTTGGTTTTTGATGAAACCAAATTGCGTTCGCGCGTGTATCGACGCGATGCATTACGCACCGCAAAAATGAAGGCACAAAAAAGAAAGGGCCGCGCCCGAAGGCACGGCCCAAGTTTAGGGAGGAAACGCCCACGAAACGGCCAAGGCCATTTCGAGCTGCGACAATCAATGTCGCAATGCACAATTTAAATGTTGCGTCGCAAAAATCAAGCCCTAAACCGCTCAAGTTTGTTAAAAATCAGAGACTAAGATATCGCCCAACGGTATCTGTCTGACTTTGCTGGACATTTATTTCCAATAAACTGTGTCGGAATACCGCAACGCACCATGATGCCGCGTTTTGACGAAACCGCGACGCGCCCACCCTTGCCTCGGCCACAATCAAATGACCAGAATGTCGCCTTCGCAAAATGAGGCCGCAGCCGCAATGGCGCATCCGACGCAGCTTCCGAACGCACGCGCGCCATGGGCCAAGGCCCAGTTCGACGGCGCAGCGACGCGCGTGGCGCTGGGCGGCCGGTGGACGCTTGCGAATTCCGAACGCCTCGAGGCGGCGGTGCAAAAACTCGACACGCGAGGCGCCGCCCTTGTGCATGTCGATCTGGCTGCCGTGGACGCGATCGACACCTGCGGCGCGTGGATTCTGCACCGGCAATTGCGGCGCTGGCAGGGGCGCGGCGCGCAAATCGAACTCGTCGCCGCCAGCGACGCGCAAACCGCCCTTCTCGAACGCATGGGCGTTGCCGACGACGAACGCGTGCCGCTGCAGCGCAAGAGCGGCAATGCGTTCGCCGAGCTTGCGATCCGCGCGGGCATGGCGGCGACGGAGATCGCCGGCGAAGCCAAGGCGCTGGTCGCGTTCGTCGGCGCCGCGGCCGTATGCACGCTGCGCGCCGTCCGGCGGCCGGGGCGCGTGCGCTTCGTGAGCACCGTCCACCACATCGAGCGAATCGGCATCGACGCCTTGCCGATTCTGGGACTGCTCGCGTTTCTGATCGGCGTTGTGCTGGCCTTCCAAGGGGCCGACCAGCTGCGCGCGTACGGCGCCGAAGTTTTCACGATCAATCTTCTGGGCGTGTCGATCCTGCGCGAAATCGGCGTTCTGATCACGGCCATCATGGTCGCCGGGCGCACCGGCAGCGCCTTTGCCGCCGAAATCGGCACGATGCGGGTGAACCAGGAGGTGGACGCGATGCGCACGATCGGGCTCGACCCGATGGAAACGCTGGTGCTACCGCGCCTGATCGCCTTGGCGGTGGCGCTGCCGCTCCTGGTGTTTTTCGCCAACGCGATGGCGCTGGCGGGCGGCGCGGTCATGGCGATGGCGGGGCTCGATCTGTCGTTCGCGCAGTTCGTCGAGCAGCTCGAGAGCGCCGTGCAGCTCAACACGCTGGCGGTCGGCCTCGTCAAAGCGCCTGTCTTTGCGGTGCTGATCGGCATCGTCTCGTGCTACGAGGGCCTCAAGGTTTCGGGCTCGGCGGAGAGCGTGGGCCGGCACACGACCCAGTCGGTCGTCAAATCGATCTTCCTCGTGATCGTGTTCGACGCGGCGTTTTCGATCCTCTTTTCGCGGCTCGGCCTGTGAGCGGCGGCGAAAGCGAAGCGCAAAGCGTCATCCGCGTGCGCGGCCTCGTCACGCGCTTCGGCGCGCAGACGGTGCATGACGGGCTCGACCTCGACGTTCGGCGCGGCGAAATCCTCGCCGTCGTGGGCGGCTCGGGCTCGGGCAAATCGGTGCTGCTGCGCACGATCCTGGGGCTCAAATCGCCCGACGGCGGCACGGTCGAACTGCTGGGAACCGATCTCGAAGCGCTCGACGAAGAGGCCCGCCGCCCGACCCTGAAGCGCATCGGCGTGCTGTTCCAGGACGGCGCCCTGTTCAGCGCGCAGACCGTCGCCCAGAACGCCCGCCTGCCTTTCCTCGAGCATACCGACGTCGACCATCGCCTGGTCACGCAGCTTATCCGCGTCAAACTCTCGATGGTCGGGCTTCCGCAATCGGCCGGCGCCAAGCTGCCCGCCGAGCTTTCGGGCGGCATGCGCAAGCGCGCTGGCCTCGCGCGCGCGATCGCGCTCGATCCGGACATTCTGTTCCTCGACGAACCCACGGCCGGGCTCGATCCGATCGGGGCGGCGAATTTCGACCGCCTCGTGCGCGACCTGCATCGAGCGCTGGCCCTCACCGTCGTGATGGTCACCCACGACCTCGACACGCTGTGCGCGATCGCCGACCGCGTGGCCGTGCTGATCGACGGCAAAAGCATCGTCGGAACGCTGGACGAAATCCGCGCGCACCCGCATCCTTGGATCCAGGCCTATTTCGACGGGCCGCGCGGGCGGGCCGCGCGCACGGGCCTCGCCGTTTCGGAAGGAAACTAGACCGTGGAAACGCGCGCCAACTATTTTCTCGTCGGCTGCTTCGTGCTGGCCCTGATGGCGGGCATCTTCGCCGGCGGCATTTGGTTCGCGCGCGCCAATCTGGGCGAGGAACGCACCTACTACTACACCTACTTCAAGGGATCGGTGACCGGCCTGTCGGAAGGCTCGGTCGTGCGCTATCGCGGCGTGCCGGTGGGCACCGTATCGAACATCGCGCTCGACGCGGGGAACGTCGAACTCGTCGAAGTGACGCTTGCCTTGCGCCCCGGCACGCCGATCAAGACCGACACGGTCGCCGGGCTGCAGCCGCAGGGCATCACCGGCCTTGCCTTCGTGCAGCTGAGCGGCGGGACCCAGGGCGCGCCGCCGCTGCTGCCGGGCGAAGGCAAACGGCGCGCCGTGATCGCGTCGCGGCCCTCGGCGCTCGAGCAGATCATGTCCGACGCGCCGCTCGCCGTGGCGCGCATCGCCGAGCTTGCCGAGCGCGTCGCGGCCGTGCTCGACGACGAAAACGTGAAGAATTTCGACCGCCTGATCGACAGTTCGGCCGACGCCGCCGCCAGCATCGCGGGCGCCATGCTCGGCGTCGAAACCTTCGTCTACGACGCCAATGCGACGCTCAAACGCGTCGACCGGCTGCTGGCGTCGGTGGATGCGGCCGCCGGCGACGCGCGCGGCCTCATCGCCGACGGCCGCCGCACGCTGCGCGAGGCGGGCGACGTCGTGCCGCAAGCGTCGGGCACGCTCGAGGAACTCAAACGCGCGGCGGGCAATTTCGGGCGCGTGGCCGACGCGCTCGAGCAGACCGTGCAGGCCGCACGCCCCGGCGTGCGGGATTTCTCCCAGCACGGCGTCTACGAACTGCAGCAATTCATGACCGAGGGGCGCACGCTCATGGCCACGCTCAACCGCGTGATCGCGACGTTCGAGCGCGATCCCGCCCGCTTCCTGTTCGGCGACCAGCAAAAAGGGGTCGAATCGCGATGAACGTCCTGCCGCACCCGACCACGCGCCGCAAGTTCCTGGGGCTGGCGGGCCTCGCCGGCGCCGGCGCGACGGCAGGCTGCCAGCTGCCGGGCTCCGGCGATCCGCCCCAGCTTTTCACCCTCACGCCCAAATCCAATTTCGCGGGCGACCTGCCGCGCGCCGACTGGCAGCTTGCCGTCGAAATGCCGGTGGCCTCGGGCGGCATCGACACCTCGCGCATAGCGCTCGCCCGCTCGCCCGTTACGCTCGACTATTTCGCGCGCGCCAACTGGACCGACACGGCGCCGCGCATGGTGCAGACGCTGCTCGTCGAGAGTTTCGAGAATACCGGCCGCATCGTCGCGGTGGGGCGCGAATCGTCGAGCCTCAGACCCGACTATCTGCTGAAAGTGGATTTGCGCGAGTTCCAGGCCGAACTGCGCGCAAACGCGCCGCCCGTGGCGCGCGTGCGCCTCGCCGTTCGCCTCGTGCGCCTGCCCGAGCGGACGGTCGTCGCGAGTTTTGCCCACGAAGCCCAGCAGACGGCCGGCAGCAGCGACATCCACAATGTCGTGCTCGCCTTCGACGAAGCTTTGGGAGCCGCCATGCGCCGCGTCGTCGAATGGACCTTGCGCACGGCCGAGCCGCGCCGCGCCTGAGGCTCAGCGAACGACCAGCGCTTCGATCGCGGCGCCGTCCTTGGCCCATTTGAGCCAGTCGGCGGCACCGAGCCCGTATTTGTTGGTATGCGCGCGGTTCGCCCCGGCCGCGGCGAGGCGCGCGGCGCAATTCGCCTGGCCGCGCGCGCAGGCATACATGAACGCCGTATTCCCGAAATCGTCGGTCGCGTCGGGTGCAGCACCGCGCGCGAGCAGAAGCTCGAGCGCGGGCAGACTGCCGCGCGCGGCCGCGCGCATCAGCGCCGTCAAACCGCCCGAGCCGCGAATCTCGGGATCGGGCGCGCGGTCGAGAAGGCGCGCGAGTTCGGCCGTGTCGCCGCGCTCGGCCGCCGCGACCAGGGCGGGGGTTCGTTCCATGGCGCGATAGGTGCCCCGGAGCGACACTTGCGTCAAGGCCGGCGTTGGCGCGACAGTGCGGCGTTGGCTCCTCCCATTTCCCCCAACGCGTCGCAGGAACCGTTCCATGCAAGCTCGCCCCGTCGCCCAAACCATGCGCAGCAAACTCGAAGCGGCCCTCGCACCGCTCGTGCTGGAGATCGACGACGATTCCGCCAAGCATGCGGGCCACGCAGGCGCGCGGGCAGGCGGCGAGTCGCATTTCAGCGTGCGCATCGTGAGCGCGTCTTTCGCGGGCAAATCGCGCGTCGAGCGCCAGCGCCTCGTGCACGGCATCCTGGCCGAGGAGCTGGCGGGACCCGTGCACGCGCTGGCCCTTGCCTTGCGGGCCCCCGCCGAGACTTGAGCACCGCGACCGCGCAGGCCGCATAGACGCTTTGCGGAAACTACAATTAATGATATTTATATATTATGAAATCATGGTCCAAAATAGGTCAAGCAGCGGCGGCACAGCCGCGCCCGCGCAATGTGCGCATCCACGGGCGTCGCACAAGCATGCGGCTCGAGGCGCCTTTCTGGACGGCACTCGACGAAATCGCGCGGACCCTCGATATGCCGGTGGAAAGGCTGTGCGAGCGGATAGCCGACGGCGCGCATAGAGGCAACGTTTCCTCCGCGATCCGGGTTTTCGTGCTCGCCTGGTCGCGCAAAAACGCGCGCGGGCGCGGGCGCGGGCGCGTGAACTAGATTTTGCCCGTGTAGTGCTGCGGCCAGTGCGCCGCGACGACCGGGCCGTCGGCGGCGAGCGCGTGGCAGGTGTCGAGAAAGCCCGCGCGGCCGTCTTCGGACGGCTTTTCCTTGGCGCGCAGCGGCACGATCGTCTGGATCGCGGCCGTCGCCAAGGCGCCCAGCGCCAGCTCGACCAAATGCGTGCAGCCTTTGGTCCCGCCCAAGCGCTCCCGCACTTGGCGGCGCCAGCCCTTGCCGATGCGCAGGCCCACCAGCGCCTGGAAATTCGGCACGATGGCCGGGCACATCTCGAACGGGCTCGCGTCGGTGCACGCGGCGACCGCATGCACGAGATAGGAATCGTCCACCGTGAGGCGAAGCCGCATCTCGTGCAACGGCGTGCCGGGCGCCAAATGCCCGCGCCATTCGTTGTCGAAACCGTAGGCTTTGGTGTCGACGAGATGGCCTTCGATGTCCCACAAACCGTCCGCGCGGCGAAAGCCGTTGCATTCGATGCGGCGGGTATGGATGGGCTCGCGGTCGCTGTCGGGTTCGGGCAAGGGCATGCGCGATGTTCACAGAAATCCGCGGCCCGCACAAAACCAAATGCGCGCTGCCGCGCTCCGGGTTTACGTGAGCCCGTAGCCGGCCGACCCCGAGATGAAGGCGTCGCGCTCCTGCAATCCCTGCTCGAGCTCGACCAGCGCCGTGGCGTAGAGATCGCGCACCGACACCATGCCGACCAGGCGCCCGTCGTCGACGACCGGCAGATGGCGGTAGCCGCGCTTGCGCATCATGTCGAGGGCTTCGGCGGCGGTATCATCGGGGCCGATCGTGTCGGGGTTGGGCGTCATCACCTCGGCCAGCGTCGTCGCGTCCGGATCGCGGTGCGCGGCCACGACTTTCGTCATCACGTCGCGCTCGGTGAAGATGCCCGCCATGCGGTCGGCCGCGTCGAGCACCACGACCGCGCCGATGCGCCGCTTGGCCATCGCGACCGCGGCCTCGCGCACGCTCATGGCGGCGTCGGCCGTGGCGACGTTCTGGGCGCCCGAAATCACGTCGGGAACGATTTTGCGGTTCATCGATACCCTCCCCATTTGCGGCGTTCGGCGATTTCCATCGGCCGCGAAGCGCAAATGATAGCGCCGCTTGGGCCTTGCTTGGCAAGGCCGTTCGTCAGGCGGCCACGCCGTCGGTCGGGGTCTTTTGCGCCGCCGCATCGCCGATCGTCAGGATTCGCAAGGTTGCGATCTGGTTGCGTTTGCGGCGCAGTATTTCGAAACGCAGCCCGTGGAAGGTCAGAATCTGGCCGACATCGGGGATGCGGCGCGCCTCGTACAGCACGAGCCCCGCGATCGTGGCCGCGTCTTCGTCGGGCAGGCGCCAGTCGAACTGGCGGTTGAGATCGCGGATCGTGACCGACCCGTCGACGATGAAACTGCCGTCGGCCTGCGGGCGCACGCCGGGCACCTTGAACTCGTGCTTCTCGGCGATGTCGCCGACGATCTCTTCGAGAATGTCTTCGAGCGTCACGACCCCCATGAGGCCGCCGTATTCGTCGACCACGAGCGCGAAATGCTCGCGCCGACGCCGGAAGGCTTCGAGCTGGTCGAGCAGGCTCGTCGAATCGGGAATGAACCAGGCGCGGCCGGCGATCTGGGCGATGTCGATCGTCGTCGGGTCGCCGCCATTGGCGCGCAAAGCCGCAAGCAGCGCTTTGGCGTGGAGCACGCCGATCACGTTGTCCTGCGTGCCGCGCCACAGCGGGATGCGCGTGTGCGGGCTCGACAGCGCCTGCTCGAGGATGGCGCCGGGCGGCTGGTCGGCGTCGATCGCCACGACCTGGCGGCGATGGATCATGATGTCCGACACGGCGACGTCCGCCAGGTCGAGGATCGAGCGCAGCATCTGGCGCTCTTTGCGTACGGTCGCAGCCCCGCTCGCCTCGCCCGAGCCGTGCAATTCGATCGCCCCGCGCAGCTCCTCGGCGGCCGCTTCGGCCGAGGGCTCGTTGTAGCGCACGCCGAGCAAGCCCAGCATGCTCTTGGCTGCCACGCGCGTCGCCGTCGCGAGCGGCGACAGAAACGCCATCATCGCGCGCGCGAAGGGGGCGAGCATCAGCGCCACGCGGTCGGCATTGGCGAGCGCCCACATTTTCGGCATGACCTCGCCGAACACGACGACCAGCACCGTCATGATGACCGTGGCGTAGAGCACGCCCGCATCGCCGAACAGGGCGATCAAAGCGCTGGTGGTCAAAGCCGAGCCCAGAATATTGACGAGATTGTTGCCGAGCAGCACGGCGCTGATGAACTGGTCGCGCTGGTCGCGCAGGCGATTCACGAGCCCTGCCCGGCGCGAGCCCTGGCGCTCCATTTCGGCAAGACGCGGACGCGACGCGGCCGTGATCGAGGTCTCGACCGCCGACAACAGGGCCGCCACGACGAGCAGCACGATCACGGCCACGACCACGAACCATTCGGGCAGGTCGGGCATCTCCGGCAACGCAAAGCCTTCGAAATTCATCGTCCGGCCTCCGCAACCATGAATTCGCGCAAGGCCGCCGCATCGACATCCGGCGCCACGAAGGCTTTGCCGATGCCGCGCGCGAGAATGAACGTGAGTTTGCCGTCGCGCACTTTTTTGTCGTGTCCCATATGGTCGATCAGGGTCGCTGCGGCAAAGCCGCGCTGCGTGTCGAGGCGCGTCGGCAGGCCGGCGGCATCGAGATGGGCCGCCACGCGCGCGGCCTGCGCAGGCGCGCACAGCCCGAGCTTGGCCGAAAAATCGAAGGACTGGCGCATGCCGATCGCCACGGCCTCGCCGTGCAGCAAATCGGGACCGAAACCCGTTTCGGCTTCGAGCGCATGGCCGAAAGTGTGGCCCAGATTGAGCAGCGCCCGCACGCCCGCCTCGCGCTCGTCGGCCGCCACGATTCGCGCTTTGGCCGCGACCGCCGCGCGCACGGCCGTGCGGCGCGCATCGCCCGAGCCGGCGAGCACGGCAGTCGCATTGGCCTCGCACCAGTCGAAAAAGGCGGGATCGTCGATCAAGCCGTATTTGACCGTCTCGGCATAGCCTGCGCGCAGTTCGCGTGCCGGCAGCGTGTCGAGCGTGCCGAGATCGCACAGCACCAGACGCGGCTGGTGGAAGGCGCCGACGAGGTTTTTGCCGAAGCGCGTGTTGACGGCGGTTTTGCCGCCGACCGAGCTGTCGACTTGGGCGAGCAGCGTCGTCGGGCACTGCACGAAATCGA
The DNA here is from genome assembly GCA_044378015.1 of Tagaea sp. Classification (GTDB taxonomy): domain Bacteria; phylum Pseudomonadota; class Alphaproteobacteria; order CACIAM-22H2; family CACIAM-22H2; genus Tagaea. The sequence continues at coordinate 33,269 of JBILXZ010000024.1, forward strand.
CGCCGCGCAGCAGCAGCGCCGCCGCAACGCCGGTCATGTCGCCGATCACCCCGCCGCCCAGGGCCAGCAGAATGTCGCCGCGCTCGGGCCGGTGCGCCAGCACGGCGTCCAGCAGCGCGCCAAGATGCGCCCAATCCTTGCTGGTCTCGCCGGGCGGCTGCACGAAGGTTTTGTGGGCGAGCCCGGCGGCATCGAGGCCCGCCTCCAGGCGCGCCAGATGCAAGGCCGCAACCGTGCTGTCGGTCGCGACGAACACGCGCTTGGCCGGGCGCACCGCCAGGATCGCAGCTCCCGCCGTCTCGAGCAGCCCGGCGCCGATCTTGACGTCGTAGCCGCGCTGGTCGAGCGCCACGCGCACCGTGTCGATCGCGCCGCTCACGGCCCCGCCGCCGCAATGTCGGGTTCGCCGCAATGGGCGGAAACGGCGGCGGCCACGCGCTGCGTGGTTTCTTCGGGCGAGGCTTCGCTCGATTGCACATGCAGATCGGCCAGCGCGTAGACCGGCTCGCGAACGGCCATCAGCCGCGCGAGGATTTCGCGCGGATCGCCGCTGTTGAGCAGCGGTCGGTGCGTGCGTTTGGCCGTGCGCCGCACCAACGTGTCGAGGTCGGCCTTGAGCCACACCGACAGGCCGCGCCGCTTGATCGCCTCGCGCGTCTGCGTGTCCATGAAAGCGCCGCCGCCGGTGGCCAGCACGCCGCGAGCGCCCTCGAGCAGGCGCAAGATCACGCGCCGTTCGACGTCGCGAAACGCCGTCTCGCCGTAAAGCTCGAAGATTTCGGCGATCGAGCAACCGGCAGCCGTCTCGACCTCGCGGTCGGTATCGACGAACGAGAGCCCGAGGCGGGCCGCCAGGCGTTTGCCGATCGCACTCTTGCCCGCGCCCATCAATCCGACCATCACGATCGAACGCTGGGACGGCGCAAGCGGCACGTCGGCCGCTTCATGCGGCACCGGGGACGAAAACGACAAGGTCATCGTTGTCAGGATTCGGGAACGCGAAAATGCCGCACCGCAACCGACGCGTCGATGCGTGCACGAGCCTCGCCTTTCCTCTTGCGCAACTGCCTCATAGCGCGCGAGTGTAGCAAACCATGGCGCGACCTGCACAGGGGCACGCGCGGAAGCTATATAGTTCAATTTTCGCAAGGGTTTGACTGAAGATGGGGCGCTCTTTTCTGATCGTTCTTGTGGTCGTTGCGGCAGCGCTCGGCGCCGGGGCGTCTTTCTTGGCAGGCTGGGACATCCCGGCGCCGACCGCCCGAATCGAGAAGACAATCCCCAATGACCGCCTGCCGCGCTGACCGCACCGTGCGCGGGGTTTTGGCCGCCTTGCTGCTGGCCGTCGGTGCCGCAGGACCCGCCCTCGCCCAAACGCCGGGCTCGAACCTGCTGCGCCCGCCGCCCGCGCGCGTCGAACCGCCAGCCACGGCGCCCGAGCCGGCCGGCGAATCTTTGCCGCGCGCAGTACCTCAGCTGCAGGCGCCGGCCGGGATCGAGGTCGAAGCGGCCCGCCCGCTCGACCCCGAAGCGATCGGCCTCATCGACACGGCACGCGGCGGCTTTCCGCCCGACGCGTGGGCCGCAAGCGGCCGGGCGTTTGCCGAGCGCCTCGTGCGCGATCTGCCCGCGCCGCTCGCCTCGCGCCCCTTGCGCGAGCTGGCGTGGCGCGCGCTGGCCTCGAACGCCGCAGGCCCGCTCGTCGCCACATCGCTTGCCGGTCCAGGAGCCAACGTCCCGGCCAATTTCGCGGGCCTTCGCGCGGCGCGGCTGCGCGCGCTGGGCGACATCGAATCGGCGGCCGAACTTGTCCGCCGCATTCCCGACCGCATGGCCGGTCCAGCGCTTGCGCGGCTGCTGATCGACGACGCGTTTCTGGCCCAGGCCGACGAACGCGCCTGCGCGCTGGTGCGCGAGGCGCTGGCGCGCGGGCGCGACGTGGCGATCCAGAAGGCGCTGATGTTCTGCCAAGCCCTGGCCGGCGACGGCGACCGCGCGCAGCTCGGTTTGGCGATGCTGCGCGACCAAGGGGCGCCCGAAGACCCCGTCTTCGTGACGCTGCTGCTGGCGGTCGGCGGGGACGGGCGCGGCGTGCGCGTGGACACGCTGCGCAACGCCGATCCGCTTGCCCTTGCGATGCTGCGCGCGGCCAAGGTCGCCCCGCCCGCCGACAGCGTGCAAGGCAGCGACCCGGCCGTGCTTGCCGCCCTTGCGCGCGGCGATTGGGGCACGCCGGAATTTCGCCTGGCCGCCGCCGAGCGCGCCGAAGCTTTCGGCGCCCTGCCGGCGGGCGAGCTTGCCGCTTTCTACCGTGCGATCGAACTCACCGCCGCCCAGGCGGCGGATCCGGCGGCTTTCGCGCGCGCCGACGGCGGCCCGCGCGGGCGGGCGGCCCTGTTCCAAGCGGCCGATGCGGCCGCGATCGGCCCGGAGCGCCTCGCGGCCCTGCAAGCCTTGTGGAGCCATGGCCGCGAACGCGGCGGCTACGCGACCTTGGCGCGCGCGAGCCTCGCCATGCTGGCGCAGACGCCGCCCCTGCCGGACTATCGCTTTGCCGCCGCCGATGCCGCGCGCGTGCTGCTGATGGCGGGCGAACGCGATGCGGCCGCGGGCTGGATCCGGCTCGTGCGCGCGGCCCAAATCGGCGGCGACGCCGCCGCGGCCACCGAGGCGGCGCGCATCTGGCTGCTTGCGACGCTGGCCGGCATCGAAACCGGCGAAACGCGCAACGCGGCGCGCCTTGCCGCGTGGCGCCAGGCGCTCGACGCGAGCGACGCGCGCAACGCGGCCGTCCGCGCGTCTATCGGCGTCGCCCTGCTGGGCGGGCTTGGGCATTTGCCGGGCGGCGGGGCGGCCGTCGCGTTGCCGCAAACCGCTTTCGAACGCCAGACCGCAAGCCTCCCGCATCCCGCCTTGATCGCGGCCCTGCACGAGGCCGGCATCGGCGGGCGCGCCGCCGAATGCGCGCTGCTTGTGGCGCATATTCTGGGCAGCGAAGGGGCGGCGGGCGCGCCCGTCTACGTGCTGCTGTCGGTGCTCGACGGACTGCGCGCGGTCGGCCTCGAGGACAATGCGCGCGCGCTCGCGCTCGAATCCGCGATCGCGTCGGGGCTTTAGGCGCAACGGCCATGGCGCGCGGCAGACCGCCCGCTCCCAAGCCCGAATTGTCGCGCCATGCGACGATGTTCCTCGAAATGATGCGCGCCGAGCGCAACGCCTCGGCGCACACCGAGCGCGCCTATTCGGTCGATCTTGCGGACTACGAAGCTTTCCTTGCCGCGCACGCCAGCAGCGTGCTGGCGTGCGACGCCGCGCTTGCGCGCGCCTACATGGCCAAGCTTGCCGCGCGCGCGCTGAGCCCGCGCAGCGCCGCGCGCAGGCTTTCGGCGATGCGCCAGCTGCATCGTTTTCTGCTGGCCGAAAACGCGCGCGCCGACGATCCGCTCGCGAGCCTCGAGGCGCCGCGCATCGGCCGGCCGCTGCCGAAGATTCTGGCCGAAGACGAAGTCGCCCGCCTCGTGGAAGCGGCGCGCCTGCACGCCGCCGAAGACGGGGGGCGGCTCGTGTGTTTTCTCGAAGTGCTCTATTCGAGCGGCCTACGCGTGTCGGAATTGGCGGGCCTCAAATTGTCGGCGCTCGCGCGCGACGGCACGTTTATGATCGTGCGCGGCAAAGGCGGCAAAGAGCGCCTCATCCCGCTTGCGGCACCGGCCCTGGCCGCGATCGCGGCGTGGCGGCAGGCCCGCGACAAACGCAGCCCCAAAGCGGCCAAATCGCCCTATTTTTTCCCCAGTTCCGCCAAAGCCGGGCATCTCACGCCCGCGCGCATTGCCCAATTGCTGAAGGCCCTGGCGCCGCAAGCCGGCATTGCCCCGCAGCGCCTGTCCCCCCACGTGCTGCGGCATGCGTTTGCAAGCCACCTCGTCGATCGCGGGGCCGATTTGCGGGCGGTCCAGCAGATGCTCGGCCATGCCGACATCGCGACGACGCAGATCTACACGCATGTCGGCGGCGAGCGCCTGAAGCAGGTCGTGGCCAAACACCATCCGCTGGCACGGCGCCGCTGACACGCGCATGGCGCGCTTTGAGCAGCGAGCGGGCGTCTTGCGCTTGTAACGCGCAAATTCAAAGGTTAAACCAGCAAGACGAAGATTTTGCCGGAGTCGCCCGGAGCTGTCCCGGAGCTGTGAGGAATCCTGCCGATGGCTGCCAAAAAGAAGCCCGCCAAGAAATCCACTGCGAAAAAGCCTGTCGCAAAACCGGTGCAAGGCAATAAATCAAAAAAAATCAAGCCGCTAGCTACGAAAAAGCCAGCCGCTGCGAAAGCGCTTTCCGCAAAAACGCCTGTCAAGAAGCCGTCGACAACCAAAAAACCAGTCGCGGCAAAAACAAAATTGCCCGCCAAAAAGCCGGTCCCAGCCCCCAAAAAGTCGGCGGTCGCTGCCAAAAAACCTGCCGCAGCGGCCAAAAAGCCTGTCGCCGCCCCGAAACCGACCCCAAAATCGAGTACGGTCCCCGCGCCCACACCGGTCAAAGCGGTAGCCGCAAAGTCGGCACCTGCCAAAGCGGTGCCCGCCAAGCCCGCCGCCACAGCACCTGCGGCCAAACCGGCGCCTGTCAAGGCACTGCCGGCCAAGCCCATCGCGGTCGCGCCACCCCCGCCGCCGCCCAAACTGCCCGTGAAGGGCCCCGGCGGCACCGTGCTGCCCGACGACGGGATCAAGCTCGAAGCCAAGATATTGCCCGTCCAGCTCGCGATCCTCACGCCCGAAGCGATCGCCTTCGTGGTCGAACTCGAGCGCAAATTCGGCGCGCGCCGGCGCGACCTTCTGGCCGCGCGCGCGGCCCGCCAGGCGCGCCTGGACGCGGGCGAAAAACCCGATTTTTCGCCGATGACGCGCAGCGTGCGCGAAGGGGACTGGACGGTCGCCCCGCTGCCCAAAGACATTCTAGACCGCCGCGTCGAAATCACCGGCCCCGTCGACCGCAAGATGGTCATCAACGCGCTGAACAGCGGCGCCAACGTCTTCATGGCCGATTTCGAGGACGCTTCGGCGCCGAGCTGGAACAATCTCCTCGATGGCCAGATCAATCTGCGCGACGCGGTCGCGGGCACGATCGCCTACAGCGATTCCGCCTCGGGCAAAAACTACAAGCTCGCCCCCAAGCGCGCCGTGCTGTTCGTGCGCCCGCGCGGGCTCGCGCTGCCCGAGAAGCATCTGCTGGTCGACGGCAGGCCGATGGCCGGCGCCTTCTTCGATTTCGGTCTCTATTTTTTCCACAATGCCAAGACGCTGCTGAAAAACGGCTCGGGGCCGTATTTCTACCTGCCCAAGCTCGAAAGCCATCTCGAGGCCCGGCTGTGGAACGACGTTTTCGCGCACGCGCAGGCCGCACTCGGGATCAAGACAGGCTCGATCAAGGCGACGGTGCTGATCGAAACGATCCTCGCGGCCTTCGAAATGGACGAGATCCTGTACGAGCTGCGCGAGCATTCGGCCGGTCTCAATTGCGGGCGCTGGGACTACATCTTCAGTTTCATCAAGAAATTCGCCTCGCGCCCCGCCTGCGTGATGCCGGACCGCGGCCAGGTCACGATGGTCTCGCATTTCATGCGCGCCTACAGCCAATTGGCGATCAAGACCTGCCACAAGCGCAACGTGCATGCGATGGGCGGCATGGCGGCCCAGATCCCGATCAAGGACGACGCGGCCGCCAACGCGGCCGCCATGGACAAGGTGCGCGCCGACAAGGAACGCGAGGCGGCCGACGGCCACGACGGCACGTGGGTGGCGCATCCGGGCCTCGTCGCGGTCGCCAAGGCGGCGTTCGACGACAAGATGAAGGACGCCAACCAGATCGCGCGCAAGCGCCAGGACGTGCACGTGACGGCCGCCGACCTCCTGCAGGTGCCGGCCGGCACGGCGACCGAAGCGGGCTTGCGCCAGAACTGCGCGGTCGGCATCGGCTATCTCGAGGCCTGGCTGCGCGGCCAGGGCTGCGTGCCGCTCTTCAATCTGATGGAAGACGCGGCGACCGCCGAGATCAGCCGCGCGCAAGTGTGGCAGCAGTTGCACCACGAGGCGCATCTCGACGACGGGCGCGCGGTCGAAAAGTCCGTCGTGCGCAAGATCGTCGACGAGGAACTCGAAAAGCTCAAGAAGCGCGTGGGCGCCGAACGCTACGCCAAGGGCCGCTACAAGGAAGCGGCCAAGATGTTCCTCGAGCTTGTGGAAGCCGAAACCTTCCCCGAATTCCTGTCGCTGCCCGCCTACGACTGGCTCGTCGCCAACGAAGCCAAGCTCGGCCAGTAGCGACGCCATGCCCGAGTCGATCCCGCTGCGCTTGAACCGCACCGAGCTTGCCGTGCCCGCAAGCCGCCCCGAACTCTTCGCCAAAGCCGCGCGCTCGGGCGCCGACGTCGTGTTTCTCGATCTCGAAGACGCGGTCGCCCCGTCCGACAAGGCGAAGGCGCGCAAGAACGCGGTCGAAGCGCTCAACGACATCGACTGGGCGGCGGTCGGCAAGACGGTTTCGGTGCGCGTCAACGGCGCCGACACCGAATGGATGTACCGCGACCTCGTCGATCTCGTCGAAAAAGCGGGCAACCGCCTCGATCTGCTGATGCTGCCCAAAGTGAACCGCGCCGAGGACGTGCGCGCGGTCGACATGTGGCTCACGCAGATCGAGCGCGCCAAGAAGATCGAACGGCGCATCGGACTCGAGCTGCTGATCGAAACCGCCCAGGGCCTCGCCAACGTCGAGGCGATCGCGAGTGCCGCCCCGCGCGTCGAATCGCTGATTTTCGGCGTGGGCGACTTCGCCGCCTCGACCGGCATGCGCACGACCAATATCGGCGGGCTGTCGGCGCAGTATGCCGTGGACGGCAAGCAGGCCGACATCTGGCACTACGCGCTCGCGCGCATCGTGGTGGCCGCGCGCGCGGCGGGAAAACGGCCGGTTGACGGGCCCTACGCCGATTTCAACGATCCGCTCGGCATGAAGGAGTCGGCGTTCCGCGCCGCGGCTTTGGGCTGCGAGGGCAAGATGGTGATCCATCCCTCGCAGATCGCGACCGTCAACGACGTCTTCACGCCCGACCCGATGGAGGTCGAACGCGCGCGCGCCATCCTGCTCGCCATGGACGCCGCCGCCGACGAGGGCCAGGGTGCGGCCACCTTCGAGGGCCGCCTGATCGACATCGCCTCGATCCGCCAGGCGCGCGCGATCGTGGCCAAACACGGGCAGATTCGCGGCCACGCGTGAACGGCCAATCAAGGCCCCAATCGACCGCCCAAAAGGGGTCTGGACGCCTGCTTTTTCCATGCTATAGACGCCTCCAGGATGGCCCACTACCTGGAATTCGAAAAGCCGATCGCCGAACTTGAAGGCAAGATCGAGGAGCTGAAGCGCCTGACAGGCGACGGCACCCTCAACATTGCCGACGAGGTCGCCAAGCTGCAGGGCAAGGTCGACCGCCAGATCCGCGCCGTCTACGGCAAGCTTTCGGCTTGGCAAAAAGTGCAGGTCGCCCGCCATCCCGAGCGGCCGCATTGCAAGGAATTCGTCGCAGGCCTCATCGACGGCTTTACCCCGCTCGCCGGCGACCGGCTGTTTGCCGACGACGCGGCCATCATCGGCGGCATCGGGCGTTTTCGCGGCCAGTCGGTCGTGGTGATCGGCCAGGAAAAGGGCTCGGACACCGAAAGCCGAATCAAGCACAATTTCGGCATGGCCAAGCCCGAGGGCTACCGCAAAGCCCAGCGCTTGATGGCGTTGGCGGACCGCTTTTCGCTGCCCGTTGTGTCGCTGATCGACACCGCCGGCGCCTATCCGGGCATCGAGGCCGAGGCGCGCGGACAGGCCGAAGCCATCGCCAAAACCATCGAAGCGGGCTTGCGCATCAAAGTGCCGTTCGTGGCGGCCGTCCTGGGCGAAGGCGGCTCGGGCGGAGCCATCGCGATCGCGTCGGCCAACAAAGTGCTGATGCTCGAACACGCGGTCTATTCCGTGATCTCGCCCGAGGGCTGCGCTTCGATCCTGTGGCGGGCGGCCGACCAGGCGCAGGTCGCGGCCGAAGCGCTGAAACTCACCGCCCAGGACCTGCTGAAACTCGGCGTGATCGACGGCATCGTGGCCGAGCCGCTGGGGGGCGCGCATCGCGGCCGCCGCGAGACGATCGCGGCCTTGGGCGACGCGATCGCGGCTTCGCTCGCCGAGATGAAGGGGATCGACGGCGGCGTGCTGCGCGCACGGCGGCGCGAGAAGTTCCTCGACATGGGTCGCAGAGGTCTTTGAGCGGGAGCGGGCTTTGAGCGAGGGGGCCGACCCCGCCGCGCTCCTGGCGGCAATCCGCAGCGGCGAACGGCGCGCGCTGGCCCGCGCCATCACCCTCGTCGAATCGACGGCCGCACAAGACCGCGCGCGCGCCGACGAATTGCTGGCATTGCTGCGCCCGCAAGCCGCGTCGCCCGTCGTGCGCGTCGGCATTTCGGGCCCGCCAGGGGCCGGCAAATCGACCTTCATCGAGGCCTTCGGGCTCCATCTGCTGGCGCAAGGGCGCAAGCCCGCCGTGCTTGCGGTCGATCCGTCGTCGCCCGTTTCGGGCGGTTCGATCCTCGGCGACAAGACGCGCATGGAACTGCTGGCGCGCGACGCGCGCGCGTTCATCCGCCCGTCGCCCTCGGGCGGCAATCTGGGCGGGGTTGCGCGCCGCACGCGCGAGGCATCGCTGCTGTGCGAGGCGGCAGGCTTCGACACGATCCTGATCGAAACGGTCGGCGTCGGCCAATCCGAGACGGCCGTCGCGCAGATAGTCGATCTCTTCATGCTGCTGCTGCCGCCGGCCGGCGGCGACGAGTTGCAGGGCATCAAGAAGGGCATCGTCGAACTTGCCGATCTCGTGGCGATCAACAAATCCGACGGCGATCTCGAGGCGGCTGCCGGGCGCACCGCGTCGGACTATGCGGCCGCGCTGCACATGCTGCGCCCCTCGCATGCCGCCTACGCCCATGCGCCTTGGCATCCGCCGGTCTTGCGCGTGTCGTCGCTGCAGGGGACCGGCATTGCCGAGATTTGGGCCGCCATCCTCGCCCATCGTGCGGCCCTTGGACCGGCGGGTTTGGCCGCCAAACGCACGGCCCAGGCCAAAACGACCTTGTGGCGCGAAATCGAGGACGGGCTCGTCGAAATCCTGACCGGCGAACCGGCGCTCAGGAATGTCGTCGAATCTGAAGAATCAAAGGTATTTCAGGGCCTTAAAAGCCCTCACCAAGCCGCCGTCGCGATTTTGGCGGCGTTGCGCGGGAGCGTCGGCAAAGGCAGCGGTTGACGACACGCGCGCCAGACCCTAAAACCGCCCCCTCTTTGCTGTGCCCCGGGCCGTCAGGGGCGTTTTGGATGAGGATTCGCAATTATGTCGCGTCGCTGCATGGTAAGCGGAAAAGGTCCGCTGGTCGGCAACAATGTGTCGCACGCCAACAACAAGACGAAGCGCCGCTTCCTGCCCAACCTGCAGGACACGACGCTCCTCTCGGACGTGCTCGGCCGCTCGGTGCGCGTGCGCTTGTCGACCAACGGCCTCAAGACCGTCGAACATACGGGCGGTCTCGATGCGTGGCTCGTGAAGACGCCCGCCGCCAAACTCGACAAGCAGATGCGCCGCTTGAAGGAGCAGGTCAAGGAAGCGCTCGTGAAGCGCGCCGCCTGATCGACTTCAATCGGTCGACAAAGGGATAATCAAAAACACGACCATCCTTGTTTCCGATACAAGACCTCGAAAGCCCGCCCCTTCACCGGCGGGCTTTTTTTTGCCCCGGCCGCGCCTATGCGCGGGGAAGCGCGAACACCGCCAGCAGCGTGCGCTGAAGCGACATGTAGTTGTCGTCCGAGACGAGCCAGAGCAGGGTTTCGCCGTCGCGGCCGCGCGTGGCGGCGACGCCCTCGTAGTTGTCGACAAGCAGCGGCGGGCGCAGGCGGGCAAGCTCGACGCCTTCCACGACGGCACCGGCAACCCATGCCCCTGCCGCCACGCGCGCGAGCCGGGCGGCGAACCCGCCGAGGAACGGCGAAAAGCTGCGCTCGAGCACGATGCTTGTCCCGTCGTCGAGCACGCACAGGCCGACGGGCGCAAAATCCGCGGCCGTGCGGTAGTTGAGCTTGGCCCAGCCGGACGGCGTCTGCACGAAGCCGCGATGCAGGCCGGCATCGAGCCCTTCTTCGAGCAGCGCAAGCAAAGCGCCGCCCGGCAGGCAAGCGAGCGCCTCCATGCCGCCGTTGCGCGGCGTGTCGCCCGCAGGCGGGCTTGCGAGCGCGCGCGGCGGCCGGGAGAAAGGCGGCTCGGCCGGCGGATAGACGAGGATGCGATGGCGCTGTTCGAAACTCGCGGCAAAGCCGCCGTCGGGCATGCGCGCCAACCCCTCGGCGTCGCTGGCCGCGCGCAAAACAGGCTTGCCGTCGGGTTCGGTCAGGCGGCCCAAACGCGCGTTGCGCAGGCCCTGCAAATGCCCGTCGAAATCGACCGCCGCATCGAGCGTCCAGCCGCGATCCGAGATGGCGACGAGGCGCTTGCCGTCGGGGTCGATCCAAAGATCGGACCAGCCGCCAAAGCGCTTGTCGGGCGATTGGAGCCACAGTCCGCCGCGCCAGAAAAGCGCGCCCACGCGCCCGTTCGGGGGGGCCAGCTCGGGCGCGCGTTCGTCGAGCGCCATTTTGTGGGCGCCGAGTGCGATGGCTTCGCCCGCGCGCGCGCGGCCCGGAAACGACAACGCGGCGAGCGCGCCGCCACCAAGAGCAAGCGCGCCGCGCCGCGTCGTGTGCATTTGCCGCGGGGTACCGGCTTTCAGCGCCCGCTTCAGGCGAGCGTGCGCGCGAACCAGGCTTCGAGACGCCGCCAGCCGTCGCGCGCTTGCTCGGGCCGATAGCTCGGCCGGTAGTCGGCATGGAAGGCATGCGGCGTGTCGGGATAGGTCACGATTTCCGACACGGTATTGCCCGAGGCGCGCAGGGCCGCGCGCATGCGGTCCACGCCTTCGTTCGGGATGCCGGCATCCGCGCCGCCATAGAGGCCCAGGATCGGCGCCTTGATACGCGCGACCTGCTGGATCGGATGCTGGGTGCGCATGGCGTTGGTTTCGCCTTCGACCACGCCGTACCACGCAACGCCCGACTTGACGCCCGGATTGTGCGCGGCATAGAGCCACACCGCGCGCCCGCCCCAGCAGAAGCCGGTGATGCCGAGTTTGCTCGTGTCGCCCTTGCCGACGTCGCGGCCGGACCAACGCACGGTCGCGTCGATATCCGCCATCACTTCGGCGTCGGGAACCTTCGCCACGATGCCGCGCAGCACGGTCTGCACGTCGGATACCGTCGCGGGATTGCCGTGGCGGAAAAAAAGCTCGGGTGCGACAGCGAGGTAGCCTGCTTTGGCAAGGCGGCGGCACACGTCTTTGATGTATTCGTGCACGCCGAAGATCTCCTGCACCACGATCACGGTCGCAAAATGGTCGCCTTGGGCGGGGCGCGCATAATAGGCGGGCATGCCGCCAGTTGCCGTGGGCACAGTGACCATGTCGGCGACGAGGCCGACCATGTCGGTTGAAATCATGGTCTGCGCCTGCACAGGGCCGGCTGCGATGGCGAAGCCGGTGGCGATACTGGCCCCCGCCATGAAGCCGCGGCGGCCGACCGGCAAAGCCGGTTGCTGCAGTGAAGTTTTCTGCGAGTCGAGTAGATCGACGGGGCGAGTATCGGCGGGCATCTTCGATCCTTTCAGGATGACGGGCGGCGGCGGTCGGGGGTGGAACTTTCAGCGCGTCACGATGCGGCCGTCGGTCGGGACGCGCACCGGCGAGTTGGCGCGGACATAGGCGGCCAAGGCATCGTCGAGACCCGGGCCGAAATCGTAGGGATCGATGGCGCGGTCGCGCAGCACGACGTAGCCGTCGCCGCCGCGGCGCATGAAATCGTTCGTCGCGACCGCATAAGTCGCGTTCTGGTCGAACGGGCCGAAGCTGCCGTCCGCACGGCGCAGTTCGACCGACAAGACGCGGCTGCCCACGGGGCGAGAGACGTCCCACGTGTAGCGCACGCCCGCGACCTGAGGGAAACGCCCGCCATTTTGGGCAACCTGCGACAGGCCGTTTTCGAGGGCCGCCACGAAGTCGCTGCCCTTGAGCTTCAGCGTGGCGACGGAATTCTGGAACGGCAGCGTGGTGAGGACGGCACCCAGGCGAATTTCGCCAGCCGCAATGCCGGCCCGCAGGCCGCCGCCGTTCTGGAGCGCGATCTGCGTGCCTTGGGCGCGCGTGGCGGCGAGCATCGCTTCGGCGACGAGATTGCCGAGCGCGCATTCGCGCGCGCGGCAGCCGTCGAGCGTGTAGTCGATGGCCCCTTGGCCCACGCGCGTTTCGCGCACCTGGGCAAGCGGCCCGTCGAGCCGGTCGATCGTCGCCTGGATGGCCGCGTTCGGCACCGTCGATTGCGGGATCAGGATCGTGTTGCCCGACGCCGCCACGACATTGCCGGCCGCGTCGAACTCGAGATCGAGCCGCCCGACATGGCGCGAAAACGCGCCCGCCTGCACGATCGGCACGTCGCGGCCCGAAGGGCCTTTGACGAGCGTGGGATACGGACCTTCGGCGCCTTCGACGCCGTTTCCGAGCAGCGTGTGCGAGTGGCCGCCCACGATCGCGTCGATGCCGTCGACGGCCGCCGCGACCTCGCGGTCGCGCGGCAGGCCCAGATGCGAGAGCAGCACGATATGCGAAACGCCTTCGGCCTTCAGCTTGGCCACCAGCGGGCGCAGCGCGTCTTCGGCTTTGGCAAAGCGCAGACGCGGCCCCGGCGAAGCGATCTCGGGCGTGTCTTCGGTGGTGGCGCCGACGACCGCGATCTTCGCGCCCGCGCGCGCCAGCACGACGTGGCTTTTGAAGAGGTCGCGCAGCGCTGGCTCGGTGCCTGCGTCGATGTTGGCCGACAGCACGGGAAAACGGGCCGCGCGCAGGAAGCGCGCGAAGTTTTCCGGGCCGTCGTCGAATTCGTGGTTGCCGATCGCCATCGCGTCGTAGCCGACCTGGCTCATAACTTCGAGTTCGGCCGAGCCTTTGTAGTGGCTGTAGAACAGCGAGCCCTGGAACTGGTCGCCGGCGTCGAGCGTGAGGACCTGGCGCCCGGCGGCTTCGGCCGCCGCCTTCTGGGTCTGCAGCACGGTGGCCACGCGCGCCATGCCGCCGAAGCAGCGGTTCTGCGCAAAGTCCTGGGCCGAGCACGTGCTGCTCTGCGCGTTGACCGGCTGCAGGCGCGAATGGATGTCGTTGTTGTGCAGGATGGTGAGCTTTAGCGGGGCGGGCGGTTCGCCCGCACAGGCGCCAAGGCCCGCCGCCAGCAACGACACGAAGAGGATCTTGCGCATGGGCCTTCTCCGGATTTCAGGCGCGGCGGCGGCCCTGCGGGGCCGCGTCTTCTTCGAACAGTTCGGCGAGTTTTTCCATCACCGTGCCGCCGAGCTGCTCGGCGTCGACGATCGTGACGGCGCGCTTGTAGTAGCGCGTCACGTCGTGGCCGATGCCGATCGCAAGCAATTCGACCGGCGAGCGGTTTTCGATGTATTCGATCGACTCGCGCAGATGGCGCTCGAGATAGTTTCCGGGATTGACCGACAGCGTCGAATCGTCGACGGGCGCGCCGTCGGAAATGACCATCAGGATCTTGCGCTGCTCGGGCCGCGCGACGAGGCGGCTGTGCGCCCACAGCAGCGCTTCGCCGTCGATGTTCTCCTTGAGCAGCCCCTCGCGCAGCATGAGGCCGAGCGACTTGCGCGCGCGCCGCCAGGGCGCGTCGGCCCCCTTGTAGACGATGTGGCGCAGATCGTTGAGACGGCCCGGATTGGCGGATTTTCCGCCCTGCAGCCAGCGCTCGCGGCTCTGCCCGCCCTTCCACGCGCGCGTGGTGAAGCCGAGAATCTCGACCTTGACGGCGCAGCGCTCGAGCGTGCGCGCCAGAATGTCGGCCGACATGGCCGCGACCGTGATCGGCCGGCCGCGCATCGAGCCCGAATTGTCGATCAGCAGCGACACCACCGTGTCGCGGAACTTGGTGTCGAGCTCGCGCTTGTAGGACAGCGAGTAGGCCGGATTGGCGACGACGCGCGCGAGGCGCGCGGCATCGAGCATGCCCTCTTCGAGGTCGAACTCCCAAGCGCGGTTCTGGCGGGCGAGCAGGCGGCGCTGCAGCCGGTTGGCGAGGCGCGCGATGACGCCCTGCAGATGGCTCAATTGCTGGTCGAGATGGGCGCGCAGGCGCGTGAGTTCGTCGGCGTCGCACAGCGCGTCGGCCTCGACGATCTCGTCGAACTCGGTCGTGTAGGCGCGGTACATCGGCTGGTCGGTCGAGTTGCGCCCGTCCGGCGACGGACGCGCGCGCTTGCCGGGCCGCTCGGGGCCGTCCTCGCCCATGCCGTCGCTGTCGTCGCCTTCCTGCTCCTCGCCCTCGCCCTCGCCGCCGTCTTCGCCGGCGGCCTCGCGGGTTTCCGAGCCTTGCATGGCTTCGGCTTGCGAGCTGTCGCCGCTGTCTTCGGCTTCGCCCGATTTCTGGCCGTCGTCGTCCTTTTCGCCTTCCTGGCTCTGGTCGTCGTCGGCCTCGGTCGACTGGCCCTCTTCCTCGCCGAGTTCGAGATCGGCGATGAGCTTGCGCGCGGTTTCGGCGAAGGCCGCCTGGTCGTCGAGACTGCGCGCAAGATCGCCGAGATCGGCCCCGGTTTTGGTTTCGATCCACGGGCGCCACAGATCGACCATGCGCCGTGCCGCTTCTGGCGGCTGGCGACCGGTGAACGCCTCGCGCGCCAACAGCGAAAGCGCGTCCACGAGCGGGGCCGCGTCGCGATCGGCGATGCGCGCGTAGCCGGCCTGGCGGCAGCGCTCGTCGAGCGCCGCGCCGAGATTTTCGGCGACGCCCGACATGTAGCGCGCGCCCAGCGCCTCGCAACGCGCCTGTTCCACGGCGTCGTAGATCGCGCGGCCCATCGCCCCTTGCGGCTGGCGTTTGGCGTGCACGGCGGCATTGTGGTGGCGTTGCTTGAGCGCGATCGCGTCGGCTTCGCCGCGCACGATCGCGACTTCGCCCGGCGGCAGATCGCGCGCGGGCTGCGGCAGCAGCGCTTCGGTGCCGCGCAGAGCGGCAGGCTCGGCCGAAAAAGCGACGGTCAGTTCCGGCGCGCCCGCGATCGCGCGCAATGCCGCCGCCGTCGCCTGGCGAAAGCGTTCGGTCGGACCTTCGTTGTTTCGCTGCGCCATCGGGCGGCCGGCCGCAAGCCTAGCCGGCTTTGCGCACGGCAAGCCTCGCGCCGCCCGGCAGTTCGACGCCGAAGCAGCGCTGGTAGTATTCGGCGACGGTCTGGCGTTCGACCTCGTCGCATTTGTTGAGGAACGTCACGCGGAAAGCGAACGCCACGTCGCCGAAGATGCGCGCATTCTCGGCCCAGGTGATGACCGTGCGCGGGCTCATCACGGTCGAGATGTCGCCGGCCATGAAGCCTGCGCGCGTGAGATCGGCGAGCGCCACCATGGCCGCCACGATGTCGCGGCCTTCCTTGGTGTCGTAGCCCTGCGATTTCGCGAGCACGATGCGCGTCTCTTCGTCGTGCGGCAGGTAGTTGAGCGTCGTCACGATGTTCCAGCGGTCCATCTGGCCCTGGTTGATCTGCTGCGTGCCGTGGTAGAGGCCGGTCGTGTCGCCGAGGCCGACGGTGTTGGCCGTGGCGAAGAGGCGGAACGCCGGGTGCGGGCGCAGCACGCGGTTCTGGTCGAGCAGCGTGAGCTTGCCGTCGAGTTCGAGCACGCGC
Source organism: Tagaea sp. (assembly GCA_044378015.1). Lineage (GTDB taxonomy): Bacteria > Pseudomonadota > Alphaproteobacteria > CACIAM-22H2 > CACIAM-22H2 > Tagaea. Next base: position 49,107 of record JBILXZ010000024.1, read on the forward strand.
TGGATCACGAACATCACGTCGGCGCGGCCCGCGTCGTATTCGTCGAACACGAGCGCCACGGGATGCTGCAGCGCCCAGGGCAGCAGCCCTTCGCGGAATTCGGTGATCTGCTTGCCGTCGCGCACCACGATCGCGTCGCGCCCGACGAGGTCGATGCGGCTTATGTGGCTGTCGAGATTGATGCGGATGCACGGCCAGTTGAGGCGCGCGGCGACCTGCTCGATATGCGTCGATTTGCCGGTGCCGTGATAGCCCTGCACCATCACGCGGCGGTTGAAGGCGAAGCCCGCCAGGATCGCGAGCGTGGTTTCCTTGTCGAAACGGTAGTTGTCGTCGCGGTCCGGCACATGGTCGGTGGGGGCGGCCGAAAAAGCGGGAACTTCGAGGTCGGAATCGATGCCGAAGATTTCGCGGACTTTGACCTTGATGTCGGGCACGCGGGTGTGGAGGTCGGCATGCAGCGGGGCGGACGCGATCGCAGGGGACATGTGGCTGGCAACTCCGGACAGGGCGAATTCGGACGGCGCGCGAAGCAAGATAGGGCGGCTCGCTTGGGTTACGAGCGGGCCGTCTGTTTTGCGATTTGCGCCTTCAGGACGGTGTAGGCCTGATTGATCGATTTTAGACGTTCTTCCGCGGCTTTGTCGCCCCCGTTCGCGTCCGGGTGATGGCGTTTGACGAGCGATTTGTATCGAGACTTTATCTGGTCGAACGTGGCGTCCCAGTCGAGTTCGAGCAGCGCAAGCGCTTCCTCGACCGGGCCCACGGGGCGCTGTTTGCGCGGCTCGGGCTTGGCGCTTGCTTCGAAGCCGGGAATTTCGCCGTCGGCGAACCAGCGCCGCATGGCCTCCTCGAGGGCCTCGGTGCGCCCGAGCGGTGCGCGGGCACGCTTGCCGACCCCCATCGGCCAGGTCGGCCGACGGCCGATCACGTCGGCCCGGCGCTCGCGCTCCAGCGTATCGGCATCGACGCCCTTGTAGAAATCCCAGGAGGCATTGTATTCGCGCACATGGGCAAGACAGAACCAGTAGAAATCGTTGAGTTTTTTGCGGTCTTTGGGGGCGCGGTAAGCGCCCTGTTCGGCGCATCCCGGATGGTCGCAAGCGCGCGGCGCCGATCGGGAATCGGTCTGGGGCCGGTCGTAAGGGCGAGCTCGCACGCGTGCCATAATCAACGAGTATGGCCGACGATTCGCCCGTCAACAAGAACAGGGCGGCAGAATTTCGGCGCAAGCGGCAATACCGCGCAAGTTCGACAGTGTTTCAGCAAAAAAACCACATCTCTGGCAAATTCGGCTCGAAGGCTCTACAATAATATTTCCTGATGCATCGCGTTTTTCGAGGCTGCAGCTGAGATGGCAAGCGAGTATCGCTTGGTTTTCTTCGACCAAAACGAAATGTGCCGCGCCTTGATCGAATACAACAGGCAGCGGGGCACGCCGTTTCCGCCGGGCAATTTGCGCAAGGTGGTGATCGGGCGCAGCGCGCTCGACGTCACGATCCAAGTCGAACCCGACAGAGGCGGGGCGATCGAGCAGGTGACGTTCGACACGACTTCGATCGCCGCTGCGCTGATCATCTTCTGCAAAGAGCGCAAAATTCCGCTGCCCGCGAAGTCGTCGAAAGAAATGCGCTTGGTGGCCGACCGGCTGTGCATGCTGATCCGCACCAAGGGCGCTCCAGCCGACGCGGGTGTCGTGATCGAATACACCGGCAAGATCGCCGCGACGGCTGCGGCTTAAGCGGCGACATTCCCAGCGGAAGCGGGATTCCTTTTGCAGCGAATTCCGAATCGGATTTGGGTTTGAAATTCCCAGTTTCGAAGGCCTCATGCCCGATTCATGCAGTGGTAAAAACGGGGCCTTCGGGCCCCGTTTTTTTTGGCCGATACTTGGCTATGAATAAATTGTCCTTGCAGTGCTATTTTTCTGTATATATTATGTTCTCAAGTTAAGCCACTTTCCACAAGGGAAAGCCCCTCTCAACCGGCGCGGCTTGAAAGCCCGGCGCCGAGCCGCCGGAGCCCTGCCATGTACGCCCCCGAGACCAAGCGCCGCGACGACGAAGACGCCCTCGAAGACTGGTTCGGCCTTGCCGACACGGTCGGCCTCGGCCGTATGAACGGCCGACGCGACGTGTTCAAAGTCGAAAGCATTCTCGCCGACGCGGGCGATCTCGACTTTGCGGGCACCAACGGCCCGAGCGGGTACGGCCACTACACGCTCGACGACGGCGTGCGCAGATACCAGAAACGAACCGGCCTCAAGGTGGATGGCTGGCTGCGGCCGAGCGGCCCCACCATCGCCAAGATGCGCGAGCAGTTTGGACAGCGCTTCGCAGGCTTCCCCGCGCCGACGCAGGAGCAGATCGAGCAGCATCATTTGCTGGCGTCGCAAGGGCAGGACGGTCTGCTCGAGGCAAAGCCGCCAAGGATCGAGCTCAAAAAGCCGAAGAG
>JBILXZ010000025.1:0-51376 GCA_044378015.1 Tagaea sp.
ATGCATCCGCGCAACGACCACGCCTACGCGGCAAACTTCCTGCAGATGACCTTCGGCGTGCCGTGCGAGCCCTACGTGGTCAATCCCGTGCTCGCCAAGGCGATGGACAAGATCTTCATCCTGCACGCCGACCACGAGCAGAACGCGTCGACCTCGACCGTGCGTCTGGCGGGTTCGTCGGGCGCCAATCCGTTCGCGTGCATCGCGGCGGGTATCGCCACACTGTGGGGCCCCGCCCACGGCGGCGCGAACGAAGCCGTGCTCAAGATGCTCGCCGAGATCGGCACCAAAGACAAAATCCCCGAATTCATCAAGCGCGTGAAGGACAAGAACGAAGGCGTGCGCCTGATGGGCTTCGGCCACCGCGTCTACAAGAACTACGATCCGCGCGCCAAGGTCATGGCCTCGACCTGCAAGGAAGTGCTGGGCGAGCTCGGCGTGAGCGATCCCCTGCTCGACATCGCGATGGAACTCGAGCGCATCGCGCTTTCGGACGAATACTTCATTTCGAAGAAGCTCTATCCCAACGTCGATTTCTATTCGGGCATCATCCTCAAGGCGATGGGCTTCCCGGTCGCGATGTTCACGGCTCTGTTCGCGCTCGCGCGCACGACCGGCTGGATCGCGCAGTGGAACGAGATGATCGAAGATCCCGAACAGAAGATCGGCCGCCCGCGCCAACTCTACACGGGTGCGGCCCATCGGCCGTTCGTGCCGATGGCGAAACGCTGACGGCAGACGGGGGACGAGAGCGCCATGGGCAAACGCGGCACCGGCAGGATGCGCACGACCACGCACGACCCGAGCGTCGCGCGCGCCGTGCCGCCGGCCCTGCTCGGCCGCCGCCGCCTGCCGCCCGCCGTCAACGACAACCGCCCGTCTTTCTGGCGCCTGGTGCGTTTGGCGGTCGGCCCCGTCGCGATCGTCGCCCTGGTCGCGGCAATATGGTGGGGTTGAAGCGCTAGTTCGCCGCCGCGTCGAGGGCGCGCGCCGCCGCGACCGCAAGCCGATATTTGGTCGCGGTGGCGGTGAGTTCGCGATACCAATCGACCAGATCGCCCCACGGATCGTTGACCTTCGCAAGGCCCGAGATGAAGGCCACGACCGTGCCGATCTGCGCTTCGCCCGCGACCACGAACCAGCCGCCCACCGCGAGCACGCAGGCCGTGCCGGAGTGGTGCATCAGGTTCATCAGGAAATTCATCGAAAATTTCAGCTTGTAGATGCCCATGTCGAGCGCGAAGGCGCGCGCGATGCGCGCATCCTGCGCGTCCGTCGCGGCGTCTGCCGCGATCGGCCCGTCGGCGATGGTGCTGCCGACCGAGCGCAAGGTTTCGATGCGCGCGGCGATTCGCCCATTGATGGCGCGCTGCAGCAGCGGGACGAACACGACCTGCGGCGACAAGGCCGCGAACGCGACCAGCGCCATGACGGGCTGCAGATAAAGCATGTAGCCGAACACGCTCGCGAGCAGGCCGCCCTGCAGCAAGGGCTCCGAGACCGCACCGCCGACGAAGCCGCCGATGGGCTCGGCCTCCATCAGGATCGCCGAGGCGCCCACGCCGCGCGACGCGGCTCCCGGCGCGCCCGACGGCAGACGGTCGATCAAGCGACGGAAACGGACGCGCATGTCGCGCACGGCTGCCTCGCTGATCCAGGCCCGATAGATGTTGAGCGCAAGTTTCAGCAGCCCCTCGGCAAGCGCCAAGGCCGCGTAGGCGACGGCAAGCCACGCGATCGCCCGCGCGGAACTGCCGGCGACGGCATCGTCGATCAGGCGCCGCTGGATTTCGAGCGGTGCCGTCGACGCGGCGAACACCGCGACCGACAACAGCGACAATGCAGTCTGGTGCCAAACGCCGGTCGCGCGCACGAACCCCAGCAGCGTTTCGGGCAGGCGATCCGGATCGCGCACTAAAGTGCGGGTGCGAGCCCCGGCATCGGCCCGACGGCCGCGTCGGCGGAACGATGTTCGTCGAGGGCAAGCGGATGCTTGAGCGCCAACACGGCCTTGGCGCGCGCCATCTCGGCCGCCGTGCCGTGGGCCATCACCAGAAACTTGTCGGCCTTGACCGACATTTCGTACTGCACGACGGTGTCTTTCGGCACGCCGAGGCCGTAAAGGGCAGCGCCGACGGCGCTCAGGCCGCCCACCAGAACGGCGTTTTCGATCGCGGCCAACGCAAGGGCCGCGAGATAGCCGAGCGCCACCACCGGGCCCGCGACAGGCGTCACCACGAACAGCCCGCCGAAAAACAAGCCCCACAAAGCGCCCCAGAATGCGCCACGCGTGCCCCAGAAACGCACCCGGTCGCCGGTGTTGTAGAAGCCGACCACTTTCTCCTCCGTATGGTAGCCGCGACCGAGCACGCTGAGCTGCTTCATCGCAAAGCCGCCGTCGGCGAGCGCCTTGACGGCAGTCTCGGCGGCGAGATGGTCTGGAAATGCTGCGACGACGGAGTTTTCGAGATGCATGGCAAAGCCTTCCGGCGGCTCCAAGGCGCGCCAACGGCAAAACGCCGGACGAAGCGCCCGACGGCCTTGCCACGGTCGCGTGCGAGACCCGCTTGCGTCGAGCGTCGGAATCTACCCAGGCACAGCGCCAATCCACGATCTGCGCGAGCGGTTTTTTCGCGACGTCGAGGATTTTGGCGCCTCGGCATAGAATGCCGCCATGCGCGCCGCCGCTATTTCTGGATGAGTTCGATCTTGTAGCCGTCCGGATCTTCGACGAAAGCGATCACGCTCGTGCCGTGTTTCATCGGTCCCGGCGGGCGCGGGATTTTGGCCCCGGCAGCTGCGAGCTTTTCGCAGGCACCGTAGATATCCTTCACGCCCAAGGCCACATGGCCGAAGCCGGTGCCGATCTGGTAGGGCTCGGCCTGCCCCCAATTGTGCGTAAGCTCGATAACGGCGTTGGTCGCTTCGGGTCCGTAGCCCACGAAGGCGAGCGTGAATTTGCCGTCCGGAAAATCCGTGCGGCGCAGGAGCTGCATGCCGAGCTTGTTGCAGTAGAAATCGATCGATTTCTCGAGATCGAACACGCGAATCATCGTGTGCAGCATGCGGTATTCGCTGGCCATGGCAGGCGCCCTCCCCATTCGTCCGGGCGCCAGCATGGCAAGCTTGGGGGCTTTGCGCCAGCCCGCAAAACGCGCTACCAAACGGCATGAAAACGCTTCGTACCGCCGTCGTCGGCGCAGGCCATTTCGGCCGGTTCCATGCCGACAAATACGCGAGCCTGCCGGGCTCGCAATTCGTCGGCATCGTCGATCCCAATCCCGCCGCGCGCGAGGCCGTCGCCGCAAAACACGGCGTGGCGGCCTTTGCCGACGCACGCGACCTCGTCGGCAAGGTCGACGCCGTGTCGGTCGTGGTGCCGACGTCGCTGCATTGCGACGTGGCGCTGGCCCTCATCGAGGCCGGCATCCATGTGCTGATCGAAAAGCCGATCGCCGACACGCGCGCTCAGGCCGACAAGCTCGTCGCGGCGGCGGCGGCGCGCGGCACGGTGCTGCAGGTCGGCCATCTGCAGCGGTTCCTGCTCGACCGGCTGGGCGCGCGCGACTATGTCGGCACGCCGCTCTACGTCGAATGCGACCGCATCCATCCCTTCAATCCGCGCGCGACCGACGTCTCGGTCGTGCTCGATCTGATGATCCACGACATCGACCTCATCCTCGCCCTCGTGGGAGCGCCGGTCGAAAGCGTGATGGCGGTGGGCGCTCCCGTCGTGACCAAAGGCGAAGACATCGCCAATGTGCGCCTTGGTTTCGCCAACGGGTGCGTGGCCAACATCACCACGAGCCGCATCAGCCTCAAGACCGAGCGCAAGATGCGCATCTTCGGCCACGAGAGCTACGTGTCGCTCGATCTTGCCAAGCGCAAGCTCGTGGCGATGCGGCGCGGCAAGGGCGGGCTCTTGCTGGGCACGCTGCTGCCCGCGATGATGCCGGGCATGCCGCCCATCGAGCGCATCGAGCGCGACTATCCGGACGGCGACGACCTGAAGACCGAGATCGAGAGCTTCCTGGGCGCGTGCCGCGGCGACCACAAGCCGCACGTGACCGGCGAAGACGGCCGCGCGGCGCTCGACGTGGCGTTGCAGATCGAGGACGCGATCCGCGCCCATCGCAAGCGCTTCGCTAACCTCGGCTTCTGAGCAGATCCAGAATCGCCGCGGCCGCCCGGTCGGAAGGCAGCTTTCCGCGCGCGATTTCGCCTTGGCCGAGTGCTTCGCAGACGCTCGAAAGTTCGGCGCGCATTTTGGCGGCGGCTGCCGGATCGTCGAGCAAGCGTGCGAGTTCCGCGGCAAGCGCCGCAGGCGTGCAGTCGGCCTGAAGCAATTCGGGGATCACGGCACGGCCCGCGATCACGTTCGGCATCGCGACATACGGAACTTGGATGAGCTTGCGCGCAAGCCAGCCCGACAGCGCGTTGACTCGATGCCCGACCACGGTCGGCAAACCCGCCACGGCCAGTTCCAGCGTCGAGGTGCCCGACACGCTGAGTGCCGCATCGGCCGCGCGGAACGCCGCCCGCTTTTCGGCCGGATCGGCCACGCGCGCGACCTTGCCCGGCAGCGATGCCGCAAACGCGGCCGAAGCCGCGTCGGTATTCGCGACATAGGGCACGACGAAAGCCGCTCGGCGATGCGTTTCGGCAAGCGCATTCGCGGCCGCCGCGAAGATCGGCGCCATGCGGCCGAAGAGGCCCGCGCGGCTGCCGGGCAATATCGCGACCAACGGCGCCGTCGCGGCGATGCCGTGGCGCGCGCGAAAGCCCGCCGCATCGGCCGGCGCCGACGCGTCTTCGAGCACGGGATGGCCGACATGCGTGCAAGGCAGACCGAGCTTGGCGAAGAATTCCGGCTCGAAGGGCAGCAGCGCCAGCATTGCGTCGATGCGGCCTGCGAGTTTCTTGGCGCGGCCCGGCCGCCACGCCCACAATTGCGGCGCCACATACTGGACGACCGGGATGCCGAGGCCGCGTATGCGGTCGGCGACGCGCAGGCCGAAGCTGGGCGCGTCGATCAGCACGACGATGTCGGGCCGCGTCGCCTCAATCGCCTCGGCCGTCCGGCGCAATCGCGCGAAAATCGTCGGCAGGCGCGGCACCACTTCGGCCAAGCCCATTACCGAGAGGTCCGACAGCGGGAACAGGCTGGCGAGCCCCTCGCCTGCCATGCGCTCGCCGCCGACGCCGGAGAATTCGACGGCCCCGCCCGTGGCGCGCTTCAACGCGGCCATCAGCTTGGCCCCGAGATTGTCGCCCGAAGGTTCGCCAGCGACGAGAAAGACGCGTGTGGCCGTCATGCGCCCACCACGAAAAGCCCGCATCGGTCGGCGGCGGCGACGGCCGCGTCGCGGTCGAGAAGCAGCGCGTTGCCGGCCTCGAGGGCGATGCCGACCACGCCTGCCGCCGCGGCGGCTTCGACCGTCGCGAGACCCGCCGTCGGCAGATCGACGCGACGATCCTGGCCGGGCATTGCGGCTTTGACGAGCACGGCCCCGGCGATGCCGGGCTGCCGCAGCAAGGCCGAGGTGCCGCCGCGCGTTTCCTCGCCGATCACGTCACGCCCGCGCACGAGCACCGCTTGGCCGCGCTGGCGCCTGCCCAGCGCGCGTGCCGCCGCAAGGCCCGCTTCGATGTCGGCAAGCGCCGCCGCATCGGGGCGGTGCGCGCCGTAGGTTCGGGCCGCCACCAGCAGATCGGGCAGAATTTCGTGCGCGCCCACGGCGCGGAAACCTTGCGCCTCGAGCAAGGCCAGCACGCGCGCCAGCAGCGACGCATCGCCGCTCCATACGCCGCCCAAGCGCAGCAACGTGGCAAAGCCGGTCCAGTCGGGGCGCATCTGCGCGAGGCCCGGGCGCCGAACCGGACCTGCAAGCACGATTTCGTCGCACGCGGCTGCGCGCAACGCGGCGAACAGACGACCGACCTTGGCGAGGCCGATCCAATCGTGCGCGTAGCCTGCGACCGTGGCCGGTTCGCAGAAACCTTCGAAGGCAAAAATGCGGATTTGCCGCCCCGCGGACGCGGCGGCATCGGCAACGGCACGCGGCAGTGTCCCGCCGCCCGCCAGGATGCCGAGCTTGCCGCCCACCCTGCCTGTCACAGCGCCGCGTCGGCCTTGGGCAGGCATATCTGGCGGTTGTTGGCGCCGCGGATGAATTCGAGAATGTCCACGACCGCGCCCACCTTGCCGTAGAGCTCGGCCACGTCGTCGAGCCGCTCGGCCATCGTGCCTTCCTGCGCGAACAGCAGGCGATAGGCGGTCCGCAGATCGTGGATCTCTTCGCGGCTGAAGCCGCGTCGTTTGAGGCCCACGATGTTGAGGCCCTGCAGCCGCGCGCGGTCGCCCATCACGATGCCGTAGGGGATGACGTCGCCCTCCACGCCCGTCATGCCGCCGATCATGGCGTGCTTGCCGATGCGCACGAACTGGTGCACGGCCGAAATGCCGCCCAGGATCGCGTAGTCGCCGACCTGCACGTGCCCGCCGAGCGTCGCCTGGTTCACCATCACCACATGGTCGCCGACGCGGCAATCGTGCGCCACGTGGGCGCCTGCCATCACAAGGCAGCGCGATCCCACTTTGGTGAGGCCGCCGCCGCCCGACGTCCCCGGGTTCATCGTCACGTGCTCGCGCACGATCGTGTCGTCGCCGACGACGAGCCGCGTGCGCTCGCCCTTGAATTTGAGATCCTGCGGCGGATGGCCGAGCGAGGCGAACGGAAACACGCGCACGCGGGCACCCAGTTCGGTGTCGCCCGCGACCACGACGTGGCTCACGAGTTCGACGCCGTCGCTCAGCGTCGCGTCCTTGCCGACCGTGCAGAACGGCCCGATGCGCACGCCAGCGCCGATCTTGGCCCCGGCATCGACGATGGCCGTCGGATGGATCTGCGTTTCGGGTTTGACCGCACCGGTATCCATCAGTTGTCCACGATCATCGCGGAGAAGGTGGCCTCGGCGACGAGCGCGCCGTCGACGCGCGCTTCGCCCTTGAACTTCCAGACGTTGCCGCGCGAGCGCTGCTTCAGCACCAGGATGTGCAGCGTGTCGCCGGGCGTGACGGGCTTGCGGAACCGCGCGTCGTCGATGGTCATGAAATAGACGAGCTTGCCTTCGGACGCGGGGCCGAGCGTGTGCACGACGAGCACGCCCGCCGTCTGCGCCATCGCCTCGACGATCAGCACGCCCGGCATGATCGGACGGCTCGGGAAATGGCCCTGGAAATGCGGCTCGTTGACCGTGACGTTCTTGATGCCGACGGCGGACGCGTCGCGCACGACGTCGACGACGCGATCTATCATCAGGAACGGATAGCGGTGCGGGATCATTTCCATGATTCGCAGCAGATCGATGGTCGAAGAAGACGGGGTCGGCGGGGCGGAAACGTCGTCCATCATGCGCTCTCGTTGGGTTCCTTGGGCGGCTCGGAAACGGCGCGGCGCGCAAGACGGCGGAGCGCCGCCGACTGGCGGCGCCATTCCTCGGCCGGCACGGCTGGCGTGCCGCCGACCGTCTGGCCGACGTCGATATCGCGATGCACGCCCGATTGTGCGACGATTTTCGCTCCCGCCGCCACCTTCAAATGGCCCGCAAGCCCGGCTTGGCCGCCCGCCATCACGCCGTCGCCGAGCTCGGTCGAGCCGGAAATGCCGACTTGCGCCACGATCACGCAGCTGCGCCCGGTCTTCACGTTGTGGCCGATCTGCACGAGATTGTCGATCCATGTGCCGTCGCCGATCACCGTGTCGCCGGCACTGCCGCGATCGATGCAGCTGTTGGCGCCGACCTCGCAGTCCGCGCCGATGCGCACGAGACCGAGCTGCGGCACTTTGACGAAACCGCCGGGCCCCGTCGCGAAGCCGAAACCGTCTTGTCCGATGCGCACGCCCGGATAGAGCCGCGTGCGCGGCCCCACGACCGCATGGCTGATGCTTGCGTTGGCGCCCACAACCGCGAAATCGCCGAGTTCGACATTGGCGCCGACCGAAGCACCCGGCCCGATCTCGACCCCGGCGCCGAGCTTGGCGCCCGCCATCACGACCGCGTGCGGACCGATCGCGATGCCCTCGCCCAAAATCGCCGAGGGGTCCACGAAGGCCGTCGGATGCACGCCTGCGGGACCCCGCTGCGGCGGATGGAAGGCGGCGGCAAGTCGCGCATATGCAAGATAGGGATTGGCGACGGCAAGCACATGGCAGCCTGCGGGCACGCGGGCGGCGAGGCTTGGATGAACGAGGCACGCCCCCGCTTTCGTTGCGGCGAGCGCGCCCAAATATTTCCGGTTTTCGAGAAAGGATATCTCGGCGGATCCGGCTGCCGACAGCGACGCGACGTCGTCGAAAATCCGCGCGCCGTCGGCACCGGACGGCAAAGCCGCCTCGACGATTTCGGCGACTCGCGAGAGCGCGAGGGCGCCGGCGTAGGCATGGAATCGCCGGTCGGCCATCGCGCGCGGCAGCTCAGTTCGCCATTGCCGCGGTCGGCAATTTTCGGTTCAGACGACGCGCGACTTCGCCCGAAATGTCGAGGGCCGAGCGTGCCACGAAGATGAACGAATTGGGCAGAACGATCTGGTATTCCTGCTCGTTCATGACCTCGATGACGGACTCGGTCAGCGACTGCTGGATCTTCTGGGCGGCGTCGCCGTAATTCTGCTCGAGATTGCGCCGGCGCGTCTGCAGCTGCACTTGCACGGTCTGGACGCGGTTTTCGAAGTCGCGGCGGCGCTGGTTGAACGCATCCTGCGAAAGCGTCGCGCGCTGGTTTGCAAGCTCCTCTTCCTGGCGGCGCAAATCGGTTTCCTGACGCGTCGCGTCTGCCTGCAGCGAATTGCGCGCGCGTTCGGCCTGCGCGTTGACGTTCTGCATCGCGGTCGAGTTGCGCATGACCGCCTCGACGTCGAAGAACACGACGGACGTGCCTTTGGACGGCAGTTCCGTCGACAGCGCCGGTGCTGCAACGCCACCCGGCGTCGCGGCGCGCGGCTGGGCAGGCGCCGGGCGCGGCTGGGCGGGTGCGGGCTGCTGGGCCAAAGAGGGCCAAGCGGCAACAAGCATGCCGACGAAAACGGCGCCGACTGCCGCAACGCGCAACGCGGAATGGTTCGGATTTTTCATGTCAACTTGTCCTGTCGGAAAAATCAAAAACGCGTGCCGACCCCGAAACGGAAGGCTTCCGTGCGGTCGTATTCTTCTTTGACGACGGCTTTGGCATAGGACACGCGCACAGGACCGAACGGCGAGCGCCACAAAGCGCCAATGCCGACCGATGCGCGGATCGAGCCCGAATCGTCGACTGCGGCCGTCGCGCCCGGTCGACCGGCCGGCGGGCGATCGAAGCTCGTGAGCGTGCCCACGTCGGAGAAAAACAGGCCGCGCAAACCGAATTCTTTTGGCAGACCGGTCGGGAAGCTCATTTCTGCCGAGCCGGTATAGAAGAGGTTGCCGCCCAACGCGCCGCCCGTCGTGCGGTCGCGCGGCCCCACGCCTTGCGCTCGGAAGCCGCGGAAATTGTCGCCGCCGAGAGAGAAGCGGTTCTGCAGCCGAACGCGGTCGCCCGACAAAGCTGCAATATGGCCGCCCTCGAGAACGAGCGAGGCGACGTATTCGGGTGCGAGCGGGTAGAAGAATCCGGTCGTGGCGGTCGAGCGCAGGAACTTCGCCTCGCCGCCCAGTCCGGCCACGTCGTTGCCCAGTCTGACGAAATAACCGTCGGTCGGATCGACGCGGTCGTCGCGCCAGTCGAACAAGGTCGTGTGGCCGACGGAGCTCTGCAGCACCGAACCGGCCGCATCCTGCACGAGCGGCGACACGCCGAAGGCAAGACGCGTGATGTCGTCGTTGCGCAGCGTGTAGCGCAGCGACTGGTCGACGTATTCGCCCAGGCGATAGCCGTTGCGAATCACCAAGCCCGTCGAGATGAAATCGTAGCCTGCCTCGTTCTGCAGATCGCGCTTCTGGCGGAAGACATCGAAACCCGCCGCCATGTCCATGTCGAGGAAGTACGGGTCCGTAAACGAAAGATCGAGCTGGTTGCGGCGGCGCAAGAGGGTGCCGCCGAGCTTCAGATCTTTGCCTTGGCCCAGCAGATTGCGTTCGCGGATCGAGGCGTCGAGCAGCACGTTGTCGGCCGTCGAAAAACCGATGCCGAAGCTGAGATCGCCGGTCGATTTCTCCTGCACTTCGACGTTCAGCACCGTGCGGTCGGGCGCTTCGCCCGGCACGTTCGTGACTTCGACGCGCTCGAAGAACTGCAGGCCGCGAATGCGGTCGCGCGAGCGGCGCAGCTTGGCGGTGCTGAAAGCGTCGCCTTCGCTGAGCTGCATTTCGCGCCGGATGACCTTGTCGGTCGTGCGCGCGTTGCCGACGATGTTGATGCGCTCGACGAACACGCGCGGGCCGTCCTGCACTTCGTAGACGATCGACACCGTGCGCGCGTCGCGGTCGCGCGTGACGCGCGGGCGCACTTCGGCGAACGCGTAGCCTGCCGTGCCCGCGAAATCGCTGAGCGCCGAAACCGACGCTTCGACCCGATTGGCGTCGTACCAGTTGCCTTCCTTGGTCGTCACGAGATCGACCATCTGCTCTTTCTTGAGATCGCGCAGCTGCGACACGACGTCGATCTTGCCGAAACGGTAGCGTTCGCCCTCTTCGATCGTGAAGGTCACGTAGAAGCCTTCGCGGTCGGGGCTCAGCTCGGCGATGGCCGATACGATGCGGAAATCCGCGTAGCCGGCCGAGAGATAGTATTTGCGCAGCAATTCGCGGTCGAACGAAAGCCGGTCGGGGTCGTAGACGTCGTCGTTCGAAAGGAACCTGAACCACCGCGATTCGCGAGTCTGGATCTGCTCGCGCAGCGTGCCGTCCGCGAAGCTGCGGTTGCCCACGAAATTGATGCGCCGTACCCCGGTGACCTGGCCTTCGTCGATTTCGAATACGACGTCGACGCGGTTCTGCGGCAACTGGATGATCTTGGGTTCGATCGTTGCGGCAAAACGGCCCGAGGCGCGATAGATATCCTGCAGGCGCTTTACGTCGGCTTGGACACGCGCGCGCGTGAAAACAGTGCGCGGCTTTACGGTGAGTTCGTTGGTGAGGTTTTCGTCCTTGAGGCGGCGATTGCCTTCGAAAGCGATGCGGTTGACGATCGGATTCTCGACGACCCGCACGATCAGCGCCGAAGCTTCCTGCCGGATGATTACGTCGGCGAACAGGCCGGTGGCGAACAGGGCTTTGAGCGAGCGATCTATTTCCTCGGTATCCGCCTGGCTGCCGGGTTGGACGGTCACATAAGCGCGCACGGTTTCGGGGGCGATGCGCTGGGTGCCTTCGACGCGAATTTCGGAAACAGGGCCCGCGACGACGCCCGTTCGCGTCGCGAACTGGGCTTCGGCCGGGCTCGCGGCGAACAGACCGATCGCCGCGGCAAGCGCGATCGCGCATAGCGCTGTTGCCGCTCGGCTTGTTGCACGAAAGATTGCAAGTCGTTCCATCGTCGCCGGGTTTCCGTTTTCGAGTCGCACCGCAGTCCAGCACATTACCCCAAAACCCCGGCGATAATCACGAGACCAGTCCCACAAAGAACCGCACCACGCCGGTATGGACGAGGTCGTTCCAAGTCGCAAAGACCATCAGACTTATTACCAAGCCGAAGCCGATCCGGAAACCGTATTCGACAGCCCGCGGCGGCAAAGGCCGCCCGCGCACGGCTTCGAGCGCGTACAGCACCAAATGCCCCCCGTCGAGCATCGGGACTGGGAAAATATTGATCAAGCCTAGGTTAATAGACAGAATTGCCATGAAGACGATCAGGTTGGCGAACCCGCCTTGCGCCACCTCGCCGGACATTTGGGCGATTCGGATCGGACCACCCAGCTCCTCGGTGCCGCGCGTGCCCACGATCATCTGGCCGAGGGCCTTGAGGGTTCCGGCCGCTTGCGTCCAGGTTTCGCCCGCTGCCCGCCAAACCGCGCTGAAGGGATCGTGGGTTTTGAAGGACATGCCCTGGCCGCGAATGCCAAGGCGCGCCACGCGCGTGACCTGGCCCAAGCGATTGGTTTCTTCGACCACGGAAGGCGCGACCGGCAGGTCGAGCGCGCGCCCGTCGCGTTCGATCGACAGCACTGTCGGCCGCTCGAGATTGAGCTGCACGAAGCGCTGGATTTCCTCGAAGCGCTCGATGCGCTTGCCGTCGATCGCAACGACCCGGTCGCCGGCCTGAATGCCGGCCCGCTCCGCCGCCGACCCCGGCAGCACGCCGCCCACCAAAGCGGGCGTGAAGGGCTGTCCCACCGTCGCAAACGCCACGGCCAGCAGTACGATCGCGAGCAGGAAATTCGCGGCGGGCCCCGCGACGACGATCATGGATCGCTGCAGCAGGGTTTTGTGGTGGAAAGAAACGGCGCGCTCGGCCGCGTCCATGCGCGATATCTCGGCGCCGGGCGTCGAGGCCGGATCGGCGTCGCCGTACATTTTGACGTAGCCGCCGAGTGGCAGCCACGAGATTTTCCAGCGCGTGCCGCGGCTGTCGTTCCAGCCCACGATCTCGCGTCCGAAGCCGATCGAAAACACCTCGACCTTAACCCCGCAGCGCCGCGCGACCCAGAAATGCCCGAGCTCGTGGAAAAAGATCAGAACGCTCAAGACGAGCAGAAAAGGCAGCAAGTATTCGAAGATATTCATGTCAGCTCCGACTTTCTGCAGCCGCAAGCACCGCGCGCGGGCGCGGTGCGTCTATCCATTCGCGCGCACGCACGCGCGCATCCGCGTCGATCGCGACCACATCCTCGATCGAGGCCGGGGCGGACGGCGCGTAGGCGTCCAACACGCCGGCCACGCAATCTGCGATGCCCAAAAACCCGAGCCCGCCTGCCAAAAACGCGGCCACCGCCACTTCATTGGCCGCGTTCAGGATAGTTGGGGCAGCCCCGCCCGCTTGCAAGGCCGTGCGCGCCAATTTGAAGGCCGGGAAGCGCGTTTGGTCCAACGTCTCGAACGTCAGATCGGCCATTTTGGCAAGGTCGAGGCGCGGGGCCGTCGTCGCCATGCGCCCGGGCCACGCAAGTGCGACGGCGAGGGGCGTGCGCATGTCGGGCGTGCCGAGCTGGGCCAAGACCGAGCCGTCGGTATACGCGACCATCGAATGCACGACCGACTGCGGATGCACGATCGCCTCGATGCGCGCCTCGCCGACCGGGAAAAGATGGAACGCCTCGATGACCTCGAGCCCCTTGTTCATCATCGTCGCGGAATCGACCGAGATCTTCGCCCCCATCGACCAGATGGGATGCGCCACGGCCTGCGACGGCGTCACGCTTGCCATGCGCTCGATCGGCCACGTGCGGAACGGCCCGCCCGATGCGGTGAGCACGATCTTCTCGACGCGGTCCAACGCCCCGGGATCGAGTACCTGGAAGATCGCGCTGTGCTCGCTGTCGACGGGCACGAGCGTCGCCCCGTGCTTGCGTACCTCGGCCATCGCAAGCGCACCCGCGCACACGAGCGTTTCCTTGTTGGCGAGGCCGATCGTCGCCCCGCGCCTGATGGCGGCAAGCGTGGCGGGCAGCCCCGCCGCCCCCATGATCGCGGCACACACGAACTCGGCGGGCATCAGCGCCGCCTCGACCACCGCTTGCGCACCGGCGGCGGCCTCGATACCGCTGCCCGAAAGCGCGTCGCGCAGTTCGGCGTAGCAGGTTTCGTCGGCCACGACCGCGCGCTTGGCACGCAGCGCGCGCGCCTGCTCGGCAAGTTTGGCGGCGTTGCGGTTGGCGACCAGCGCTTCGACCGCAAAATGCTGCGGATCGGCGGCAACCAGCTCGACCGCGTTGCAGCCGACCGATCCGGTCGAACCCAAAATCGTCACGCGTTTCATGGCCATGACAGCATAAGCCCGCCGGTCGACCATTGGAACGCCGCAAGCGCCACGGCGGCCGTCAAAAGCCCGTCCACGCGGTCGAACAGGCCACCATGCCCGGGAATGAGCCTGCTCGAATCTTTGGCCCCGAAATGGCGCTTGATCCAGGATTCGAGCAAATCGCCGGCTTGCGCCACGATCGCCAACCCCGCCCCCGCCGCAGCCAACACCCGTGCGGGCGGGCCTTGGGGCA
The DNA here is from genome assembly GCA_044378015.1 of Tagaea sp. Classification (GTDB taxonomy): domain Bacteria; phylum Pseudomonadota; class Alphaproteobacteria; order CACIAM-22H2; family CACIAM-22H2; genus Tagaea. The sequence goes on from JBILXZ010000025.1 coordinate 14,126, forward strand.
CCAGCAAGGCCGCGGCCCATCCAACCAGCGCGGCGGCGACCATGGCGCCGGTCAGGCCGGCCCAGGTTTTGTTGGGCGAAAGGCGCGGGGCAAGCTTGGGTCCGCCGATCAGCCGTCCCGCGAAATAAGCCCCCGTATCGGTCGCCCACACGCTCGCCATCAGCCACAGAATAGCCGCAAGACCGCCTTGCGCATCGCCGCGCAGCCAGATCAACGCCACCACCGGCACGCCGATGTAAAGCGGCCCGACCGCAAGCCAGCGGCAATGGTCGCGCCCGCTTGCGCGCGCGAGGGCAAGCACCAGCAAGGCGGCGACGAGCGCGAGCCCCAGTCCGGTATCGGCGCGCGTGAGCGCTGCCGCCGCGCCGCTGGCGAGAACGCCCGCCGCCACGAGCAATCCCGTGGCGCCGAAACGGCCGTCGCCGACCAGGCGCGTCCATTCCCAGGCCAGCACCGCGCCGCAGACGGCGACCATGAGCTCGAACGCTTCGCGCCCCGAGAACAGCCCGGCCACGGCAAGCGCCAGCAGCACGGCGGCCGACAGCGCGCGCTGGCGCAGATCGCGCATGCGCAGGCCGGCGGCTGGGATCGGCGGTGGGGCCGGGCTCAACCCACGACGGCGCCGTAGCGCCGCTCCCGCCGCCCGAATTCGGCGATCGCCGCCTCGAAGGCTTCGCGCCCGAAATCGGGCCACAGCACGTCGAGAAACACGAACTCGGTATAGGCGCATTGCCACAGCAGAAAATTGGAAACGCGTTTTTCCCCGCTCGTGCGCACCAGGAGATCTGGGTCGGGAATGTCGGCTGTCGCAAGGTACCGGGCGAACAGCGTCTCGTCGATCGCGGCCGGATCGAGCGTGCCGGCCTTGGCCGCTTCGGCCAGCCGACGCGCGGCCGACGCGATTTCAGCGCGCGCGCCGTAAGACAGGGCGACGACGAGATCGAGCAAGGTGTTTTCGCGCGTCGTCGCCTCGGCCTGTTCGATCAGCGAGCACACGTCGGCGGGAAGGCGCGCGCGCTCGCCGATGACGCGGATGCGCACGCCCTGGCGATGCAGTTCGGCAAGTTCGGCGCGCAGGAAATGGCGCAGAAGGCCCATGAGGTCGGCCACTTCGTCGCTGGGCCTGCGCCAGTTTTCCGAAGAAAAGCCGAAGAGCGTCAGATAGCGCACGCCCAGATCGCCCGCCGCGCGCACGGCATTGCGCACCGCATCCGCCCCGCGCCGGTGCCCCGCGATGCGCGGCAAGCCGCGCGCTTTGGCCCAGCGGCCGTTGCCGTCCATGATGATGGCAACGTGAAGGGGAATTTGGCGATGGTTCGGCATTTCGATGGGGCGGGCGGGCTCGCTTGGTTCCGGGGACCGGCTGGGCGGGGCGCGAAAGCGCCGCCGCTAGACGGCCATGATGTCTTTTTCTTTGGCCGCCATCGCCTCGTCGACCTTCTTGATGAAGTCGTCGGTCAGCGTCTGGATGTCGGTCTGGCGCTTGCGGCTCTCGTCTTCGGTGACCTTGCCGTTCTTGAGCAGCGCTTTGAGCGCGTCCATGCCTTCGCGGCGCACGTTGCGCACCGACACGCGCGCGGCTTCCGCGTAGCTCTTGGCGATCTTCAGCAGTTCCTTGCGCCGCTCTTCGGTCATCGGCGGCATCGGGATGCGCACGAGCTGTCCGTCGGCCATCGGGTTGAGGCCGAGGCCCGCGTCGCGAATGGCTTTTTCGACGGCCTTGACGAGGCCCTTGTCCCAAACCTGCACCGTCAGCATGCGCGGCTCGGGCGTGCCCACCGTGCCGCACTGGGCGAGCGGCATCTGGCTGCCGTAGGCGTCGACCGTGACGGGGTCGAGCAGGCTCGCCGAGGCGCGGCCCGTGCGCAGGCCCGAAAACTCCTTCTTGAGCACGTCGAGCGAGCCCGTCATGCGGCGGCGCAGATCGTCGATTTCGGCGGAGGCGGACATTGGCGTATTCCCTTGGAAACGGTTTGGCGGACGGACGGCAGGCGCAGTTTCACCCCACGCGGTCGCAAACGGTCGTGTAGCGCCCGGTCCCCTTCATCACTTCGGCGAATCCGCCGGGCTTCTGTATCGAGAAGACTAGGATAGGAATGTGGTTTTCCCGTGCAAGCGCGATCGCGGCCGCGTCCATCACGCCGAGGTCGCGCTCCATCACGTCGCGGTAGGTGAGCGTTTCGAAACGCGAAGCGCTCGCGTCCTGCTTGGGGTCGGCCGAATACACGCCGTCGACCTTGGTGCCCTTGAGCAGCGCGTCGCAGCCCATTTCCGAGGCGCGCAAGGCGGCGGCCGTGTCGGTCGTGAAAAACGGGTTGCCGGTGCCCGCGCCGAAAATCACGACGCGGCCTTTTTCCATATGCCGCATCGCCCGGCGGCGGATATAGGGCTCGCAGATGCTCGCCATCGGGATGGCCGACTGCACGCGGGTGGGCACGCCGACGCCCTCGAGCGCGTTCTGCAGCGCGAGCGCGTTGATGACCGTGGCGAGCATGCCCATGTAGTCGCCGTTGGCGCGCTCGATGCCGCGCTTGGCGCCCGAAAGCCCGCGAAATATGTTGCCGCCGCCGATCACGAGGCAGACCTGCACGCCGAGATCGGCGACTTCTTTCACGTCGGCGGCGATGCGGTCGATCGTGGCGGGATCGAGGCCGCGCTCGTCGCTGCCGGCCATCACTTCGCCGGACACCTTGAGCAGTACGCGGCGGTATTTGGTCTGAGGCGCCTGCGGCATCGCGGGGTCAATCCTCGCCGGAGAATTCGGCCGGTCTTTCGGGAAAAAGACCGGCCATCGTCGGATCAGGCTTTCAGCTGCGCGGCGACTTCGGCCGCAAAGTCCGATTCTTTCTTCTCGATGCCCTCGCCCAAACCGAAGCGGCGGAACGCGACGAGCTTGACGGGCGCGCCCACGTCGGCGGCAGCCTTGGCCACCACGTCCTTGATACGGGTTTCGCCGTCCACGACATAAACCTGCTCGAGCAGCACGGACTCTTCGTAGAATTTGCGGATGCGCCCTTCGACCATTTTTTCCACGACCGCGGCGGCCTTGCCCGACGCCGCCGCCTGCTCGCTCAAGATCGCTTTCTCGCGCGCCAACGCCGCCGGATCGACCGACGCGATGTCGAGCGAGATCGGGTTCGTGGCGGCGATGTGCATGGCGATCTGGCGACCGAGCGCGCCCAGCTTGTCGGCGTCGCCCGTGCTTTCGAGCGCCACGAGCACGCCGATCTTGCCGAGGCCCGGCGCGACCGCGCTGTGCACGTAGGTCGCAACCGCACCCGCCGACACTTTCAGCACGACGGCGCGGCGCAGCGTCATGTTCTCGCCGATCTTGGCGACAAGCGCCGTCAGCGCCTCGGCTGCTGTGCCGCCGGTCGGATAGGCGGCTGCGGCAAGGGCCGCTACGTCGTCGCCGGTCGACAGGGCCGACTTGGTCGCGTTGCGCACGAAGTCCTGGAACGCGTCGTTGCGCGCCACGAAATCCGTTTCCGAATTGACCTCGACCATCGCGCCGACCGCGCCGCCCGCGGCGACGCCGATCAAGCCTTCGGCAGCCACGCGGCCGGCCTTCTTGGCCGCGGCGGCGAGGCCCTTTTTGCGCAGCCAATCGACCGCCGCTTCGATATCGCCGCCGTTTTCGGTCAAAGCGCGCTTGCAATCCATCATGCCCGCGCCGCTCTTTTCGCGCAGGTCCTTGACCAGGGCTGCCGTGATTTCGGCCATATCTATTCCATCCGTGTTGGAGTTCGTCGCGAAAAAAGAAGCCGCCGCGCAGCCGATCAGGCTGCGGGCGAGGCCGCCTTTTCCTTCTTTTTGCGGGCGGCCGGCTTCTTCGGCGCGGCCGCGTCCTTGTCGGCTTCCGGCGCGGCTGCGGCCGCCGCCGTTTCGGTTTCGGCAGCGGCGGCAGGAACTTCCAGAACCGGCGGCGCCACGGCCGCGCCCACATCGACGCCTGCAGCCTTCATTTCGGCCTGCAGACCGTCGAGCACGGCATTGGCCATCAGCTCGCAGTAGGTCGAAATCGCGCGCAGCGCGTCGTCGTTGCCCGGGATCGGGTAGGTGACGCCCTTGGGATCGCTGTTCGAATCGAGCACCGCGATGACCGGAATGTTCAGACGGCGCGCTTCTTCGACCGCGATGGCTTCCTTGTTGGTGTCGATCACGAACAGCATGTCCGGCAGGCCGCCCATTTCCTTGATGCCGCCAAGCGAACGCTCGAGCTTGTCGCGCTCGCGCGTCATGAACAGAAGCTCCTTCTTCGTGAGGCCGCCCGAGGCCGAGCCGCCGGGCAGATCGCCCGACAGGCGTTCGTCGATTTCCTTGAGGCGCTTGATCGAATTCGAAATCGTCTTCCAGTTGGTCAGCATGCCGCCGAGCCAGCGATGGTTGACGAAATACTGGCCGCAGCGCTTGGCGGCTTCGGCAATCGGCTCCTGCGCCTGGCGCTTGGTGCCGACGAACAGCACGCGCCCGCCGCCTGCGCAAACGTCGCGCGCGGCCTGAAGGGCGCGATCGAGCAGCGGAACCGTCTGCTGCAGGTCGATGATGTGCACGCCGTTGCGCACGCCGAACAGGAACGGCGCCATTTTGGGGTTCCAACGGCGCGTCTGGTGGCCGAAATGGATGCCGGCTTCGAGAAGCTGGCGCATCGAATAGACGGGCATCGCCATGAGCGATTTTTCCTTTTTCCGGTTGATCCGCCGCGGGACGAGCACCTGCCTCCTTTTCGGGGAGACCGGCACCGGAACGACCCCCGGCCTATGGCGCCGAGGACCGCGAAATGCCCCGCGTGAGGTTTTGTCGCCCGAACCCAATGTCCAAGCGCGGCGCGGGAGATACCCCAAACGGCGGGGTTTTGCAAGCCCGCCCCGGCGGCCGTTCGCCTTCGCTCAGTGCGGCACGCGCCACCGGGAATAATACAGCACCAGATCCGAGATCGTGCGCGTAAACGGGCTTTTGGCCGCATCGAGGCTGCGGGCGAGCGCAACGCCGCGCAAAAACGCGGCCATTTCGGCGCGCGACCCGTCGCCTGGCGCCCCGGGGGAAAGCGGCTCGGCCGCGCGCACGAAGCCGATCAGGTCGAGAAGCGTGCTGTGGATATTGGGATCGAGCAGCAAAAGCTCGTTCAAAAACGTCGCACGCGGGATCATCTCGATTTCGACGGCCGTCGCGGCGCGCGCGCCCGCCATGCGCGCTCCGCCGTCCACGAGTTCGAGTTCGCCGAACATCTGGCCTGCCACGGTGCGCGCGATCTCGATCTTTTCGTCGCCGCGCGTCCGGAAAATCTCGATCTCGCCGGACCGCACGAGACATGCGAAATCGCCGCGCGTGCCCTCTTCGTAGACGACAGTTCCCGCCTCGTAGCGGACAACCGACGGCATCAGCGCCATCGCCTAGTATCCCGGAACGAGCGCGCGCGCGCCGCGCGCTTGCGCGAGGGTCATCGAGTCGAAGGCGCGCAGCGCCGCAGCCACGGGCGCGCCGACGGCGTCGTGCAGGCGCGCCAACGTCGCGATGATCGCCTCGAAATTCGAGCGGTTCATCCCGTTCGCGCGGCACATCGTCGCAAGCTCGCCGAAATCGGCGGTGCGGCAGGCGCGGCGAACGAGCCGCAAGGGCTCGGCCAAATGTTCTGCCAATGCAACCTCGAAAAGATCGAGCCTTCCGGACTCGGCCAGACGCACGAAGCCCCCGACCTGATCCTCGCCCCACTGCCCCCATTGGCCGAGCATGGCGCCGATCACGCCGGTGACCACGTCGTCTTTGCTGCCGATGCCGCGCGCCACCTCGTCGGCCGCGTTGGCCACGATGTCGCGCAAGGCGCCGGGCGCCATGGAAATGCGCTTGTAGAGATAGCCGTGCAGCGCGTCGGTTATCCAGCTCAGCATTTCGTAGGCGAAGGCGGCCGGCAGATCGGCACGCTGCGTGAGCGGGTCTTCGAGCTCGGGCCACTGGCGCGCGAGTTCGCACACCACCCCGAAGGTGGCGTTGGAAATCTTCGCGCGTTCGTTGGCGAGCAGCGTGCCGACCACGTCTTTCTCGCGGAAGGCGACGAGCGCTTCGCTCAACGCCTCGCCCACGTCCGTACGCCCGGCGATCGCCACGCGATGCTGGATCGTAGCCTGGCTCGCGACATCGATGAGGTCGCTTTCCTTGAGCACGGGCGAGCCTGCGAGCACGGGCCACGACACCTCGATTTCGTCGACCGCGAGAAGCTTCACGATCGAGGGCGCGATGCTGGGATCCTGGCTGAGGCGCTCGGCCACGAGCCGGCGCAAAGGCGCCTCGATTTCGCGGATGATCGCGCGCACAAGCTCGACCGCCATTGCGCGGATGCGATGGTCGCCCGCTTCAAGCCCGATAGCGGCGACGAATTCCGAGAGATGTTCGACCGCCACGCGCCGCTCGTCCGAATGGTCGGCGGCCAGCCGGTCGGCGATTGATTGCAGTCGCTGGATCAGCGTATTCGGGTCGGCGGGATTCAACGTGGCTCGCGCATCCAAGATTTTCTCCGCGTACAATAGGTGGTTTTCGCGCAACCGGCAAATGTCGGCGCGCGACCCCGCCGACGCGTCAGATTTCCGCCACTTCGAGGATGCCGGGGATGTCGCCGAGCGCACGGCGCAGATCCGGCGTGATGGCGCGGCCGTCTTTGAGGCGAATGTCCACTTCTTCGTCCGCACCCGTGCGGATCTGGACGCGGATCGCCCCTTTGCCTTTGGGCGCCTTGCCGAGGGCGGCCTTGAGGCCCGCGATGGCGCCCATGTCGGCCAAGGCCACGCGCAAGCCCGCCGAGGTGCTCGCGACCGCGTCGTCGAGGGCCCGCACTTCGCTGGCCAGGAGCTTGATCGTCTCGCCTTCCACGCGTGCGTCGGCCGTCACGAGCAAGGGCTTGTTCGACGCGAACAGCTCGCGCGATTTGGCGAGGAGTTCGGAAAAAACCATCACCTCGAACGTGCCGCCCGCGTCCGACAGCTGCACGAACGCGAATTTGTTGCCCTTGGCCGACGTGCGCTCCTTCGAGCTCAGCACCGTGCCCGCGAGCTTGACGCGGCTCGACGCCCCGCCCGACAGGCTGCGCGGCAGATCGGCCGAGCGCACCGCCCCCAAGCGCTTCAAACCGACGGCATAGGCGTCGAGCGGGTGCGCGGTCAAGTAGAAGCCCACGCTCTCGAACTCGGCCTGCAACCGCTCGTGCAGCTTGAGATCGGCGACCTGCGGCAGGGGCGGATCGGCCGCCTTGCCGCCGGCGGGGCCGCCGAAAATGCTCATCTGGTTCGAGGTCTTTTCCTCGGCCGCCGACTGCGACAGGCGCAGCATGGTTTCGATCGCGGCGAGCGCGCGGGCGCGGTTGGGCTCGAGCTGGTCGAACGCGCCCGCCTTCGCGAGGTTTTCGAGCTGGCGCTTGTTGATCTGTCGATGGTCCAAACGCCGCGCCAGATCGAAAAGCGAGGCGAAGGGTCCGTTCGCGTTGCGCTCGGCCACCAGCGCCTCCATGGCGGCGACGCCGACATTGCGCACGGCGGCAAGCGCGTAGCGCACGCAGCCTTTGGCGTCGGCGCCGTCGGGATACTCGACCGAGAACACGGCTTCCGACCTGTTGATGTCGGGCGGCAGCGTCCGGTAGCCGAGACGCGCCACTTCCTGGCGGAACAGGTTGAGCTTGTCGGTGTTCGACATGTCGAGCGTCATGGACGCGGCGAAAAACTCGACCGGATGGTTGGCTTTGAGCCAGGCGGTCTGGTAGGCGACGATCGCGTAGGCGGCGGCGTGGCTCTTGTTGAAGCCGTAGCCCGCGAACTTGTCGACGAGATCGAAAATCTGCGAGGCCTTGGCTTCCTCGACGCCGTTGGCGACCGCGCCGTCGACGAAGACTTTGCGCTGGGCGTCCATCTCGGCCTGGACCTTCTTGCCCATGGCGCGGCGCAGCAGGTCGGCACCGCCCAGCGAATAGCCCGAGAGCACCTGGGCGATCTGCATCACCTGTTCCTGGTAGATGATGACGCCGTAGGTTTCCTTGAGGATCGGTTCGAGCTTCGGGTGCAGATAGTCGGGCTTTTCCGATCCCTGTTTGACCGCGATGTATTTCGGGATGTTGTCCATCGGGCCCGGACGGTAGAGGGCCACGAGCGCGATGATGTCTTCGATGCGGTCGGGACGCAGGCGGCGCACCGCATCGCGCATGCCCGTGCTTTCGAGCTGGAACACCCCGCCCGTATCGCCGCGCGCCAGCATCTCGTAGGTGCGCTTGTCGTCGAGCGCCAGACGGTCGACGTCGACCGCGACGTTCCTGCGCTCGAGCAAGGCGGTCGCCCGGCTCAGCACGGTCAGCGTCTTGAGGCCGAGAAAGTCGAATTTGACGAGGCCCGCCTTCTCGACGTCCTTCATGTTGAACTGCGTGACCGGCGCGGACGAGCGCGGATCGCGATAAAGCGGCACCAGATCCTCGAGCGGCCTGTCGCCGATGACCACGCCCGCCGCATGCGTGGACGCGTGGCGGTAGAGGCCTTCGAGATGCAACGCGATCTCGGCGAGCTTGGCGACCGCCGGATCGGCGCCGATCATCGCGCGCAGCTGGTCCTCGCCGTCGATCGCTTCCTTGAGGGTTACGGGCTTCGCCGGATTGTTGGGCACGAGCTTGCAGATCCGGTCGACCTGGCCGTAGGGCATGCCGAGCACGCGGCCGACGTCGCGCAGGACCGCGCGCGCCTGCAGCTTTCCGAAAGTGATGATCTGCGCCACGCGGTCTTCGCCGTAGGTGCGCTGCACGTAGCGGATGACCTCGTCGCGCCGGTCCTGGCAGAAATCGATGTCGAAGTCCGGCATCGACACGCGCTCGGGATTGAGGAAGCGCTCGAACAGCAGGCCGAAACGCAGCGGATCGAGATCGGTAATGGTGAGCGCCCATGCCACGACCGAACCCGCGCCGGAGCCGCGTCCCGGTCCGACCGGGATGCCGCGGTCCTTGGCCCATTGGATGAAGTCGGCGACGATCAGGAAGTACCCCGGAAAACCCATCTTCACGATCACGTCGGCTTCGTAGTCGAGCCGCGCGCGATAGGGGGCTGCGGCCGCTTCGCGCGCCGCCTCGTCCATGGCTTCGGCATAGACGTGTGCGGCCAAGCGCTTCTCGAGGCCAGCGTTGGCAAGCGCGCGCAAAGCATCGGCCTCGGAACTGTCCTTGGCGCGCGTCGAGGCCGGCAGAATGGGTTTGCGCCCACCCACCCAATAGGAGCAGCGCTTGGCGACCACAAGCGTGTTGGCGACCGCCTCGGGCAGATCGGCGAATAGCGCCTGCATCTCGTCGGCCGATTTGAATCGCCATTCGGCCGTGGAATGGCGGCGCTCCTGGTCGGCCAAGAACCGGCCTTCGGCGATGCACAGCAGGGCATCGTGCGCTGCCGACATCGTCGCGTCGGCGAAATAGACGTCGTTGGTCGCCACGAGCGGCAGATCGCGCGCGTAGGCCAGATCGAGCAACGCGCCCTCGATGCGCTTTTCGGCCGCAAGACCATGGCGCATGATCTCGATATAGAGGCGGCCCGCGAATGCCGCCTGGAGCCGGTCGAGCGCTGCCGCCGCCGCATCGGCCTGCCCGTCGGCAAGCAGGCGGCCAACCGGCCCGTTTGGGCCGCCCGTCAGACACAGCAGGCCTTCCGAAAGACCTGCGAGCTGGTCGACCGTGACCTGCGGCGTCTCCCCGCCGGGCGTTTCGAGGAAAGCGCGGCTCGAAAGCTTGGCGAGATTGGCCCAGCCGGTTTCGTTCTGGACGAGCAGCAGCAGCCGGTCGGGCTCCGGTGCCTTCCCCTGCCGACCCATGCCGCCGTCGTCCTCGCGCCGAATGCCGAGATTGCAGCCGATGATCGGCTGCACGCCCGCATCGGCGGCGGCGGCGGAAAATTCGAGCGCGCCGAACAGATTGCCCGTGTCCGCGATCGCGACCGCCGGCATTTTGTTTTTGGCCGCAAGCTCGACGAGCTTTTTGACCTTGATCGCGCCCTCGGACAGCGAATAGGCCGAATGGACGCGCAGATGGACGAAGGGAGCGTGCGACATGGCGCAAAGACTACGCCGGGCCGCCCTCGTCTATCCAGCGCCGTCGGGGGCTGTGGATACGTTCTACGACGAGCGAGAGCTCAGCGCAGCGGTGCCGAATCGATCGACGCGCGCGGGGCGGCGGCACCGCGCGCGGGCGGTGCTTTGTCGAGTTGGCTCGTGCGCGGCGGCGCCACGAGACCGCCGGTGCCGCCGCGCGGCGCCATCGTGAGGTCGACGGTCGATCCGCCCGTGATGCCGCGCGAAGGCGTGATCTGGATCGTGATCACGCGCTGGTTCTGCTGGAAGACGAGCACGCTGTTTGCCGCGCGCACGGTCGTCACTTCGCTCCAGCCGAAATTCGGCATTTCGCGGCGGTAGAACTCGTACATGTCGGCGACGTTGCTGCCCGACGTGATCACCAGCCGACCGGTCCATTGCTGGTCCGTGCCCAAGATCAGCGACCGTTCGAGATCGATCGAATTGTTGGCCGGCATCGGGATGTCGGTGAAGCGCGTGAAGCCGGGGCTCGGCGTCGAGTTGCCGCTGCCGTTCGGGCTTTGCGAGCCGGTCGACGCGGTCTGCCCGGTGAGGCCGCACGCCGAAAGCGTCGCGGCTGCGGCGGCGACAAGAATAATGTTCCGGATTTTCATGGCGTTTTTTGACCTTCGAGTCGCAGGGGTAGTAGCAAGTCTTCCGCCGCAAAGGCTCCGCGTCAAGTGCCAGACCGAGCTTCCTCGCTCAAAACGCCGTCGGCCATTCGCAGCGTGCGGTCCATTCTGCCCGCCAGCTCGGGATTGTGCGTCGCGATGAGGGCGGCAAGGCCGTTGTTGCGCACGAGGCCCAGCAACGTTTCGAACACTTCGGCGGCAATGCGCGGATCGAGATTTCCGGTCGGCTCGTCGGCCAGCAGCACGCGCGGGCCGTTGGCGACCGCGCGCGCGATCGCGACGCGCTGCTGCTCGCCGCCCGACAAGCGCCCGGGCCGATGCGACGCGCGCGCGCCGAGCCCCATCTGCGCCAGCAGCGCGTCGGCGCGGGCACCGGCTTCGGCCTTGTCGCGGCCCGCGATCAGGAGCGGCATCATCGCGTTTTCGCGCGCCGAAAACTCGGGCAGCAGATGGTGGAACTGGTAGACGAAGCCGAGCGTCTTGAGGCGCATGCGCGTGCGGCCCGCGTCGTCGAGCGCGGCGCAGTCTTCGCCCGCGATGCGGATGGTACCCGCATCGGGCCGCTCGAGCAGGCCCGCGCAATGCAGCAAGGTCGATTTGCCGGCCCCCGACGGCCCGACCAGCGCCACGCATTCGCCCGCGCGCAAAGCAAGGTCGAGGCCGCGCAGCACGTGCAGCTCGCCGCCGCCCTGGCGGAAGCGGCGATGCAGGCCCGAAATCTCGAGCACGACCTCACTCATAGCGCAGCGCCTCGACCGGATCGAGGCGGGCCGCCCGCCACGCGGGATAGACGGTGGCGAGGAACGACAGGCCAAGCGCCATCGCGACCACCTCGGCCACTTCGCGCGGATCGGATTTGGACGGCAATTGCGCGAGGAAATACACTTCCGGCGAGAAGAGCTGCGTGCCCGTCATCGCCTGCAGAAGCTGGCGGATCGATTCGATGTTCGCGTTGAACAGCAGCCCCAGGCAAAGGCCGCCCAGCGTGCCGAGCACGCCGACGGCGGTGCCCGCCATCAGGAAGATGCGCAAGACCGATCCGCGCGAGGCGCCCATCGTGCGCAGAATAGCGATGTCGCGGGTCTTGTCCTTCACGAGCATGATGAGGGACGACACGATGTTGAAGGCCGCCACGAGGATGATGAGCGTGAGGATCAGGAACATCACGTTGCGCTCGACCTGCATCGCGTTGAAGAAACTCGAATTGGCCTGCTGCCAGTCGTAGGCGCGCGCGGGCTGGCCCATCGCCTGCAGCACGGAATTGCGGGCGAGCCACACGCGCTGCGGGTCCTTGACGAACACTTCGATGCCCGTCGCCTGCCCTTCCTGGCGGAAGAAAAGCTGGGCCGATTCGAGCGGCAGGAACACGAAGGAATTGTCGTACTCGAACATGCCGACTTCGAAGATCGCGGCCACGCGGAACGCGCGCAGGCGCGGCATCGTGCCGAAGGCGGTCACGTTGCCTTGCGGCGATATCAGCGTGATGCGGTCGCCGATCGCGAGGCCCATGCGCTGGGCCATGCGCGCGCCGATCATCGCCGCATCGTCGCCCGCGAATTCGGCGAGACTGCCGCTTTTGACGTTCGAGACGATGAGCGTGCGCCGCGCCATGTCGGCGGGCGCAAGCCCCCGCACGAGCGCCCCGCTCGCCACGTTGTTGGCCGTCGCCATCACCTGGCCCTCGACGAGGGCGGCGGCGTCGACGACTTCGGGCAACGCGCGGATGCGGGCGGCAGCCCCTTCCCAATCCTCGAGCGGCACGCCCTGCCCGTAGACCGTGAGGTGCCCGTTGAGGCCCAGAATGCGGCCGAGCAGTTCGGCGCGAAAGCCGTTCATCACGGCCATCACGATGATGAGCGTGGCCACGCCGAGCGCGATGCCGCCGAGCGAGAACCACGCGATCACCGAGATGAAGCCCTCCTGCCGGCGCGCGCGCAGATAACGCAGCGCCACCGTCCGCTCGAACGCGTCGAACCAGGCCATCAGGCCGCCGTCAGGCGGTTGAGCGCTTCGTCGGCCGACAGCTCGACGCGCTCGCCCGTCCGGCGCCGCTTGAGCTCGACCTTGCCGGCCGCGACCCCGCGCGGCCCCACGACGAGCTGCCACGGCAGGCCGATCAGATCCATCGTCGCGAATTTGGCGCCCGCACTCTCGACCGTGTCGGCGTAGAGCGCGTCTTTGCCCGCCGCCTGCAGGCGCGCATAGAGCGCTTCGCACGCTTCGTCGCATTTGGCGTCGCCGCTGCGCAGATTGACGAGGCCCACGTCGAACGGCGCCACCGCATCGGGCCAAACGATGCCCGCATCGTCGTGGCTCGCCTCGATGATCGCCCCCAAGAGGCGCGACACGCCGATGCCGTAGGAGCCCATCTCGACCGGCACGAGCGCGCCGTCGGGGCCGACGACGCTCGCCCCCATCGGCTTCGAATACTTGGTGCCGAAATAGAAGATGTGTCCGACCTCGATGCCGCGCGCCTTGTGCAGCCGCTCGGGCGGAACCGGGCATTTGGCGGCGTCGTGCATCTCGGAGGTCGCCGCGTAGTTGGCCAGGATCGCCTCGACGGCGGGCTGCAGATCGGCCGAAAAATCGATGTCGGCCTTCAGCATGTCTGTCTCGAGCCAGGCCGCGTCGCAATAGACTTCCGACTCGCCCGTCTCCGCGAGGATGATGAACTCGTGGCTGAGATCGCCGCCGATGGGCCCGGTGTCGGCGCGCATCGGAATGGCCTTGAGGCCCATGCGCGCGAAGGTGCGCAGGTAAGCCATGAACATCCGGTTGTAGGCCGCACGCGCGCCCGCGGCGTCGATGTCGAACGAATAGGCGTCCTTCATCAGGAACTCGCGCCCGCGCATCACGCCGAAGCGCGGGCGCACCTCGTCGCGGAACTTCCATTGGATGTGGTAGAGATTGAGCGGCAGGTCCTTGTAGCTCTTGACCGCGTTGCGGAAGATCTCGGTCACCAGCTCTTCGTTGGTGGGGCCGTAAAGCATCTCGCGCTCGTGGCGGTCGACGATGCGCAGCATCTCCTTGCCGTAGTCTTCGTAGCGCCCGCTCGCCCGCCACAGATCGGCCGACTGGATTGTCGGCATCAGCATCTCGATCGCCCCGGCCCGGTCCTGCTCTTCGCGCACGATGCGCTCGACCTTGCGCAGCACGCGGTGGCCGAGCGGCAGCCACGAATAGATGCCCGCCGACGCCTGGCGGACCATGCCCGCGCGCAGCATCAAACGGTGCGAAACGATCTGCGCTTCGGACGGGTTCTCTTTTATCAACGGCAGGAAAAAGCGCGACAGGCGCATGGGGCCACCAAACCTCGAAGCTGGAGAGAATCTGAGATCGACCGCCGGACCCTATGCGAAGCTCAAGGCTTTGCCAAACCCTGCGCGCGGCAGGCCTCGCGCAGCGCTTCGAGCTCGGGATTGCCGAGCGGCTGGCCGTTGTAGAGCGCGCGGCCCGAAGCCACGTCCATGCGCACCTCGCCGAGCTTGAAATTCGGCTGGAACAGCGGGGACCCGCCGGCAATGCCGTATTTCCCGAGATCGACCGCGATGTCGAACGCGACGCTGTCCGGCACCTGGAACTGCGGGGCGGGATTGAGATCGGCCCCTGCCACCGGCCGACCGCGCACATCCACGCCGGGCCGGTAGGCCACGTCCGGGGCCGGACGATGCTCGGTCAGCACGCGCCTGCAATCGGCGGCCGTCGCGCGAATCGGGGTTTGAGCCGTCGCGGCGGTCGAGACCGCGAGCCCGAAAGCGACTGCCGAAATTGCGACCTGCTTGCGCATGTAAAAACCACTTTCTTCGACTGTGGAAGAAAATCACCGCATTCTGGCTTTTTTAAGGGCAGCTACGCAAAGGGCGCCTGCGCTGTTGCAGCGCACGCAAGAAGATTTCGTTCGTACGCAATCAAACGCTCAAATATATCGTGACTCCCGAATTTCTCCCGATATACTCCTGCCACTTAGATCCTCGTATGAAGAGGACGGAACATTGCCCGGCGCGCCCAGCTTGTTTGTTGGGCAAGCGACACGGCCCAAGTTTGGGGAGCGAATTGCAGCCAAGCCCGGTCGCCCACTTGATGGGCACCGGGCTTCGGTTTTTCCGGCATATGTTTTCGGCTCAGCGGCCGGGCGGCGGCGGCAGCACCAGCGCATCGCGCACCGGCAGCAAGTCCGACTGCACAACCGCGAAAATGATGCCCCACACGACCGCCGCGGCCAGCGACGTCCACAAGGCCTTCTTCAGCATCATCGGCTTTTCGGGCGCGCCGGCCATCTGGCCGCGTCCGCCGGGCTCGGTCGTCGGGCGCACGCCGAAGGGCAGGATCGCGAACAGCACGATCCACCAGATGACGAGATACATGGCGATGCCGGTGACGGCGGTCATGCCTGCTCGAGCTCGACCAGCGTGCCGCAGAAATCCTTGGGATGCAGGAACAGCACGGGCTTGTCGTGCGCGCCGATCTTGGGATTGCCGTCGCCGAGAACGCGCGCGCCTTCGGCCTTCAGGCGCTCGCGGGCGGCCAGGATGTCGTCGACCTCGTAGCACACATGGTGCATGCCGCCCGACGGATGGTCGGCAAGGAACTTCGCGATGGGCGAGGCCTCGCCCAGCGGATGCAGAAGCTCGATCTTGGTGTTGGCAAGCTCGACGAAAACGGTGGTGACGCCGTGCGCGGGCATCTCGACGGGGGCCGACACGCGCGCACCCAGCGTGCCCGCATAGGTCCTGGCCGCCGCCGCAAGGTCCGGCACCACGATGGCGACATGGTTCAAACGACCGATCATGCGCCAACAGATAGCACCGGCCCGGTTCGCGATCAAATGCGGGCGACCGGTCGCGTCGCCGTCACATGATCGCGTCGAGTTCCGAATATTCCGGCACGCCCTCGGCCACGCGGCGGCCCCGGTTCAGCACGATGCGGTCGGCCTGGGCGCGGCACATCAGTTCGTTGAGCGTGCGCGCCTTGAAGAGAATCAGGCGCGCCGCCGCTCCGGCCTCGATCCAGCCCGCGCGCGGCTCGCCCGCGATCGCCGACGGGATGGGTCCGGCCATCGCAACGGCCTGCGCGATGGGCGCGTCGAGCTGGAACACGCGCACCGACTGCTGGACCGTATCGACCATGTCGTGGTCGCCGAACGGGAACCACGCGTCGCGGCAATTGTCGCCGCCGATCGCGACCGGAATGCCGGCAGCCAGCAGCTCGTGGGCGGTCGTCACGCCGCGCCAACGCGGCGGGCGGCCGGGCCAACCAGAATGGGGCGGCGGTGCCCGACACCGCAGCAATTCTGGAAGGTTGGCGGGTATACAGTGCGGCCTATCGCCGCCTTCACCCGGCCCTGCTCGATCAAGCGTGGGGGCCGCACCCGCGCCAGGCGACCGACTTTTTCGATTGCGACGTTGCCGCAGCGCCGACCCTGCTGTTCGTGCATGGTGGCTATTGGCACTATCCGCAGCATAGCCGCGAAGCTTTTTCGGCCCTTGCCGCAGGCCTCGTCGAACGCGGCGTGCATGTGGCTCTCGCCGGCTATCGCCTTGCGCCCGAAGCGACGCTTCGCGACATCTTGGACGACATCGCAACCGCGATTTCGCATCTCGCGGACTTGCGCCGCACTGTCGGCGCAGATCCCGCGCGCTTGTGCGTTGCGGGCTGGTCGGCGGGCGGGCATCTGGCGGCGCTTTTGCGGCGCTTGCCGAGCGTGTCGGCCTGCCTTGCGATCAGCGGCATCTTCGATCTCGAACCGATGCGGCTCTGCTTCGTGGGCGACAAGCTCGGGCTGTCGCCCGACGACGTTTCTGCCCTCAGCCCGATCCATCGCCTGCCGCCGCCGCACGTGCGCCTCGCAGTAAGCGTTGGCGGCGAAGAACTGCCCGAGCTGCGCCGCCAATCCTCCGACTACGCCGCCGCCTGCCGTGCAAGCGGCGTCGCGTGTCGTTTCTTGGAGCTGGTCGGCCACAACCATTTTACGATCCTCGACGAACTTGCCGCCGCCGACGGCGCCCTCGCGCTCGAAGCGTGTCGATTGCTGGACTGCGATTTGTAAACTCCATTCCCAACTGCATCGATTTATGCTATAAATCTTACAATGCACCTTGAATAGGTGTCTGTGCTGTTTGAAATCGTGAATAGATTGTTCCCGACGATTTTTCGGGTGACGTAACCCGGAAATGCGCTTGAGGAGACAATTGATGTATTTCAATGCGATAAACAGGTTGCCGTCGCGCTTGGTAACCTATTGTCGCGCGATCAGAGGCGCACCACGTGGATTTCGGTGAGCGGTTTTTTGCCGCGCCGATTGTGGATCAATTTCCTGATCGCACGTCGTGCCGCTTCCGCCAACACCTCGTCGTCCGCTTTGTCCGGGCAGCGCGCCACGGCGCCGCGCACGGTTTCAACCAGATCGTCGGCGAGATCGTCCGGTTCGCCGGGGTCGATCAGGCCCGGCGCCGAAATGCGCGGTTCGCTCATCAACCGTCCGCGCCGATCGACGACGACGGTCGCAACGACGGCCCCGTTCCACAAAAGCTTGGCGCGGCCGCGCACGATGGCGCCGTCCATCGGCAGCAACCGGTCGCCGTCCACGCCCCAGCGCCCGGCCTGCACATGCTCGGCCACGACCGGGCCGCCGGGCGCATCGAGCCGGATGATCTGGCCGTTCTCGGGCACCAGCGCGTAGGGCACCTGGCAATCGCGCGCCAGGGCCGCGTGCGCGCGCATGTGCAAAGCTTCGCCATGCACGGGAATGGCGACGCGCGGACGGATCCACTGGTACATCGCCGCCAGCTCGTCGCGGCACGGATGGCCGGAAACGTGGATCGGCGCATCCTGGTCGGTGACGACTTTGACGCCGAGGCGCATCAGCCGGTTCTGCAGCTGGCCGACCGGCTTCTCGTTGCCCGGAATGGTGCGCGAGGAGAACAGGGCCCAGTCGCCCTCTTCCAGCACCACGTGCGGATGCTGGTCCTCGGCGATGCGCGAAAGCGCCGCGCGCGGCTCGCCTTGCGAGCCCGTGCACAGCATCACGATGCGCTCGCGCGGCACGTAGCCCGCGTCGCTTTCGGTGAGGAAAGGCGGCAGGTCGCGCATGTAGCCGTTCTCGCGCGCCGCCTCGCAGATGCGCCACAGCGAGCGGCCCACGAGCGCGCATTCGCGGCCCGCTTTCTTGGCGGCGCGCGCGACGCTTTCGACGCGCGCGACGTTGGAAGCGAAGCACGCCACCGCAACGCGGTTCGGCGCCTGCGCGATCAGCTTTTCGAGCTCGACCGCGACGCTCCCTTCCGAACCCGAAGTGCCGTCCTTGATGGCGTTCGTCGAATCGCCGACGAGGGCGAGCACCCCTTCGTCGCCCACGCGCCGGAAGGCGGCTTCGTCGGTCGCGGGCCCGAGCATCGGCATGTCGTCGAGCTTCCAGTCGCCGGTGTGCAGGATGGTGCCGGCCGGCGTGCGGATCGCGAGCGCATTGGGCTCCGGAATCGAATGGGTGATGTGGATATACTCGATGTCGAAATCGCCGAGGCGAAAGCGCGCGCCTTGCTCGAGCGTGTGGATCGGCACGTCGCGGGCGAAATCGGTCTCGAGCAGCTTGCGCTTGAGGAACGAGGCCGTGAAGCCGGTCGCGTAGATCGGGCAGCGCAGCAAGGGCCACAGATACTGCACGGCCCCAAGATGGTCTTCGTGCGCGTGCGTGAGCACGAGGCCAAGAAGGTCCTCGCGCCGTTCGGCGATGAAGCTGGGGTCGGGCATGATGACGTCGACGCCGCTGCCGCTGCCTTCGCCGAAGGTCACGCCGAGGTCGACCATCAGCCACTTGCCGCGGTAGCGGTAGAGATTGAGATTCATCCCGATCTCGCCCGATCCGCCGAGCGGCAGGAAATAGAGGCCCGGATCGCCGCTCATGTATTGCGGTTCATCGCGTAGATGTCGACGAGGCCCTTGAGCGTGAGATCGGGATCGACATGCTGGATGAGCCTGGTGTGCTCGGCCACGATCGAGATGAGGCCGCCGGTGCCGATGAAAGTCGGCTTGAGGCCAAGCTCCTCCTCAATGCGCAGACCGAGCCCTTCGATGAGGCCGACATAACCCCAGAAAATGCCGGACTGCATGGCGCCCACGGTCGAGGTGCCGATGGTCTTGGCGGGCCTGCGGATCTCGATGCGGGGCAGCTTCGCGGCCCCCATGTAGAGCGCTTCGAAGGCGAGATTGATGCCCGGACTGATTGTTCCGCCGCAGTAGTTCCCGTCTCGGTCGAGAACGTCGAACGTGGTGGCCGTGCCCAGATCGACCACCACGCCGGGCATGCGGTAGCGCGTGCGGGCACCCACCGCGTTGGCGATGCGGTCGGCCCCCGCCTCTTCCGGGCGGTCGATCTTGACCTCGATGCCGTAGCGTACGCCCGGCTCGCCGACCACGACCGGATCGGCCTTGGCGTAGCGGCGGCAGAAATCGCGCAAATTGAACATGGCCTGCGGCACCACGTTCGACACGACCACGCCCGCGATCTGCGAAAGCGCCATGCCTTCGAGCGCCATCAGATGCGTGAGCCACACCGCGTACTCGTCGGCCGTGCGCTTGGGGTCGGTCGAAATGCGCCACGAGGCGCGCTTCGTCTGCCCCTCGAAGGCGCCGAACACGGTGTTGGTGTTGTTGGAGTTCACGACCAGCAGCATCGCGTCAGGCTCCCGCCAGATGCACGTCGCCCGCCGTCACGCAGCGCACGCCCTGCGGCGTTTCGAGCACGAGCGCGCCGCTCGCGTCGATATCGGCGAAGCGGCCCGTCAGGGTTTCGTTCGGCAAACGCACGTCGATCGTCTCGCCTTTGAAGGCGGCGCGCGCAAGCCACGCTTCGCGGATGGGCGCGAAACCGTCTTCGAGCCAGCGATTGGTCCAGGCGAGGAAATGGCGCGAGAATCCAACAAGCGCTTCTTCGGCAGAGACCTTCGTGTCGGTCTCGGCGCGGATGTCGGTCGCGGGATAGCGCGTCTGGTCGGGGTGCGAGGCGAGATTCACGCCCACGCCCAGCACCATCCAGTCGAGCCGGTCGCCGTTCCCTTCGGCCTCCATCAGGATGCCGCCGATCTTGCCTTTGCCCAGCAGCACGTCGTTCGGCCATTTGAAGCGCAAAGGGACGAGCGGGGGCACATGGCTGCCGACCATGCCGGCCACGCCCAAAGCCGCCACGAAAGCGAGCTGGACCGCCTCGCGTGTCGGGCAATCGGGCCGGAGCACGAGCGAACAGTAGAGATTGCCGGGCGGCGAGGTCCAGTCGCGGCCCTGACGGCCGCGCCCGGCGGTCTGCTCGCGCGCCCACACGAGCGTGCCGTCCTCGGCGCCTTCGGCAGCCAAAACGCGTGCGGCATCGTTGGTCGATCCAACGCTTTCGAGGGCGATCAGGCGATAGGCCGGCGGCAGCGCCGGGGGCCGCAAAGACGCAGCTTGGGCTTCGCTCATCCGCCGAACAAGGCGGCGGCCGCAACCGACGCCGCGCCGACGAGCGGTGCCGGCCACGCGAAGAACAGCAGCGTGAAGGCAGCCCCCGCGCCGAGCACCGCCGCAGGCCCCGCATCGAGGCCCCGGTCGAATCCGGCGCCGACGGGCGCGTCGAAATACATGATCTTCACGATGCGCAGATAGTAGTAGGCGCTGACGACCGATGCGAGCACGCCGATCACCGCCAGCGCGTAGAGCCCGGCCGAAACGGCGGCCAAGAAGACGTAGAGCTTGCCGAAGAATCCGGCCAAAGGCGGAATGCCGGCCATCGAGAACATCGCGATCGCGAGGGCGGCGGCCACCAGCGGCTGGGTGCGCGCAAGGCCTGCGAGGTCGGAAATGGTCTCGACCATCTTGCCGTCGCGCTTCATGCACAGGATGGCCGCGAATGCCGTGAGATTCATGGCCACGTAGATCGCCATGTACACGAGCACGCCGCGCACGCCCGTTTCGTCGCCCGCCGACAGGCCCACCAGCGCGTAGCCGATATGGCCGATCGAGCTGTAGGCCATCAGGCGCTTGATGTTGCTCTGCGCTATCGCCGCGAAGGCGCCGATAAGCATCGAGGCGATCGCGATGAAGACGATGATCTGCTGCCAGTCCTTCGCAAGCGGGCCGAATGGTTCGACCAGCACGCGCGCGAACAGCGCGATCGCCGCGATCTTCGGAGCGGCCGCGAAAAATGCCGTCACGGGCGTGGGCGCGCCCTCGTAAACGTCCGGCGTCCACATGTGGAACGGGGCCGCCGAAATCTTGAAGGCCAACGCGGCCGACACGAACACGATGCCGAACATGGCGCCGAGCGGCACGGCCCCGGCTTGGTCGATCATCGAAGCGGCCAACGTCTCGAAATTCGTGGTGCCCGAGAAACCGTAGATCAGCGAGGCGCCGTAGAGATAGAGGCCCGACGACAGAGCGCCGAGCACGAAGTATTTGAGCCCCGCTTCCGTCGCCTTGACGCTGTCGCGCCGGAACGCGGCCAAAACGTAGAGCGAAAGGCTCTGCAGTTCGAGGCCCATATAGAGGGACATGAGGTCGTTCGCCGACACCATCATGGACATGCCGAGGGCCGCGAAAAGCATCAGCACGGGATATTCGAACCGGTCGAAACCTTCGCGCCGGTTGAATTCGAGCCCCATCACGATCGTCGCGGCCGTGGCGAGGAAGGCGAGCACCTTGGCGAAGCTCGCGAAAGGATCGGCCACGAAGAGCCCCGAAAACGCCGTCGTGCGGCTCGCTTCCGGTGTGAGCGCCAGCACGCTTGCGGCCAAAAGCACGCCGACCGCGAGCCAGGACACGAGCCGCGCGGACCCCGGGCCTGCGAACACGCCGAGCATCAGCAAGCCAAGCCCCGAGAAGGCGAGCAGCAATTCCGGCAGGGCGGCGGAGAAATAGAGATCGGTCATTGGCGCTGCTCCGCCGCTTGGTCGTGGCTGTTGATGCGGCCCTGTTCGCGCGCCACCTCGTAGCGGTCGACGATGTTCTGCACCGACGGCCCGAGCATGTTCAGCACCGGCTGGGGCTGGATGCCGAGCCACAACGTGCCGACGATCAAGGGGGCGAATATGAGTTTTTCGCGCAAAGAAAGATCGGGCATCGTCTGCAGATCGGCGTGCACGAGCTTGCCGAAGATCACGCGGCGATAGAGATAGAGCATGTAGGCGGCGCCGAGGATCACGCCCGTCGAAGCAAGGGCCGCTGCCCAGGTCGAAGCCTGAAACGTGCCCGTCAGCACCAGAAATTCGCCCACGAACCCCGACGTGCCGGGCAGGCCGACCGAGGCCATCGTGAAGACCATGAAGACGGTCGCGTATGCCGGCATGCGATGCACGAGCCCGCCGTAGCGCGCGATCTCGCGGGTGTGCAGCCGGTCGTAGATCACGCCCACGCACAGGAACAAGGCGCCCGAAACGACGCCGTGGGAGATCATCTGGAACATGGCGCCTTCGACGCCCTGGCGGGTTCCCGCGAAGATGCCGAGAGTCACGAAACCCATGTGCGCGACCGACGAGTAGGCGATGAGCTTCTTGATGTCTTCCTGCACCAGCGCCACGAGCGAGGTGTAGATCACGGCGACGATCGACAGCGTGAACACGAGCGGCGTGAAAAGCTCGCTTGCCGCCGGGAACATCGGGACCGAGAAGCGGATCAGGCCGTAGCCGCCCATCTTCAGCAACACGCCCGCGAGGATCACGGAGCCCGCCGTCGGGGCCTCGACGTGCGCGTCGGGCAGCCACGTATGCACGGGCCACATCGGCACCTTGACCGCGAAGGACGCGAAAAAGGCGAGCCACAGCCAGGTCTGCATCGGCGCGGGGAAATCGTACTCGAGCAGATCGACGATGTTGGTGGTCTCGGTCTGCCAGTAGATCGCGAGCATCGCGACCAGCATCAGCACCGAACCCGCCAGCGTGTAGAGGAAGAATTTGAACGCCGCGTAGACGCGCCTTTTGCCGCCCCACACGCCGATGATGAGGAACATCGGGATCAGAACAGCTTCGAAGAACACGTAAAAAAGCAGCAGGTCGAGGGAGGCGAACGTGCCGACCATGAAGGTCTCGAGCACGAGGAACGCCACCATGTATTCCCGCACGCGCGTCTGGACGTGCCAGCTCGCGAGAATGCACAAGGGCGTGAGGAAGGTCGAAAGCAGAATGAACGGCGCCGAGATGCCGTCCACGCCCATGTGGTAGCCGATCCCGTAGCCCGGGATCCAGACGCTGCGTTCGACGAACTGGAAGCCCGCATTGCCGCTGTCGAACGCGAACCACAAGGGCAGCGATACGACGAACACGGCCAGCGAGGTCCACAGCGCCGCCCAGCGCGCGTTGCGCGCCACGCTCGCTTCGTCGCCGTTCACGGCCAGAATGAAGACGGCGCCCGCCAGCGGCAGGAACGTCACGAGGGAAAGGATCGGCCAGTCGGTCATGGGTCTCTCAGTGGCCCGCGCGCAGCACGTACCAGGTGGCAAGGAGCACGATGCCGATCAGCATCGCGAAGGCGTAGTGGTAGAGATAGCCGGTCTGCAAAAGGCTCGCGCGCTGCGCCAGCCGCAGCGTGCCGGCCGCCAGCGCATCCGGGCCGCCGCGGTCGATGACCTGCCCGTCGCCCTGCTTCCAGAAGAAGCGGCCGATCGCAAAAGAGGGCCGCACGAACAGGCGATCGTAGAGCTCGTCGAAATACCACTTGTTCAGCAGGAACAGGTAGAAGCCCCGGAATTCCGCAGCCAGACGCCGCGGCAGGCTGGGATCGCGGATGTAGAAGCCGTAGGCGAGCCCGATGCCGCCCAGCCCCACTGCCACGAGAAGCGGCGGAATCCAATGCGGCGCGTGGTGCGCGTGCTCGACCGTGTCGTGCAGCGAAAGGATCGCCGAGCCCCAGAAGGCGTTGTGGCTGTCGCCCACGAACAGGGGGGCCAGCGCCACGCCCGAGAACAAGGCACCGAAAGCCAGCACATAGAGCGGGACGAGCATCACGGTCGGGCTCTCATGCGCGTGGTCGGTCGCGTGGTGGTCGGTCGACGGCGCGCGATGGAAGGTCATGAAAATGAGGCGCCACGAATAGAACGCGGTCATCGTCGCCGCCGCAATGCCGAGCCAGAACGCGTAGCGCCCCACGCCGGTTTCGACGGCCCAAGCGCTCTCCATGATGATGTCTTTGGAGTAGAAGCCCGCGAACCCGCCGACGCCCGGAATGCCCATGCCGGCCAGTGCCAGCGAGCCGATCCACATCAGTATGTACGTCGTCTTGATCTTGGTGTGGACGTTGCCGCCCATCTTGCGCATGTCCTGCTCGTGGTGCAGCGCATGGATCACGGAGCCTGCGCCCAAGAACAGCAGCGCCTTGAAAAAAGCGTGCGTGGTGAGGTGGAACATCGCGGCCGGATAGGCCGAAACGCCTGCCGCGAAGAACATGTAGCCGAGCTGCGAGCAGGTCGAATAGGCGATCACGCGCTTGATGTCGTTCTGCACGAGCCCGACCGAAGCGGCGAAAAGAGCTGTCGAAGCGCCGACGACCGTAACGACGGCCAAAGCCGTGGGCGCATATTCGAACATCGGCGACAGGCGGCAGACCATGAACACGCCCGCCGTCACCATCGTCGCGGCGTGGATCAGCGCCGAGACGGGCGTGGGACCTTCCATCGCGTCCGGCAGCCACGTGTGCAGGAAGAGCTGTGCCGACTTGCCGCAGGCGCCCACGAACAGCAGCAGGCACAGGGCGGTCAGCGCGTCGAACTCCCACGACAGGAACTGGATCGTTTTGCCGACCATCTGCGGGGCGGCGGCGAAGACGTCGGCGAACTGCACCGAGCCGAACATCAGGAACACGCCGAAGATGCCCAGCGCGAAGCCGAAATCGCCGACGCGGTTCACGAGGAACGCCTTGATCGAGGCTTCGTTGGCGCTGTCCTTCTCGTACCAGAAGCCGATCAGCAGGTACGACGCGAGGCCGACGCCCTCCCAGCCGAAGAACATCTGGATAAAATTATCGGCCGTCACCAGCATCAGCATGAAGAAGGTGAACAGCGAAAGGTACGACATGAAGCGCGGGATCGACTTGTCTTCCGACATGTAGCCGATCGAATAGACATGCACCATCGACGAGACGATCGTGACGACGCACAGCATCGTCGCCGACAGCGCGTCGAACTTCAGCGCCCAGTTGGCCACGAACGCGCCCGATTCGATCCAGGTGAACAGCTCGACCGTGCGCGCCTCGCCTTTGATGCCGACCTGGTAGAAAATGACGAGCGAGAACAAAGCGGCCAGGCACACGCAGGCCGAAGTGGCGATCTGCGCAACGCGGTCGCGGGTTGCGGGCGGAAACGACGACAGGAGCGCGAGGCTCCCGAGCACGAACCCGATCAGCGGCAGGAAGATGGCGGCGGCGTACATGGCGGGCTCTTCCCCCTCAACCCTTCATCATGTTGATGTCTTCGACCTCGATCGTGCCGCGATTGCGGAAATACACGACGAGGATCGCAAGACCGATGGCGGCCTCGGCGGCCGCGACCGTCAGCACGAACAACGCGAAAACCTGGCCTACGAGGTCGCCCAAATGCGTCGAAAACGCGACGAGGTTGATGTTCACGGCCAGCAGCATCAGTTCGACCGACATCAAGATAACGATGACGTTCTTGCGGTTGAGAAAGATGCCGAATATGCCGAGCGTGAACAGAATCGCCGCGACGGTCAGATAGTGGCCCAAACCGATTTCCATCAGACGTCGACCCCCTCGCGCGATTTGACCGACACGGTTTCCACACCCTCGGCGCGGGTACGCGCGACCTGGCGCGCGATCGACTGGCGCTTCACGCCTTCGCGCTCGCGCAAGGTGAGCACGATCGCCCCCACCATCGCCACGAGCAGCACGAGGCCCGACGCCTGGAAAAGATAGGCGTAGTCGGTGTAGAGCACGAGGCCGAGCGCCTTCGTGTTGTGGATCTCGCCCGGATCCGGGATCGGCATCGAAATCGCCTCGGGCACGGACGCCGAAAAGGCCCAGGGTGCCAGCACGAACACGAGTTCGGCCGCGAGCACGAGCCCCACAGCGGCTCCCACCGGCAGATAGCGCGCGAAGCCTTCGCGCAGCTTCACGAAATCGACGTCGAGCATCATCACGACGAACAGGAACAGCACCGCGACCGCGCCCACGTAGACGACGACCAGGATCATCGCCAGGAACTCCGCGCCCATCAGCACGAACAGGCCCGCCGCGTTGAAGAAGCAGAGAATCAAGAACAGCACCGAGTGCACGGGATTGCGCGCCACGATGACCATTGCGGCGGACGCGACCAGGATCGCGGCGAAGACGTAGAAGACGATGGCGGCAAGCATGGGGCTTATGCGTCTCCGGACTCAGCGGTAGGGCGCGTCGGCGGCAAGGCTGTGCGCGATTTCGGTTTCCCAACGGTCGCCGTTCGAGAGCAGCTTGTCCTTGTTGTACATGAGCTCTTCGCGCGTCTCGGTCGAGAATTCGAAATTCGGGCCTTCGACGATCGCGTCGACCGGGCAGGCCTCCTGGCAGAAGCCGCAATAGATGCACTTAGTCATGTCGATGTCGTAGCGCGTGGTGCGCCGGCTGCCGTCGGCACGCGGTTCGGCCTCGATCGTTATCGCCTGGGCCGGGCATACCGCTTCGCAGAGCTTGCACGCGATGCAGCGCTCTTCCCCGCTCGCGTAGCGGCGCAGCGCGTGCTCGCCGCGGAAGCGCGGGCTGATCGGCCCCTTTTCGTAGGGGTAGTTCAGCGTGACCTTCGGCTTGAAGAAATACTTCAAGGTGAGCGCCATGCCCGAGACGAGCTCGGACAGCAGCAGCGCCTTCGCACCTTGGTTCAGATTGCCGGCCATCGGTCCATTTCCTCTCAGCGCGGGATCCAGCCCGTCGCCATCAGCACGCCAGCTGTGGCCACGACCCAGAACAGCGAAAACGGCAGAAAGATCTTCCAGCCCAGGCGCATGAGCTGGTCGTAGCGGTAGCGCGGCATCGTCGCGCGCACCCACAGGAACACGAACAGGCACAAGGCGGTCTTGAGCGCGAACCACACGATGCCCGGAATCCAATTGAAGGGGGCGATGTCGAAGGGCGGCAGCCAGCCGCCCAGGAACAGGATCGACGTCATGCCGCTCATCAGAATCATCGCCGCGTATTCGCCGAGGAAAAACATGGCGAAGCTCATCGAGGAATACTCGACGAAATAGCCCGCGACGATTTCGGACTCGCCTTCCGGCAGGTCGAAGGGCGAGCGGTTCGTTTCGGCCAAGGCCGAGACGAAGAAAATCACGAACATCGGGAAGAGCGGAATGAAGAACCACATGTTCTTCTGCGCGTTCACGATGTCCGACAGGTTCAGCGAGCCCACGCACAGCAGCACGGTGATGATCACGAAGCCGATCGAGACCTCGTAGGACACCATCTGCGCCGCCGAGCGCATGGCGCCGAGGAACGCGTATTTCGAATTCGACGCCCATCCCGCCATGATGATGCCGTAGACGCCGAGCGAGGAGATCGCGAACAGATAGAGGATACCGACATTGATGTCGGCGATGACCCAGCCTGCGTCGAACGGGATCACGGCCCATGCGACAAGGCTCAGCAGCAGCGTGAGCATCGGCGCCATCATGAACACGATGCGGTTGGCGCCGGTCGGAACGATGGTTTCCTTGGTCAGCAATTTCAGCGCGTCGGCGAAGGGCTGGAACAGGCCGAACGGACCCACGACGTTGGGTCCCTTGCGCAGCTGGATCGCGCCGATGACCTTGCGCTCGGCGTAGGTGAGCATCGCGACCGCGAGCAGCAGCGGCACCGTGACCAGCAGGATCTGGCCCAGGATCAAGGCACCTGTCAGCGCCATGCTCAGATAGGTGCTCTCAGCCATGTGTGCCGGTCCTGCCCGCGCGGGCATCGAGATAGGTCCGCGTGCAGGCCGCCATCGTCTCCGACACGCGGCTGATCGGATCGGTCATGTAGTAGTTGGCGATCGGCGACACGAAGGCGGCATTGTCGACCGGCCCATCCTTGCCGAAAGCGCCCCATGTCCCCGGCTGCGGCACGTCGTGCGTCGCGAATACGGGCGAGATCGCCTCGAGCCGTGCGCGAACCTGCGCCAGCGTGTCGTAAGGCAGTTTCTTGCCGACCTGTTCGGAAAGCGCGCGCAGGATCTTCCAGTCTTCCTTCGCTTCGCCCGGCGGGAACACTGCAAGCCGCGCATGCTGCACGCGGCCTTCCGTGTTCACGTAGGTCGCATTCTTTTCGGTGAAGGCCGAACCGGGCAGGATCACGTCGGCGCGTGCGGCACCCGCATCGCCGTGGTGGCCCTGATACACGACGAATGCCTTGCCGAGGCGGCTCGTGTCGATTTCGTCCGCACCCAGCAGATACACGAATTCGATGTCGCCGTTCGAAGACCCTTCGAGAATGCCCCCCACGTCGCGCCCGAAAGCCTGCGGCACGAAGCCGAGTTCGAGCCCGCCGACGCGCGCGGCGGCCGTGTGCAGCACGTTGAAACCGTTCCAGCCGTCGACCACCAAGCCGAATTCGTCGGCAAGCTTGCGCGCGAGTGCCAGCACGGAAGCGCCGTCGGCGCGCGCAAGGGCACCCTGGCCCAAAATCAGCATCGGCTTCTTGGCGGACCTCAGGGTTTCGGCGAACGATATCTTCCCTGCGATCAGATCGCCCAAGCTCGACGGGCCGGCACCCAAATACTCGTATTTGTAGGTAAGATCGAGCTGCGGCCCGATCGCCGCGATCTTGACCCCGCCGGCGCGGTAGCGCTTGCGGATGCGCGCATTGAGCACGGGGCTTTCCCAGCGCGGGTTGGTCCCGATCAGCAGGATGGCGTCGGCTGCTTCGATGCCCGCGACGGTCGAGTTGAAAAGCCAGCCCGCACGCTGCGAGGGATCGAGCTTGGCGCCGTCTTGGCGGCAATCGAGATTGGGGCTGCCGAGGCCGGCCATCAGATCCTTGAGAGCAGCCATCGCCTCGCAGTCGGCCATGTCGCCCGCGATCGCCGCGATCTTGGCGGGCGCGGTTGTTTTGATCTTAGCGGCGACGGCGGCGAGCGCCTCGGCCCAGCTTGCGGGCTGCAGCTTGCCGTCTTTGCGCACATAAGGCCGGTCGAGGCGCTGGCGGCGCAAGCCGTCGATCGCGTGCCGTGTCTTGTCGCCGATCCATTCTTCGTTGGTGCCTTCGTTGAGACGCGGCAGCACGCGCAGCACTTCGGGTCCGCGCGCATCGACGCGAATGCTCGCGCCCAAAGCGTCGAACGCGTCGATCGTCTCGGTCTTGCGCAGCTCCCACGGGCGCGCGTTGAATGCGTAGGGCTTCGAGGTGAGCGCACCCACCGGGCAAAGATCGACAATGTTGCCCGAGAGCTCGCTCGACAGCGCCTTCTCGATGTAGGTGTCGATTTCCATATGTTCGCCGCGGAACACCGCGCCCAGCTCCTCGGTGCCGGCGACTTCGGTCGAGAAGCGAACGCAACGCGTGCAGTGGATGCAGCGCGTCATGATGGTTTTGACGAGCGGGCCGATTTCCTTGTCGGGCACGGCGCGCTTGTTTTCGAGATAGCGTCCGCGGTCCATGCCGTAGGCCATGGCCTGGTCCTGCAGATCGCATTCGCCGCCCTGGTCGCAGATCGGGCAGTCGAGCGGATGGTTGATGAGCAGGAACTCCATCACGCCGTTGCGCGCCTTCTTGACGAGCGGCGTGTCGGTCTTGATGACCTGGCCTTCGGCCACCGGCATCGCGCAGGACGCGACGGGCTTGGGGCTCTTCTCCATCTCGACCAGGCACATGCGGCAATTGCCCGCGACCGACAGGCGCTCGTGGTAGCAGAAGCGCGGCACTTCCTTGCCGGCGATCTCGCACGCCTGCAGGACCGTGATTCCGGCCGGGACGTCGATCGCTTCGCCGTCGATGGTGAGTTTCGGCATGCTCGGTTTCGTCCCTTTTACTCGGCCGCCGCGCGCGGCTGCTGCCGCGAGGCTTTGTAGCGCTGGATGCGCATTTCCATCTCGGGGCGGAAATGGCGGATGAGGCCCTGAACGGGCCACGCCGCCGCGTCGCCCAGCGCGCAGATCGTGTGGCCCTCGATCTGGCGCGTGACTTCTTCGAGCATGTCGATTTCCTTGGGCTCGGCCTCGCCCTTGACCATGCGCTGCATCACGCGGAAGAGCCAGCCCGTGCCTTCGCGACACGGCGTGCACTGGCCGCAGCTTTCGTGCATGTAGAAACGCGACAAGCGCGCGATCGCCTTCACGATGTCGGTCGACTTGTCCATGACGATGACGGCGGCCGTACCCAGGCCCGAACGGACCTCGCGAAGCGCATCAAAATCCATCAGCACCGTGTCGCAAATCGATTTTGGCAGCACGGGCACCGACGCTCCGCCGGGAATGATGCCGAGCAGATTGTCCCAGCCGCCGCGAACGCCGCCGCAATGCTTTTCGATGAGTTCCTTGAGCGGAATGCTCATCGCCTCTTCGACCGTACAGGGCTTGTTGACGTGGCCCGATATGCAGAAAAGCTTGGTGCCCGAATTCTTGGGCCGCCCGATGCCTGCGAACCACGCGGCCCCGCGCCGGATGATCGTCGGCGCAACCGCAATCGATTCGACGTTGTTGACGGTGGTGGGGCAGCCGTAGAGGCCGACGCCGGCCGGGAAAGGCGGCTTCAGGCGGGGCTGGCCCTTTTTGCCTTCGAGCGATTCGATGAGCGCGGTTTCCTCGCCGCAGATGTAGGCTCCGGCCCCGCGATGCACATAGACATCGAACGGCCAGCCCGAGCCGCAGGCGTCCGGCCCGAGCAGCCCAGCGGCATAGGCCTGCTGCACCGCGATCTCGAGATTCGACGATTCGTTGTAGAACTCGCCGCGCACATAGATGTAGGCGGCGTTGGCCCCCATCGCGAATCCGGCGATCAGGCAGCCTTCGACGAGCTTGTGCGGATCGTGGCGGAGGATCTCGCGGTCCTTGCAGGTCCCCGGCTCGGACTCGTCGGCGT
Organism: Tagaea sp.; assembly: GCA_044378015.1. GTDB lineage: Bacteria > Pseudomonadota > Alphaproteobacteria > CACIAM-22H2 > CACIAM-22H2 > Tagaea. The sequence continues at coordinate 44,824 of JBILXZ010000025.1, forward strand.
TCACCACCAGATAATGCGGCCGACCGTCGGACTTCTTGGGCATGAACGACCATTTCATGCCGGTCGGGAACCCTGCCCCGCCGCGCCCGCGAAGGCCCGAATCCTGGATCTCCTTGATGATCCAGTCGCGGCCCTTGAGGAGAATGTCTTTGGTGCCGTCCCAGTCGCCGCGCTTGCGGGCGCCTTCGAGGCCCCAGTCGCCGTCGGCGTAGAGATTGGTGAAAATGCGGTCTTTGTCCTGAAGCATCATTCGGCTCCGCTTGCAGGGACCGGGAACAGGCTCGTACGCCCGCCCGCCGGCATCGACACTTGACGGCCGTTCGCGGGACCCTTCGGCGGCGGATTGCCGGCCGCCAAAGCGTCGATCAGTTTTTCGGTCGAAGCGCCGTCGATATCTTCGTAGAAATCGTCGTTGACCTGGATGACCGGCGCGTTGACGCAAGCGCCCAGGCACTCGACCTCGCGCACCGTGAATTTGCCGTCGGGCGAATGGAGGAAACTCGCGTCGCCCGTCGCCTTCACGTGGAGCTTGCGCTCGCACGCCGCCAGAACCTCGTCCGACCCGCGCAGCCAACACGGCGTGGTCGTGCAGACCTGCAGGAACCATTCGCCGACGGGCGCGAGGTTGAACATCGAATAGAAGGTCGCGACCTCGTAGACGCGGATCGGCGCCATGTCGAGCAGACCCGCCACGTAGTCCATGGCCGCGCGCGGCAGCCAATTGCGATGCTGGCGCTGGGCGCGGTCGAGCAGCGGCAGGACCGCACTCGCCTGGCGGCCCGGCGGATATTTGGCGATGACCTTCTGCGCCCAAGCGAGATTTTCGGGGCTGAAAGCGAAGGTCGCAGGCTGTTCGGCGTGGGCAGTGCCGCCACTCATCGGTCGATCTCTCCGAAAACAATGTCGAGCGATCCGATAATCGCCACGACGTCGGCCAGCATGTGGCCCTTGGCGAGGAAATCCATCGCCTGCAGGAACGCGAAACCCGGTGCCCGGATCTTGCAGCGGTAAGGCCGGTTCGTGCCGTCGGAAACCAGATAGACGCCGAACTCGCCCTTGGGCGCTTCGACGGCCGTGTATGTCTCGCCCGCCGGCACCCTGTAGCCTTCGGTGTAGAGCTTGAAATGGTGGATCAGCGCCTCCATCGAGCGCTTCATGTCGGCGCGCGGCGGCGGGGCGACCTTGCGGTCGTCGGTTTTGACCGGCCCGCCCGGCATCTTCTCGATCGCCTGCTTCATGATGCGCAGCGACTGGCGCATCTCGTCCATGCGCACGAGATAACGGTCGTAGCAATCGCCGTTCTTGCCGATCGGGACGTCGAATTCCATCGCCTCGTAGGCGTCGTAGGGCTGCGCCTTGCGCAGATCCCAAGGGATGCCCGAGCCGCGCACCATCGGCCCCGAAAAGCCCCAGGCCAACGCGTCGCCCTTCGACACCACGCCGATGTCGACCGTGCGCTGCTTGAAGATGCGGTTTTCGGTGAGCAGGCTTTCGATGTCGTCGAGCACCTTCGGAAAGTGCGCCACGAATTTGAGCATGTCTTCCGCCAGACCCGGCGGCAGATCCTGGCTCACGCCGCCCGGCCGGAAATAGGCCGCATGCAGGCGGGCCCCGCAAACGCGCTCGTAGAACTCCATCAGCGTTTCGCGCTCTTCGAAACCCCAAAGCAGCGGCGTCATGGCGCCGACATCGAGCGCGAACGTCGTCACGTTCAGGATGTGGTTGAGGATGCGGCCGATCTCGGCGTAGAGCACGCGGATATACTGCGCGCGCGGCGGTGCCTCGATGCCGAGCAGCTTTTCGACCGCCAGCGCATAGGCGTGCTCCTGGTTCATCGGCGACACGTAGTCGAGCCGGTCGAAATAGGGCACGGCCTGCAGATAGGTCTTGTACTCGATCAGTTTTTCGGTGCCGCGATGCAGGAGCCCGATATGCGGATCGGCACGCTCGATAACTTCGCCGTCGAGTTCCAGCACGAGGCGCAGCACGCCGTGCGCGGCCGGATGCTGCGGCCCGAAATTCAGCGAATAGTTCTTGATGCGAACTTGGCCGGGAGTCTGTTCCTCGGCAACTGCCACGCTTGTGGGTTCAGCCATGGCCTCTACGCCTTTGCCGGAGCTGCGGGGGCCGACGCGGGCGCCGCCGGCGACTGCGCTTTTTCGTCGCCCGGCAATTGGCCGAGCTGCGCCAAGCCGAGGCCTTCCCACGGCGACAGGAAATCGAACGAGCGGAAATCCTGCGTGAGCTTCACCGGCTCGTAGACCACGCGCTGCTCGGCCGCGTCGTAGCGCACTTCGACGTAGCCCGTGAGCGGAAAGTCTTTGCGCAGCGGGTGGCCTTCGAAGCCGTAGTCGGTGAGCAGTCGGCGCAGGTCGGGATGGTTGGCGAAATAGATACCGTAAAGGTCCCAGGCCTCGCGCTCGAACCAGCCCGCCGACGGGAACAGATCCACGGCCGATTCGACCGGCGTGTTTTCGTCGGTGCTCAGCTTCACGCGGATGCGCCGGTTGTGGCGCATCGAGAGGAGATTGTAGACCACGTCGAACCGTTCGGCGCGATCGGGCCAGTCGACGCCGCACAGATCCATGAGGGCGGCGAACTTGCAGTCCGCGTCGTCGCGCAGATGGGCGAGCACGCGCAGGATCGCGCCGCGCGCGACGGTCGCGCACAATTCGCCCTTTTCGATCTCGACGGCCAAAATGTCGGCGCCGAGATCGGCCTTGATCTTGTCGCCGAGCGCGGCGAGCGATGGATCGAGATACGCAGCCATTTTGCGAACCGTCTGTCCCTTCAGCGCATGATCGTGGTGGTGCGCTTGATCTTTTTCTGCAGCTGGATGATCCCGTAGAGCAGCGCCTCGGCGGTCGGCGGGCAGCCCGGCACGTAGATGTCGACCGGGACGATGCGGTCGCAGCCGCGCACCACGGCGTAGCTGTAATGGTAGTAGCCGCCGCCGTTGGCGCAGCTGCCCATCGAAAGCACCCAGCGCGGCTCGGCCATCTGGTCGTAGACCTTGCGCAAAGCGGGCGCCATTTTGTTGGTGAGCGTGCCTGCGACGATCATCACGTCCGACTGGCGCGGGCTCGGCCGGAAGACCATGCCGAAACGGTCGAGATCGTAGCGGCTTGCGGCCGTATGCATCATCTCGACAGCACAGCACGCGAGCCCGAACGTCATCGGCCACAACGAACCCGTACGCGCCCAGCCGACCAGCTTGTCGAGCTGGGCCACGACGAAGCCTTTTTCCTGGATGTCGTCGACGGCGGCCTTCAGCAGCGCATCCTGCGCAGGACCGGGCGGCAACGGCCCGGCGCCATGCGCCTCGATCACTCCCATTCGAGAGCTCCCTTTTTCCACTCGTAGACAAAGCCGATGGTCAGCACGCCCAAGAACGCAACCATCGACCAGAAGCCGAACATGCCGATCTCGCCCAGGGATACCGCCCACGGAAACAGGAACGCGACTTCAAGGTCGAAAATGATGAAGAGGATCGCGACCAGATAGAAGCGGACGTCGAACTTGCGTCGCGCGTCGTCGAAAGCTTCGAACCCGCATTCGTAGGCCGACAGTTTTTCCGCATCGGGTTTCTGGCGCGCGATGATCAGCGACGCCGCAACCATCAAAATCGACAACACGATCGCCAATCCCAAGAACATGAGAATCGGCAGATATTCGCGCAGCAATGCCGCATGTGCGTCCATTGGATCCCCAAATTCCGGCGCCGTCCGCCAGACCCCCTGGCTCGAATCCTATAAGTCTTTCTCCTATAGGCCAAAGCGACGATTTTTGCCACGATTTAAGAAGCCCGAGTTCGAACTTTAACAGAACCGGCCACCGCGCCGCTATAATTGCAGCGGGCCAAATTGCTGCGTCGCAACAAAAAAACGCCTGCCATCCAGAAATGGCAAGCGTCGCATGGATAATCTCGGGACTTTCGGCCAAATGGCGCGAGCGACGGGACTTGAACCCGCGGCCTCCGGCGTGACAGGCCGGCGCTCTAACCAACTGAGCTACGCCCGCGCGAGGACTTGGCTCGAAAGTCTGCGGTATGTAACGGTCCGCAAACCGCGCGTCAAGCGACTAGCGGGGCTTGGCCCGGGAAAAGCCCGGCAAGCCCAGCCGGGCTGGCGGCGCAAATCCCCCGTTCGGTAATCAGGCCCGTGACAAGCCGTGCCGGGGTAACGTCGAAAGCGTCGTTGCGCGCGGGGCTGCCGGGAGCGGCGATGTCGATCTCGACCACGCTGCCGTCGGCGAGCCGGCCTGCCATTCGCGTGACCTCGAGCGGGCTGCGCTGTTCGATCGGTATCTCCTTGACCCCGTCCGAAACCGTCCAGTCGATCGTCGGGCTCGGCAGGGCGACGTAGAACGGCACGCCGTTGTCGAGCGCGGCAAGCGCCTTGAGATACGTCCCGATCTTGTTGCACACGTCGCCGCGCGCGGTGACACGGTCGGTGCCGACGATGCACAGATCGACGAGCCCGTGCTGCATCAGATGCCCGCCCGCATTGTCCGCCACGATATGGTGCGCGACGCCGTGACGGCCGAGTTCCCACGCCGTGAGCGAAGCGCCCTGATTGCGCGGCCGCGTCTCGTCGACCCACACATGGACGTCGATCCCGGCATCGTGCGCCATGTAGATGGGCGCTATCGCGGTGCCCCAATCGACCGTCGCAAGCCAGCCCGCGTTGCAATGGGTGAGGATGTTTACGGGCCCCTTCCCGCCTGCTGCGGCTTTGCGTGCGGCCGCCTCGCGAATGGCCGCAAGGCCGTTGCGGCCGATCGCTTCGTTGATCGCGACGTCCTCGTCGCAGATTTCGGCAGCGAGCCGCCATGCGGCGGCCGCACGCGCGGACGGCTCTAAGGTGGCGAGTGCCGCGCGCACGCGGTCGAGCGCCCAACGCAGATTGATCGCCGTCGGCCGCGTTGCTACAAGCGTGTCGTAGGCATGCTGCAGACCGCGATCGGAAGGGTCCGCGCGCATGCCGAGCGCTGCGCCGTAGGCGGCGGCCGCGCCGATCAGCGGCGCGCCCCGCACGACCATGTTCTTGATCGCATCGCCCGCCGCATCGAGATCGGTCCAGCGCCGCACGACGAAACGATGCGGCAACTGCGTCTGGTCGATGACCTCGACGGCGGCGCCGTCGGACGCCGGCCAGATCGTGCGATAGGGCGTGCCGTCGATCTTCATGGCGCAACCTTGCGGGCAAGACGAAAAATCGTGGTGGGCGGTGAGGGGATCGAACCCCCGACATTCTCGGTGTAAACGAGGCGCTCTACCGCTGAGCTAACCGCCCGACGCAGGACGTCAATTCAGCCCATCGCGCAGGAATTTTCCAGCCTTGAATTTCGGGCAGCGGCTGGCCGCGAGCCTGATCGTCTCGCCGGTGCGCGGATTGCGCCCTGCGCTGGCTTTGCGCTGCGCCACGTAGAAAGTGCCGAAGCCGAACAGCTTGACGTCTTCGCCCTTGCGCAGCTGGCGCGCGATCGTCTCGAGCGCCGCGTCGAGCGCCTGCGCCGCCTGGTCTTTCGACAGTTCGGTTTTCGCCGCGACTGCGGCAATGAGATCGTGCTTGTTCACGGGCGAAGCGCACTCCGCAGAAAGGATAGATCGGGGCTGCGCGCAACGCGCGCGCGAGGAGCAGAGATTCTATGTGTTTGCCGCAGCGCCGTCAATCGCGCGCGCGCGAGTATCCACAGTTTTTCCAGCTTGACAAAAAAACGCGAAAGGCCGCCGCCGAAAGCGATTTTCGCCTCCAGCAGCGGCCCCTGCGCATGCGCGAAACGTCTAGTGCGTGACGAGACCGGTCGCGTCGCCTTCTTGCTTCTTGGCCGGAACGTTCTCGATTTCCGGCTCGATCCACTCGATCGCCTGCGGAACGCGCGTCAACGCGCGCGCCAACACTTCGTCGACCGTCGAAACCGGCACGATCTCGAGCGCCTTCTTGGCGTTATCGGGTATCTCGGCCAGATCCTTTTCGTTGTCCTTCGGGATCAGCACGGTCTTGATGCCCGCATGCAGAGCGGCGAGCAGCTTTTCCTTGAGCCCGCCGATCGGCAGCACGCGGCCGCGCAGCGTGATCTCGCCCGTCATCGCCACGTCGCGGCGCACCGAAATACCGGTCAGCACCGACACGATCGCGGTCGCCATGCCGACGCCGGCCGACGGCCCGTCTTTGGGCGTCGCCCCTTCCGGCACGTGAACGTGGATGTCGCGCCGCTCGAACATCGGCGGCTTGATGCCGAGGCTCGCGGCCCGGCTGCGCACATAGGCGTGCGCGGCCTGGATCGATTCCTGCATCACGTTGCCGAGCTTGCCGGTGATCGTCATCTTGCCCTTGCCGGGCGACATGACGGCTTCGATCGACAGCACCTCGCCGCCCACTTCCGTCCACGCCAAGCCGTTGACGTGGCCGACCATGTCGTCGTCGTCGATTTCGCCCCAGCGGAACTTGCGAACGCCCGCGTATTTCTCGAGATTCTTCGGCGTGACCTGCACCTTCTTGAGGCCCTCGACGAGGATCGCCTTCACGGCTTTGCGCGTGAGACCCGCGAT
>JBILXZ010000115.1:0-3611 GCA_044378015.1 Tagaea sp.
ACGGTTGGCGATGTAGCGCACGGGATCGATGGGTTCGTAGGTGGGGCCGCTGGTGACGAGCGCGCGCTTGCCCGCCAGCGGCGCATCGGCCGCCAGACGTGCCGCGATGGCGGCGGCAAGGGCGGCTGGTTCGCGCATGCGGCCAAGGCCGGTCTCGCCCTCTGCCAATTCGCCCGCATCGGGGCCGAGGATGGCGACGCCGCGCGCGGCCAGCTTCGCGACGTTCTCTTGCGTGGCGGCATTGGCCCACATCACATGGTTCATGGCGGGGGCCGCAAAGATCGGCCGGTCGGTCGCGAGCAGAACCGTGCTGGCAAGATCGTTGGCAAGGCCCAGCGCCATCTTGGCCAAAAGATCGGCGGTGGCGGGGGCGACCAGCACCAGATCGCACTCGCGCGCCAAGCGGATATGGCCGATCTCGTGCTCGGCCGTGAGGTCGAACAGATCGTCGTAAACGCGATCGTGCGACAGCGTGCCGACCGACAGCGGGGTCACGAACTGCTTGGCTGCCGGCGTGAGAACGCAGCGCACAAGAGCGCCGCCTTCGCGCAGACGGCGAATGAGATCGAGCGATTTGTAGGCGGCAATCCCGCCGCCGATAATCAGAAGTATGCGTTTGCCGACCAGCATGCCGATTTACCCAAAAGCGAGGGGGTAAATCTAGCCAGAAACTACACCCTGTGCAACAGGGAATCGCTCAATGGAAAAGCCAGACTGCGAGCGCGCCTGCAACAATTCCTGCCGCAAGCCAGGGCCAATGGGGCGCCTGGCGTCCAGCGCCGAACGCGGCCAGCGTATCCGGGTGCAGGCGCACCCCGCCGCCTGCGATCTGGGCGGCCGCGCGGTCGAGATTGGCGACGAGACCGGGCAGGTCTTCCAGGCGCGCGAGCAGCGCTTCGCTGCCGAAGCCCAGGCGCGCCAACGGCCCGCGATTGGCGAGCATCCATTCTTCGATCAACGGCCGGGCGAGCGTCCACATGTTGATGCGGGGATCGAGGCGCCGTCCGACGCCTTCGCAGACCAGCATGCTTTTCTGCAGCAGCAGCAATTGCGGCTGCGTTTCCATCTGGAACTGTTCGGTCACTTCGAAAAGCTGGGCGAGCAGGCGGGCGAGCGAAATCTGCTCGAGCGGCAGACCCAGGATCGGCTCGGCGATGGCGCGGGCGGCCTGGGCGAAGGCGCCGACATCCTGCGAGGCGGGCACGAAGCCGGCGCGGAAATGCACCTCGGCGACCTGCCGGTAGTTCTGGTTGAGGAAACCCGCGAGCATGTCGGCAAGCACGATGCGCGTCGGCCGGTCGATGCGGCCCATGATGCCGAAATCGACCGCGACCAAAGCGCCGTCGGCGGCCACGAACATGTTGCCCGGATGCATGTCGGCGTGGAAATAGCCGTCGCGGAAAACCTGGCGGAAAAAGGCGCGCGCGGCCTTGGCGACGATTTCCTGCGGATCGTGGCCCGCCTCGACCAGCTTTTCGCGCTCGTCGATGGGAATGCCGATCACGCGTTCGGTCGTCAGCACGCGCTTGGCCGTGCGCGTCCAATCGACCTTGGGCACGCGGAATTCCGGATCGTCCTTGAAGTTCTGCGCAAGCTCGTCGCACGCGGCCGCTTCCAGGCGCAGATCCATCTCGAGCCGCACGGTCTGCGCCAACGTCTCGACCACCGCTTGCGGCTTCAAGCGGCGCAGGCGCGGCGCGAAGCGCTCGGCGAGCGCCGCGAACCATGCAAGCAGGTCGACGTCGCGCGCGAATGCCGCCTCCACGCCCGGGCGCAGCACTTTGACGGCGACCTCGCGCCCGTCGCATGCCACGGCGAAATGCACCTGGGCGATCGAGGCGGCGGCGATCGCGGTGCGGTCGATCGAGGCGTAGAGTTCGCCAAGCGGACGGCCGAACTCGCGTTCGAGCGTCGCTTCGATTTCGGCGAATGCGAACGGCGCGACCTGGTCCTGCAGATCGGTGAGATCGCCCGCGACCGCTTCGCCCACCAGATCGGCGCGCGTGGACAGCACCTGCCCCAGCTTGACGAAGCCGGGACCGAGCTCGGCCAAGGCAAGCGCGAGGCGTTGGCCCGGGCGCTGCGGCAGGCCGCGCCGCCGCAACCGCGCGGCAAGGCGTGCGGCCGTCGGCGAAAGTTCGGGCAGGCCCAAGGCTTCGAACGCGTCGTAGGCGACGAGCGTGCGCGCGATCCGAGCGATGCGCACCAAGCGGCCGGGCAGATTGAAGCCCAGCATCAGGTGCGCCAGCCCCAATGGATGGCGGCAATGCCGCCCGAAAGATTGCGGAAGCCGGTCCGGCCGAGTCCGGCCTCGCCAAGCATCGCGAGGAGCCGGTCCTGGCTCGGGAAGCGGCGGATGCTTTCGGCCAGATAGCGGTAGGAGTCGCCGTCGCCGGCAATCCACTGGCCCAAGCGCGGCAGCACGTTGAAGGAATATGCGTCGTAGAGCCGGTCGAGCACGGGGACGGCGACCTGGCTGAACTCGAGACAGAAGAAGCGCCCGCCCGGTTTCAGCACGCGTCGGATTTCGCGCAAGGCTTTGGCGGGGTCGGTCACGTTGCGCAGGCCGAACGCGATCGTGATCGCGTCGCACGAGGCGGACGCGAAAGGCAGCGCTTGCGCATCGCCCGCGATCCACAGCGGCCCGTCGGTCAAGCCCTTGTCGGCCGCGCGTTTGCGGCCCTGGCGCAGCATCTGCGCGTTGTAGTCGCACACCGCGACATCGGCGCCGGCGTCGCCAAGCGCGAACGCGATGTCGCCGGTTCCGCCCGCAAGATCGACGAATTTCTCGCCGACGCGCGGGGCGACCTGATGCACGAAGGCCTGTTTCCAAAGCCGGTGCACGCCCAGCGACATGACGTCGTTCATCAGATCGTAGCGCCCGGCGACGGAATCGAAGACCTCGCGCACCAAGTCCGCTTTGGCGGTCTTGGGCACATCGCGGAAGCCGAAATGGGTCGTTTCGTCAGAAGCTTGGGACATTGGCGGGGCGCACCATAGCAAGCCGCACTGGAAATTGGGAGAACAGTTGGGCAGGGTGTCCGAACCATGCCCGAACTGCCCGAAGTCGAAACCGTGGTGCGCGGTCTGCGCCCGCACCTGCAAGGGCAGCGCCTCGCGCGCGTGGTCTTGCGCCGCGCCGACATCCGCACGCCCATCGCCCCGGATTTCGCGCAGCGCACGACCGGGGCGGTGGTGCAGAGCGTCGAACGCCGCGCCAAATGGATCGTGATGGCGCTCGATCGCGGCACCAGCGTGCTTGTGCATCTGGGCATGTCGGGACGCCTCGTGCTGCTTCCCCGCGAAGCGCCGCCGCCGGGTCCCCACGACCATGTCGATTTCGTCACGCAAGCGGGGGCGACGATCCGCTTCACCGACCCGCGCCGCTTCGGCGTGGTCGATGCGCTCGACACGGCCGACCTCGCCGCCGACAAGCGCTTTGCCGGGCTTGGCCCCGAGCCGCTCGATGCGGCGTTCGATGCGGCACGTCTCGAAAAAGCGCTCGCCCGCACCAAGAGCCCGCTCAAGTCAGCCTTGCTCGACCAGCGCAACGTCGCCGGGCTCGGCAATATATATGTGTGCGAGGCGCTGTTCCGGGCGGGGTTGAGCCC